>CAKUKM010000006.1 GCA_934663595.1 uncultured Clostridia bacterium | reverse complement strand
GCGCTCACCGCGCATGTCGCTGAGCTCGATTTTTAGTTCGAGAGGGCTTCGGCCCTCTCGAGCTCTCCTGGGTTTTTGACAGACTAAAGCGCCCCTCATTGGGGCGCTTTTTGCATGCGAACCAAGCGATGGAAGCGCTCTGATTACGCTTCCGCGGCGGGAGTCTCTACCGTCACGCTCTGATCCTGCATTTCCTTTTCGGCGATCAGATCCTCGATGGTCTCCTTCGTGCGCATCAGATCCTCCACGGACATCGTTTCGAAGCCCGCCGCGGGGGACTTGACCTTTACGCCGTGGCGGCGCAGGAAATCGTCCACCTTGTCCTCGTTGTGCTTATAGGCGCAGAAGCCCACCAGGCTCGCGCCCACGCCGATCAGAATTCCCTTGACCAACGGATTGTTGCCAAACATACTCATTCTCCTCCTTATTTTTGTCAGCCCTTGTGCGCCATCATTTCCATGCCCTGCCGGAACATGTTGCCCGCAAACGCCAGCTCGCTCTCGCCGCCCGCCATGGGCGTGAGGGTCAGAGCGCCGCTTGCGCGCCGAATCAGATACGGCTGCTCGCGCGGCGCGCGCGGAATCAGATGGCGGCCAAAGGTAATAATCCACGCCAGCAGACTGGCGCGAACCGCGCCGGGCTTGCCGACGGAATTGATGAGATACACGACGGACATGACCTCCGGATCAAAGCTGCCGCGCACGTGAAGCTCCTGATACCCGTGCTCCACCACCGCGGCCAGCGTCGCGCCCGTCGACAGCCAGCGGGTGATCGCCGTAAGCGGCGAGCCCGCGAGGGACAATGCGCCGTCCACGCCGATGCACAGCAGCGCCAGATAGCCGCTCGGGGCCATGGAAAAGCCCTGCTCCTCGGAGCGCTTGACGTGCAGAAGGCTGGCGTCCGTCTGCGCCGCGTAGGCAGCGCCCAGCCGCACGATCAGCTGCTCTTCGGAAATGGCGTCCGGATCGTATTCGCACAGCAGCGTGCGAATGCGCGGATTGTACCGGCATGCGCGCACGCCGGGAATTTTGCAAAACGGCGCGTCGGATTCCACCGGCCGCTCCAGCTGCAGTCGGATGCGCCCGCTGATGGCGGACAGCACCTCCAGATGAATCGCTCCCTGTTCGCTGCGCATTATGCCCTCCCGTCTCCGGGCTTCATGAACATCAGCCGGAGAGAATTCGCGACAACCAGTATCGTGGACGCGTTGTGCATCAGCGCGCTCATCATTACCGAAATGCCGCTGGCCGCGCCCAGAATCAGGCCGACCGAATTGATCGCCACCACCAGCGCGAAATTCTGGTGCACGATGCGCATCGTGGAGCGCGAAAGCCGCCGCAGCGCGGGAATCATCATCGGATCATCGCGGTTGATGATCACGTCGCTGGTTTCCATCGCGATGTCGGTCGATTTGCTGCCCATCGAAATGCCCACGTCGGCATACGCCAGCGCCGGCGCATCGTTGATGCCGTCGCCCACCATAACCACGCCGTTGCCCTGCACCTGGAGCTTCAAAACCGCCTCGGCCTTCTGCTCCGGCAGCAGCTGCGCGCGATAGCCGTCTGCGCCGACCTGCTCGGCCACGGTGCGCGCCTGCGCCTCCAGATCGCCCGTCAGCAGCTCGATATCGCCCACGCCGTCGTATCGCAGCGCGTTGATTGCGCGGCGCACGTTTTCGCGCGGGCTGTCCATCGCGTACAATACGGCCACGATTTCGCCGTCCACGCCCACGTAATTGGGAATGGCGCCGCCGTCGTCGGGCAGGGGCGCGGCCGCGACCACGCCGTTTTCCTGCATGTATTCCAGATTGCCCACGCGCACGGTCTTTCCGTCCGCCTGCGTGCGGCTGCCGCGGGAAACCTCCGTCACCACGTCGTCGTGCGGAAGCGGCTGCGCGCCGAGCTGGCGGCCGTAGCGCATGATCGCGCCGGCCAGCGGATGCGTGCTGGTTTCCTCCGCCGCCATCGCATAGGCGAGCACGTCCTCGCGGCGCATTCCCTGCTTGAGCAGCGCCATGGAAACGATTCTCGGCTTTCCCTCGGTGATCGTGCCGGTCTTGTCCAGCAGAACGGTGTTCGCGCCGCTCATCTGCTCGATGAACGCGCCGCCCTTAATCAGAACGCCCTGGCGCACCGCCGTGTTGATCGCCGCGGAGAACGCCGTCGCCGTCGAAAGCTTGATGCCGCACGAATAATCGATCACCAGCATCTTCAGCGCCTTCTGCGGATTCTTCGTTACCAGCCATACCGACAGGCACAGCAGGAAGTTCAGCGGCACCAGATAATTCGAGAATTTGTCCGCGTATCGCTGAATGGGCGCCTTTTTCAGCTCGCTGGCTTCGACCATGCCCACGATGCGGGAAATGACCGTCTGATCGCCCACCTTCGCGGCCTGCACGTGAATGTTTCCGCTCTTAACGACCGTTCCGGCAAATACCTCGTCGCCCTCGCGCTTCTCCACCGGCACGAATTCGCCCGTGATCGGGCTCTGATCCACAACCGCCGCGCCATAGACCACCCGGCCGTCGACCGAGATCTTCTCACCCGTATGCACGGCCACCGTGTCGCCCGCGGCGATCTGATTCATCGGCTGGCGCTCAAGCCGGCCGTCCGGCATGACCTTCCAGGCCTCGCCCTCGTCGGCCGAGAGCATTTTCTTGATCGACGAGCGCGTCTTTTCGATCGTGTACGAGGTCATCAGCTCCGCCAGATCCGAAAGCGCCAGAATCATCAGCGCCGAATGTGCGTTGCCCAGCATGAGGCTGGCGACGATGGAGGTCACGGTCAGGAAATCCGCGTTCGGTCGCAGGTCGCGCCGCAGCCCCTCCCACGCGCTCTTCGCCATCGGCGCGGACAGGCCGAGACTCGCAATGGCCTCCAGAGAGGTAAAGCTCGCGAGCCTTCCGCCCACCAGCGGCGCGGTAAACAGCGTGTTGCCCAGCGCCAGCGCGCCGGCGTTGATCGCCAGTCGCTTGGCCAGACGCGCGGTCGTCATCGGCGCTTCGGCGGTTTCCTCGCCCTTTTCCGCATGCTGCGCCCGCAGCGCCGCCATGCTGTGGCGCGCCAGCACCAGATCGGTCTGCTCGGCCAGATCCAGCGAATCCAGCGCGTCGCGATCGTATTCAAGCAGTATGCCGCCGGTGCAGGGCGTAATCCGCGCCCGGCGCACGCCCGCGATGCCCGCCAGCTCCGCGGCGATTTCGCCGCTTTCGTCCTTTAAATATTTAAGCCCCTCCGCCGCCAGACGCAGCCGCCCCGGAAGGCTGTGCATCACGCGGCTCTTCATGAAATCATCCGTATGTTCTCTTAACATGTTTACCCTTCTTTTTGATTGGGAAGCCGCAGAATCAGGCGCTTGCGCACGATTTCCTCCAGCTTCTCCTCGTCGGCATTCTGCCAGATATCCTCTTTGGACAGGCGAATGCCCTCGTCCACCACGATGTCCACCCAGCGCAGTATCGCGCGCGCATTGGTGACGGACGCGTCATAGCGAATCAGCACCGTGCCGATGCGCGGATTGATCTCCGCATCGGAAACGCCGCTCAACAGCCTGAGCACGTCGCGAATGTAGTGCAAATAGGGCAGCGCCTCCTTCGGCAGCAGGCGATATTTTCCAAAGCTCAGCCGCAGCCGCCCCGGCAGATTGCATTCCACCGTCGGCTTCAGGCAAAGCCGCAGAAATCCTTCTTCTACCTTATTCATAATCCCGCGCTCCAAACAGATTCGACGCCCACCAAAGCAGCGTCATCGCGCCCGGCGCCGCCCAGCCGATGCGCGCCTTGCTGCGCAGAGCGCCCACCGTCAGCGCCGCGGCGGCCACCGTCTTTGCATCCAGCAAACCGCCCGTCGCGTCCAGAACGCCCTGATTCACCGCGCGCAGCAGCATCGCCGCGCCCTGCCGCGCCTTGCCGACCGGAATCGCATTCAATTTCTGATCCAGTCCCATCAGCTTCATTACGGCGCCCAGCACCACCGGCGCCTGCACCTTCGATTCATCATAAAGCACGAGCACGCAGCCCGTTTTCGGCTGCACGGAAACCGCGCGAATTACGCCCGTGCCCTGCAATTGCCGGGCCATTTCCTCCGCCTGCGCGGGGGCGCTCATAACGGTGGGAACGTACAGACGCATGCGCCCCGGAAGACTGGAGCGCACCTCCGCCACGCCGCGAAAAGAAGGAAGCTTCATTAAATTGTGCTGCTGTTTTTTCGGCAGCGCCGCAGCCGCTCCCGCGGCCAGCACCGCCCACCAGACGCCGTTCATTCCGTATCCCTCCCAGTGCACTTTCTAAAGTTAGTTATAGCTAACTTTATGTTCTAAAAAACCGATAAGTCGCCTTATCGCCTCCTATTTTATCATACCGGCGGGCTTTGTCAAGGACTGTTTGTTTTGTGTATGTTTCGCGCCTGCAAAGATCTCCGGACGGCTTTTGCAAAGCGCGCGCGGCCCTTGCGACGTGCGCGATAAGGCGATCTTCTATGCCGGCCCGATCGTGCGCCCGGTCGCCGGCCGCGAGGGCGAATACGAGATGGTGTCCATCGGGCCCACGACCTCGATGCGCATGGAGCAGTTCGAATATGAATTCGCGGCATAGTAAACCCCCGGCAAATGCCGGGGGTTTCGCTATGCCTAAAGCTAAAGGAGAGCTCGCGGCATGCGGAATCAGAATTCGATCTTCTCGCGCAGCCAGTTCTCCAGATCGGCGATTGCGACGACTTCCTGCTGCATCGTGTCGCGGTCGCGCACGGTGACGTTGCCGGTGGCTTCGGTATCGAAGTCCACGCAGATGCAATAGGGCGTGCCGATCTCGTCCTGGCGGCGATAGCGCTTGCCGATGGAGCCGGTCTCGTCGTAATCGCACATGAAATGCTTGGACAGCTTCGCGTACAGCGCGCGCGCCTGCTCGCCCAGCTTGTTCTTCTGCAGCGGCATTACGGCCACCTTGAACGGCGCCAGCGCCGGATGCAGATGCAGCACCGTGCGAACGTCGCCGCCCTCGAGTTCCTCTTCGTCGTACGCGTCGCACAGGAACGAAAGCACCAGGCGCTCCACGCCAACGGACGGCTCTACGCAATAGGGAATGAACTTCTCGTTCGTGGTCGGGTCCATGTATTCCAGCGCCTTGCCGGAATGCTCGGAATGCTGCTTCAGGTCGTAATCCGTGCGGTCGGCCACGCCCCACAGCTCGCCCCAGCCGAACGGGAACAGGTATTCAAAGTCGGTCGTCGCCTTGGAATAGAAGGCGAGCTTATCCTTTTCATGATCGCGCAGGCGGAGATGTTCCTCCTTCATGCCCAGGCTCAGCAGCCAGTTCTTGCAGAACGAGCGCCAGTATTCAAACCACTCGAGATCCTCGCCGGGCTTGCAGAAGAATTCCAGCTCCATCTGCTCGAACTCGCGCACACGGAAGATGAAGTTGCCGGGCGTGATTTCGTTGCGGAAGGATTTGCCGATCTGGCAGATGCCCGCGGGGAGCTTCTTGCGCGTGGTGCGCATGGCGTTCAGGAAATTCACGAAGATGCCCTGCGCGGTTTCGGGGCGCAGATAGATCTCGTTCGCGGCGTCCTCGGTCACGCCCGCGTGGGTCTTGAACATCAGGTTGAACTGGCGAATGCCGGTGAAATCCTTCTTGCCGCAGACCGGGCAGACGATATTGTGCTCGGCGATGTAGCTCTCGAGCTCCGCGTTGGTCCAGCCGTCGCCGGTCTCCGCGCCGTTCGTGAAGTCCTCGATCAGCTTATCCGCGCGGAAGCGCGCCTTGCAGGCCTTGCAGTCCATCAGCGGATCGTTGAAGCCGCCGACGTGGCCGGAAGCGACCCACACCTCGCGGTTCATCAGAATCGCGCAGTCCAGACCCGTGTTGTACGGGGATTCCTGAACGAACTTCTGCCACCAGGCGCGCTTGATGTTGTTCTTAAATTCCACGCCCAGGGGGCCGAAATCCCAGGTATTGGCAAGGCCGCCGTAAATTTCGGAGCCGGCGAAAATATAGCCGCGGTTTTTGCAGAGCGCAACCAGCTTATCCATCGTGAGTTTCGCCATTGTATTTTCCCTTCCTTGTCCGTTTTTTCTTACCTATAAGATTAACACAGAAGCAACCGCCTTTGCAACCTGTAATTGTTAATTATAGCGCCTCGCCCGTTTCCGGATTTGTATACAGCACCCACCAGCCGTCGGCCGCGCCGCCGCGCCAGACATAGCCCTCCAGCCCCTCCGGCGGCTCGGCGGCAAAGCTGCCCGGAAACGCATACGCAATGCCGACCGGCGCTCCGTTTTCGATTTTAACGCCGATATTCACGAAATCAAAGCCCGAATCCTCCGGCATCGGCGCGCGGATGTAAGTATATCCGTCGCCAAGCATCAGCTCCTGCGCTTCGCCGCTTAAAAATAGCGCGCGCAGATTCTCCGCCGCGCCCGGCCACGGCGCGTCCGCCGCGATTTGAAGCGCGCTTTCCTGCGATGCATCGCCGGATTCCGAAGCGCTCTCTTCCTCCGCCGCCTCCGGAAGATCGTCGGCGGGAATTTCGGCCTCGGCGGGCGGCGCTTCCGTTTCGGCGGCCGGCTGCGCTTCCGCCGCACACGCATTGCAGACCGCGTCGCGCACGCCGTCGTAGCGAAAATCGCGCGAGCCGTTTACGTTTCCGGTCAGCACGATCGCGCATTCGCCGCCGGTCTGCAGCGCTATGGCGACCAGGAAGTAGTCGTCCAGCGGCCGCCCGCCGATATTGCGCGGGTCGAACGAATAGGCGAAGCTGCCCTGTCCGCGGCCGTCGCGGCGGAGATTGCCGAGCCTGAACGCGACATACCCGCCCTTCGCGTCCGCGCGCACGAGCGACGCGCACAGCGTTCCTTCCGAGGACGGCGCGGAAACGGTGAAATACATGCTGCCCATCATCACCCGGTGCTCCAGCCGCACATGGCCGGAATACCCTCTTTCATGCGCCCGCAGCATGATCAGCGCGCGCCGATAATCATTCTTTACCATGTTGACTCCCTCCCTTTGGGGCATTTTACGCGCGGAGGAATCCGGTTATGCGCCCGGGCAAATGCGGTGAAATTGTATGCGCGAGATCATAAAGGCGTACATTTTCCGCGCTGTCGTAAAGAAATTTGGACGAATCCGCGACAACGCTTGCAAGATTTCTCCGATGCCGTTATAATAAAAGAGTATAGATATGTACAATACACGCAGTGCATTCGAGAGGCGGTTACGCTATGGATAATCAACGCACCCCCATGGACTACGACGAGCTGCGCCGCAGACATGAGGCCTATAGACAGCGGCAGGAGCGGATGAATCCCCCCGCAAGGAGAACGCCGCCCGTTTCCCGCCCGGCACCCCAGCCGGTGGAGAAGCCGGTCGAGCCGGAGCAGCCGGTCGTCCCGCTGGTCGAGCCGGAAGTTCCGGAGGAAATGGAGCCGGAAACGCCCGTGCCGGAGGAAGTCATCGATGAAGCGCCCGCGACCGACGATCTGGATGCGGCGGAGCCGGAAACGGCCGAGCCCGACGAAGAGCCGGATGAGGACGCGGACGACTGGACCGATCCGGAGGAAGAGGACGACGAGGAAATCGAAAATCCCAATGCGTTCGGCGCGATTGCCCCGGCGTTTAAGCGCCTGATCGGCAAGGTGTTCCATCGCCGCGCGCCGCAGGACGAGCTTTACGAGGAAGAAGAGCCCGAGGAAGAGGCCGACGAGCCGGTTTCCGAGCCGAAGAAGGGCCTGTTTTCCTTCCTGAAGCGCCGCCGCGACGATTTGCCCGATTACGACGATTCCGATTATGCCGACGACGATTACGAGCAGGAGAGCTTCCCGGACGGCGAAGCGCCCGCCGAGCCGGAAAATGCGGAATCGGAGAAGCCGGCGGAAGCAGCGCCTGAAGAGCAGCCGGAGAATCCGGAGCCGGTCGCGCCCGAAGAGGAAGCGCCCGCCCCGGCCGAGCCTGCGGACGCGCCGTTTGACGCGGAGGACGTTCCCGAACCGGAGGAACATTCGCTGTATCGGAAGGAAAACAATTCGTTTGAAAGCGTCGTCAATCCCTTTGAGGACGAGGATGAAGAAGAGGAAGAGGACGACGAGGAAGACGATGCGGGGGATTCCGCGATCACGCGATTCAGAAAGCTGTTCGTGGTTCGCCTGGACGAGCTGGATCCGTCCGAGCTGAAGCCGGAAACGGAACAGAACGAGCCCGAGGCGGACGACTGGTCGACCGCGGAGGATGAATGGGATCCCGGCGAAGATCCGGAGGAATTGCCCGAGGAAACCGAACCGGCGCGCGAGCCGGTGGAGCTGCCCGATGATGAAGGAGGAACTGACATGGACGAGATGAACAAGCTCAATATCGAAATGACCGAGCAGATGGCTTCGGGCCTTGAGTCCAACGGCATGTCGCGCCGCGCGCGCAGAGAGCTCGCGGAAAAGCGCGCCGCCGAGGAAGCGGCGAAGCAGGCGGCGGAAACCGCGAAGAAGGCCGAGCAGCCCGCGCCGGTAATCGTTCCGGAAATTGTTCCCCAGCCGGTCGTTCCCGAACCGGCCGCGCCGGCGGAGCCGGTGGACGCATTCAGCGGCGTAGATGAGCCGACGCGCGAATTCAAGCCCCTGTTTAAGAAGAAGGAAAAGGAAAAGGAAAAGGCCGAAGACCTGTTCGAGCCGGCGGCGGACGTGGAAGACGTCGACGACGACGAGGAAGAGGCCGATGAACCGAAGGCGAAGAAGTCCCGCGGCCTGTTCTCCCGCAAGCCCCGCTACGACGAGGATGAGGAGGACGAGGACGACGACGAGGATGACGACGACGAAGACGAGGACGACGAGCCGAAGGCGAAGAAGTCCCGCGGCCTGTTCTCCCGCCGTTCCCGCCGCGATGAGGACGAGGACGACGAAGACGAGGATGAGGACGATTACGACGAGGATGACGAAGACGAGGACGACGAGCTGAAATCGAAGAAGTCCCGCCGCGCCTCCCGCCGTTCCCGCCGCGATGAGGACGAGGACGACGAAGACGATTACGACGATGATGACGACGATTACGACTACGACGAGGAAGAGGACGATTATGACGACGATGAGGACGAAGGCTCCTTCGGCCGCTCGCTGACCGGCTTCTTCAAGGGTCTGTTCGGCTTCGTTCTGGTGCTGCTGGTGATCGTATTTGCGCTGAACGCGCTGGATTTCTTCAATATCGTGCCGCTGGACGGCATGTTCGACCGCTATTACGACAAGGCGCCCGGCGTGTTTGACACGCTGTTCCCGAGCCATGATCTGAAGGCGCTGAACAAGCCTGCCGGCTCGATGACCGTTGTCGATCCCGCACAGGATCAGCAGCAGGCGGTCGTGACCTTCGCGCCGACGATCGAACCCGTCGCGACCGAAGCGCCCACGGAAGCGCCGACCGAGGTGCCGACCGTAGGCTGACAGCAGGAATTTTCGCACCTTAGAGGGTTGTTGCGCGCAGCCCTCTTTTTGAACCGTTTGCTTATTTAAAGGAGGAGCCGCTGAAATGAAGTATATCGTATCGCTGGATCAGGGAACGACCAGCTCGCGCGCCGTCGTGTTCGACGAGCATGCGAATCTGATCGCGTCGCACGGCATTGAATTTCCGCAGATTTATCCCAAGCCCGGCTGGGTGGAGCATCGCCCGCAGGACATTCTGGACAGCCAGCTGAACGCGCTGAAGCTCGCGGTGGAAAAATCGGGGATCGACGTAAACGATATTGCGGCCATCGGCATCACCAATCAGCGCGAAACCACGCTGCTCTGGGAGCGCGCGACCGGCAAGCCCCTCTGCAATGCGATCGTGTGGCAGTGCCGCCGCACCGCGCCGCTGGTGGAGCGCCTGAAGAACGACGGCCTGGGCAACATGCTGCGCGACAAGACCGGCCTGATTCCGGATGCGTATTTCTCCGGAACGAAGCTGCAGTGGATGCTGGATTCCATTCCCGGCTCCCGCGAGCGCGCGGCGAACGGCGAGCTCTGCTTCGGCACGATCGACAGCTTCCTCGCCTGGAACCTGACCGCGGATCACGTGCACGTGACCGACGCGACCAACGCGGCGCGCACGATGCTTTACAACATTTACGAGCAGCGCTGGGATGACAAGCTCCTGCAGGCGATGAACATTCCGGCGCAGCTGCTTCCGGAGGTCGTCGATTCCTCGCAGGTAATCGGCTATCTGGACAAGAAGATTCTCGGCCGCGAGATCCCGATTGCGTCTCTGGCGGGCGATCAGCATGCGGCGCTGTTTGGTCAGGGCTGTTTTGCGCCCGGCATGTGCAAAAACACCTATGGCACGGGCTGCTTCGTTCTGATGAACACGGGCAAAAATCCGGTGCGCTCGCAGAACAATCTGGTCACGACGATCGGCTGGCGCATGGACGGGCAGCCGCGCTACGCGCTCGAGGGCAGCGTATTTGTCGGCGGCGCGGTGGTGCAATGGCTGCGCGACGAGATGAAGCTGGTGGCGAAGGCGTCCGAGACGGAGGCGATTGCGCAGGAGATTCCGGACAATGGAAACGTCTATTTCGTTCCGGCGTTCACGGGTCTGGGCGCGCCGCACTGGGACATGTACAGCCGCGGCACGATCGTGGGTCTGACGCGCGGTACGGGGCGCGCGCACATTGTTCGCGCGGCGCTGGAGTCGATTGCGTATCAGTCGGCGGATGTGATTTCCGCGATGGCGGCGGACTCGAGCATGAAATCGACCGTTCTGCGCGTAGACGGCGGCGCGAGCGCGAACAATTTCCTGATGCAGTTCCAGGCGGACATTCTGGGCGTGCACGTACTGCGCCCGAAGGTCATTGAGACCACGGCGATGGGTGCGGCGATGCTCGCGGGACGCGCTGTGGGCGTTTGGAATGATTCGGATCTGGCGAAGCTGCAGCAGCCCGATCGCGAATTCGTGCCGAACATGGACGATGTCACGCGCGATTACTATCTCCGTCAATGGCAGCGCGCAATCGATCGCAGCCGCTCCTGGGCCACGACTGAGTCGTGATGCAGTTGCTGCCGCGCTTGGTCGCACGATTTTGAGTCGGGAAGCGACTCAAAATCTGACGGGCTTCGGGGTGGATACAACTTCCCAATTTACCGCAAATTGCACCGGGAAGCGGCGCAATTTGCTTTCTCGGTACGCCCTTTTCCAAAAGAACGAACGCGTTGCCTAAAGACAACGCGTTCGTTTTCATTTATGCAATCCCCTTCTCAACAAAGGGCGCAAGCCGCCACCACGGCGGCGCAGCGACCGGGAAAATGGGAACGGGGATTGTTTTGTAATTTCCCAGATTTTGAGTCGCTTCCCGACTCAAAATCGTCGCGATCAAACGCGGCAGCAATTGTCAGCGGGCACCGCCCGCCGCAGCGACCGGGAAAATGGGAACAACCGGTCTTTGCGGACAAAAAAAGGAATCGGGTCGCTTCCCGACCCGATTCCGTCGCGATCAAGCGCGGCAGCAAGCGTCAGCGGACACTGTCCGCCGCCCTCAGTCCTGCTCTGCGGCGGCGATGTCGGCGGCGGGATCGCCGTAGCCCATCATGCATTTTACCAGTCCATCGCCGTAGCGCTGCAGCATCAGGAAGGAGATGTCGACCGTGGATTCCACGTCGGCCAGACAGGGCACATCCTCGGAGCAGCGGAGGTGGGTCTTGTAGCGCACCTCGCCGTCGGAATAATCCATTTCGAAATTGCCGCACTTCAGGCCGTAGTTCGCGCGGGTGATGTATTCGGCAACCACGGGGCGGTTCTCTTCGCTGGCGTTGATCGGGCAAACGGCGTAAACGAGGATGCAATCATCCTTGCAATCGATGTAAACCTTGCAGCTGGCGAGCTTGCTCTTGATGTTCATGCCGAAGGTGAGAATGGACTTATCCTCCAGACGGCGGTAGCGCCACTTCTGAGAATCGAGATAACGTTTGGCCTGCGCAACGAGTTCCTCACGATGATTCATGGAAAAAGCCTCCTTCATGTGTTTGTTATATTATAACTTTTTAAATTTTGCTTGTCAATACTGACCGGCACTCCTTATAACGCGGTGCGAAGAAAAAATATCCCATGGCCCGCAAAAAAAGAGGGCCGAAGCCCTCTTTGGAAAAAATCTAAGCATCCTCCATTCGGCTCATGTCCAGCTTTTTCTGGAGCGTGCGAATCAGCGCATCCGTGGCTTCGCGCTTTTCTACGTGCTCCCATACCAGCGTGTAAAGATCCGAAAAGCTTCCCGACGGCAGATTCAGCATCGCGCCGTCCGCGTTCGCCCGATACCGCGCGAGCGATTCCTCCGAAATCGTCCAGTACCAGTCCTCCATCTCCAGACGAATGGAGCGCTCGTGATCGAGCTTCTCCTGAAGCTCCTGCTTCGCCGATTCCGCCGCCGTCTCCAGCGCCGTCTCCAGCTGCGCAATCATATCGTCCTGCTGCTGCGTCTGCTTGTTGTATACGTTTTCGTCCAGCAGCGGCTTCGCATCGGCCGGGTTGAACGCCGCGCATGCATCCGCATCCATTTGCTCCATCAGAATGTCCAGAAAATCATTCGCCAGATCCACGTTTTCGCTCGCCGGATTCAGTATCGCAACATTGCAGTCCATCGGCAGGCGCGCCGGGGAATCCTTCGAAAACGAGAGCGCCAGCGGAATGAACTGGTATTCATCCAGATACTTTTCGCCGCTCGGCGTCGCGCATGCGCTGTGCCAGCCGAACATCGGGTTGTAATGGCGGTTCGTTTCCTCGTTTGCGCGCTGCGCCTGTGCATTCAGCGCCTCGAGATCCAGCTTGTCGAGCGCCTCCAGCGCCGCGCGCAGCTCCGGCGTATCGTAGCCCGATTGCGCGCCCGCCTGAATCTCCAGATCATAGCTCTCCAAAATCGCCCACAGCAGATCCGCGCGCAGATTGTCCGCACTGTCCTGCCAATCCACGAGCGGAACGGTCGCCGTCGGAATCAGCGATTGAATGTACGCGAGCAAATCCGGCCAGTTGGTCGGGATATCGTCGATCGAAAGATTCATAGCATTCAGACAGCCGACGTTTACGCCCGCAATGTAGCACTCCACGTCGATC
The DNA here is from genome assembly GCA_934663595.1 of uncultured Clostridia bacterium. Lineage (GTDB taxonomy): Bacteria > Bacillota > Clostridia > Christensenellales > Aristaeellaceae > Faecivicinus. Next base: position 118,589 of record CAKUKM010000006.1, on the reverse strand, counting down.
GGCATGCCGAGCACCTCGCCGTTTTGCATCAGCGGCGCGGATACGCCGGGCAGCGCGCCGGACACGAACGCGCGCACCGCTTCGCTCTGAATCGGCAGCGCCCAGCCGCGATTCAGGATCGGGCGGAGAATCTGCGCGTCGTATTGCGAATTCAGAATCAGAATGTCCCATTGCGCCGATTTCGTCAGAAGGCCGTCCAGCGCGTTGCCCGTGTCGTAAACCAGCCGAACGTTTACATTGTCGTGCGCGTTCTGAAATTTCAGAATTGCGTTCGTGAGGTCGCCGCTATAGCTGATTGCGAGCGTCGTTTTCGCCTCTTCGCTCCGATCGATTTTGCGCACGACCACGCCCCCGTATTCGCCGGCGACATAGCAGCCGCTCGGCGTGACTGCCGCCGGAACGCCCGGGTTGGTATCCAGATCAATCGGCATGTCGGCGATATCGCGCACGCCGGATTCAAAATTCACCGCGCGCAGCATGTTTTCATCCACGAACAGAATCTCGCTTCCATATTGCACCAGCCCCTGCGGATAATAGAAGCCCGCGGGAAGCACCGTCCATTCGGCGGGCGCTTCGCCGGTCAGCGGCATTTTGCCCGCGCGCATCTGGCCGCGGTTCTGCCTGTCGGACGCGATCAGGAGAATCCCGTCGTCCCACGCGACCGCATATCTCACCGATACGTCCACGTCCGCTGCGCGCAGCGCGTCCGCGCCGGGATCGAGAAAGTACAGCTGGCCGAGCCCGACCATCGCGGGGCTGAACAGCACTGCCGTTCCATTCACGGTAAAGCACGCCTCGATTTGCGGAAAATAGCCGTCGTCCATCGGCACGGCGCTCACGTCCAGCTCGCGCGCGCGTTCAAAGTACGCTTCATCCTCGCGAATTACGATCCTTTCCAGCGTGCAGCCGAGGTTTTCAAAGACCGTGCGGCTCTGGTTGTATCGGAACCATTGAGCGATCATGTGCGCGCTGCCGTCCAGCATGAACCACGCCTGCTCGCTCGCAACGACGGTCAGTCCGTCCGAATCCAGCGCGCCAAAATGAAGATAGTTGCGCGCTTCATCGTCCCATGGATAGGAATGCAATTCGCCGGTCGAGACGTCGTAGGTGTGAACGGCGTTGTAGCCGTACAGCCAGATCAGGTCGCCGTCCGCGCAGAACGCGTTGACGGAATCGGTGAATCCGTCGAAGCCCTCGCGCGCGATGATCGCGTCGCCCGCCGCCATTGCGGGAAGAGAAAGAGTTGCCAGCAGAATCAGAACCAACAAACAGCGCAGCGTCTTCATTCAAAAAACCTCCTTTTCGTGCGCTTATTCTACAGATTAGACCCGCGAGAAGGAGGTTTTTATTCAATTTTTATCGTTAAATTGAAAAATTGTGAAAACCGCTGCCGATTTCGCGCGTCTCGCCGCCGAACGCGACCTTCGCCCGCGCGCCGAACGGCACGTTTACATGCAAATGCGTCTCGCCATAGCGCTTGAACCAGCGGACGGCGACCTCGCCCAGCGGCGTTTCAAACGCGGTCTGCGCGCTCATCAGGCCGTCCGGGAAGTGCGGGCGCACCGCGAATTCCGTCCAGCCCGCGCCGGTCGGGTACACGCCGCAGATCGAAGCCTGCAGCCATTTGTCGATCGAGCCGAACATCGGGTGGCTGTGCGAATTCATCTCCGGATTCTTTTTCAGCTCGAACCGCTCCCATACCGTCGTGGCCTCCTGCTGAATCATGAAGCCGTAGGAAGGGTAATCCTCCTTCGTAATCAGATTCCAGGCCTCGTTTCCATAGCCGTATTCGGTCAGCATTTCCAGCATGTACAGCGTGGTCAGATTGCCGGTGGTGAATCGATAATCGCGCGCCACCAGATCGTCGCGCAGCGCCTTCGCCGCCCGCGGCGCGTCCTGTTCGGGAAGGAGCTTCAGCCACAGCGCAAACGCTTGGCAGCCCTCCGAGCCGGTCGCGATCCGCGCGGTTTGGGGATCATACCACTTCTCCAGCATCGCGCGGCGAATCCTTTCCGCCGTTTCGCGCCAGGGGGCGGAATCCTCGCCCAGAATTTCGGCGAAGCGCTCGAGAATTCGGCAATTCAGATAGGAATAGCCCGTGGACATGAATTGCCCGGGCGTGACCGCCGATTGCGCGCCCTCGCCCGATTCGTTCGTCACGCACGCATAGACCGGCGCGGCCCAGTCGCCGTAATACGAATAATCCACGATGAAGCCCTCGCTGCGCGAAAGCAGGTATTGCTCCCACGCGCACAGGTGCGGATATGCCTTTCGAACCAGCCGGAGGTTGCCGCCGTGGCGATACGATTCCAGCACCGCCATCAGGAAGCTCGAGCAGACCGGGTCCGCCGGCCGGCAGCCGAATATGAACGGAGCCGTGCAGGTGATCGCGCCGTCGTCCGATTGCGCGCCGATCAGATCGCCGGTGAGCTTTTCAAACATGCGCGTGAAATCAAAATTGTAGGGCGTTTCCTGAAAGCGCACGGTCGCGTCGTTCATCCAGCCCTGCCGCTCGTCGCGCTGCGGGCAATCGGTGAGGACGCCGTGCTGATTGGCGCGCTCGGTGGCCATGGCGAGGTCGTGAATCCGCGTGACCAGCGCCGAGCCGCAGCGGAAGAACGCGTGCTTGTCCATGTCCGTGCGCAGCGAAACGGCCCGCGCGTCGTCCGCGGAAAGCATTCCCAGGCCGGTAATGCGCGCGTAGCGGAAGCCGTGATACGTAAATTCGGGCTGCCAGATCTCCAAATCGCGCTCGTCGCCGGACGCGATGTAAACGTCCTCCGCCCGCGCCCCGCGCAGCGGCGCGGTGTAGAGCGCCGCGCCGTCCTCCTCGAGCTCCTCGGCGTGCTGAATGCGAATCTCCTGTCCGGCAGCCAGTCCCTTCGGCAGCCGCAGGCGCACCACGCCCGCGATGTTTTCGCCGAAATCGAGCATGCACGCGCCGCCGGCATGCCAGATCGCGACCGGCGCATGCGCTTCGCGTTCAACGATCGGCTCCACGATCATCGGATTCATCTCTCCGCCCGGCGAAGGAACCGCCCGCGCGGGCGCGAAACCGGAAAAGCCGGCCCGGTTCCAGCCGGGAATCGCGCGCCGCGCGTCGCAGGTTTCGCCGTTGAAAATGTCGTTGCTTACGATCGCGCCCGCGCCCGCCTGCCAGCTGGAATCGGTGCAAATCCATTCGGATTCGCCGCTGGAATAGATGATTTTCAGCATGGCGGTCAGCTGCGGAACGCCGTTAAAGCGCACCTCGCGTCCGTCGGACAGCGTGTGCAGCGTCTGATCGTTGCGCCGCCAGCCCTCGCCCACGATCGCCGAAACGCAGTTTTCGCCCGCGCGCAGCAGGTCTTCCACGCCCGTATACAGCGCGTACTGGCATTCGCGGGTGTAATCGGTGTGCGCGGGATCGAGCTTCGCGCGCCCGAGCCGCTCGCCGTTTACATACATCGCCTGATAGCCGACGCCGCACGCATACAGCACGGCGCTTTTCACCGGCCGGTTCAGGCAAAAATCTCTGCGGAAGTACACGGCCCGGCCGCGCGCATCCGTCGGCGCGGCAATCCATCCGGCGCGCCAGTCGGTGCGCGCGTTATAGAAGATTTCCGTCCTCGGCGCGGCCGTTTCACCGAAGCGGTCGCGGATTTCGACCGCGACCTCAATCGGCGCGCCCTCCGGCAGCGGGCCGCCGCCGTATTGAATCCACATTTGCTCCTGCTGAATCCAGCCGCTGTCCCATTCGCCCGCACGCACGCGGCAGGCAGTCTGGCGTGCGTTTTCGCGATCGGAAATAGCGCCCCACGAGAAGAATACGTCGCCGCGCCCGTCGACCAGCCGCGTGCGCGCGTCGCCCTTGAGCCTATGGAAATTAACGCCGATTCGATCAATTTTAAGCATAAACGTCCTCCTTCAAAGAAGCAAACTCGCTGCGCTTATTTTAACATAAAAATCCGCGCAGGGAAACCCATTTATGAAAAAACGGGAAACGGGCGAGCGTGCGCGCCGAAAGTTAGTCGCGGAAAATTTCCGAAAATAATGAAAAAACGCTGTACAATTCGAGAATACTGTGTTATAATGTCCCCAGCCCCGAGAATAGCTTCGAAACCGTATCCCTCCGGTGGAACCCTACCGACGACAGGACTCGGCATCAAAGGCAGGATCGTATGGGCACACAAATTAGGAGGGTATATCCATGTTCGAAGACAAGACCTTGAAGTGCCGTGAGTGCGGCGCGGAATTCGTTTTCACCGCTTCTGAGCAGCAGTTCTATGCTGACAAGGGCTTCCAGAATGAGCCCGGTCGTTGCCCGGCTTGCCGTGCCGCGCGTCGCGCCCAGAACGGCGGAGCTCCCCGTGGCGAGCGTCAGATGTACGACGTCATCTGCGATGCGTGCGGTCAGCCCACTCAGGTTCCGTTCCAGCCCCGCGGAGATCGTCCGGTCTACTGCAGAGCGTGCCTCGAAGCCAATCGTCCCGCTCGTTACTAATCGACGTTTCCGCTTTGATCCGGCCCGGCCGGTGAAAAGTTGAATGCGAAGCCGAGGATTTGCGTCCTCGGCTTTGTTTATATGAAGAAAAGCGCGCCCGAAGGCGCGCTTTTTGTGGAGAGGCATTTCGATTGCAGGGTGGGATGGATTTGCCGGGCAATCCGCGATGGGGCGCTGCGTTACGTGAAGGTTGTTGCGATCCGTCGAGCGCCGCCCCCGCGGACATCGCTGCGATTCGTCAAACACCGCCCCCGCGGACATCGCTTCGCTCGTCCGCTGCAATCCGCCGAGCGCCGCCCTCGCGGACATCGCTGCGCTCGTCCGCTGCGATCCGCCGAGCGCCGCCTCCGCGGACATCGCTGCGCTTGTCCGCTGCGATCCGTTGAGCGCCGCCCCCGCGGACATCGCTGCGCTCGTCCGTTGCGATCCGCCGAGCACCGCCCCTGCGGACATCGCTGCGCTCGTCCGTTGCGATCCGCCGAGCACCGCCCCTGCGGACATCGCTGCGCTCGTCCGCTGCGATCCGCCGAGCACCGCCTCCGCGGACATCGCTTCGCTCGTACGCTTTATGCGTTTATTCTCTCGGACTTTCCTGCTTTCCGCTTTCTCCCTTTCTTCTTTTTCATTCGGAACATCGCTGCGCTCGTTCCGGCGCGGGGCTCCTTGCCCCGCACCCCCGGCAAGAGGCTTCGCCTCCTGCACCTCTTTTGCTGCCGCGTTTTTGGAGGAGGGATTAGGCGGCTTCTTTGATTTCCTGGCCGGTATGGGCGATGGGGCTCCATCTCTTGACCGGTTTTACCAACGCCAATATCTGCAATGGCGCCCATGAGGCCATGAAAATCGGCGAGAGCAATATGGCCAGCTTCATCTTCCCAATCGGATATCCGCCCAATTTACACATGAGCATCGAAAACAGCATGATCCCAATCGCCGAAAGGCCTGCGCTGCACGCCATGGTCAGAAACATCCATCCCGGATACCACGGCAGCGCCAGAACCATCAGCACCGCCGCGATCGGCTGCGTATGTGCGAGGATAAACGTCATCGCAAAGTCCAGCGCGACGCCCCGCTTCGGCACGTCCCTTTTCAGCAGCGACGGCAGGCGATAATGCGCCGCTTCGACCATTCCGCTGCACCAGCGCAGCCGCTGCCGCATCGAGGTCCAGAAGCCGGTGACCTGTTCGTCGTAGCTCAGCGCCTCGTAGACCCATGCGACGCGCACGCCGATCGACGCGCAGATCGCGCCGAATTCGCTGTCTTCGCACATGGATTTGGTATTCCATCCGCCCAGCTTTTCAAACACCTCGCGATGCACGACGTAGCCGGTGCCCACGAGGTTGGAGGAAAAGCCCGCCGCGGCGTGCGGACGGCTGAACACCCATTCCATCATCGCGTGGTAAATGCCATAGTTGCCGGCGACCCAGCTGTCGAATGCGTTGCCCGCCTTGAGCCGGCATTTGCAAACGCGCTCGCCCGCGCAGAGCGCGTCGTTCATTGCGGCGAGAAATTCCGGATCCGGCAAATTGTCCGCGTCGAAAAACGCGAACGCGTCGTATTTTTCGGGAAGAAAGCGCTCGATCGCCTGATGCAGCACGTCGCCCTTGCAGGTGATTTGGCCCTCGCATTCAAACACGGAAACGCCCGCCGCGCGCGCGATTTCCGCGGTGCGGTCGGTGCAGTTGTTGGCGGCGACCACGATATCAAACAGCTCGCGCGGGTAATTCTGTTTGCGCAGCGCGTCGATCAGATGGGCGATTACGCGCTCCTCATTGCGCGCGGGAATCAGCACCAGAAACCGCGTTTTTGGCGCGGCCTTGGGATACGGCTTGCGCTTTTTAAACGTAAACAGCGCGATCACGCCCGTATACACCGCGACCAGACTGAGCACCGTGGAGAGAATGGTTAAGACCTTCAGCATGAATTGTCCTCCGATGAACGCATTAACGTATTATGAATAGTATCACCGATGGATGTAAATCTGTCAACCCCTGCGCGCAGAATTGGCGTTTTTTTCATCAAACGATCATAAATTGGAAGGGAAATACGCCCATCCCCGTGATATGCGAAGGAGGGGCCGTTCATTCGGGAGGGATTTTCATGACACAGCGCGTTCGCGTGCGCCGCGATCGGCCCAGCGCGATTACCTGGGCGTTTGCGATTGCGGTCGCGATGCTGTTCGTCTATCTGGCCACGCTCGCCGCGCCCGCGCGCGTGCGCGAGGATGAGCCCGCCAGCGCGCGCGTGACGCGCGAAATCGTGCTGGAGCCGAGGGATGCGGCGTTCGTCTCGCTCGGCGCCTATTCGGATGCGCTAAACGCCCGCGTCGCCGCCGCCGATTTCTCGCTTCGCGGCGCGGCGGCATACGTATATGCGCGCAGCGGGAGCTGGCATGTGCTCGGCGCGGCTTATGCGGATTTCGCGTCCGCGCGGCTTCAGGCGGAGGCGCTCTCCGCGCGCGAAGGGCTTTCGGCGAGCGCGTTTTCGCTGCATGCCGGCGGCGCGACGCTGCGCGTGACCGCGCCGGAGAAGACGGTGAATGCAATCGTGAACGCCGATTCCGCGCTCCGCACGCATTTGAACCAGCTCGGCGCGACGGCCGACCGCCTCGATCGCAGCGAAATCAGCGCCTCGCAGGCGCGCACGCTTGCCTCCGTCGCCCGCAGCGAGCTCGCGGCGGCGCAAAAGGCGCTCAAGGACGCGCAGGAGAACGCGCTGTGCCGCGCGCTGTCGGAGCAGTTGGCGGAGATGATCGGCGAATTGGACGCGATTCGAACCGCCGATTCCGCGGCGCTGTCCGGGCGCATGCGATTGTGCCGCGTGCAGGGCGAAATCGGCCTGATCGCAATACTGAACAGCCTGACCGCCGCCGGCTGATCGCGTTGCGAGGTGCGGAAGGCGCTTGAGGACGCGCTGCCGGTTGACAGGGCGGGGGAATGTATGATATAATAACATGCGTTGCATATTGATTGATGCATAAAGGAGCCGTTTATGGATTTGCGGGCGAAAAAGGTGCTGCTGGAGCGGTTCGGCGGCGACAGCGTAATTGCATTGGCGACCTCGATCGGCGATGCGCCGCGGGTGCGCATGGTGAACGCGCACTATGAATCGGGGCGAATGTACGTCGTTACCGACGCGAGATCGGCGAAAATGCGCGCGCTGTCGATCAATCCGCGCTGTGCGATAGCGGGCGAATGGTTCACCGCCGAGGGCGCGGGCCGCAGTCTCGGCGCATTCAAGGCCGCGGCGAACGCGGCGTTGGCGGAGCGTCTGCGCCGCGCGTTTGCCGATTGGATTGACAACGGCCACAGCGATCTGGCCAGCGAAAACTGCGTCATTCTCGAGATTCGCCTGCAGTCCGGCACGCTGTTTTCCAAAGGAACGCGCTTCGAAATCGATTTTAAAGAGGAAGAATAAACATGCAGAACATCAGAATTCTAGCGCTGCCGGACATGCGGGCGGCGTATTCGGGGGCGCTTGTGGACGGCGCGCGGTTTGAGGCGTTCAATCGCTGGTTCAGCGGTTTTCATGCCTCGCTTCGAAATGAGCTGCATCCGCGCGATTTCATGCGCTATAATGAGCGGATCGGCGCGCGCGAATGGTTTTACGCGCTGCCCGAGGGAGAATGCGACGCGGGCGGGTTTGAAATGGTTACGCTGCCGGGCGGACTGTTTGCGGTGGCCTCCTGCCTGAACGCGGATCTGGACGGCGCGGCGGACTGGATGCAGACGTTCGAGGCGCTGCGCGACTGGGCGAATGCGAGCGAGCGCTTCCGCCCGTATCAGAACGGCCCGGGCAGGCCGGAGAAATACGCGATGTTCCAGATCGTTTCGCCAGGCGAGCTGATGGCTGAGGGAATTTCAATAGAGGATCTGTATTTCCCGATTGAGGTGCGCGCATGAACGCGCTGGCGACGCGGCGGCTGAATCTCGTGCCGATGGATTTGGACGCGCTGAACGCTCGCATTCGGCAAACGGGCGACGAGGCATATTGCGAAATGCTCGCCGGCGCGCAGAGCGACCCGGAGCACGCGCTGTGGTATACCGCGTGGGGATTCTATTTAAAGGAAACGGGCGAGCTGGTGGGCGACGCGTGCTTTAAGGGCCCCGGCGACGCGCCCGAGATCGGCTATGGAATCGACGAGGGCTATCGCGGGCGCGGCTATGCCACGGAGGGCGTGCGCGCGATGATCGACTGGGCGTTTGAGCGGGGCGTAAAGGCCGTAGAGGCGGAAACGCTGCCGGACAACGCAATTTCCGCGCACATATTGAAAAAGCTGGGCTTTCAGCCGACGGGAACGCTGGGCGAGGAAGGCCCGCGATACAGGCTGGACGGAGGAAAACGAGCATGATTCTGCAAACGCAGCGCCTGATTCTGCGCGAAATGAACGAGGGCGATTTCGCGGCCCTGGCTGAAATTCTGGGCGATCCGGAAACGATGACCGCCTACAACGGCGCGTTTTCCGAGGGCGAAATTCGCGCATGGCTGAACAACCAGCTCGCGCGGTATCGCCGCTACGGCTTCGGGCTGTGGGCGGTGATCCTGAAGGAAACAGGCAAAATGATCGGCCAGTGCGGGCTTACGATGCAGGAATGGAACGGCCGCGAGGTGCTCGAGGTCGGCTATTTGTTCAATCGCGCGTTCTGGCGCCGCAGCTATGCGACGGAGGCGGCCCGCGCCTGCATGGATTATGCGTTCAACGTGCTGTGCGCGGAGGAGGTCTGCTCGATCATTCGCGATACAAACGCCGCGTCGCAGGGCGTTGCGCGCCGCAACGGGCTGTACCCGAAGGATCGCTGGACGAAGCATTATCGCGGAATCGACATGCCGCACACGCGATTTGTATACGATCGGCTGAAGCTGGCTGCGCCGAGCCCGCGATACGCCGCGCAGGTGATGGAATATCGCGCGGAAATGCAGGAAAGCGGCGATTCGCTCGACGGCTGCGCCGGGCTGGAGGACGTCGTGTCCTTCGAGGAATGGGCGAAATTCGATTCACGGCTGATGGAGAAATACGGAAGCGGCTATGTGCCGAGCACGGTGTATCTCGCGGTGCGCATGGCGGACGATCGGCTGATTGGAATCTTGGATTTTCGCCGGCCGCTTACGGAAACGCTGGCCCGCACCTGCGGCCATATTGGCTATAGCGTGCGCCCGAGCGAGCGCGGAAGGGGCTATGCCGCGCAGATGCTGCGCCTGCTGCTGCCCAAATGCCGCGCGGCGGGCGAGAAACGCGTGCTGCTGACCTGCGATTGCGATAATCCCGCGTCGAGGAAAACGATCCTCCGCGCGGGCGGCCAATATGCAAATACGATCGAGAACACGGAGCGCTACTGGATAGAGCTGTAAATAAATCGCCGGAGGCAGATCCTCCGGCGATTTGGCATAATGAGATTGCGCGTATTGACAGCGCGCGGGGAACCGTGCTATAATAACGGCAGGAAGGGATGACGCTTCGGGAAAGGCTTCTCCCCTCTGATTATCGCTAATCAAAGAGCAAGGCCGTCACCAGTTAGCGCTGGATGGCGGCTTTGCTTTTAGCATTACTTCTTGTTCTTGGTGTCGCGACCGAACTTGATCGCTTTCAGTACAAGAGAGATGATCATAACGACCGCGGAGATAATCTCGAAGTCAGACATGATCTCACCTCCTTCAACTTTCGTATTCAGAGGTGAAAAGCCAAGCGCCATCTGTTTCCTTCCTGCCGGGAATCCGGAGATTCCATTTGTATTATAACACAGCGCCATCTGCGCGTCAAATAATGTTTTCCGGCGGCCGTTTCAGCAAAAACGGCCGCTTTCCCATGCAAATCGCCCCGCCTTCGACACATGACCGAGCATTGCCATTTTCACTGCCCCATCCGCCTTCGAGCCACCAAAAACGCGCGCTTAACAGGATTTCCATCGGCGCGGCTTGCGCGGCGGGGCGCGGCGTGATACAATAGAGGTGGCTATTTACGGTGCAATTCCGATATGAAGGAGACGAAAGAGCATGGCTTATACGCGTCAGGAGCGGCTTTGTCTGCTGAACGGCGATCAGGCGCTGGTGAATCTCGAGAAGATGGTGGCCGGGGAGCCCGTTCCGGAGACCGGCCGCGACGTGAACAACCACATTCATACCACCTATTCTTTTTCGCCCTATTCCCCGACGGCGGCGGTCTGGTTCGCGCGCGAGGCGGGACTGTGCACGTGCGGCCTGATGGATCACGATTCCATCGCTGGCGCGGAGGAATTCCTGGAGGCGGCGCAGATCGCGGGCATCGCGGCCACGATTGGCATGGAGGTGCGCGTGAGCATGCTGAACACGCCGTTTGCCGATAAGAAGCTGAACAATCCCGACCAGCCGGGCGTATTGTATATGGCGCTGCACGGCGTTCCGCACAATCGCGCGGCCGAGCTGAACCGCTTCATGGCCCCGTATCGCGAAAAGCGCAACGCGCGCAATCGCAAAATGGTGGAAGCGATCAACGGCATGATGGGCCGGTATGGAATTGCGATCGATTTCGATTCCGACGTGCTGCCCCTTTCGAATTACGCAAAGGGCGGCAGCGTGACCGAGCGGCATCTGTCCAGCGCGCTGGCGTATCGCATGCTGGACGTGGTCGGCTCCGGCGAAAAGCTGATTTCGTTTATTGAAAAGGAGCTGAAGCTGCCGATTTCCGAAAAGGTAAAGGGCTATCTGACCGACGAGGCGAACCCGCACCGCATGTACGACCTGCTGGGCTGGATCAAATCGCAGCTGATTTCGCGGTTCTATGTGCCGGCGACGGACGAGCTGCCCGACGTGCGCGAAATGCTGGAAATTTCCGAAAAGGTCGGCGCGATCTCCGCGGCGGCGTATCTGGGCGACGTGGGCGACAGCGTAACCGGCGACAAGCGCGCGCAGAAGTTCGAGGACGATTTCCTGGACGAGCTGATGGAATACTATGCGTCGATCGGCTTCCGCGCGGTCACGTATATGCCCTCGCGCAACACGAAGGCGCAGCTGACGCGCGTGCGCGGGCTGTGCGAGAAATTCAATCTCTTCCAGATTTCCGGCGAGGATATCAATTCGCCGCGCCAGTCGTTTGTGTGCGAGGCGCAGCGCGATCCGGAATTCGCCAATCTGTATGAGGCCACGTGGGCGCTGATTGCGCATGAATGGCGCTCGACCGCGAATCCCGAGGACGGCCTGTTCAGCGAAAAATCCTGCGCGCAGTGGAAAAACCTCTCCGATCGCGTAAAGGCATTCTCCGAATTCGGCCTGAAAATGCGCCCGTAAACGATGAAAGGTTGCGCGCGGACGTTCCCCCGGCGGGGCGTCCGCGCTTATTTTTCCAAATTTTGAAAGGCAACGAAATTATGAATGCAACGGCTCGGGCGCGGCTGAACGTCGCGCTTTCCATGGCGATTTTTGGAACGCTTCCGCTGTTTGTGCGGCAGGTGCACGCCTCCAGCGCGATGATTGCGCTGCTGCGCGCGGCGATTGCGCTGATTGCGCTGGCGAGCGCGTATCTGCTGCGCGGCGGGCGCGGACTTCGCGTTGAATCGAAAAGGGAAATGCTGCTGCTGCTCGCGTCCGGCGCGGCGATGGGCGTCAACTGGATTCTCCTGTTCGAGGCCTACAATTACGTGTCCGTTCAGATTGCGACGCTGCTTTATTATTTCGCGCCGGTGATCGTGGCGGTGGCGGGCGCGGCGCTGTTTCACGAGCGGATGGGCGCGAAGCGCGGGCTGTGCTTTGTCGGCGCGGCGGCGGGATTGCTGCTCACGATCGGGCCGGACGTTTTTTCCGGATCGATTCGTCCGGCGGGCGTGGCGTGCGGACTGGGCGCGGCGATATTGTATGCGACGGTGATATTGCTCAATACGCAGATTCGCTCCGTCGGCGGCGTGGAGCGCACGATTTTGCAGTTCGCTGCGGCGACGGCGGTTCTGGCCGTCTATGTCGCGCTTTCGGAGGGCGTTCACTTGGAAAGGATCTCGGGCCGCGAATGGATTATCTTTTTCGTGCTCGGACTGATTCACACGGCGCTGGCGTTTTCGATGTATTTCTCCGGGCTTGCGCGGCTGTCCGGCCAGGAGGCGGCGTTTTTGGGCTATATCGACCCGATGGTCGCCATCCTCGCGGGCTGTCTGATTCTGCGCGAGCCGACGACGGCCGTTCAGCTGCTGGGCGGCGCGATGATTCTGGCATTTACGCTGATTGCGCAGCTGCCGGACAAAAAAACGATTCGAGGACAGGGCAATGAATGAAAACAGAGTCTGGCTCCGCCGCGGCGTGCGCGACGGCATGCCGATTGCAACGGGGTATTTCGCGGTGTCGTTTTCGCTGGGCATCGCGGCGCACAGCGCGGGGCTTTCGGCGTTTCAGGCGATGCTGGCGAGCCTGCTGAACAACGCCTCCGCGGGCGAATTCGCGGCGTTTACGCTGATTGGCGCGGGCGCGGGCTATTTCGAGGTGGCACTGATGACGCTGATTGCAAACGCGCGGTATCTGCTGATGAGCTGCGCGCTCAGCCAGAAATTCGATGCGTCCGCGCCGCTGCGGTCGCGATTCATCGTGGGCTTTGATGTAACGGACGAAATATTCGGCATTTGCGTTTCGGTTCCGGGCAAGCTGAATCCGCATTACGCGTATGGCGCGATGCTGGTGGCGTTGCCGGGCTGGGCGATCGGAACGTATTTGGGCGTTCTTATGGGCAACGCGCTGCCGGCGCGGCTGGTGAGCGCGCTGAGCGTGGCGCTGTACGGCATGTTTGTGGCGATTGTGATTCCGCCGGCGCGCAAGAGCCGCGTGATTCTGGGGCTGGTGGCGATTTCGATGGGCCTGAGCGCGCTGGTTGCGCTCGCGCCGCTGTTTGCGTTCGTGTCCGAGGGCGCGCGCGTGATATTGCTCACAGTGCTGATTTCCGCGGCGGCGGCGGCGCTGTTTCCGGTTTCCGAAGGGAGGGACGCGTAAATGAAGGGCAATCCCTATCTGTATATCCTTTCGATGGCGGCGGTGAGCTATCTGGTGCGCGTGCTGCCGCTTACGCTGATTCGCGGCGAAATCAAGAGCCGGTTCCTCAAATCATTTCTGTATTACGTTCCGTATGTCACGCTGTCGGTCATGACGTTTCCGGCGATTCTGTCGGCCACGGCCAGCCCGATTTCGGCGTGGATCGGCTTTGCGGCGGCGCTGATCATGGCGTGGCGCGGCAAGGGACTGCTGCCGGTCGCGGGCGTGGCCTGCGCGGCGGTATTTCTTTCGGAGCTGGTTCTGGTTTAGCAGGATTTTCCGCGCGCATATCGAATTGATGAATTATCCATAATAAAAGGGGGAGAGCTTCCATGAAATATCCTCAGATTCGCATCGGAACCTGCATTCCCGGCCACCTCGCCGAAAGCTGGGCGCCGGCGCTGATGCAGCTCGGGTTTGAAACCATGTCGATCAATTTCCACATGGAGTATCACGGCGTGGATGTGGCCGAACAGGGCCCGCGCATGAAGGCGTTCGCCGAAGAGCACGGCGTGGAAATCACGACGCTGGGCTATTACTGCAACGCGCTGGAGCATGAGGATCACCTGCACAACCTCGAAAAGGCGATCGATTGCGCGCATCTCTACGGCGCAAAGACCGTTTCGACCTTTGCCGGCGCGCTCGAGGGCCAGCCGATCGACGCGGCGTTTACGCGCTTCGGCGAGGTGTATCGGGAGCTTGCGAAACGCGCCGAGGATCGCGGCGTGCGACTGGCAATTGAGAATTGCCCGATGAGCGGCTGCTGGCAGCGCGCGACCTGCAATATCGCGATCAATCCGCGCGCGTGGGAAGCGATGTTCAATGAAGTTCCCAGCGATTCCGTCGGTCTGGAATGGGAGCCGGCGCACCAGCTGATTCAGCTGATTGATCCGATCGCGCAGCTGCGCAAGTGGGTCAGGAAGGTCTACCACGTCCATGGCAAGGACGCGTCGGTCGATTGGGCGTACGTTCGCGAAAACGGCGTGCTGTGCGATACGGACTGCTACGCGCCCGAGCGCACGCCGGGCTTCGGCGACACGAACTGGCGCGACGTGTTCACGATTCTGCATCTCGGCGGCTATGCGGGCGATATCTGCGTCGAGGGCTATCACGATCCGGTGTATCGCGGCGAATGGGAAACCACCGCGCAGAAGCACGCGCTTTCGTATCTGAAGTGGTGCCGCGGCGGCGATTACATCCCGAATCCTTGGGATCAGAAATGAGATTTGTCCGGCGGGAATTTCTTCCTGCCGGATTTTTGATTGGGAAGAGGATAATTTCGCGCCGAATGCGTTATTCTAAATGACAGAAATGCGCGGGAGGCGGGAAAATATGGGGGAACTTAAAAGAATGCTTGCCAGATGCGTCGGCGGCGCGCTGAACTCGATTATGATTATGCTCCTGATCGCGGTGCTGCTGGGCGCGTCGGCGGCGTGCGTGGCGGGCGCGGTCGGCCAGCTGCAGGCGCTGGAAGGTCTGGCCGGAATCGCGCCGTAGCGCGGCTTTTCATAACCTTCTCTTTCTTGATTTCCCTATGGAAATGGTCTATAATGGGGGCAGTAAACAGGGGAGAGATGCGCTATGAGCATTACGAAGGTCGGCCTTGTATCGCTGGGCTGCGCGAAGAATCGCGTGGACTCGGAGAATCTCTTGGGCATGCTGCGCGAGCAGGGCATGGAAATTGTTGCAGATCCCGCGGAGGCGGACGTTATATTTGTCAATACCTGCGGCTTTATCGAATCGGCGAAGGAGGAATCCATCGAGGCGATTTTCGATATGGCGCAATACAAAAAGGGCGGAAAGCTCCAAAAGCTGTTCGTGACCGGCTGCCTCGCGCAGCGGTATCCGGACGCGCTGATGAGCGAAATTCCCGAAATCGACGGCATCATGGGCGTTCGCGATTACGCGCGCCTTTCCGAAATGCTGTCCGAAGCAAACGCCGGCGAGCGCCCATGCTACATCGCCAACGGCGCGCGCTTTCTGCATACGCCCCGCGTGCTGACCACACCGGGCTATTCGGCATACGTAAAAATCTCCGACGGCTGCGACAACCGCTGCACCTATTGCGCGATTCCGCTGATTCGCGGCCGCTATGCGTCGCGCCCGTTCGAGGATATCGTGGACGAATGCAAAGCCCTCGCCGAGCAGGGCGTTACCGAAATTACGCTGATTGCGCAGGACACCTCGCGCTATGGCTGCGATCTGGGCGACGGCCATTATCTGCTGCCGGAGCTGCTCGAGGCGGTCAGCGCGATCGAGAAGATCCATTGGGTGCGCGTGCTGTATTGCTATCCGGATTCGACGGAGGATCGCCTGCTCGACACGATTGCGCGGCTTCCGAAGGTCGCGAAATATCTGGATCTGCCGCTTCAGCATATTAACGACGAGCTGCTCATACAAATGAACAGGCGCGGCACGTCCGAATGGATTCGCAGCCGGATCGATGAATGCCATCGCCGCGGTCTGCTCGTGCGCACGACGATGATCGTCGGCTTCCCGGGCGAGACGGAGGCGCAGTTCGAGGAGCTGATGGACTTCGTCAAAACCGCGCGGTTCGAGCGCCTCGGCGCGTTCACCTATTCGCCCGAGGAGGGCACAAAGGCGGCGAAGATGCCGAATCAGATCGACGAGGAAACCAAAACCCGCCGCCTGGACCAGCTGATGATGCTGCAGCAGGCGATTTCGATGGAGCTGAACGAGGCCCGCATCGGCGAAAAATGCGAGGTGCTCGTAGACGGCTTCGACGAGGACGGCCGCCCCTACGGCCGCTCGCTCAAGGAAGCGCCGGAGAGCGACGGCGTGATCTGGCTGGAAACCGATCGCGAGCTCGCGCCG
This sequence comes from uncultured Clostridia bacterium, assembly GCA_934663595.1. GTDB lineage: Bacteria > Bacillota > Clostridia > Christensenellales > Aristaeellaceae > Faecivicinus. The sequence goes on along the minus strand of CAKUKM010000006.1, from coordinate 102,295 downwards.
GGCACGTATGTTCAGGTGGAAATCACCGGCGCGGATGCATACGACCTTACGGGAAAGGTGTTGCCGTAAATGAATTTGCCGAATAAGCTTTCCATGCTGAGAATCTGCATGATTCCGGTATTTGTGATTCTGGCGCTGATGAGCGCGCCGGCGGCGCAATATGCGGCGGTCGCGGTGTTCATCCTCGCCTCGATTACCGACGCGCTGGACGGCCATATTGCGCGCAAAAACGGGCTGGTGACGAACTTCGGAAAGTTCATCGACCCGATTGCGGACAAACTCCTGGTGATGAGCGCGATGATCGTGCTGGTCGAGCGTGGGCGCATGCCGGGCTGGGTGTGCATCGTGATGCTCGCGCGCGAATTCGCAATCAGCGGATTCCGCCTGGTTGCCGCGGGAACCGGCAAGGTGATCGCCGCCGGAATCCTCGGAAAGATCAAAACCGTTACGCAGATGATCGCGGTGATCGCGCTGCTGCTGACCGCAATCGACGGTGCCTTCGCCCCGCTAACCCCGTTCGCAGACGTCGCGATGTACATCTCCGCCGTCATGACCGTCTGGAGCGGTGCCGACTACATCCAGAAAAACTTCGATTGCATTCGGGATATGTGAATTTTCAATCGAGAAATGGCCTTCGCGCTGCGGGGGCTTTTTCCTTTGGAAAAGCGAAGATCGTTTTATTTTTCGCTGCGGCAGAAGGGGATTCATCCTCCCCGAAAGCAGAATGCGATTTTGCCGCTTCGACAAGGAAAATGCAAAAAAGAAATTTGCGATATAAAGAATGAGGCAAAATAGAATCCGATATTGCTGAAGAACAAAATTAGTGTTAAGAATAATTGCATTAAAATAACATTACGGCGAAGAAATCGCGACCCGTATTGACAGCGCTGCGAAACGCGGTGTATACAGAGATTGCCGGCGGCAACGCAGAAACAGGAGGAACGGGTTTGTGAAAAAGAGCATATTGGACTTTCATCGCATGGCAAAGACAGGCGAGAAGATTACATGGCTTACGGGATACGACTATCTGACGGCGAAATACGAGGAAAAGGCCGGCGTGGATATGATTCTGGTGGGGGATTCGCTGGGCATGGTGACGCTCGGCTACGATACCACCTACCCGGTAACGATGGACGAAATGATCATTCACAGCAGGGCTGTGCGCCGCGGCGCGCCGAACACGTTCGTCGTGGGCGATATGCCGTACATGTCGTATCAGGTTTCGAACGAGGAGGCCGTGCGCAACGCGGGCCGATTCACGAAGGAGGCGCTGTGCGACGCGATCAAGCTCGAGGGCGGCGGCGCGGAAATCTGCGAGCGCATTCGCGCAATTGCGTCGATCGGCATTCTCGTGTTCGGCCATATCGGGCTTACGCCGCAGTTCGGCGCGCAGATGGGCGGCTATAAGGCGCAGGGCAAGAGCGCGGAGGCCGCGAAAAAGCTGCTGGACGAGGCGATTCGCATTCAGGAGGCAGGCGCGTGCGCGCTGCTGGTGGAGGGCGTGCCGGAAGTCGTGGGCGAACTGATCGCCAAAAAGCTGTCGATTCCGGTGCTGGGCATCGGCGCGGGGTCGCATACGCATGGTCAGCTGCTGATTTATGCGGATATGGTGGGCATGTACGACAATTTCACGCCGAAATTCGTGAAAAAATACGCGGAGCTCGGCCGCGAGATGGAGGCGGCGTTCCGCGCGTACTGCGAGGAAGTGCGCGCCGGCAATTTCCCCATCGACGGCACGCACACCTACAAGATCGACGAGGCGGAGCGCGCCGCGATCGAGAAAATGATGCGCTGAACGGCGCAAAAAAGGCGGGATCGAGCGATCCCGCTTTTTTATTGCCTGGTTTTGCGCCAGAGCGAGCTTCGGCTGATGCCCAGACGGGCGGCGGTGCGCGTGTAATTGAAATTCTCCTCGCGCAGTACGATCTGAATCACGTCCTGATTAATTTCGTCGAGCGTCTGATTCAGGTTCAGCGCGCCGAAGGCGTTTTGTCCGGGTGTGGAGCGAATGCTTGCGAGCAGATTCTGCACGGAGGCCGTCGTGATCTGCGAGCCCGCGCTCAGCATTACCGCGTCGCGCACGAGCTGGCGAAACTGGATGAAGTTGAAAGGCCAGTCGCAGGCCTGAAGCAGAGGCAGCACGCCCTCCTCCGTGCCGAAGATCTGCCGGCCCAGCTGGGTGTTGCATTCGCTGATCATCACGCTCAGCAGGCTCGGAATGTCCTCGATGCGCTCGCGCAGCGAAGGCACGCGCAGCGAGAGCGCGCCGGTGTTGTCCAGCAGAAAGCGATAAAACGAATCGTTTTCCATCTGCGCGATTGAGGAGACCGTCCAGGAGAAGATCAGCCGCCCGGAATGCAGCTCGGTTGCGGTGCGGGTGTATTCCTCGAGCGCGGGATGCATCGCCGCAGGCACGTCCTGCATGTTTTTGAAGCAGATGGAATAGCCGAGCTGCTGAAGCGGTGAATGCGGGCTTTCCAGCAGCATTTCCCATAGCTTTTTGGTGCCCTTGGCCGCGTCGATCAGGATCAGATCGCTCGCGCGGCTGCGGGAGGTGACGTGCAGCTGGTGAATGGCGTCGTCCTTGCCGGAGCCGGGCTCGCCGTATACCGCGATTGGCTGCGAGCTCTTTGCATAGGCCTGAATCTGGGAAAGCAGCTTCGCGAGCGCCGCGCTGTGGCCGTTCAGCGTGCTGAAAAACGGCCGGCTGCCGATCGAGAATCGCTGCGCCGAAATCCAGCCCTGCATGCCGGATTCGATGTAATAGCAGGGCGATATGCGCAGCAGCACATACAGCGCGTTGCCGATGGTGCAGCGCCGCCCCTGCAGGGTATAGGGCTTTTGGTCGATTCGGATGTGCGTGGACAGGTCGCCGAAGTTCAGCACCGCTTCAAACTGCTTGCGCAGCGCGTCGACGGGAACGTCCGGAAGCGAGCTGCTGCGGTATAGGAGCCGCCCCTGATCGTCGAGAATTGCCGCGCCGCCGCCCTCGCTGGTTAAGAGAGCCCGCAGAAGCTGATTTTCGAGCTTGTATTGCGCGGTCAGCCGACAGATGCGAACGGCCTCGTCCATCGCGGCGGAAATGGCCTCCCGACCGGAGGTAATCAGCAGCGCGTTCATACCCAGCGATCGCGCGGTGAGATTCACGGTAACGCCGCCGATCACCAGCTGATAGCCCTGCTCCTTGAGCGCCTTCAGCTGTTCATAGGGGCTCTGGTCCTTGGGAAAGGTGTATAGGTCGATGCTCGAGCCGAGCATTTCGCAGATCATGCGCGCGTCCTGCTCGGTTTTGTGGGTGCCGATCAGCGCGTATTTGCCCGTGTAATCCCGGAGCAGGCGCACGATGCGCATGATGTCAAAGCCGTTGCTGGAAATTTCGATCACGGGCGTCTGCACTTTTTCCTGCAGCATGCGCATTGTTCCGCCGCGGGAAATGATCGCCTCGCAGCCCTCCAACATGCCGCACACGCGTTCCAGCAGGCGCTCGCCCTCGGACAAATCGCCCACGATGGAGGTGACCTCCACGTCGTCGCGTTCCTGCGCAATATCCAGAATCAGATCCTGCAGCGCCTCATAGGGGCACACGGCCAGTATTCTTGTCTTCACGAATTTCTCCTTTGCGTCGCAATTGATTCGGGAACCGATTGCATTATAACATGGATTGTTCAAAAACGCTACAAAAAATGAGCGCTAAGACGGGAAAACAAACGAAATCTCCGGAAAAACAGTTGAGAAGCCGCATATCGGATTGTAAATTGTTTAATATTGCAACGTAATGAATGCAAACGCAAACGAATCCGCACGAAACATGGCAAACTGTTGCATATTAAAACGATTTTGCGGTTGCGGCGGGACGAGGAATCTGCTATTCTATAGCCAAGCGAAACGCCCCCGGGGCAGATGAAACGGAATTATGCGGCGGAGACCGCAATAAAAATGGGAGGCTGGAATCATGATGCGAAAACTGTTTACATTGGCGCTGGTGCTCATTCTGGCGGCGGGCTGCATCGGCGCGCTGGCAGAGGGAAAGCCTTACGAGGGCGTGACCATTCAGGTGAGCCTGAATACGCCGTCGGACGCGGTGCGCGAGGCGTATGATGCGTGGCTCGACGATCTGAAGGCGCAGATTCTGGAAGAGACCGGAATCAACATGGTGGTGGAGATGGAATCCTGGGGCGACTATCTGAACAAGCATTTGATGGCGGTTGCGAGCGGCGAGGGCTCGGACATCATCCAGATGGGCTCGGGCGTTCCGCCGGTCATTGCGGCCACGGGCGGACTGCTGGATCTGACGGAGCATATGGACATGTTCGGCGGCTATGACGCCTACTGTGATGCGGGTCACCATTACATGACCTACGACGGCAAGGTGATTGCGGTTCCGTGGGGCGGCGGCGGTCGCGAAATGTATTACAACAAGAACCTCTACGATGCGGCGGGTCTGGAATATCCGGTTGAGGGCTGGACCTACGAGGACTTCCTCGAGGATGTGGACGCGCTGACGAAGTACATGGGCCAGCCGGCGTATGCGGTGTGCGGCTCCGGTGGCGATACGGGCAATTACTTCTGGTCGACCGTCGTGACCAATGGCGGAGAGCTCGTGGATGAGAGCGGCAAGGTGCAGTTCAACAACGAAATCGGCGTTGCGGCCGTGCGCCAGGTGCTCGACCTGTACGACAACGGCTATCTCCGCTCCTCGTTTGTGGAATCCACGATGGACGATGCGCTGGTCGCGTTTATCAATCAGGAAGTTGCGCTGGGCTATGGCAACGCGAGCTGGTGGATGGACATCGAGGCGAGCCCGATCGGCATGAATTACGGAACGGTCACGCATCCGGTGGGCAGCGCTGGGCTGACGGTCGGCGTGGTTACGCTGAGCGAATTTGGCGTCATGTCCTACACGAAGAATCCCGAGGCGGCGCTGACGGTGCTTTCGTATCTGGCGAGCCCGGAATCGATCATTCGCTCGAACAGCATCCTGGGCTGGGTTCCGTATCGCCTGGATCTGATGCAGGACGAAGCGTTTGCGATCAAGCCCGCGTTTGAAACCTTCAAGAAGGTGGTTGCGGAGAGCCACATGTGGCTGCCGCAGCATGCGAAGGTGTCCACCATGCAGTCCACGACGACTGCGTGCATCAAGCAGATCTATTCCGACTATGTGAACGGAACCAAGCTGACGGATGCGGACATCCAGGAGCGCCTGGATGCGCTGGCGGTAGAAATCGATAACGCGATTCAGCAATAACGCCAAGGTTGATTCAGGCGGGCGCCGACGCAGCAGGAAAGCGGCGGCGCTCGCCTTTGATATTGAATCAAGGGGTGAAGGATGTGAACAGGACGAACAACCGGGCGGTTGCATGGATTGTGCCGGCGCTGATCGCGATGCTGCTTGTGCAGTTTCTGCCGGGCTTCTTTTCGATCGGCATGTCGTTTACGGATTTGGGAGTAACCAATCTGCGCGAGCTCAGCAAGGTGAACTTCGTGGGGCTGAAAAACTTCCTGAATATCTTCAAGGCCGGAACGACGGCGGGCAATCAGTTTGCGACCTCACTGCTGGGAACGATCGAATACACGCTGATCTGTTCGATATTGGGCTATCTTCTGGGACTGGGGCAGGCGCTGCTGATGAATCAGCGGTTCAAGGGGCGCGGAATTGTGCGCGCGCTTCTGCTGGTGCCGTGGATTGTGCCGAATGTGGTGGCCGCGTTCATCTGGCGACTGATGTATATGAGCGATTACGGCATCATCAACAAGGTGCTGCGCGCGCTGCATCTGATCGAGACGAACGTCATGTGGCTTTCGGACAAATACGCGCTGGGCGCGCTGATCGTGGCGCATCTGTGGTCGTCGCTGCCGTTTGCAATGCTGTCGATCCTGGCCGGATTGCAGACGATTCCGCTGGAGCAGTACGAGGCCTGCAAGATCGACGGCGGCAATGCGTTTCAGCGATTCTGGTATATCACGCTCCCGGGAATCAAGAATATTTCCGTGATTCTGATTCTGCTGACGTTTATCCGCGGCAGCGGTGAATTCACGCTGCCCTATGTCATGTACGGTCGCAGCGTTCCTTCGGGCAAGGCGAATCTGATTTCCGTATTGATCTATCAGACATCGTTCCAGACATGGGATCTGGGCGCAGGCGCGGCGATGTCCACGGTGGTGCTCGCGATCATGATGGTGTTTGCAGGAATCTATATTCGCGCAACCACGAAGCGGGAGGGCCTGTGACCGGTGGTTAAAATGGAAAGGAGAAGCGATACTATGCAGAATCGACCGATGATCCGGCATCGGCGCAAATGGCTGACTCTGGGCGGAGTCCTGCGCGCGCTGGCGATTATGGGCTACCTGATTTTTGCGCTGTTTCCGATTTTTATCATGATTTCGATATCGTTTACGGATAAGTACTCAATCATGGGCATCAATACGCCGCTTTGGCCGGAAAACCCGATTACGCGCAATTACGTGCGCATCTGGGAAGCAATTCCGCTGATGAAGTATATCAAAAACAGCATGATTGTGTGCGTGATTACGGTGGCCGCGTCGCTGTGCCTGTCGACGCCCGCGGCCTACGGGCTGAGCCGGTTCCACTTTCGCGGCAAAAAGCTGTTCACGCTTTCCACACTGGCGACGCAGCTGTTTCCAGGCATTACCATGCTGCTGCCGCTGTATCTGATCTATGTCAATATCACGAAGCTGACTGGAATTCCGATGACGAAGACCTACCATGGCCTGGTGATCGCGTTTGCGACGTTCGGCATTCCCTATTCCATCTGGATGCTGAAGAGCTATTTCGACAGCATTCCGATCGATCTGGAGGAGGCGGCGAAGGTGGACGGCTGCACGCAGTTCAAGGCGATGCTCCGCGTGATTCTGCCGCTTGTGGTTCCGGGAATCGTGGCGACGGCGCTGTTCGTGTTCCTGCTGGCGTGGAACAACGTCATGTTCTCGGGCGTGCTGACCGATTCGGCCACGCGCACCTATGCAACCGGATTGCAGGAATACGCGTCGGAGAGCTCGACGGAATACGGCCAGCTGATGGCGGCCTGCTCGGTCACGACCGTTCCGATCATCGTGCTGTTCTTCGTATTCCAGCGCTATTTCGTGAGCGGATTGACCGGCGGCGCGGTCAAGGGCTGATCGGAGGGATGTAAATGCGAGATCAATGCAAATGCGCGGCATTTCTTCCCAAGGCGCAGGAAGCGTTCGACGTCATCGTCTGTGGCGGCGGCCCGGCGGGCGTCGGCGCCGCGGTGGCGGCGCGAATGGCCGGGGCGAAAACGCTGCTGCTGGAGGCCGCGGGCTGCATGGGCGGCGTCGCCGCAGCGGCAATGTGGATGCCGGTCAATCGAATCCTGCTGGATGGCGTAACGCCCGAGGGCGGCAGGCGCGGCGGCGTGCACGACAAATTCGTCGATGCGGTGCGCAGGTATGGCGGCGAGGCCTATTCCGTGCGCCGCCATCCGGCGACCGACATTCGCGGCGGACTGCAGATTCATCCCGAATACCTGCGCATGGCGTGCCTGGATCTTCTGGAGGAGAGCGGCTGCAAATATCGGCTGTTCAGCCCTGTAGTCGGCGCAATCAAAGAGGGAAATCGGATTTGCGGCGTAGTGGTCTCCACGAAGGACGGAACCGAGCGCTTCCGGGCGAAATGCGTGATCGACTGTACCGGCGATGGCGACGTTGCGGCATATGCGGGCGTTGAAATGCAAAAGGGGCGCGAAACGGACGGCATTTTCCTGCCGCCAGCAATGCTGTTTACGCTTTCAAACGTGGATATCGACCGGTTTTACGCGTTCAAGCTCGGCCAAGCCGAGGCGTATCAGCAAATGCTCGATCGCGCGGCGGAGAAGGGGTATCTGGTTTGCCGGTGGTACGATTTCGATGAAACGTCGCTGCCCGGCGTGGTGAATGTAAATAACGGCGGCCTGCCCGGCTGGGAAAAGCTGGATATGACGAATCCCGGCGATCGCACGATTGCGGAGCGAATGGGCGTTCGCGCGGCGGTGGATTTTGCGAATTTCGCGCGCGCAATGGCCATGCCCGGGCTGGAGGATTGCCATCTGGTGCGCGCGGGCTATCAGGCGGCGATTCGCGATACGCGCAGAATCGTGGGCGAATATCTGATTACGCATGAAGACGCGCTGAACGCGCCGGAATTCGAGGATATCGTATCGCGCCGATATGGATTCATCGATGCGGTGGGCTATTATACCGCGCAGATGGTTTCGGGCCATGCATATCCATATCGCTGCCTGCTTCCGAAGGGCGTGGACGGCCTGCTGGTGGCCGGAAGATGTGCGTCGGCCACGCATTTGGGCTTCGCGTCGGGCCGCGGAATGGGCGAATGCATGGGTATGGGCCAGGCGGCCGGCGTGGCCGCGGCGCTTTCCGTTGCGCAGGGCGTGACGCCGCGAGAGGTGGATGTTGCAAGCGTTCAGGCCTTTTTGAGGGGCATGGGCGTTAAGCTATAAAAGGGGGAAGGCATATGATTATCGACCGGGTGGAAACGATTATTCTAAAAAAACGGGTGGAAAATCCGGTATCCGATTCGCTGCACACCTATGATGTGGGCGGACATCTGCTTACGCGGATCTATACCGACGACGGCATTGTCGGTTCGGCGCTGACCTATTTCGGCCGAATCGATTCCGGAATGGCCACGGTGAAGCTGATTATCGATCGCGAGCTCGCCCCCATATTAATAGGAAGAAACCCGCACCATGTGCGCGCGCTGCGCAAGGAGATGTACGTCGCAACGGAGTATTATGGGACGCTGGGCGTGGCAAATTTTGCGATCGCGGCGGTGGACAATGCGCTGTGGGACATCAAGGGCAAGGCGGCGAACGTGCCGGTGGCCGACCTTCTGGGCACGCGCCGTCCGGCGATTCCCGCGTATGCGATGGTCGGCTGGTATTTCGATGGCGGCATGCAGGAATTCATTCGCCAGTGCACGGACGCGGCGGAGGAAGGTTTTACGGCGGTGAAGCTGAAGGTCGGCCGCGACGCGCTGAGCGAGGATGTAAAGCGCATTCAGGCCATCCGTTCGGAATTGGGCGAGGACTTCCGCATCATGGTGGACGCGAACTGCATCTTTGACGAGGCGGAGGCGCTGCGGCGCGGCCGCGCCTATGAAAAGCTCGGCGTGTTCTGGTTCGAGGAACCGATTCAGCCGTATCAGCGCGATTCGCACATTCGCCTCGCGCAGCAGCTGGACATCGCAATCGCCGTCGGCGAGAACTACTTTACGCGGCATCAGTTTTATGATATCATCAAGGCGGGCTGCGCCGATATCATTCAGCCCGACAATCGCCGCGCCGGCGGCGTGACCGAATGGCTGGACATCGGAACGATGTGCGACGTAACCGGTCTGCGCCTGGCGAGCCATGGCGGCGGCCCGGGCAATGTCAACGTGCTGTGCGCGCTCGAGAGTGCGATTTACATCGAAAGTGGCAGCCTGAAGGGCGACGAGGGATTCTATGTGCACCCCATGAAGCTGAGGGACGGGTGCTTGTATATTCCGGAGGCGCCGGGAATGGGAACCGATATTGAGCCGGAGTACATTCGCAAATACCGCATCGATTGATGCATGAAAGGATGAGGAACATGAAAATCAGTTTGCTGGAGCCGATCGGCGTGAGCCGCGAGACGATCGACGCGCTGGCCGCGCCGCTGATCGAAAGAGGCCATGAGTTCGTCTATTACGACGCCAAAACCACGGATATCGAGGAACTCAAGCGCCGCAGCGCGGACAGCGAAATCGTGATGATCGCAAACAATCCCTATCCGAACGAGGTCGTGCGCGCCGCGGAAAAGCTGAAGGTGCTGGACGTGGCGTTTACCGGAATCGACCATGTGGGGCTGGAGGCGTGCCGCGAGCGCGGCGTTACGGTGCTGAACGCCGCGAATTATTCCAATCAGACCGTCGCGGAGCTGGCGGTCGGCATGGCGATCGGCCTTCTGCGGCATGTCATTCCCGCAGACCGCGCGGTGCGCGAGGGCAAAACCTCCGCGGGACTGATGGGCCGCGAAATCGGCGGGCGCACGGTGGGCATCGTCGGAACCGGCCGCATCGGCATGATCGCCGCGAAGCTGTTTCAGGCGTTCGGCGCGAAGGTGATCGCCGCGTCGCGCACGCGCAGGCCGGAGGCCGAGGCGCTGGGAATTGAATATGTCGAGCTGGACGAGCTGATGCGCAGGAGCGATATCGTTTCGCTGCACGTGCCGAACAACGCGTCCACGCGCGGCATGATCGGCAAAGCGCAAATCGACCGGATGAAGCCCACGGCGATACTGATCAACTGCGCGCGCGGGCCGATCGTGGATTCCGCGGCGCTCGCGGACGCGCTGAACGCCGGCCGCATCGCCGGCGCGGGAATCGACGTGTTCAACGTCGAACCGCCGATTCCGCAGGACGAGCCGCTGCTCCACGCGAAAAACACGCTGCTTACGCCGCATGTGGCGTTCCTGTCCGAGGAATCGATGATCCGCCGCGCGGAAATCGTGTTCAAGAATCTGATTGCCTATCTCGACGGCGCGCCGCAGAACGTGTGCGAGCTGTAAATAAAAAAACATCGCGCGCCGGAAGAAAACTCCGGCGCGCGATTTCCCGTTTGGAAGGGGTCAAAATGCGGTTTCGCCTCCGAGGACGACCTGCTTTACGCGCACCTCGTCGTCGATCAGGATCAGATCCGCGCGCTTGCCGGGCTCGAGACTGCCGATTTCGTCGTCCATGCCCAGAAGGCGCGCGGGATTCAGCGCGGCCATGCGGATGGCGTGGCAGAGGCCGTAGCCGGTATGGCGCATCAGGTTTCGGCATGCGTCGTCCAGCGTGAGGTGGCTGCCCGCGAGATGGCCCTCGTAATCGTAATTCAGATCCGGGCCGTAGGCCACGCCGTCGGCGGGCATGTTCGCGGAATCGGCGGATAGCGGCATGGAATCCGTAATCAGAATCATGCGCTCCACGCCCTTGGCGCGAACCACCATTTTGATCATGTCCGGGCAGACGTGCACGCCGTTGTAGTCGCAGATCAATTCGGCATAGATGTCCGGATCATACAGCGTGAATTCATCGCAGCCCGCGCCGATCGTGCCCTGCGCGCGGCCGGGCGCCTTGCCGGAATCGCCGTGGTGCGTCTGCAGGCGCAGCCCGTATTTTTTTACCCTGCGGCAGTCCGCGGCGGTCGCGTGCGAATGGCCCATGGCGAAAATCGCCGCGGGATCGGAGGCGCGCACATCGCGCATAAAGCCCTCGATTCCCGGGCGCGCGGGATCGATCGCCCAGATTCGCGCAAAGCCCTTTACGGCGTTTACGAGCGGAAGATATTCCTCGCGCGCAATTTCGCCGCCCCAGAGAAGGTATTTCTGATTGCTGCCGAAGCCGCCCATGTACGGGCCCTCCATATACAGGCCCTTCAGGATGCGGCCCGCGCCGGTTTGCGAGGCGTTTCGGATGCGCTCCGCGCCGGCGAGCATTTCCTCGAGCGTGAGATTGCAATACAGCGCGGGCAGAACGGTCGTTTCGCCGTGGCGCAGGAAATGCCGCGCGCATTCCTCCGGCTCGCGCGCAAACAGCTGCGTTTCGGAGCCGTGATTGTGAATATCGACCAGCCCCGGCGCGGTGTAAAGCCCGTGCGCGTCGGTAACGGCGCAGCCCTCCGGAATGGCCACGTCCTTCGCCTCGCCGAGCGCGACGATGCGGCCGTTTTCGTGCGTCAGCGCGCCGTTAAAAATAATGCCGTCCTCCAGAATCAGTTTGGTATTGACAATTGCGTTCACGCCTGCTCTCCCTCTTCCCACATGCGCTTTACGCGCGCATAGACCGCGTCCGGAATTTCATGCAGCGCCTCCGGATGCGAAGTGACCGGCAGCAGCTGATCGCCGGCGACCTCGGGGGTCGTGCACGCGCGATCGCTGCGGTAAGCGTCGCGCTCGCCGCGGTTGCGCAGATTCGGAACGCGCACCGGCTGATTGCCGTTGAGCGCGGAGCGATAGGCCAGCAGGCCGCAAATGCCCATATCGACCGCGGTGTAAACGTCGATCGAATACCTCCCATCGGGATTGCCGAGAATCTTTTCAATAAAGAAGTGCACCGCGTAAAAATCCGCGCCCTCGTGCGCCTCGGACTTGCAGAGAGCGCGCGCCTCGGAGGCGATCTGCGTCTTCGCGTCGAAGCGCTCCCATTCGCCCGCGCCGGTCTTTTCGCCCTCGCGATAGACGTTTGAATTCTTATTCTCCGGAAGCCGGCCGCTCTCCATCATGCCCTTCGAGCCGTACAGCGTGAAGTTCCAGCCGCAGGGTTCGCGCTTCAGATCGCCGTGGAGGCTCTTAAAGATCGCGCCGTTTTCCATGGTGATAATCTCCAGCCCCGCGCCGCGGATCGAGCCCAGCTCCATCATGTATTTCGGCGGAACGTTTTCAAACCCGACGACCTGAACGGGCCGCAGGCCGGTGATCGTCAGCAGCGGGCCGATGGAGTGCGTGCAATAGAAATTCGCGTGCATCCGGTTGCGCCAGTGATTGCGGTCGCCATAGGTAATCTGCGGCCAGATGGGCGAGCAATCGTGAATGTATTCGCCCTCGGCATAGGCCACCTCGCCGATTTCGCCGTCCTGATAGCGCCGCCAGAATTCAAATGTGTGCGGCATATAGCAGCAGTTTTCGGCAAACGCGTAGACCCGGCCGGTCTTTTCCACGCATTCGATCAGCTCGACCGCCTGCTGCATCGTTTCACAGGGCAGGCATTCGCTCAGCACGTGCTTTCCGGCCTCCATGCAGCGAATGGCGTAGGTCGCGTGCTCGGTCGCGTAATTGGCCAGCACCACCGCGTCCATGCCCGGATGGCGAAGGAAATCCTCGAAATCCGGATACAGATGCACGTGGGTGTTCAGCGCATCGGCCGTTTCGCGCGCCTTTTTAAGCAGCGGCTCGTATTTGTCGCAGACCGCGACCAGCTCCGCGCTCGGGTGATGCAGAAGCACCTGAATCAGCGCCGCCCCGCGCCCGCCGCCGAATACGCCGATTTTGATTTTCTGATTCATTGCATTTTCCCTCCGATTTATCCCTTGATTGCGCCGATCATGATGCCCTTTACGAAGTATTTCTGCAACAGCGGATATACGCACATGATCGGGGCGATGGTGATTACCGTAATGGCCATTTTGACCATCTGCGCGTTTGCGCGCTGCTCGCGTCCCGCGCCCACGCGGATCGCCTCCATCGAAAGCTGGCTGCTCTTCATATACTGCATCAGGATATAGGAAAGCGGATGCAGATTCGGGTCGGACGCGTTGTAAAACATCGTGTCGGTATACGCGTTCCACTGCGCGACGATCGAAAACAGCGCGACGGTGGCGAGAATCGGCTTGCAAATCGGCATGATGATCTGCGCATAGGTGCGGAAATAGCCGGAGCCGTCCACGTGCGCGGCCTCCTCCAGCCCGTCCGGAATGCCCTCGATGTACGTGCGAATCAGCACCATCGAGAAGACGTCCATCGCGCCCGGCAGCACATAGACCCAGAACGAGTGCGCCAGATGCAGATCATATATATTGCGATAGACCGGAATCATGCCCGCGGAGATGTACATCGTGAATACAAACAGCTTGGAGATGAATTTGTGGCCGATCAGATTGCGCTTGGCCAGCACATACGCCGCCATGCTGGATACCGCCAGCATCAGAATCGGCCCGCAGATCGAGCGCGCGACCGACACGCCCGCCGCCATCAGCAGCCCGCCCTTTCGAAACAGCGAGGTGTACGCGTCCAGATTCAGCCCCTTCGGGAAAAGCATGAAGCCCGGGCGCACCTTCGATGGATCGCTGATGGAATAGCAGATCAGGTGATAGAACGGATACGCCATCGTGAACAGCAGTATGGCGACCATGAGCAGTATGCAGATTTGAATGAAGATGTCCTCGCCGGTGATTCGTCTCTTTTTCATGCTGCTTCCCCCTTGTCAGAACAGAGAGGTGTCGCTGAGCTTCTTCGCGGCGGCATTGACCGTAACCAGCATCAGTATGCTGGCCGCCGTTTTCACGATGCCCACCGCCGTCGCATACGAGAAATTGCCCTGCTTCATGCCGTAGCGATAGATATACATATCGAAAACTTCCAGAGAAGTCATATTGCCGACGTTAGAGAACATGTAGAATTGATCGAAGCTGGAATTGAATACCGATCCGGAATTCAGAATCAGCAGCATCACCAGCGTCTTCGTCAGGTTCGGCAGCGTGATATACCACATTCTGCCCAGGCGCGAGGCGCCGTCGATCTCCGCGGCCTCGTACATTTCCGGGTCGATGCTCGCAATTCCGGATAAGAAGATGATGCTGTTGTAGCCCACATAGTGCCACAGATTGCTCAGCCAGATCATCTGCCATGCGTAGTTTTTGCTGCCCAGGAAGTCGATGCCCTTGCTCACGACGCCGAGCCTCACCAGCACCTGGTTGATCACGCCGTTTTCCGCGGCCAGAAACGCATAGAAGATTGAATAGGTAATGCTCCAGGATACAAAATATGGAAAGAACGACAGCGTCTGCATCGCCTTTTTCCAGCGGCGGCTGCGCATTTCGTTCAAAAGCAGCGCCAGCAGCAGCGCCATCGTGAGATTGATGACGATGGTAACGAAGTTGATCGCCAGCGTATTCAGCGCGACCGTGCCCGCATCGTTCATCGTGGTGAAGAACATTTTGAAATAGTCCAGCCCCTTGAACGCGCCGCTGAAATAGCCCTTGCCCGGCGTGTATTTCCAGAAGGCCATCGCCCAGCCGCGCAGCGGGACATACACGAACAGCGCCAGCGCGATAAAGCCCGGCAGCAGCATACAGAACAGAGGCAGCTGCTCCCTCAGCCTGGAATACTTGAAGGATTTTTTCACCAATGATTTCCCCTTTCTGAATTGCCTGCGACCTCATCTTTATTACGCCCCGGAGCGCAGCGCACAGGCGCTGCGCCCCGTAAAGCCGGTAAATCGGTTATTATAGCCGGTAAATCGCTTATTCAGCCATCGCCGCCGCGTATTCCGCGGAGAGCTTGGCGTATTTTTCGAGCACGTAGTTGACGCAGATCTCGGGATTCAGCGCCTTGTGGTCGGCCACGCACTGCTCCCATGCCGCTTCAAACGCCGCGTCGTCGGCCGCCGTAACCAGCGTGGACATGTAATTGTTGCGGTTCTGCAGCAGCTGCTCGGCCACCATCGCCTCGGCGGAATCCGGATCGAAGATCTGAACGGAATCCTGAACCGTCAGGTCGATGTGCGTCGAATCAATCCAGCCGCCCTTTTCGCTGTTCCAGAACTGCTCCTCCAGATCCACGCCGTAGGCCGCGAGCGTTTCCTTCACGGTGTCGTTGTACATTTCGCGGGTGAACGTCTGCGCGTTGCCAATGGCGATCGGCGCGCCGTCATACGGATTCAGGCCGTCCGGAACGCCCAGCATGTTGAAGTCGTTCAGGCCGATCTGGAAGTATTCGTCGCCGCCGGTCTTGCACAGCTCGATGAATTCCGGAGTCGGGGTCTTCACGCCGTCTTCCCAGGTGTAGTGAACGCCCTCGAGGCCCCAGGTGACCAGCGACAGGCCCTCGGGAGACGCGAGATAGTCCATCAGCTCCACAATGCGCTCGGGATGCTTCGTCGCGGGCGTCATCGTCAGGGAGTAATTCGAGTTGCCCTGCCAGATGCCGAGGTAGCGCACTTCGCCGTTGGCCACCTGGCCGTCCGTCTGAACGGGCATCGGAATGTAGGAGGACTCTTCCCAGCCGTTGGCGGCGAGGTTCGAGTTCGCGGCGCTCACGATCCAGGAGGGATACCAGATGCAGATCGGCTGCGCGGTATTCATCTTCTCGCTGATCTCGGTGCAGGTGGTGGTGAAGCATTCGCCGTCCAGCAGGCCCTCGCGATACAGCGTGTTGAAGAACTGATACGCTTCCTTTACCGCGGGAATCTCAAAGATGTCCACGAAGGTATCCTCGGCGCAGTTGTACATCGTCGGGAACTGGGTGCAGCCGGAGAAGCTGGCCTTTTCCGCGGCGATATTGATCATGTTCACGCCCCACGGCTCGGCGAACGGAACGCACATGCCGATGGTCTGATTGCCCTCGTGGTCGGTCGGGAACATCTCCAGCGCCTTCTTCATGAAGTCGATGTAATCGCTGAACGTGCGCAGCTTCGGATAGCCCAGCGCCTTCAGCACGTCCGAACGCACCAGAATATCGTTGCGCGGGCCGACCGCTTCGTCCAGACCGCCGGAATACGTCCACTTCAGCAGGCGATTTTCGCCGGTCGGGTCCGCCATGCGCCAGAGCGGCAGGCGGCTCTTGTTCAGGGTTTTGATGTTTTCGGCATTCGCAAACAGCTCGTCGAGCTCCAGCGCGCCGCCGCCGTTGACCCAGTTCGCACCCACGAAATCCCATCTCAGCAGCGCGATCTCCGGGAAATCCTGCGAAACGAGCTTCTGATTGATGAATTCGTTCCAGTCCTGGCCCATGATTTCAAAATCGAGCACGATGTTGAACTTTTCCTTGATGATCTGGCCGATGATCGTGTCGGCGGTGGAATTGTAGGGCGATGCGCGGGTTTCGACATACATCGTGATGTGGTATTCCTCGGGGGTTTCCTCGGCGAACGTTGCGGGAACGCACGCGATGGTCAGCAGCAGCGCAATCAGCAGCGCGAGAATTCGGGTCAGCTTCATAATTGTGATTCCTCCCTTAAATTCGTTGATGGTGCAGTCGAGATTGCCTGAGAGAGCTTGAATGGGGAATCATCACCTCCGCGCGCAGAATCTATCTCCATTTTTCTTAAAGCGTCCACAGCGGCTGGCCGTATTCCCAGCTGCCGAACGGCTTTGCAATCTCTTCGCTGACATAGCAGATTCCGGGGAACAGGCGCATGATGCTCGCCGGGCATTCCATCGAAATATCGCCGTAGAGCTCGATGCGCGAAATCATGCGCTGCCAGGTGGTGTAGCCGCCGAAGGTCAGATTGTGCACCTCGAAGCGATAGCGCGCGTTTGCAATGTCGCGCGGGCCGATCGTCGCGGCGCGCGGCGGAACCGCCCATACGTCGCCGGAGGCGCCCATCGGGCTGAGCAGGCAGTTTTCCGCGATCGTCAGCGGCGTTTCGGTGGTCAGGCGCGAGCCGAGCTTCAGGAATTCCTCCATGCTGTCGGCCTCGAATTCCTTCGCGTGCGGATCGATAAACGCCGTGTGTCCCGGCCAGCCGGTGGCGGAATAGCATACGTCCGCGCCGCCCTCGCCGATATCCTCGATGATATTGGAATAATCGTTTACGTTTTCCTGCGTGAATACGTGCCAGTGCTCCACGTCCGGGCGCAGATCCTCGCGGATCTTTCCATAAAAGTGGTTGCGGAACGAATAGCCCAGGCCCGCGCCATAGGTCAGCGGCGCGACGTTGCCCTCCTCGTCCGCCCATTCGTCCATCGCGAACGCGTGCACGTTGCGGCAGCTGACGTTCGAGCGGTTGATCATCTCGGCGACCGCGCTGTATACGTCCGGCCACTGGTTCGGGAAGATCATCGTGAGCTTCCGGTCGAGCTGATCGCTGAGCAGTATCCGGTGGAATACGTCCATTGCAAACAGCAGCGAGGGATTCAATACCACGCGAACGCTGTAGCCGTTTTCGTTGTCGTACTCCATTTCCTCGCGCCGGATATTCCGAACGCGATCGAGCATTTCTACGTGCTCGCTGTGCGGAAGCCAGGAAGCGGGCTTGAAGGGAAATTCTTTCATCCGGGGATTCCCACCTTTCTTTTTGTTGGCCCATCGGGGCCGGAGAGGCTGAATTGTGCGCTTTTCGCCCCGAAATCGCGCAATTGTGCAGAAACGATTTTGCACAATAAAGTATTGCGTTAAGGGGCGATAATGAAAACAATACGTTAGATTCGGCGGCAGACGGTTGACATCTCTGGGTGAATATGCTAATGTTTTTATGATTGTTATTCCCTGTTTCCACTAAAAGTATATACGAATCCCTATTTGAATACAAGATCAAATATGGCGCTAACTGGCAAAAAGTTGCGATGTGGGATCCGGGAGGAGGGCGACAGCCTGTGAAATACCAAAACGAGTTTTCATTTCAGAGCCAGACCCTGAAGCATTTTTCGTTTCAGGGCGCGCTGAATTTCGACGCGCACTTTCACGAGGACTATGAGATTGTGTATGTCATCGCCGGCGAATATGAATTCACGGTGGACGGCCGCACGGAAACGGCGAACCCGGGCGATTTCTGCATGGTGTTTCCCAACAAGGTGCATTCCTGCCGAACGAAGGGCCGCGTGCACATCTGGTTCGCGGATTTTTCGCCCGACCTGATCGGCACGTTCACCCACGACATGCGCGGCAAAAAGGGCGCGACCTTCCGCTTCAATGGCCGAGGCACGACCGCGGAGCTGCTGCTGCGCCGGTATCTGTCCGAATTTTCCGAATGCAACGAGGATCAGTTTCTCTATGGCGGCCGCATCGATTGCAAATACGACGCGCAGGCGCTGCTGTATTCGATCTGCTCGGAATTTGCGCGCCAGGTCGAGATCGTTCCGGACGCGACGCCGTCGAGCCTGCTGATTTCGCGGGTGGCGGAATACATACAGAAGCACTTCCGGGAGGACATTTCGCTCACGCGCATGGCGGCGGATCTGAATTACGACCGGTTTTACCTGTCGCACCTGTTCAACCAGGTGTTCCAGATGAATTTCCGCCAGTATATCAATTCCTGCCGCATCGCGCACGCCAAGCAGCTGATGATAGAAACGAACGCGAGCATCACCGGCATCGCCGGCGAATGCGGCTACCAGTCGATCCGCACGTTCAACAACGCCTTTTTCGCGCTGAGCGGCGTGTCGCCCAGCGCCTACCGAAGCCAGGCCGTAAGCCTGCCCCTCTGGCCAGCAACCGCCCCCGCCCCGGTTTTTATCCATAATGCGAAATAGACGAAAGCGCCGATTCGGCGCTTTTTCTAATTTGCATGAAAAGGCGGACCTTTTCTTAAAAAAGTTGCATTGCCAGTTTACATCCATTCCTTTAAAATAGGAAATGAGGTGAGGCAAATGGCAAGGCCCTTCGCAATGGCGCGGCAAAGAACGCTTCGGCTGGTTCTGCGCAAGCGCGCGCTGTATTTGATGATGATCCCCGGAATCGCATTCCTGTTTGCGTTTAACTATATGCCGATGTACGGCGCGATCATCGCGTTTAAGGATTTCCAGGTCAAGAAGGGCATTCTGGGAAGCCCGTGGGCGGACCCGTTTTACAAATATTTTCTGCAGTTTTTCCAGTCGCCCTATTGCCTGCGGGTGCTGTCCAATACGCTGATTATCAGTTTGGCCAAGCTGGCGATTACGATGCCGTGCGCGGTACTGTTCGCGGTGGCGCTTTCGGAGGCGCCGAGCGTGCGCTTCCGCCGCGCGGTGCAAACGGTGACGTATCTGCCGCACTTTCTTTCGTGGATTATCGTCTATGGCGTCGTGTTTGCGATGCTGTCGGAATCGCGGGGGCTGATCAATCAGGCGATCAAGGGCGTGACCGGCTCGACGATCAATTTCATGAGCTCCACGAAGTGGTTCCGGCCGCTGCTCGTGCTGTCCGATCTCTGGAAGGAAACGGGCTGGAACGCGATTATCTATCTGGCGGCGATCATCGGCATCGATGAAACGCTATATGAGGCGGCGCGCGTGGACGGCTGCAATCGCGCGCAGATGATCTGGCATGTGACGCTGCCGGGAATTCGCAGCGTATTCATGATTTCGCTTCTGCTTCGAACGGGGTCGATACTGGATGCGGGCTTTGATCAGGTGTACGCCATGCTGAATACGCAGGTGTTGTCCGTGGGCGATATCATCGATACGTGGGTGTACCGCACGGGCATGAAGCAGTGGAACTTTTCGCTGGCGTCGGCGGTCGGGCTGTTTAAGTCCGTGATCGGCACCATGCTGCTGGTGACGCTGAATCAGGTGGCGCGAAGGTGGGGTGAATCGCTGTGGTGAGAAAGAGCAGGGGCGAAAGGGTGTATTTCGCGGGGCTGTATGTGTTTTTGACGCTTGCGGCGCTCGTGTGCCTGTTTCCGCTGATGTATGTGGTGGCCGTGTCGCTCACGCCGTATTCCGAGGTGCTGAGAAACGGCGGCTTCGTGGTGATTCCGCGCGAAATTACGCTGGACGGCTATAAGATGTTCTTTGAAAACGGCCGGATGAATTCGGCGTATGGGGTCACGATTTTCATTACCGTGGTGGGCACGGCGCTGAATATCGTGCTCACGCTGCTGCTGGCGTATCCGCTTTCCAAGCGCGAATTGCCCGGAAGCCGCGCGGTGATGTTTTATGTGCTGTTTTCGATGCTGTTCACGGGCGGCACGATTCCGAAATACCTGATCGTGAAGGATCTGGGGCTGATCGACAGCATCTGGTCGCTGATCCTTCCGATTGCGATTACGCCTTACAACGTAATTCTGATGCGCACGTTCTTCCGCGCGCTGCCGGAGGATCTGTTCGAGGCCGCGCTGATCGACGGCGCAAACGAAACGCAGACGCTGATTCGAATCGCCATTCCGCTGGCGGTGCCGTCGATCATGACGAACGTAATGTTCTATGCGGTCATGCACTGGAACACGTTCATGAGCGCGCTGTTGTATATTACGAAGCCGAGCCTTCAGCCGCTGCAGGTGGTGCTGCACAGCATCATTTCCGGCTCGGAGCAGGTGGACGCGGCGGAATACACCGCGCCGACCGAAACGCTGAAGATGGCGGCCGTGGTGCTTACGGCGCTGCCGATTATCGTGGTTTATCCGTTCATTCAGAAGTATTTCACCACCGGAATGCTTCTGGGGGCGGTAAAGGGGTAATAGAGAAAGGGAGGAAACTGGTTATGAAGAGATGGTTGAGTCTGCTGCTGGCGGCGCTGATGCTGCTGACGAGCGCGTGCTTCGCCGAGGGCGCGATCACAGTGTTCCGCGCGGGACAGGGCATGCCCGATCCCGAGGACGATGCAATCCTGCCGGGAATTAAGGAAGCAATGGGCTGCGACGTGGAATGGACGGTCGTGTCCGCGGAATACGCCACGCAGCTGAACGTTCGCCTTGCCGGTGACAACATTCCGAATCTGTTCCAGGTGGACTACAATATGGCGCCGACCTACATCAGGCAGGGACTGCTTCTGAATATTGAGCCGTATCTGGACAAGATGCCGAATTTCGTGGCGAACTATTCCGAATCCGCGCTCGAGAACTGCTATATGAACGGCGGAATGTATCTGATTGCCGCGCGCCCGTACATCGCGTATGCCGATTACAGCATCCGCCAGGACTGGCTGGACAATCTGGGCCTTGAAATGCCGCAGACGCTGGACGAGCTGTACGATGTGCTGTACGCGTTTACCTATAACGATCCCGACGGCAATCAGAAGGACGATACCTACGGCCTGACCGGCGCCGGCCTTTCGGCGTTCAACATCGTGTTCCGCGCCTTTGGCACGACGCAGCCGGGCTCATTCCTGATTGAGGATGGCTCGGTCGTGTATTCGTCGACGGATCCGGATATGAAGAGCGCGATTGAATTCATTCAGAAGCTGATCGACGCGGGCGTGGTGGACCCCGAGGTCATTACGAATCAGTCGATGGAGCATCGCGACAAGGCGATTTCGGGCTATGCCGGCGTGCTGGCCTGCACTTTCTGGGATATCTTCAAGCAGACCTATATGGATCAGGCGCTTGCGATCTGCCCGACTGCGCATTGGGAGCTGCTTCCCGGCGTGGAAGGCCCCGGCGGCCGCTGGGACGTGCAGTATGATTCCACGAACGCGCCGTCCTATTTCGGCATCGATGCGGAGCTGGAAAACGATCCCGAGCAGCTCGACAAGGTGCTCAGGCTTCTCGATTTCCTGTGCACGCCGGAAACCGGCCATCGCCTGACGCTGTTCGGTCAGGAGGGCGTTCACTACGAGCTGGATGCGGAAGGCAATGTCGTTCCGCTCGAGAAGCTCAGCGAGATTACCTATTCGTTCAATTACACCATCTGCGGCCGCGATGATCTGCCGTATCTGAAGACGAAGTTCGGCTATCTGAGCAAGCAGATCGAGCAGTGCGGCGCGATGAAGTGCCTGCCGATCTACAATTCCAAGACCAAGGTGCCGGACGAGGTGAACCTTTCGGATATCGAAACCTATGCGGACGAGGAGATCACCCGGTTCATCTATGGCGAGCGTTCGCTGGATGAATGGGACGCCTACGTTGAAACCATGAACAACGTATACGGCCTGTCCGTCTATATGGAGAGCGCCAGAAACGATCTGATCCGTGCGGGGCTGATTGCGGAATAAATTCAGGCTTCCGGAGGCGGCGACGCAGCTGCCTCCGGAATGCTTGCGTTTTAAAAGCGGCGGGGAGGCGGCGGCAATGGAGAAGCTGCGGGTAATTGTGGTGGATGACGAGCTGGCTGCGCGCACGAATGCGACGGAGCTGCTGCGCAAAATACCGGATTGCGAGCTGGTTGGCACGGCGGAAAACGGACGGCAGGCGCTGGAGCTGGCGCGCGCAATTCACCCGCAGGTGGTGCTGGCGGACGTGTCGATGCCCGGAATGAGCGGACTGGAGCTGGTGCGCGCGCTCAAGGCGGAGCAGCCGGAGATTCAGGTGATCATGCTCACGATGTACAGCGACTTTGAATATGCGGTCAGCGCGTTTCGCGACGGCGCGGCGGACTATGTATTGAAGGACGCCTACGACATAACCGCGCTTTCCCGCGCGCTGGAAAAGGCGCGGGGCAGGCTGGTTCAAAGCGGCGAGGAGGAAGCGGCCAAATCGGCGTATCGGCTGGAGAAGCAGATTTGCGATTGCGCCTGGCGCGGAAGGAGCGGGCGGCTGATTCAGCTGCTTTCGCCGAAGGAGGTCACGCTCTCCGGCCAGTATTCGCTTTTGATGCGCTGCGGCTTTGAGGAATGCATTCCGGTGGAAAACGGGCTGTGGCTCGCGATCGGCAGGGGAGAGGGCCTTGCGAAGGGCGCGTGCTGCTATTCGGAGATTTCCGATGCGAGCAATTCCGCGCTGGAGGTGTTTCGGCGGCGTATGCGCGAAGCGTTTTATTTTCCGATGATTGGCGAATTGACCGGCGCGGAATACGATTCCACCTTTCCGGGCGAGCTTCGCAGCCGGCTGATCCGCCGGTTTCGCGTGTTTTTCAGCGGCACGGAGGAAGATTTCCCGGGCGATTACGTGGCGGAATGCATCGAGAGGCATGTTTCGCCCGATCAAATGAAGGCGATTCTGATCGCCTGCCTGCGCGATATGCATTCGCCGGACATGAACGAGGCTGCCGCGATGATTCGCCAGGCGGATTCGGCGCAGAAGGCGGCGCTCCTTTTACGAACGGCGCAGCTGAAATGGCGGCTCGGGGGCGAGGCGCGGGCACGGGAGCCGGTGGAGCGGCTGAAGGAATACATACAGGAGCATTTGGCGGAGCCGCTGAGCCTGAATTCCCTGTCGGAGCAGGCGGGCTTCAGCGCGGCCTATTTAAGCGCGCTGTTTAAAAGCGAGACGGGCGAGGGAATCAAGCAGTATATCATTCGCGCGCGATTGGAGCGCGCGGCGGAGCTGCTCAGAAGCACCAACGACAGGATCTATGAAATTGCCGAAAAGTGCGGCTTTGAGAGCACGCGGCATTTTTCGGAAACCTTCTCCAGGGCCTATGGAATGACGCCGAAGAAGTACAGGGGGCGAGAATGATGCGTTTGCGGCGCGGCTGCAGTCTGCTGACGAGGCAGATCGTATCGGTTCTGATTGCCGGAATATTGCTCACGGTGGGTCTCGCCTATATCGAAAGCCGCATGTTTGTGGAGATACTGTTTCAGCAGCAGGGCGGCGCCTATGAGGAAAAGGGCCGGCACGCGCGCGAAAATGTGGATGTGCTGATTCGCGAGGCGCGTGGCTATCTGGTGCAGCTTTCGAATCGCTCCAGTCTGCTCGGCGGCGAAAAGGAGCAGATCGTCGAGGATTTGAAAAAGAGCCTCGAGAGCAATCCGCCCTGCTTCCGCCGCGCGTATTATGTTTCGGAGGGGCGGATGTATTCGTCGCAGCAGGTGGATCTGGAGGTGCTGGTGCGCACGATGAATTATGATTTGCCCCTTCAAATCGTGCAGAACGCGCCGCCGGGCGGCGGAATTCGGATGACAGACGTGTATCGGTCGAACATGATCACCCAGAATACCATCGCGATTTATCGCCGGGCCGGGGAAGGCGCGGTGATGGCGGAGATGGATCTGGACGCGATTGCCGAAACGCTTTCGCGCGCATTCGGCGCGGAGACGATACCGTATGCGCTGTATACGTCGTCGGGCAAGCGCATCTGCGGCAGCCTCCTGGGAGAGGGAGCATGGGACGCCGCCGACGGCGGACAGCGGCAGTGGGCGGAATACACCGAGGCAAACGGCGCGCGGCTGCGGCTCTATTCGGAAAAGAACTTCAAAACCAGCGATTGGGTGCTGATCATTGCGCTGGACGAGACGGAAACGTATGAGTCGCTCTGGCAGCTGATTCAGATGACCATGATCATCAGCGCGGTGCTGATGCTGGGCGTGATTGCGTTTTTGTCGGTGCTTGCCGCGCATTTCGTTCGGCCGATTCGCACGCTCGCCAAGCAGATGGATCAGATTTGCCTGGAGGGCTCGAATTTAAGCGGGTTTGAACCGGTGCATCGCCGGGACGAGATCGGCGAGCTGTCCGATAATATCGATCGAATGCTCCGGCGCATCAACAGCATGGTGGCCAGGCAGGAGGCCGTCCAGCGCCAGCAATACGAATCCGAGCTGCGTGCGCTGCAAAATCAGCTGCGGCCGCATTTCCTGTATAACACGCTGAATATGCTTTCGGCGCTGGCGATCAGCCATGAGGAGGACAAGATTCCGCACGCGGTGAGCGCGCTGGTGCACATCCTTCTGGTGAGCACGGACAAGGTCGGCCCCGCCATTCCGCTCCGGGAGGAGCTGCGCTGCACGGAGGAATTCATGCATATCATCACCCTGCGCTACGGAAATCAGATTGATTTGTCCGTTCAGGCGCCCGAGGCGCTGCTGGATTGCCTGGTTCCCAAGTTGATTCTGCAGCCGATGATTGAAAACAGCGTGTTCCATGGCTGCATACCGTCCGGGCGGCAGGGGCTGATTGCGGTCTGCGCGGAGGAACAGGGTGGCGCGCTGGTGCTGACCATAATGGACAACGGCCAGGGCATGAGCCGCGAGCGCATTGAGGCGGTTCTGAATCCGATTAGTGCGGAGGGATTGCGTTCGACGGGGCTCGCGAGCGCGGCGGCGCGGCTGAAGATGTATTTCGGCGCGGCGTACGGGCTGGATATCGACAGCGAACCCGGCGTGGGCACGCGCATTGCGGTGCGCCTTCCGAAAATGAAAACGAACGAGGAATGGGAGGAAAAAACGAGATGAACACGGTGTTTGAACCCGGAAGACAGATTCCCATCGCATGGGAGGGCGATCTTTGTGTGCTGGGCGGCAGCGCGACGGGCGTGTTTGCCGCCGTGCGCGCGGCGCGACTGGGCGCGCGCGTATGCATTGTGGAGCGGCAGAACTACTTTGGCGGTACCGCCACGGCGGGGCTGGTGAATATCTGGCACGGCCTGCTCGATTTCGATTATCGCTATCCGGTTATCGCGGGGCTTACCCGGGAGGTGCTGGACGCGCTGATTCGCGAAAACCAGTGCGCGGTCACGCAGGATCGCAATTGCGCGAACCGCTTTAATCCCATTGCGATGATTCGCGCGCTGGATCAGCTGGTTCGGGAGCACAAAATCACGACCTTTTTCCACACGCAGTTTGCGGGCGCGCTGACCGACGGCGATCGCGTGGATTGCGCGTTTATTCAGAATAAGGACGGCCGATCCGCCATTCGCGCCAAAATGTGGATCGATGCGACCGGAGATGGCGATCTTCTGAAGGCGCTCGGCGTGGAGCGATATGCGCATTCCACGCTGCAGCCGCCGACGACGGGCTTTTTGCTGAAGGGAAAGACCAGCCCGAGCGTGATTGCATGGGCGATTCACGAGCACGGCGCCGAGTTCGGACTGGACGACGACTGGGGCTGGTTTTCGGATGTGCCGGGGATGGACGGAATTACATTCCGAGCGGACAACCATGTGTTCGGCCTGGACTTGAGCCGCGCGGCGGATCTGACCGAGGCGGAATTTGAGGGCCGGCGCAGGGCGTTTGCGCTGGAGCAGCTGCTGAAAAGCTATGTTTCGCCCGATTATGCGATTGTGAATCTGTGCTCGGCGATCGGCATTCGCGAAACGGCGCATTATCGGAGCCGGTATCAGATCACGGCGGACGATCTGCTTCTGGGCAGGCGGTTCGACGATGCGATTCTGCAGGGCACGTATCGCGTGGACATTCACCACAACGGCGATAATGGAATTACCTTCAAGGAGCTGGACGGCGGCATGCGCACCGAGCATGGCAAGGGCGGCCGCGCGGAGATTGGAAACTGGCGCGCGGAAATGGGCCTGAGCGGCGATTATGCGCGGTTTTACCAGATGCCGTTCGAGGTTTTGAAGCTCGAAAAATGGCGGAATGTGATTCCGGCGGGGCGGATGATCAATGCCGACGACGGCGCGTTCGGCGCGCTGCGCGTGATGGTGAATCTGAATCAGACCGGCGAAGCGGCGGGCGTTGCGGCGGTGAAGTGCCTGGAAGGCGGCGTTTCCGTTCAGGAGCTGGACGGGCGCGCGGTTCGACAGGCGCTGGCCGCAGGCGGCTCCGCGCTGTAAAAAAGGCGGCGAGGGAAAACCCTCGCCGCCCTTTGAATTAGAGATTATACAGCTTTGAATATTTCTCCGTGAGGTACTGGACGTAGCAATTCGGGTCGAAGGGCTCGCCGAGCGCTTTTTGCAGCAGCGCTTCCGGCTGGTACAGCGCGCCGTACTGCCAGATGTGCTCTTCGAGCCAGGCGTTGATCGGCTTCAGGTCGCCCGCATCCAGGCACGCGTCCACGTCCACCGTCTCGCGCATCTTCCTCAGCAGCTGCGCGCCATAGGCGCTGCCCAGCGCGTAGCTCGGGAAATAGCCGATTGCGCCGAACGACCAGTGGCTGTCCTGCAGCACGCCCTCGCGATCGTTCGGAACGTCGAGGCCGAGCGTTTCCTTATACAGCCGGTTCCATTCGCGCGGCAGATCGTGCACGGCGAGAGAGCCGTCGAACAGGCGCTTTTCCAGCTCGTAGCGCACCATGATGTGCAGGCAATAGGTCAGCTCGTCCGCGAGCGTGCGAATCAGCGACGGCGTGGACTTGTTTAGCGCCCGATACAGCTGCTCGTCGGTCACGCTTTCCAGATGCGGGAACAGCTCGCGCAGGACGGGGGATACGTTTTTGACGAAGCCGAACGAGCGGCCGAGCAGGTTTTCATAGAATCGCGACTGGCTTTCGTGAATGCCCATCGATACGCCGGAGCCGATCATCGTGTAGGCGAGCCGATCCGCGATGTGCAGCTCGTACAGCGCGTGTCCGCCCTCGTGGATCACGCTGTACATGGAGCTGGAGAAATCGTGGGGATCGTAGTTCGTCGTGATGCGCACGTCGTATTTCGTGAAATTCGTGGTAAACGGATGCTCGGTTTCGCCGATGCCGCAGTGATTGCGGTCGATGTGCATGATCTCCATCAGCCTGTCGGACAGGATTCGCTGCTTCTCGATCGGGAAATCGCCGTGCAGGAAGCTGTCGTCCGGCTGCGGCGCGTTTTTCACCTTCTCAATCAGCGGAACGAGCCCCGATTTCAGCGCGCCGAAGAACTGATCGCACTTTTCGCGAGTCAGTCCGCGCTCGAAATTGTCCAGCCAGTAATCATAGGCGTTCTTTTCGGGGGCGACGTAGCGCGCGATCTTCTGCATCGATTCCACCACGCGCTTAAGATACGGCTCGAACATGGAAAAATCGCTCTTTTCCTTCGCCTCGTGCCATACGTCCTGCGAAATACTGTACAGCTTCTGGAATTCAATGTATTCCTCCGCCGGGATTTTGCGCATTTCCAGAATGTCGCGGCGCATGACCTCCACGATGCGGTTCGTCGTCTCGTCCAGTTCGCCCGTGCGCTCCGCCAGCGCGTCCAGCAGCGCGACCGTTTCTTCTCCGGTGGTGAGCTTGTAGATCTCCTCGC
Source organism: uncultured Clostridia bacterium (assembly GCA_934663595.1). Taxonomy (GTDB): domain Bacteria; phylum Bacillota; class Clostridia; order Christensenellales; family Aristaeellaceae; genus Faecivicinus. The sequence goes on along the minus strand of CAKUKM010000006.1, from coordinate 74,141 downwards.
TCAGCATGCCGAGCGTTTCGGCGCGGTTTTCGCCGGAGCCGCGCGGCGCGGTGGTCTGGCCGTCGTAGGAAATCAGGCCCATGGCGTGATGGTATGCGACGATGCGCTTCTGCAGTGCGGTCAGGCGCGAAACCATTTCGTTCAGTTCCATATAACTCCTCCTGTCTGAAGCGCGTTTGTTCCAATAAGGCGCGCCTTCAGGAGAATTATAGCACATTGCCGCCGCGTTCGCAACGCGCTATTTCTTCTCCAGCCGATCCAGCCGGCGCTTGAGTTCCTCCTGATTTTCCAATACGCGATCCAGCTTCTGGTGCAGATCGTCGATAATCAGCTCGTTTTTCAGGTTCACGCGATAATCGTTTTCCGCGCGCTCGCGATCCTTCGCCTCCTGGCGGTTCTGGCTCATCATAATCAGCGGCGCCTGCACCGCGGCGATGCACGATAGCACCAGATTCAGCAGGATGAACGGATAGGCGTCGAACGCCCGCGCGCTCAGCGCGACGTTGACCACCATCCAGCCCACCATTACGCCGATAAAGCTGAATATAAACGCCCAGCTGCCGGCAAAGCGGGCGACGGCGTCCGAGGCGCGCTGGCCGAGCGTCGGCTTGTCCGGCTCCGCGCGGCGCGTGATTTTGGTGGCGGTCAGCTGATGAATCAGTTCCTCATCGGTGAATTCGCGATCCGTGGTGTGAATCAGCTCGCGGATGATCCGCGCGCGATCGTTTTCCTTTTTCATGACGCTTCCTCCTGACGGACTTTGCCGTAAATTATAACATGCCCGCGCCGCATTCGCAACCATTCTTTCATTTGACAGGCGCGGATTTCTGTGCTAGTATGAATTACCCATGAATTTGCTGGGCTAACTTGCGGAAAAGAGGAGATAAAGATGAAGCAATCGGCGTTTCGGGAGGCCTTTCGGCGCTCGATACCGATCCTGTGCAGCTATGCGTTTGTGGGAATGGCCTATGGCATGATGATGGCGGAGGCGGGGCAGAAGTGGTATGTCGCGCTGCTGGCGAGCGTCGCGGTGTATACGGGGGCGTTTCAGTTCGTGCTGATCTCGTTTCTGGCGGGCGGAACGAGCCTGGGGCTGATTGCGATTACGGCGCTTCTGATGAACGGCCGGCAGCTGTTTTATTCGATCACCTTTCTGGAGGATTTTTCGAAAATGGGCTGGAAGAAGCCGCTGATGATCCACACGATGACGGACGAGACGTACGCTGTGAATCTTTCGATTCCGGAGGATCAGCCGAACCGGCGCGAGGTTATGTTTTATGTCGCGCTGCTGAGCTGGCTGTACTGGGCGGTGGCCACGGTGTGCGGCTGCGTGGCGGGCAATCTGATTCCGTGGGACATGTCGGGCATTGATTTTTGCATGACGGCGCTGTTTGTGATCATCCTGATGGGCCAGTGGGAGCAGGCGGCGGACAAAAAGCCGGCGCTGCTGGGCGGCGGAATTGCGCTGATTGCGCTGGCGATCTTCGGCGGAAGCTCGTTCATGCTGCCGGCGCTGCTGGCCACGTCGGCGCTATTGCTGATTCCGAATCGGAAGGGGGCGAAGGCGCAATGACGGAGCATACGCTGCTTGCGATGCTGGTTTCCGTGGCGTGCACGCTCGGCCTGCGCGCGCTGCCGTTTCTGATTTTCACGAAAAACCGCCCGATGCCGGACTGGCTGAAGCGACTGGGCCAGCGGCTGCCGATGGCGATCATGGCGGTGCTGGTGGTGTACTGCCTGAAGGACGCGTTTGCAAATCCGGTAAATACCGGCATTCCGCAGGGAATCGGCGTGCTGGTGGTCGCGGCGAGCTATAAATGGAAGAAAAATACGCTCCTGAGCATCTTCCTGGGCACGGCGGCGGTCATGCTCGCAATGCGGCTGATCTGAGAAGCGGCGTTGCTTGCACAAGGGGAAAAAAAGTAAATCAATGCGCCGTCGCTTTTATTCAAGCGGCGGCGATGTTTTTTTTACCAGAGAACCTCTTTTAAATAGGTCTCGCCCGTTTCCAGATTTTTCCATTCCATCGTTCCGTTTTCCAGAATCGCATAGGAATGCGGCGAATTTGCCTTCGGAATCGAGGTCGAGCCCGGATTCAGATAGGTGAAGCCCTCGCGGCGATGGCAGCACGGCACGTGCGTGTGCCCGCAGAGCAGAAAATCGCCCGGCTGCAGCGCGGGGGGATTGTCCTCGCCGAACAGGTGGCCGTGCGTGGCGTATACGGTGTGGCCGTCCAGCAGCAGCGCCGCGTAATCGGCCATCACCGGGAACGCGAGCACCATCTGGTCCACCTCCGCCTCGCAATTGCCGCGCACGCAGAGAATCTCGCTCCTGCGCGCGTTCAGCATTTCAATTACCCTTTTCGGCGCGTAATCGTCGGGCAGGTCGTTGCGCGGGCCGTGGTACAGCAGGTCGCCCAGCAGCAGCGCGCGATCGGGTTTTTCCGCGTCCCATGCCGCCAGAAGCGCCTCGCACCAGCGCGCGGAGCCGTGAATATCGGATGCAATCAGCAGTTTCATATCGGTATCCTCCCTCGGAATTCAGGTTTCAGCGCATTGATTATAGCATATTCCCGCCCAAAACAAGTTAAAAATTGCGCATTTCCCGATTATGCAACCAGCGTTCGAACAAAAGGTGTAGAAAATGCGGCGGAAATATGATAAACTGATTCTGTATTTTCATAAGAGATTGTTTGGGGGTAGAACAATATGGCGAATTCCAGGCGGCGCTGGGGGGACCGCAAGGACGGCTGGCTGGTTCGCGACAAGGATCCGCTGCATTTTTTCATGCCGTATCTTTATCCGAATCGCGCCGATAACGAGGCGGTCGTGACCGAGCAGATCGATATCACGGCGCTGGAAGCCTATCTGAACAAGAAAAACGAGGGCAGAACGAGCGATAAATATACGCTGATGCACGCGGTGAACGCCGCTCTGGTGCGCACGATCACGCTTCGCCCCAAGATGAATCGCTTCATCAAGGGTCATCGCATGTACGATCGCAATTGCATCAGCCTCGCGTTTGTCGTGAAAAAGCAGTTTGCCGACAACGGCGAAGAGGCGCTCGCGTTTCTGAAATTCGGCCCGGAGACCACGATCGATACGATGCACGCGAAGGTGATGGAGGAAGTTCACACCTGCCGCCGCGCGGATCAGATGGACAACTCCACGAAGGGCATGGAGATGTTCACGCACCTGCCGCGGTGGCTGATGCGCATCGCGATGCACATTCTGAATCTGCTGGATTACTACGGCCACGTGCCGGATTCGCTGATCAGGACCGACCCGAACCACGCGACGGTGCTGATTTCGAATCTCGGTTCGATCAGGCTGAACGCAAATTATCATCACCTGAGCAACTGGGGCACGTGCTCGATCTTCGTGGTGCTGGGGCAAAAGCATCTGGCGCCGGTGGTGACGGAAACGGGCGCGATTGAGGCGCGCATGGTGATGGACATGAGCATCACGCTGGATGAACGCATCGCGGATGGGTATTACTATTCCAAGAGCATCCGCATTTTGAAGCATCTTCTGCAAAATCCTGAGCTTCTCGAAGAGAGGGCCGACAAAGAGGTGGAGCTGTAATGGTCAGAACTCCGTGGTACGCCAAGATGGGCGCGGTACCCTGTCATCTCGAATACCAGCAGTGCTCGATGGAGGAGGCGGTCGAGAAGATCGCCGGGAAATATCCGAAGCTCACTGCCTACAACTTCCTGGGCGCGAACACGAAATATCCCGAACTGATCAAAGAGATTCACGCGTGCGCGGCGGCGCTGAAGGCCTGCGGCGTGCGCCCGGGCGAGAAGGTCACGATCTGCCTGCCGAACATGCCGATGGCGATCGCGATGTTCTATGGCGTGAACATGATCGGCGCGATTGCGAATATGATTCACCCGCTGTCCGCGGAGGGCGAGATTGAGTTCTATCTGAACGATTCCGAATCCGTCGCGGCGATCACGGTGGACATGTTCTATCACAAATTCGAAAGCATCCGCCGCAACACGCCGAAGCTGAAGACGATGATCGTCTGCAGCATCAAGGACGGCCTGAATCCCCTGATGAAGGTGGGCTATCAGCTTACGAAGGGACGCAAGATCGCGCCGCTTCCGAAGGATGGCAGCTATCTGACCTGGAAGGAATTCCTCGCCAAGGGCAAGGGCATGACGGACGTGCGCGTTTCCCGCGCGGCAAACGATCCGGCGGTCATTCTCTACAGCGGCGGAACCACCGGCGTTACGAAGGGCATTCTGCTTTCGAATCTGAATTTCAATGCTCTCGGCGCGCAGATCATCGCCACGAACCCGATGTTCGCGCCCGGCGACAAGATGCTGGCGATCATGCCGATGTTCCATGGCTTCGGCCTGGGCGTGAGCATTCATTCGATGCTCGTCAACGGCGGCCAGTGCATTCTCGTTCCGCAGTTCACGCCGAAGACGTATGCGGAGCTGCTCAGGAAGCATCACCCGAACTTCATTGCGGGCGTGCCGACTCTGTACGAGGCGCTGCTGCGCGTGGACGGTTTGGAGAAGCTCGATCTGTCCTGCCTGAAGGGCGTATTCTCCGGCGGCGACAGTCTGTCGGTGGAGCTGAAGAAGCGCTTCGACGCGTTCCTGCACGAGCACGGCGCGAAGATTTCCGTTCGCGAGGGCTATGGCACGACCGAATGCGTAACCGCGAGCTGCCTTACGCCGATCGACGAGTTCCGCGAGGGCTCGATCGGCATTCCGTTCCCGGACACGTATTACAAGATCGTGAAGGTGGGCACGGAAGAGGAAGTGCCCTACGGCACGGAGGGCGAAATCTGTCTGGCGGGCCCGACGGTGATGCTGGAATACGTCAATCACCCCGAAGAGACGGCGAACACGCGCCGCGTACACGCCGACGGCATGACGTGGATTCACACGGGCGATCTGGGCATGATGGATTCCGATGGATTCGTCTATTTCCGCCAGCGCATCAAGCGCATGATCATTACCAGCGGTTACAATGTCTATCCGTCGCAGATTGAAAACATTCTCGATGCGCACGAATACGTACACATGAGCTGCGTAATCGGCGTAAAGGATCCCTACAAGATGCAGAAGGTGAAGGCGTTTGTCATGCTGAAGCCCGGCATTGAGCCCTCCGAGCAGGTCAAAAAGGAACTCCTCGACTACTGTCGGACGAAGATTGCGCGCTACGCGATGCCCTACGACATTGAATTCCGCGCTGAGCTTCCGAAGACCCTGGTAGGCAAAGTAGCCTACCGAGTCCTGGAACAAGAAGAATCCGCGGCCAGCTAGGCGGCAGTGCCGCCGGCCAATTGCTGCCGCGCATATCCCCAGAAATCGGGGGCGGCAGTGCCGCCTGACATTTGCTGCCGCGCATATCCCCAGAAATCGGGTCGCTTCCCGACCCGATTTCTGCGTTTGTACGGAGCTGAACGTTTTTCCCATCAAACCGCGCTCTGCGCCGCCGTGGTGGCGGCTTGAGCGCTTTCTTTTTTTGTCGATTCTAATTGAAATAGCCAAAAAAGAAAGCAAATTGCGCCGGGAAGCGGCGCAATTTGCGGTAAGATGGGAATAAAGTGTCGCTTCGAACCAAGACAGATTTTGAGTCGCTTCCCGACTCAAAATCGTCCCGACCAAGCGCGGCAGCAATCGACCGCCGGCTCGGCCGGCCTAGGAGAATTGGGCGCGATAGAGGGAGGCGTAGAAACCGGATTTTTTCATGAGGGATTCGTGATCGCCCTGCTCTACAATCGCACCATCGCGTACTACGAGAATCGTGTCCGCACTGCGAATGGTCGATAAACGGTGCGCAATAACGAAACAGGTCTTGCCGCGCATCAGCGCGCGCATCGCCTCCTGAATGCGGAATTCGGTGCGAATGTCCACGTTCGAGGTCGCCTCATCGAGAATCAGCAAATGCGCCGGCTGTAGCATCGCGCGCGCAATGGTCAGAAGCTGCTTCTGGCCCTTCGAAATGCTGGTGCCATCCTCGGTGATCACCGTGTCGTAGCCGTTCGGCAGGCGCTCAATCATCGAGTGAATGTGCGCCGCCTTCGCCGCGGCAATAACCGCCTCGCGCGTCGCGCCGGGATTGCCGTAGGCAATGTTGTCGTGAATCGTGCCGCCGAATAGCCACGTGTCCTGCAGCACCATCGAAAACGCGCCGCGCAAACTCGAGCGCGTCACCGCGTGAATCGATTGCCCGTCGATCGTGATTTCGCCCGATTGCGGATCGTAAAAGCGCATCAGAAGATTGACCAGAGTTGTCTTGCCCGCGCCCGTCGGCCCCACGATCGCCACCATGCTGCCCGGCGGCGCAACGAGATTGACGTCCTTCAGGATGACCCGGCCGGGATCATAGCCGAAATTCAAATGCGCAATCCGTACCTCGCCCGCAGTTACCTCCAGCGGCCGCGCGCCCGGCAGATCGGCGGGCTCCTCCGGCTCGTCCAGCAGCTCGAATACGCGCTCCGCCGCCGCGAGCGCCGATTGCAGCTCGCTGAAGATGTTCGCCGCCTCGTTGATCGGGCCGGAGAATTTGCGCGAATAGAGCACGAAGGACGAAATATTGCCCAAGGTAATCCGGTTCGTCAGGAACATCAGCGCGCCGAAAATGCTGATTAAAGTCAGCGACAGATTGTTGATGAAATTGACCGACGGGCCGGTTACGCTCGCATAGTATTCCGCGCGATAGTAGCTCTGCACCGCCTGCTCGTTCTTTTCATCAAAGCGATTCAATACGGCCGCCTCGCGATGATAGGCGCGAATCGTGCGCTGGCCGGATACGTATTCCTCAATAAAGCCGTTCATGTCGCCGAGCGCCTTGGAGCGATTGCGATACAGCGGGCGCACGCGGCGCGTCATGAACCGCGTGAACAGAACCGACATCGGCACCGTGACCACGAAGACCAGCACCAGCACCGGCGAAATGCGAATCATCATGATCAGCGCGCCGACGACGGTGATGATGCTGGTGAGAATCTGCACCAGATCGTTGGACAGCGAGGTGTTGACCGTGTCGATATCATAGCTGATGTGGCTGAGAATCTCGCCGGTCTGACGCGTGTCGAAGTATTTGACCGGCAGATGCATCAGCTTCGCAAACAGATCGGCGCGCATCATGCGAACCGTTCTCTGACTGACGCGCAGCACGATCTGCGGCACCAGATACGCAAGCCCCGCCGAGGCCGCATAGAACAGCACCATTCGCTTCGCATAATAGAATACCGTTTCGAAATCCACCTGCCCCCTGCCGCCGGCGACCGCATCGATCGCGCGGCCGGACAGCGTGGGCCCGATCAGCGCAAATATGTTTCCGGCGATGCTCAAACTCAGCGCCAGCGCCAGCATCGGCGCGCTTTTCAGCAGGTATTTCCCCAGCCGCGCGAGCGTCTTTTTCGCATTGCGCGGCTTTTGCGCGTAACCGTTACGCGGCGGCATCGTCGTTCCCTCCCATCTGAATCTGCGCGATCTGGCGATAGACCGCGCAATCGCGCATCAGCGCCTCGTGCGTGCCGAGACCGGCGACCGCGCCTTCCTCGAGCACCAGAATCTGATGGGCGTTCCTGACCGAGCTCACGCGCTGCGCCACCAGAATTACGGTCGTGTCCGGGTATTCCTCGCGCACGGCCGCGCGCATCATCGCGTCGGTCCGGTAGTCCAGCGCGCTCGAGGAATCGTCCAGAATCAGGATCTCCGGCCGTCCCGCCAGCGCGCGCGCAATCAGCAGGCGCTGCTTCTGGCCGCCGGAAAGATTGACCGCCTTCGCGTGTACCTCGGATTCGTATTGGCCCGGGCGGGCGAGTATGAATTCCTCCGCCTGCGCGCATCGTGCCGCACGCTCAATGTCCTCGCGCGGAAGGCTGCGGCCGAGATCGATGTTTTCATAAATCGTTCCCGCAAAGAACGCGTCGGACTGAAACGCCACGCCGAACAGCGCGTGCAGGCGCGCCTCGTCCATGGCGGCAATGTTTTCGCCGTCGATGTAAATCGCGCCCTGATCCACGGGATAAAAGCGCTGCAGCAGCTGAATCAGCGTGGTTTTTCCGCAGCCCGTCGCGCCGATTACGCCCAGCGTCTCGCCGCGGCCCACTGCAAACGACAGGTGCGAAAGCGCGTATTCCTTCGCCGGCTGGCGATAGGAGAAGCATACGTCCGAAAATACGATGCGCGAGTGCGTTTCCAGCCGCGCGAGTCCGCCCTCGGTTTCCTCGTCCGGCAGCAGAAGCACCTCTGAAATGCGTATCGCCGAGGCCGTGGCCTGCGAGAGCATCACGAACATCTTGTTGACCGACATCATCGCGTTCAATATGATCGTGAAATACGTCAGAAACGCGATGATGCTGCCGGGCTTGGTCAGCCCCTTATTTACCCAATACGCGCCGCAGACCACGACCGCCGTAAGACCCAGATTCAAAAGCAGCTGCATCATCGGATTCGTCGCCGCCATTACCGCGTCCGCGTGAATCTGGCTGCGCGACAGGCGATCGCTGTCCGCCTCAAAGCGCGCGCATTCATAATCGCCCTTCGACAGCGCGCGAATGACGCGAATGCCGGTCACGTCGTCGCGCACCGTGCGCACCATCTGGTCCACGTTTTTCTGCACGCTCGCATACAGCCGGATGCCGCGCCGCGAAATCAGCATTACGCCGATCGTCAACAGCGGCAGCGTCGCAATCAGCACCAGACTCAGCCGGAAATCCATCATCAGCGTAACCAGTATGCCGCCGAGCAGCAAAATCGGCGCGCGCACGCCCAGGCGCTGAATGCGCCCGAGAGTCTGGTTGACGTTGTAGGTGTCGCTCGTCAGGCGCGAAATTAGGCTCGGGATCGTGATTTCGTCCAGCTGGCGCGAGGAAAGATGCTCGATCTTTTCAAACAGATCGTGGCGAATGCGCCGCGTTGCATCGCGCGAAACGGCCGACGCGCGGCGATTGGCAATTACGTTTCCCAGCCACGCCGTTACCGCGCACGCCGCCATGCCCACGCCCCACAGGAAGATCGCGCGCCGGTTTCCGGTCGGCACGATTTCGTCGATCATGTGCGCCAGTATCCATGGAATGGCCAGATCCATGACCGTGCCGACCAGCTTGATGCCAAAGCCGGCCAGCATGCGCCCAAACAGCGGGCGTATGTATTCCAGGATCTTTTTCAACCGTCCCACCCCACTTCGCGCTCAATATAGGCCCGCGCCCGCTCCGATACGCGCGCCATCATCGCTTCGAGCTGCTCGCGCTCCGCCTCGGAAAGGCCGTCCATCAGGTAATCGTTCCAGCCGCGCACCGTTTCTATCAGCTTCGGCGCCAGCGAAAGCGTCTTTTCCGTCGGGTAAACCAGCAGCCGCCGGCGATCGTCCGGGCTGGGCTTGCGATAAACCAGCTCTGCGCGCTCGAGATTCGCAATCTGCCGCGCCACGCTCGATTTGTTCAGATACAGCGCGCGCGCGAGCTCCTCCTGCGAAAGCCCCGGGCAGCGGCAGAGCCGCAGCAGATACGGTACCTGCCCGCCGCAAATGCCATATTCCTTCAGCGCGTCGCCGCGCTCCATCTGCGTGCACCGGCCGATGATGTTCAAGCTGTGCGTAAACGAGGGCATGCTTCGCCTCCAAACCGTTGCATATGCAACCAAATATGGATTTATAGTATCATGCTGACGCGCGCATGTAAAGCAGGATTGCGTTAAGCCGGAAAAAACCGCCCGGAGCCGCCGAATGAGAAAGCGGCCCGGGCGGTTAACAGAGAAGGAAAAGGGGAAATTCAATTGCCCTGCGACAGAATGGCGCGCAAAAGCCTCCGCACCAGTCCAATCAGAGAAGCATTCGAGGCAGGGAGAATCGATGCAATGGACAATCCGCCGGAATGGGCCGGATTGTCATTCTGCGCGGCGGGCGCATTGCCGGAATGGGCAGGGGCGTCGCCCTGCGCGGCGGGCGGTTCATCCGAATCGCCTGGCGCAGCCTGATCGGAATCTGAATCGGTTTTGGAGGAAGAATTGTCGCGATTCAGCGCCTCCAGCGCGCGCTGAGCGGGCGCATAGCCCTGATCGGCGGCCTTTTGCAGCCATTCGCGCGCAATCGCCGGATTGGGTTCGACATAGCGGCCGTCGCGAAACAGCGCGCCGAGCGTGAACTGCGCCGCCGCACGGCCGTGCGTGGCGGCAATATACGCGTCGGCGAGCGAAATGCGCTGCGCGACGGTGAGATTTTTGCGCACAAAGCGCAGCGTCTCGAGCGCAGCGGCGGAGTCGCTGCCGAAAAACGATTGCATCAGCAGCGACCTCTCGTCAGAATCCCCCGAGAATGCGCCCCGGCATTGCGCCGCATCCGATTCCCAATTAACAGCCTCTCCCGATTGCGCCGCGGCCGATTCCGGATTAGCAGCCTCTCGAGATTGCGCCGTATCCGTTTCTCGATCGGCAGCACCGGAGGCCGCGTCGCGTTTCCCGACAGACTGCGCATTCTCCGCGCCGTTTGAAGGAGCCTCCTTCTCAATCGCTTGCGGGTCGAGCTCCTTGAGCTGGTCGCGCGCGCGGGCGCTTCCGGAGGCTGCGGCGCGATTCAGCCATTCCATGCCCGCCTTCGCGTCGGCGGCGACGTATTGGCCGCGCAGATAGAACATGCCCAGCTTGTACTGCGCGTTCGCGTCGCCGGCGTTCAGGGCGCGCAAATATACGTCCGCAAACGACAGCCTTTCGGCGTTCGAGCAGTCCGTGCGCGTCAGACTCTTCGCCCGCGCCAGCTCGGGGCTTTCCTCCGGGGCGCTTCGCTTCGAAAAATCGGCGGGGGCTTCGGGAAGAACCGCAATGCGCGCCATCAGCTCGCCGTTTTCGTCCATGTGGTCGATCACCATGCCGTTTCGGGGCAGCGCGGGCGCGTCGGAATCCGGAAAGCGCAGCGGCCGCGCGTTGATGGTTTCGCAGATCGGGCAGCGAACCTCGTCGTCAAAGCTGAAAAAGGTCAGCGGCGCGCCGCAATAATAGCATCGAACCTGCTTTTTTTCCATGAGACCCGCCTCCTTGATTCAAGCGATGGGGATTAGGAATGCGTCTTGAGGAATTCGCGGGCCGGGGCGTACTTCTGCGCGGCGGCCTTTTTCAGCCAGAAGCGTCCCTTCGCCGGCTGGGGCGATCCGCCCTGCCCCAGATACAGGCGCGCGCCCAGATCGTACTGGGCCTTTGCGTTTCCGTTCTGCGCGGCGGTTTCCAGCCATTCCAGCGCCTTGGCCGCATCGCGCTTTACGCCCGTTCCGGAGGCATAGAGCTGGCTGAGCGTGTATTGCGCCTCCGGATCGTTGTCCTGAACGGCGGAGGCGGAGATCGAATCAAAATCCGCGGCCTCGTGCGAGGTGTGTTCCACCATGCCGAGCCGTGCCCGGGCGATTACATGCCCGCGCTCCGCCGCCGCCTTCAGCCATTCGCGCGCCCGCTCCGGATTCGCCTCGATGACGTCTCCGCGTTCATAGGCTTCGCTCAGCTGATAGCACGCCTCCGGAGAGTGATCGCGCACGGCAAAGACATAGGTGCTGGAGAAGTTAAACCGCGCCTCGTCGCTTGCATTGGGCTTCACGAGCCGGTCGGCCTCCGTCCGCAGCCGCACATCCAGCGTATTCTGATCCACGTGGAGCGCCCTGCGCATCCATCGCGTCGCCTCGCCGGGATTGCGGGGCACGTATTTGCCGATGGAATAAAACGCGCTGATGCGGCGCTGCGCGACGGTATCGCCCGCCTGCGCGGCGGAGTAAATCTCGCAGAACGCGCGCCGTTCCTCTATGCTCGCGGTGGGGTGCATCAGCGCCTCCGCCTCTTCGCGTTCGGAGCGCGGAGGTTCCGGCTTCGGCGCGGGCGCGTCGGTTAAAGCGGCGAGCGCGGCCTGCGCGCCCTCGTGATTCTGCTTCGCGGCCAACTGGAACCATCTGCGCGCCTGATCGGCGTTCGGGGAAACGTATTTGCCATCCCGATACAGCGCGCCGAGCTTGAACTGCGCCGCGGCTTTGCCCTGCGCGGCGGCGATATACGTGTCCGCAAACGAAATGCGCTCCGCAACGCTCAGCTCCGGGCCCGCCCGATGGAACGCCACCAGCGCCAGCGCGACGTTTTCCGGGAAAAACTTCTCGGCCAGATGCGAATCGTCCTGCGCCGTGTCCGCGCGCGAATTCTCGGTTTGCGCGCCCGCGGGCGACGGCGATTCCGGCTCGTTGCTCGGCTTGAGCGCGGCTTTGGAATCGCAAATCGCGGCGGCGGAAGCATTCAGCGAAGCGTCGTCCTGCGTGTCCGCGGGCGAATCAGGAATGGCCGGAACGGAGGCAGGCTGGGGCTGCACCGGAGAAGGAGTCTCCTGCAAAGCGGCAGGCTGGGGCTGCACCGGAGAAGGAGCCTCCTGCGAAGCGGGAGACTGGGGCCGTTCGGATTTGGCAGTTGCCGGAGCAGGGGATTCCTGCCGAACGTTCTCCCGCGCGATTTCACCGTCGGCCGCCTTGGGCTTCAGTGAAGAGGCGAAACACTCGCTGATAATGTCGTTTACGCTGTGCGCGTTGGGATCGCGCGATTTCCTGGCGGCTTCGGGCTTTTCCGCCTCATCCTCCGGAGAGGAAGCGGAAACCTCGCTGATGATATCGCGCGATTCCTTGGCGCTCGTCTTCGCGAGCGGCTGGGGATCGCCCGCGCGCGCCCTTTTGGCGTTGGCGGATTCGTTTCCCGGCCAGAAGGCCTTCACGAGCAGATTTGTCAGCTTCGAAAGGCCGCTCTGCGGTCGGTGGTCCAGAATATTCTGCTGCGCGACGCGCCGACGCTCTGCAATTTCCTCGGCGCAGCCGTGCGTCTCGGCGTATTTCAGCAGCCGTTCGGCCTCGCGCTTATTGCGCGCAACGCCATCGCCGCGCTCGTAGCAATCGGATAAAAGCAGCGCCGCATCGCCAATGGCGCGCACCTCCTGAAGCAGGCGCACCGCCTCGGCGGGGTTTTTTGCGCATCCCACGCCGCTCAACAGACAGCGGGCCAGCGCGATCTGCGCCGCCTGCCAGCCGCCGTTCATCGCGTTTCGATATAATTCGACTGCATGGACGGGATCGGCGAACGCGCCCTGGCCGCGCTCGTAGCAGAGGCCGAGCAGATAGGCGGCCTCGAAATCATTCCCGGGGGCCTGACTGAGCCAGTGAACGGCCGCGGCCGCGTCGCGCTTTACGCCCGATCCGGAAAAATAGCATTTGCCCAGCGCGCCGCAGGCGGGAGAATAGCCCTGCCGCGCGGCCTCGGCATAATCGGCGGCGGCGCTTTCCAAATGGCCGGAGGAATAGGCGTCCTGACCGCGGCGATACAGCGCCTCCGGCGTGGGCTTCGCGCGCTCGAGCGCCACTCGATTCAGCGCGTCGAACGCCTCGTCGCTGCCGTTTCGGCTCGCGAGGCGATACCATTCCTCCGCGCGGTCGAGATTGCGCGATACGATGCGGCCCTCGAAGAAGGTGCTCCCCACCACGAGCTGCGCCTTCGCATCGCCCTCGCGCGCGAGGCAATAGGTTCGAATAAAGATGCTCCGCTCGGCGGCGGGCGCGTCGCTGCGGCAGAGCGCGCGCGCCTCCTTTTCGGCATAATCGCTGGCGCGGCGCACGAAGCGCGAAACGGCGCTCAGGATTTCATCAATGGCAAACGGCCGGTCGAGGCATACGCCCTGCAGCCGGCGCTCGCGAATTTCCATCGGAAACGCTTCGGGCGTGATTCCGGCATAGACGGGAATCAGCTTTTTGCGCGCGCCCGCGTCCGCCGAATCGAGAAAGCGCGTCCATTCGCTGCGCACCCAGGTGGAGGAAATGTGTTCCTCCGACCGCGCGAGCAGCAGCATCACCTGCGAGGTGTGAACGGCGCTGTAAATCGCGGCCTCGTAGTCCTCGCCCAGCGCGCCGCGAATGGATTCCGGCGAGAAAAAGGCGCGGTATCCGGCGCGCTCCAGCGCGCGATACAGCTCGTAGCCGTCCTTGCGCTCGGGCGTGTAGGAGCCGTCCGGCTCGGTTTCCTTAAAGCAGATGAATATGTCCCATACGCGCTCGCCCTCCGCGATTTTGCGGATGCGCTCCTGAATCGCGTCGATGTAATGGCATTCGCGCTCGTATTGCGCGCGCACGTCCGGCGATGCGAGCGCGCAGGCGCTTTTGAATTCGGGATCGAGCCGCATCGGAAGACTGCGCGTTAAGCGGCAGGTCGGAATGCGCCGGCCGGAGCGCGGGTCGGTTTCGTATTCAATGCCATAGCGGCAGCGCAGCAGCCCCCAGCGCGCCTCGTGCTCGTCCGGATTGCGGGAAAGCACGAGCTGATAGGTCTTCTCGGCCTGCGTGAATTCGCCCTTGTCGCACAGCTCGTTGGCGCGCTTCATCGCCTGCACGATCGATTCCTCCCGAACCCTGGGGCGATCGTTGTATTTGCCGCAGAAGGGGCAGAGCGCGATTTCCGCGTCCGCGCCAAAGGTGATCTGCGCGCCGCATGAATAGCAGGCGGTAACGAGCGAATGAAGCATGCATCCGCGCCTCCTTCCGAGGAAATATATCTCCAGATATCATTTTATCATGGAACGCCCCGCATTTCAATTCATTTCCGCGCTTTTATCGGCGCGAGGCCACGCGCGCGCGGGCCTGCCAGGTATTCAGCCAGTTCGGGTCGATCGGTTCGCGATGCAGCGCGCGATAATCCGGCGCGTCGGAGCCGGGATGGTCGCTCAAATCGTCGCAGCGGGTAAAGAGCGATCGCGCCTCGGCAAACAGCGTGGTATTGTCGATGGGCAATTCGAGATTCGGATTCATTTTGCGAAACGATTCGCGCGCAATGCGGTCGCGGCGGTCGAGCTCCTCCTCCGTGAGGTTGGCCAGCACCAGCCCCGCCCACATGCGCTCCACGCGCCGGAAGAACGCGGCCTTGCGGTCAAAGCCCGCGTCGGGTGCGCCCTGGAAATCCTGAATGCGCGCCTGAACCACATTCAGCATGTTCCGAGCGCAGCGGCGCGCGTCCAGCTCGATCGACTGATAGCCGTACAGCGCGAGCCCCGCCTGATCCGAGCCGCACTGATAGCCCTGAAAATTCATCGCCCATTCCAGAAGCAGCGCGCGGGAGACGTTCTGCGGCTGGCGGGCGACCAGCAGGTGCTGATACGCGTGCCGGCCCTCGTGAACGATCGTGTCCAGCGCGTCCGCCGGGCCGAAGCCGGACTGGCCGGTTCTGGTTCCGGTCAGATACAGCGGATTGATATAGAGACTGTCCGGCTCCGCATACGAATAATATCCGGAAAGACTCGGCTCGGCGCGGATTTCGTCCATCGGAATCGGCCGAATCGTCAGCGCCGCACGGCCGTTCAGCGCGGAGATCCGGTTTTCAAATTCCTGCAGCAGGCAAAGGCGCGTTTCCGCGTCCTTCGGATAGAGTTCCTCCGAAAACTGCGCGCAGAGCGCCGCGGGGGAAAGCGATTCAAATTCGTTACGCATGCAGCTCGTCCCTCCTCATCGACCAGATGGCGTCCGCCGTGCGCGCGGGGTCCTTCAGAACGATATCCAACGCGCACAGCGCCTGAAACGCGGTTTTTACGCCGGTTTCGAGAATGACCTCGCCAATCGAGATTCCGCGCGCGGCGAAATCGTCGCTCAATTGATCCTCCAGCCAGAGAAGCGCGCCCGCGCGCGTTTCCTCTTCGAACCGATACAGCGCGTTTTCGGCCAGAATCGCCGCGTACGCCAGCGACAGCCCCTCGCGCCGAACCAGCGCGTCCTGAAGCCGGGCAAAAATACTTTCCTGCATGATGCACACCTCCGATTTGGGATTCTGATAAGAATAACGCGCGCAAAAGGGCGTTTGTCCCGCGGGACAAAGCGCGGCTTTCCGGCGTTTATTCAATTAAAGGAGGGAGCGGCATGGCCAGACTGGGAGAAAGCTGCTTTAAGGGGGATTCGCCGCTCGTTCGCCATACGGGCGCGCGGCGATTTGGATGGCTGGATTATTATATCGCGCCGCAAACCGAAGAGGGCGTTTACCTGACCGCAAACGGCGCGCACGCGATTCTGCCGGGCGAGATCTTCTTTCCGCATCGAAGGGGTGCGGGCGATCTGATGGCGTTTCGGCGCGGCGGCGTGCTGGAATGCCGGGTCGGCGCGGGCGGCGTGCGGGATTTGCAGGGCGATTGCTGGGGCGGAAACGGCGTATTGAAGGCGAAAATCGCGCTGCCGCGGCGCATGGCGCGCTTTGCCGCCGCGGCGTTTGAAGAGGGAATTTCGCTTCCGGAGGCACTGTCCAGATGGGCGCGCCCGGCGCTGGCCCGGGCGATCGAGCGCGCGGCGAGCCGGCGGGAGGCGGAGCGCTATGCAATCGAGGAAGCGCAGGGACTGCTCATGGAAAACGGGCTGGAAATTGTGGAATTCCGGCTGATCTGCCTGGAGAGGGGAAGCTGATATGCGAATGGGATGGAGCATTTGCCGCGCGTCGGCGGTTCGAACGGCGCGCCTGGTGGATCTGGCCACGGATCGCGCGCCGAACGCCATCGTGCTGAGGCGGCTGATTCAAATCAAGGAAGCGCTGCTGGCCGGGCGGGCGCGCATGAAAAACGCGCTGCGCGCCGATCGCGAGATGCGTAAGCAAATCGGCGCGCTCGATTGCCTCCTGAATGCAAATGCCGAGCCGGCGCGCGTGTTTCGGTGCGTGGCGGAGCTCGAGCGCATCCTCGCCGATCGCGAGCGCACGTCTGCAATTCCAAAAGCGGAGGCGAACCGGCGCGCGGCGCTTCAGCGCATGCAGGCGCTTACCGAGGAAATCGCGATGACCGACGAATATGCGCGCGAGATTGCCTCTCGGGCGGGCTGCGAGGAAGTCGCCCGCGAGGAATTCCGGAGCAATCGGGCGCGCGCGCGCATGCTTCGGCGCATGCTCGATAGGCTGCGCGTGCAGGCGCGCAATCTGGACGGCGCGGCGCAGGTCGACGAGGAAATCGAGAATGTGCGCGAGCTGCTGCATATCGCGCCCGATCCGGACGCGTTTGAACAAAGGGTCGCGGAGCTGCTGGTTCGGGAAGAGAATTTCGATGCAATGCGCGCCCGAATGGAGGAAATTTCCTGAAAAACGCGCGAAGTCGCGGGACAATCGGCCGCGGCGGCGCGTTAATCCCTTTGAAACGACGAACGGGAGGAAAATGAAATGAGCATTTTGAAGAGGTTTGCGGGAATGGCGCATTCGGACGCGAGGCTGAAGGGCCGGATCGACGCGCTGACGGCGGAAACGGAGAGCCTGCGGGCGCAGATGGAGGGCCTCGGCGACCAGTTGAAGAGCGCAGGCATGGAAATCGCCCGGGAAAAGCAGCGCCTGGAAACGGCGCAGGGCGTGGAGCGCACGATGCTGCGCAGCGAAGTGGATTCGCTGGAAATTCGCAGAAAGACGCTGGCGGCGCAGTACAACCGCCTGGGCGACGCGATTGCAATCCGGACGCGCGATTTGCAGCTCGCGCAGCAGGAGCTGTTCCGGCGCGAGCACCCGGGCATGACCGAGAAAGACGTTCAGAACTACGTCCAGCGCATGAACCGCGAAATCGTATTGAACGAATACGAGCGGAGCGCCAGCGAGCAGTTCGACCGCGCCTATGAGGAATTCCAGCAGGCGCTCTATCCGGATGCAGAGGAAGGCGAACCGGAATGCGCCGCGCCGGAGAATTCCGCGCGGGCCGAGGCAATCGCGCCGCCGGAGACCCGATTCTATTGCACAATGCCGGACAGGCTCGTTTCCCGCGCGCTTCCGATGCGCGCCGAGGACGAACCGATCACCGAGCGGGCCTGACGATTTAAAGGAGGAAAAGAGCATGTTCAGCTTCGGAAAGAGCCGCGCGCAGCGCGAGCAGGAAAGAAAGATCGCCCAGAAAATCGCCCAGAACCAGCTGAAGCGCGATCTCGGCAATTACATCGCCAATCTCAACAAGCTCTATGAGGACTGGCGCCGCAGAGTCGTGCAGCTCGAGCTCGGCGGCCAGCACCAGCTCGCGCTCAGGAGCATGAAATACACCCGCACGATCGCCGCGCTGTCCGGCAGGATGAGCGAGGTGAGCGCGAAGCTCGAGATGATCGCCGCGCTCGACGGCGTTGGGGGCGCGCTGAATCAGTTCTCCGAAAACTGCAGGCGCCTCAGCGCGTCCGTCGCGGGGCTGTTTGACCCGAGCCGGCTGGCCGCGGGCGCGGCGAATATCGAAGGCGTGATTCAGCAGATGGACATGATGATCAGCCAGGCCGACCACATGCTCGAGCCGCTGCAGGACTTCGAAGAGCCGGAGAGCGACGATCCCGAGCTGGAAAACGAGCTGCGCGCCGCCATGTCGCGCCATGCCGAAAAGGCGATTGATTTGACCGACCGCATGCTCGGCGGCCGCAGAACCGTTTCGAACCGCTGAGGAGGAAAGCAATATGAAGGAAGCCTGGAAGAAGCTCGTCGCCCGCCTGAAGAGGCGCGTTTTCCGGAAAAGGCCCCGGAGCTTTGCCGAGAAGCAGCAGGCCGAGGTGGAATACCGAATGCAGCTGTACGCATTCAAAAACCAGAAGCGCGAAATCGAGCGCAAGGTCGTTCTGTTCGAGCAGATGGCCGTGAAGGCCGAGCGCGAAAACCAGCATGCAAACGCGCTGCTGGCCATGCGCCTTCGCCGGAAGCTCGCGGGCATGCAGGAAAAGATCGAGGGCGTGATTCTGAATTACGAGATCCTGCATTCGCTGGGCAGCATCGGGGAAAGCATGAACGCGTTCATGCAGGGCTGCGGGAAGATCGGCCTGAATCTGCAGGAATCGCTCAACCAGATCGAAATCGGCCAGAGCGTCGATTCCGTGCAGGAGGGCCTCGCGCAGCTCGATTCGCTGTGCAATTCGGTTGATCAGGTATTCGATATCATTCTGAAGCAGCCGAACGACGATGTGAACGTCGAATATACGCCCGAGGACGAGGCGGAGCTCGCGCGAATGGTCGGCAAGGCCGAAAAAACGCCGCAGAGCGCCGAACCGCTCACGCCGCAGCAGGCGCAGCGCGTGGAAAGACTGCGCATGGGCGAACAGGCATAAGGAGGAAAGCGCATGTATAACGAGCAGGAATATCTGAAAATTCTGAATCAGGCCATGGCGGCGGAGGCCAATCAGCGCCCGACCGCCGCCGCGCAGGGCTATCGCGCCGCCAGCCGAATGCTGCTCGAGCTCGTGGATACCTGCGCGTCCGCCGAGCGCGATGCGGTGATCAGCTCGGCGGAGCGCCTTGCGCAGATTGCGGAAAAGCTCGAATCGGGCGGTGCCCGCGCCCAGTCCACCGCGGGCGAAAGGGCCATGTTCGCGCCCGTTCCCGAAAGGCCGGGCGTGCGGTTTGAGGATATCGCCGGCCTCGAGGATGCAAAGGCGACCATCCTGCGCGAAATCATTCATCCCATGAAGTATCCGGAGCTGTACGCGCGCTTCGGCCAGCAGGCCGGCGGCGGCATTCTGCTCTACGGCCCGCCCGGCACCGGAAAGACGATGCTCGCCAAGGCGATCGCCGCCGAAACGGACGCGGATTTCTTTTCCATTCGCTGCTCGGATATCGTCTCCAAGTATTTCGGCGAGGCGGAGCAGCGCGTGCGCGCCCTGTTCGACGCGGCGCGCGCCTCCGGAAACGCCATCGTGTTCTTCGATGAATTCGACGCGCTGGGCGCGCGGCGCGGGCGCGATTCGTCGGCCATGGATCGGCTGGTTCCGGAGCTGCTCACGCAGATGGACGGCTTTGAATCCAATGCCGGCCGCGTGACCGTGATCGCCTCGACAAACGCCCCGCAGGCGCTGGATACGGCGTTTCTGCGCCACCCGCGGCTTTCGCATTATGTGTTCGTCGACCTTCCGAACCGCGCCGCGCGGCTGTATCTGATTCAGCGCCTGATCGGCAAAATGCCCACGAAGGGAAAAATTGATTTCGCCGCCGCCGCCGAAAAAACCGAGGGCTTCAATTGCGCCGATATCGTGCGCCTGATCAACGATATGACGCGCATCCCGATCCAGCGCGGCATCGAGAGCGGCAATTCCGAGCAGTTCCTCACCAACGACGACCTGCGCGAAGCGCTCGCCCACGCGCGCCCGTCCCTGACCGAAGACGACCTGAAGGAAGTCCGCAAATGGAGCAAAAGATACAGCTAATCCCAATTGCGCCGAAAAATGGCGCAATTATAATTAATTAGGAGAACTCCAAAGCTCAGGGCGCAAGCCGCCACCATGGCGGCGCAGCGACCGGGAAGATGGGAAGAAAGTGAGGAAAAGAACCAACGGAAAGAAATTGAGTCGCTATCCGACTCAATTTCTGGGACGACCAAACGCGGCAGCAACCGGGTCAAGGCTCAGCCTTGGCAGCGACCGGGAAATTGGGAAGAACGAAGGAATAAGAGCCAACGGAAAGAAATTGAGTCGCTACCCGACTCAATTTCTGGGACGACCAAGCGCGGCAGCAACCGGCCGCCGGCCCTGCCGGCTTGACGGAAAAGGGATGTTTTGGTATAATTAGTATTCATTATAGAGAGTGAATGGGCGTAACGGAAGGGGGAGCGCGTGTGATACAGTTCGTGCCGCGCCAGAACGAAAGAGGCTGGTTCTTTTGCCCGGACGATATGCCCGAAGAGCTGCATTCGCTGCTGATCCAGCGCGGCGTCCGTTCGGCCGAGGAGGCCGCGCGATTCCTCAACCCCACGGTCGATCAGCTCCACGACCCCATGCGCCTGAACGATATGCCCCGCGCGGTCGAGAGAATCCGCCGCGCCATCGAGAATCAGGAAAAAATATGCGTGTTCGGCGATTACGACGTCGACGGCGTGAGCGCCGCCGCCGTGCTGAGCGACTACCTCAGAACCCACGGCGCGCCCGATACCGAGGTCTATCTCCCCTCGCGCCATACCGAGGGCTACGGCCTGAACGAGAGCGCCGTTCGCGATATCGCCGGGCGCTGTCGGCTGATGATCACCGTCGATTGCGGCGTTACATCGATCGATATGGTCGCGCTCGCAAAATCGCTCGGATTGGATTGCGTCGTCACCGACCACCACGAGCCGGGCGAAGCGCTGCCCGATTGCCCCGTGGTCGACCCGCTGCTGGGCGACTATCCGTTCAAATCGCTGTGCGGCGCGGGCGTGGCCATGAAGCTCATCCATGCGCTGGGCGGATTGATCGGCGCAATGCTGTATGTCGATATCGTCGCGCTGGCAACGGTCGCGGACGTGGTTCCGCTGATCGACGAAAACCGCGTGCTGGTCAAAATGGGCCTCGACCGCATCAACCGCAGACCGCGCACCGGTATCCGTGCGCTGATCGAGGCCGCGGGACTTGCGGATAAAAAAATCAGCGCCACCGAAATCGCATTCCGCCTCGCGCCCAGATTGAACGCGAGCGGCCGAATCGGCTCCGCCTATCGCGCATACGAGCTGCTGCTCGAGCAGAACCCCGAGCGCGCCGCCGCAATCGCCGAGGAGCTCGAGGGCGAAAACCGCAACCGCAAGGCGATCGAGGATCGCATGCAGAAAGAGGCGGAGGAACAGCTCCGCGATTACGATTTCCTCAAGCATCGCGCAATCGTGCTGGCGGGAGAGGACTGGAACCCCGGCGTGATCGGGCTGACCGCCTCGCGCCTGGTGGAAAAATACCATTATCCCGTGATTTTGCTCGCCAAAAAAGAGGGCGGATTGCTCACCGGATCGTGCCGCAGCATCCCGGGCGTGGATATTCATGCCGCGCTTACCGCCGCGGAAGCGCATCTGATTCGCTATGGCGGCCATAAGCAGGCCGCGGGCCTTACGATGCAGGAGAGCGCGCTCGGGGCGTTTGTCGAATGCCTCGACGAGTATCTTCGCGGCGTGCCGGGCGCATGCTATATTCCAAAGGTCGAATACGATACGGAAATCGAGTTCGACAGGCTCACGGAGAGCCTCGTGATCGCGCTGGACGCCATGCAGCCTACGGGGTTCGGCAATCCCGCGCCGGTGATGCGCGCGCGCAAAGCGTTTCTCGCGCAGGCGCGCAGAGTGGGCGCGGACGGCGCGCATCTGAGAGTAACGCTTTCGGACAGCGGCGTTCGCCGCAGCGGCATCTTCTTCGGCGCGGGCGACCAGGCCGGGCTGCTTCCGGATACGGTGGATGTGCTGTTTACGCCGGAGATCAATGTGTTCAACGGCCGCACGAGCGTGGACGTGAAGGTGCGCGCAATGGCGCCGGGAAACCCGATGGAGCAGATCGAGGCGAAAATGCCGAAGGAGGAAGAGCTGCAGCGCGAATTCTTAACAGAATTGCTCTATAATAAAGGAATAAACCCGTCCGAAACGCAGAAGATCGAGCTTTCGGAGCTGAAGGGCATGCTGCTCGCCCGCCCGCAGGGCACGCTGATTCTGGCGGGCGATCTGAAGATCATGGCGGCGCTGGCGCGCGCGCTCGAGGACGCGCCGGCGGATCGCTTTTTCCGGGAGGAACCGACCGATCCGCGGTATTTCAACGCCATTCTCTGCTATCCGCATGCGCGGATCGAGGGGCGTTGGGAGCGAATCGTGTTCGTCGGCGTGCCGGCGGAAATTGAAATCCCGGAGGGCGCGCAGAGCTATGCGCTCGCGGCGCGGCCGGAATGGGTGGATCGCCTGCCCGATCTGGACGGGCTGAGGAATGCGTATCTGGCGGTCAAATACGTGCTGGGCCGCGCGATTCCGTGCGAGGATTATGCGTCGCTGGTGCATCTGGTGAGCCGCAGGGCGCAGCAATCGTATGCGTTTGCGGCGGCGGCGCTGGTGGCGCTGGACGAGCTGAGGCTGATTACCATCGTCTGGGACGGCGAGTTCCGCGTGCAGCTCGGCCCCGAAAAAAAGGCCGGGCCCGAGAACAGCGCGGCCTGGCGCCGCATTCAGAAATGGACCGAATAGGACCCCGCATGTGCAGGAGGCGAAACGATGTCGGAAGACGGAAAAACCAGCGCCTATATTAGCGTGGACGAACTGGTTGAGCGCATCAGAAAATACCATCCCGAGGACGACATGGAGCTCGTCCGGCGCGCGTATGCCTTTGCCGAAAAGGCGCACGCGCATCAGGTGCGCAAATCGGGCGATCCCTATTTCTGCCACCCGTGCGCCGTGGCGGTGATTCTGGCCGATCTGATGCTGGACGCCTCCACCATCGCGGCGGGCCTTTTGCACGATTGCGTCGAGGATTGCGAGGGCGTGACCAGCGAGCTGATCGGGCAGGAGTTCGGGCAGGAGATCGAGCTGCTGGTCGACGGCGTAACGAAGCTGAATCAGCTGGATTTCAGCTCGCGCGAAGAGGCGAAGGCGGAAACGCTGAGAAAGATGTTCCTCGCGATGGCGAAGGACATCCGCGTGGTTCTGATCAAGCTCGCCGACCGCCTGCACAACATGCGCACGCTCAAATTCAAAACGCCCGACCGCCAGCGCGCGATCGCGCAGGAGACGCTGGATATCTATGCGCCGCTGGCGCACCGATTGGGCGTTTATACCATCAAATGGGAGCTGGAGGATCTGTCGCTCCGGTATCTGGATCCGGATGCGTTTTACGAGCTGGTGCGCCTGGTCGGCATGAAGCGCGCGGAGCGCGAGCAGCTGATTGCGCAGGTCACGCAGGAGCTGAAGACGAAGCTGTACGAGGCGGGCATTCACAAATGCGAGATCGACGGCCGGCCCAAGCATTTTTACTCCATTTATAAAAAGATGAAGAACCAGAACAAGACGTTCGATCAGATCAACGATCTGCTCGCCGTGCGCGTTCTGGTCAACACCACCACCGAGTGCTATCACGCGCTGGGCGTGGTGCATACGATCTGGCCGCAGGTGCCGGGGCGGTTTAAGGATTATATCTCGGTGCCGAAGGCGAACATGTATCAGTCGCTGCATACCACGGTGGTCAATCAGGGCCGCCCGTTCGAGGTGCAGATCCGCACGTTCGAAATGCATCGCATCGCCGAATACGGCATCGCGGCGCACTGGCGCTATAAGGAGGGCAAGGCCACCGACGAGCTGGACAAGAAGCTGTCGTGGCTCAGGCGCATTCTCGACTGGCAGACCGAGGCGCACGACCCGAGCGAGTTCGGCGAAATGCTGAAATTCGACCTGTTTGCCGACGAGGTGCTGGTGTTTACGCCGAAGGGCGACGTGGTTTCGCTGCCGAAGGGCGCAACGCCGCTGGATTTCGCATATCGAATTCATTCGGCGGTCGGCAATCGCTGCATCGGCGCGAAGGTGAATCATCGCATCGTTCCGCTGGCCACGCCGCTGGAAACGGGCGATTTCGTGGAGGTCATGACCTCGTCCTCGTCCCGCGGACCGTCGCGCGACTGGCTGAATATCGTCAAAACCAGCGAGGCGAAGGCAAAGATCCGCGCGTGGCTGAAGAAGGAGGAGCGCGATCAGAACATCGTGCACGGCCGCGAAATGCTCGAGCGCGAGGCCAGGCGCCTGGGCTATCCGCTTTCGACGCTCACCAAGAGCGAGCTGATCGAGCCGATGTACAAGCGCCTGTCCGTTCAGTCGCTGGATGATATTTACGCGATGGTCGGCTTCGGCGGCGCGAGCACGCAGCAGGTGCTCAATCGCCTGATCGACGAATACAAAAAGCACAACAAGCTGGACACCCCCGCGATTCCGGAAACGAAGCCGGAGGAGCCGCCGGCGCAGAAGCAGCGGCAGTCGTCGAGCTCGAACGGCGTGATCGTAAAGGGCGAATCGGGCATGCTGGTGCGCTTCGCCAAATGCTGCAATCCCCTGCCGGGCGACAAGATCATCGGCTATATCACCCGCGGCCGCGGCGTGTCGGTGCATCGCGCGGACTGCGTGAGTCTGAAGGATGAGAGCGTCGAACCGGAGCGCCTGATTGAGGTGGAATGGGAGGATCAGCCGGAGCAGACCTCGTATGAGGCGGAGATTCGCGTGATCGCGTACAACCGAACCGGGCTGCTCGCGGAGCTTTCGGTGATGTTCGCATCGCAGGAGATCCCGGTCAGCGCCATTTCCGCGCACGTGGCGAAGAACCAGACGTATGTGTTCCATGTGTCGCTGGTGATTCGCAGCACGCAGCAATTGAATAAACTGATTCGCGACGTGCAGAAGATTCCCGATGTGATCGAGGTCAGCCGCGTCGCGGGCTGAGGAGAATAACGATATGCGGTGTGTAATCCAGAGAGTGACGCGCGCGTCGGTCACGGTGGCGGGCGAGCGCGTTTCCGAGATACAGAGCGGCTTTCTCGTGCTGGTCGGCGCGGAGGAGGGCGACACGGAAGCGGACGCGCGCTATTGCGCGGACAAAATCGCGGGCCTTCGCGTGTTTGAGGATGCGGACGACAAGATGAACCTGTCCCTGAAGGACGTAGGCGGCAGCGTGCTGCTGGTTTCGCAGTTTACGCTTCTGGCGGACGCGCGCCATGGGCGGCGGCCGAATTTCGTAAAGGCCGCGCGGCCGGAGCAGGCGGAGCCGCTGTGCGAGCGCCTGCGGGAAATGCTGGCGGAGCAGGGCGTTCCGACGCTGACCGGCCGGTTCCGCACGCACATGGAGGTCGAGCTGTTAAACGACGGGCCGGTCACCATCCTGCTGGACAGCAAGAAAGGTTTTTGAATATGAATCCAAATGAAATTCGCGCCCTGCCCTGCGGGGCGTATCAGACGAACGCGTATCTCGTGTGCCCGGACGGGCGCGCGGACGCGTTTTTAATCGATCCGGGCGATGATCTCGCCCTGCTGCGCCGCGCGATCGCCGATTCCGGGCGCAGGCTCTCGGCGATATTGCTCACGCACGGGCATTTTGATCACATGCTCGCCGCCGAGCCCCTTAGGCGGGAAACCGGCGCGGAGGTGTTCGTGTCGGCGGCGGACGCGGAGCTGCTGACCGATCCGGTCAAAAACGCGTTCAATCGCGAGGTTTCGGTGCTGGAATTGCCGAAAATGCTCCCGTTTGAGGCGCTGGAGGACGAAATCGAGGTCTGCGGTGCGAAAATGCAGGTGCTTTCCACGCCCGGCCACACGCGCGGCTCGGTCTGCTTTTATGAAAAGGAAGGCGGCGTTCTGTTTTCGGGCGACACGCTGTTTCAGGCGGGCTATGGGCGCACGGATCTGTATGGCGGCGATATGTTCGCGCTCGCGCGGTCGCTGAAAACGCTGCTGGCGCTGCCGGAGGACACGCGCGTGCTGCCCGGCCACGGCGGCGAAACCACGATTGGAGCGGAGCGCAGGAGGTATCGGCTATGAGAATTCGCCTGATTACCGCAACGCCCGAATTTGAAAACGATCTGGGCGACGTGCTGCGCCTGTTTTACGGCGACGTGGATTTCGTGGAGGACGAACCGGAAAAGGCGTTCACGCATACCGCGCGCGAGGAAAACGGCCTGTGGATCGACGATTGGGCGTGCGAAAACCATTCGCATCGCACCGAAACGCCCGTTTGCACGGGCCATCCGATCGAGATCAAGCGCATGCGCAAGCGGTGCGTGAAGGACGGGTTGTATCGCCTTTTAAAGGAAATGACGGGCCTGAACCTCCCGTGGGGGGCATTGACCGGCATTCGGCCCACGCGGCTTCTGTACGAAGGGCTGGAAGCGGGGCTGACGCGCGAGCAGGCGAAGGCGCGGCTCACTGAGGCGTTCGATGTTTCGCCCGACCGCGCGGAGCTGCTCAGCCAGATCGCGGACATGCAATCGGGCATTCTGCATCCCGAAAAGGATGAATTCGACCTTTACATCGGCATACCGTTCTGCGCCACGCGGTGCTCGTATTGCTCGTTTGCGTCCGGAGAAATCGGCGACGGGCGGCTGGTGGAGCCGTATGTGGCCGCGCTGGAGCATGAAATTGCCGAATCCGGCCGAATGATGCGCGAAAAGGGCCTCAGGCTGCGCGCGGGCTATATCGGCGGCGGCACGCCGACCGCGATTCCCGCGGCCGCGCTGGCGCGCGTGCTGGATGCGGCGCAGGAGGCGTTTCCCGGCGCGAAGGAATGGACGGTCGAGGCGGGCCGGCCCGATACGATCGATCGCGAAAAGCTCCGGATGATGCTGGAGCGCCGGGTCGACCGCATTTCGGTCAATCCGCAGACGTTTTCGGACGAGACGCTCGCCCGCGTGGGCCGCGCGCATACCGGCGAGGACACCGTGCGCGCATATCGGCTGGCGCGCGAGATGGGCTTTCAGGATATCAATATGGATTTAATCGCCGCGCTGCCGGGCGAAACGCCGGAGATCTTCGCGCGGTCGATCGAAAGGGTAATGGAATTAAAGCCCGATTCGGTCACGGTGCACGCGCTGGCGATCAAGCGATCCAGCAAGCTGCACGAGCAGATGCACGTCCAGAACGGCGCGCACGGCCAGGTTTCCGCCGCGGGCGCGCAGGAGATGATCGATCTGGCGCGCCGGGAGCTTACGCAGGCGGGCTGGCGGCCGTATTATCTGTATCGGCAGAAATACATGGCCGGCAATCTCGAAAACGTGGGCTATGCCAGGCCCGGCAAGGCGTGCCTTTACAACATCGGCAACATGGAGGAAACCGCGAGCGTGCTGGCGCTGGGCGCGGGCGCGATCAGCAAATGGCTGTTCAATCAGGACGAGCGCGCCGTGCTGAGCGGCTACGATCCGGAATTGCTCCGGTTTTCCAACATTCAGCTGCGCATCGAGCGCGCCGCCAACGTGCGAAACATCGAGCAGTACGTTTCGCGCGTGGATGAAATGCTCGCCCGCAAGCGCGAAATGATCTTCCCGGAGGCGCGGCTGTGAAGCGCGCGCTGCTGATTCTGATGGCCGCGGCGCTGCTGCTCGCGCTCTCGGCATGCAAAACGGAGGATCCGCTGGCCGGCGCGCCGAACCCGATCGCGACGATCACCATGGACGACGGCAGCGAAATGCGGTTTGAACTGTATTATTCCGCCGCGCCGAACACCGTGGGCAATTTCATCGCGCTGGCCAACGACGGCTTTTACGATGGGCTGCAGTTCTTCCGCGTGGTGCCGGGCGTGCTGATTCAGTCGGGCGACCCGAACAACGATGGCACCGGCGGCACGGATTACACGATTCGCGGCGAGTTTTCCGAAAACGGCTTCGGCAAGGACAATCCCTCGCACATGCGCGGCACGATTTCGATGGCGCGGCGCGAGGGCGACGTCAATTCCGCGAGCTCGCAGTTCTTCATCATGCAGGGCAATTATCCGGAATATGATGGGCACTACGCGTCGTTTGGGCGCGCGGCGGATGAAGAGACGCTGAACGTGATCGATTCGATCGCGTCGCAGCCGGTGGACGAGCGGTACGCGCCGCTGAAAACGCGCACGATTCGCTATATCCGCGTCAATACCCACGATTATGAATACCCCTACCAGACCATTACCGATTGAGGAGGAAAAGAGTATGAGCAATCCGATCGTCAAGATTGAAATGGAATCCGGAAAGACCATTACGCTGGAGCTGTATCCCGAAATCGCGCCGAACACGGTGGCGAATTTCATCTCGCTCGCGTCCAGCGGCTTTTACGACGGGCTGATCTTCCATCGCGTGATTCCCGGCTTCATGATTCAGGGCGGCGACCCGACCGGCACCGGCATGGGCGGCCCGGGATACACGATCAAGGGCGAATTCGCGCGCAACGGCTATCGCGAGAATACGCTGCGCCACACCCGCGGTGTGATCTCGATGGCGCGCAGCGGCATGCCGAATTCCGCCGGCAGCCAGTTCTTCATCATGCATGCGGACGCGCCGCACCTCGACGGCAGCTACGCCGCGTTCGGCAAGGTCACGGACGGCATCGAGACGGTGGACGATATCGCGTCCGTCCGCACCGGCATGCAGGATCGCCCGGTGGAGGAACAGAAGATGCGCAAGGTCACGGTGGAAACCTTCGGCAAGGAATACCCGCTGACCAAATATGGAACGAGGTAAAAATTGTGGCGGGGGAGCAAGCTCCCCCGCCACTACCACCCCCACGCAAGTTTTGCTAGGATTTCTTCGAAATCCCCGGGCGCAAAACTTGTAAGGTAGCTATTTTCTCTCCGGGAAATGGGATTTCCCTGCGATAAAATAGCCCCGCGCTCACCGCGCATGTCGCTGAGCTCGATTTTAAGTTCGAGAGGACTTTGTCCTCTCGAGCTCTCCTGGGCCGTGATGAAACCGCTTCGGATTCGGAGCGGTTTTGTTTTGCGCAAAATGCAAGAAAAGTGTAAAGATTGTCGCGGATCGCTTGAAAAAGATTAGCCGCCTAACTATAATGGTAGCATCAACCAATGGAGGAAAACTCGGAATGCTCGGAAAATACAGCGTCAAAAAACCCTATACGGTCATCGTCGGCGTGATATTGATTCTCGTGCTGGGCGTGATTTCGTTTACGCACATGACGACCGACCTGCTGCCCAATATGAATTTTCCGTATGTCGTGGTCTATACCACCTATATCGGCGCGACGCCCGAGCAGGTGGAGGACGAGGTCACGCGCCCGATGGAGGCTTCGTTTGCGACGCTGACGGACGTAAAGAACATTCAATCCTCCAGCCGCGACAATGTGGCGCTGGTGATTCTCGAGTTCAACGATACCGCGGATATGAACACCGCGATGATCGAAATCAATTCCAAAATATCCACGCTGTCCGCCGAATGGAGCGATTCCGTCGGCGCGCCGGCGATCATGAAGATCAATCCGGACATGCTGCCGGTCACGATTGTGTCCGTCTCGCGCGACGATATGGACATCTATGAATTGTCCGAATACGTCGAAGACACGCTGATTCCCGAATACGAGGCGATCAACGGCGTCGCGTCGGTCACGTCGTCGGGCGTGATTACGCAGGAGGTCGACGTTACGATCGATCAGGATCGCATCGACGTTCTCAACAGCGCGATTCTGCGCGAGGTGGATTCCCAGCTGGCCGACGCGGAGCAGCAATTGAACGACGCGCAGGCCCAGATTTCCGATGGCAAAAAGCAGCTCGCGCGCACGAAAAAGAGTACGCTGAGCCGGCTGGACGACGCCCAGCAGCAGCTTTCCACCGGCGAAGCGCAGATTCAGAGCGCAATTACTCAGCTCAAGGCGCAGCGCGAGGAGCTGCAGAAGCAGCTCAATCAGGTCAACGCCGGCATCGAGCAGCTCGAAAAGATCTCCAGTCTCACGCCTGAACAGAAAAAGCTGCTGAGCATGCTCGAGGAACAGCTCGCGAATTTCCGCGCGGAAAAGGAGCGCCTGGAGAAAATGCTGGACGCGCTGGAGAGCGGCTCGAGCGACCGCGTCGACGAGCAGATTCAGCAGGCCACCGCGGAGCGCGACGCGCTGATTCAGCAAAAGGAAAATCAGCAGAAATACATCGAAGACCTCAAAAACGCGGACGCAGCGACGCTTGAAAAGCAGCTCGAGGCGCTCAAGCAGCAGCAGAGCGATGCGCAGGCCGCGCTGAATGCGTCGGAGGCGGCGCTGAAGACCGCCGAAAGCGAGCGCGACGCGGCGCAGAAGCGCGTGGATGAAATCAAAGCGCAGCTCGGCAATCTCCCGACCGAAGCGCCCACCGAGGCCCCCACTGCGGAGCCGACTGCGGTTCCCACCGACGCGCCGACCGCCGAGCCCACGATTGCGCCGACTGAAGCGCCCACCGTCGAGCCTACGACTGCGCCGACTGAAGCGGCGACGGCGGAAATTACGCCCGAGCCGACGGCGGCGAGCGAGGAAACGCCCGCTGCGGATGGGGAGGAATCGGTCCTGAATACCGTGCACGGCTGGTTTGGCGCGAGCGCGGAGGGTAAGACCGAGGAGGAGCTTCGCGCGGAGCTGAAGGAAGCGGAAGCGGCGCTTTTGGCGGCGGAGGAAAAGGTCAGCGCCGCGCAGGCGGACGTAAACGCCAAAAAGGCTGCGCTGGGCGAACTGAATCAGCAGGTGGAGGCGAAGCAGAAGGCGCTGGACGATCTCGGCGGCGGCAACGTCGAGGGGCGCATTCAGGAGGCCGAGCGCAAAATCGCGCGGCTGGAGATTCGAATTGCGGCGCTGGATAAGGAAATCGAAGAGCTGAAAAAGCTGTCCAGCGGCGGCGGCGCGACGGCGGAAACGCTGCGCGCGGCGATTGCCGAAATGGACAAGGCGATTGAAAAGATCGAGGCCTCGGACGAATACAAGGCGCTGAAGCTGGCGCTCGACGACGATGAGCGCAACAAGCAGTACGCGCAGGCGGTTCAGGGCAAAAAGCAGCTCGAGGCCGGAATTGCGCAGATCGATTCGATGCTGGCCAAGCTCGAAAAGGGAATTATTCCCGGCGGCATGATCGAGGGCGTCGATTCGGATACCTCGATTGCCGATGCGAAAAAGCAGCTCGAGGACGGCCGCAGCCAGGCGGAGAGCGGCTTTGCCGATGCGGAGAAGAAGCTGAACGACGCGTCCGCGCAGCTTTCCGAGGCGCGCAGCGAGTTTGAAAAGAAGCGCGACGAGGCGCTCAAGAACGCGGGCCTCGACGGCGTAATCACGCTTCAGACGGTCGCGACCATTCTCGGCGCGGAAAACATGTCCATGCCGGCCGGCTATGTCTATGATGCGAGCGAGAATCAATATCTGGTTCGCGTGGGCGACAAATTCGCCAGCCTCGACGAATTGAAGAACGTCAAGCTCTTCTCGCTCGGCCTCGAGGGCGTAGACGACGTGCGCCTCTGCGACGTTGCGCGCGTGGAAATCACCGATAACAGCGCCGATACCTTCACCAAGGTCGACGGCGAAAACGGCATTCTCCTGTCGATTGAAAAGCAGTCCACGTTCTCGACCACGGACGTAGCGAAAAAGGTGGCCGCGAAGAACGAGGAACTGACGGGCAGCGTGCCGGGCCTCAAGATCATCGACCTGTTCAACCAGGGCGATTACATCAACATCATCGTCGATTCGGTTTTGAGCAATCTGGTCAGCGGCGGCGCGCTGGCGATCCTGATTCTGCTGATCTTCCTGATGGACTATCGGCCGACGATCATCATCGCGTTCTCGATTCCGCTGAGCGTGGTGGCGGCGTTCGTGTGCATGTATTTTACGGGCATTACGCTGAACGTGCTGTCGCTGTCGGGTCTCGCGCTGGGCGTGGGCATGCTGGTGGACAATTCGATCGTCGCCATTGAGAATATCTATCGCCTGCGCAACGAGGAACATCTGCCGATACTGACCTCATGCATTCAGGGCGTGAGCCAGATTTCGGGCGCGCTGTTCGCATCGACGCTCACGACGATCTGCGTGTTCCTGCCGGTCGTGTTCGTAACCGGCATGGCGCACGACCTGTTCTCCGATATCGGCCTTACGATCACGTATTCGCTGCTGGCGAGCCTGATCGTGGCGATGACGCTGGTTCCGTCCATGGCGGCGGCGCTGCTCAAGCGCCAGAAGAAGGTGCGCAAACAGCCGGTGTTCGGCGCGATTCAGCGCGGATATACCCGCCTGCTGAAGGGCGCGCTGCGGTTTAAGCCGCTGGTGCTGCTGGCGGCGGTCGCGCTGCTGGCGGTCACGGTGCTGCAGGTGCCGAAGATGGGCATGTCGTTCATGCCCGAGGTCAATTCCACGCAGATGACCGCGTCGCTCGCGCTGGACGATCAGCAGGACGAGGCCGAGCAGCGCGCACAGGCGGTTGAGCTGATGAATCGCATCGGCGATATCCGCGGCGTTCAGACGGTGGGCCTGAATTCTGGCGGCACGATGAGCATGCTGTCCGGAGGCAGCGGAAGCACGCTTTCCTATTACATCATCGTGGATTCCGACGCGGGGCGCAGCAATGTGGACATCGCGCGCGACATCCGCGCCGTTTCGGAGGACATGAACCTGAACCTCTCCGTTCAGACCAGCACGATGGACATCTCCATGCTGACCGGAACGGGCATCTCCGTAAAGGTGAGCGGCGACGATATGGACACGCTGCGCGCAATCGCGGCGGACGTCGCGGAAATCGTGCGCTCGATCGACGGCGCGACGGACGTGAGCGACGGCCTGGAGGCGTCGGTTCCGGAAATGCGCATTGCGGTGGACAAGGAAAAGGCCATCGACAAGGGCCTGACCGTCGGCCAGGTGATTCAGTTTCTGGCCACGAAGCTGGCGGGCAAGACCGAAATCACGCAGGCGACGCTCGATGGAAAGAACCTTTCGATTTACGTGCTCGACGGCCGCAATTCGGGCATTACGCCGGACGACCTTGAGGATCTCGAAATGGAGGCCACGCTCGGCGAGAAGAGCGAAATGGTGCGCGTCGGCGATATCGCGACCGTAAAGGAAAGCGAGAGCTTCACCAGCATTTCGCGCGAGAATCAGCAGCGCGTGGTCACGGTGAGCTTCAATGTGGCCGAGGGATACGCGGCGAACCATGTCAGCGACGAGCTGGAGAAGAAGCTGAACGAATACGCAGCCCCGGACGGCTATGAAATCGCGCTCGCGGGCGAGAACGAGATGGTCACGGGCATCATGAGCGATCTGGTGTTCGTGCTGATCATTGCAATCGTGCTGATCTTCCTGATCATGGTGGCGCAGTTCCAGTCGTTCAAATCGCCGATCATCGTCATGTTCACGCTGCCGCTGGCGTTCACCGGCGGTCTCGCGGCGCTGCTGATCACCGGCATGGATCTCTCGATCGTCGCCATGGTCGGCTTCCTGGTGCTGTCGGGCGTAATCGTAAATAACGGCATCGTGTTCGTCGACAGCGTCAACCAGATGCGCATCGGCGGCATGTCGAAGCGCGAGGCGCTGATTGAAACCGGCCGAGTCCGCCTGCGCCCGATCCTGATGACGGCGCTGACCACGATTCTCGGCATGTCCACCATGGCGCTCGGCACCGGCATGGGCGCGGAAATGATGCAGCCGATGGCGGTGGTCGTAATCGGCGGCCTGACCTACGCGACGCTGATGACGCTGTTCGTGGTGCCGGTGCTGTATGATATCGTCAACGGCGAAAAGATGAAGGCGCGCGAAATTGAAATGATCCGCGAAGCCGCGGGCCTGAACCGCGACAACCCGGAGGAAGGCGAAGAGAATCCGGAGAAGAGCGGGAAGGAGCCGGAAGCGAAGCCGGAGGACGGCGAAAAGAAGTCGGAGCCGGAAGCGAAGCCGGAGGATGGCGAAAAGAAGTCCGATCCGGAAGCGAAGCCGGAGGATGGCACAAAAAAGCCGGAGCCGGAAGCGAAGCTGACCGAATCTGAAGAGGTCGAGCCGCAGCCCAATCAGCCGGAAAGCCCGATCGCCAACCCGGAAGAGCCGAAGAATGCACCGCAGGAGAATGCAAATGCAAATGGTGTGCGGAAGAATGCAGACGCGAATGGGGCGCGGTCGAATGCAGATGTAAATGCCGCGCAAGAGAATGCGAATACCGCGCAAGCGAACGCAGATGCAAACGCCGCGCAGCTGAATGTGAACGCAAACGTTGCGCAAGCGAATGCGAGCGCGGTGCAGCCGGGCGTTCCGTATGGTTATCCGCAGCCGGGGATGGTTCCGTATTATGGCTATGCTCCGCAGTATGGCTACCCGCCGCAGTACGGGTATATGCCATATGGCTATAACCCGTATCCGGGCATGAATCCGCAGAGCGGCTATCCTGCGCCGGGTAATCCCGTGCAGAGCGGCGCGCCCGTCCAGCCGGGCAACGTCCCGTCGATGAACAGCTATGCAGTCCAGCCGGGCATGAATCCGCAGGGCGGCTATCCCGTACAAGGCGGCAATCCCGCATCGGCGAATCCCAGTTCGGGCAATCCCGCGCAGAACGGCGCGGCTGTCCAGCCGGGCAACATCCCGCCGATGAACGGCTACGCAGTCCAGCCGGGCATGAATCCGCAGGGCGGCTATCCCGTACAGGACGGCATGCCCGCGTCGGTGAATCCCAGTTCGGGCAATCCCGCGCAGAGCGGCGCGCCTGTCCAACCGGGCAACATCCCGCCGATGAACGGCTATGCAGTTCAGCCGGGAATGAATCCGCAGGGCGGCAATCCCGTACAGGGCGGCATGCCCGCATCGGCGAATCCCAGTTCGGGCAATCTCGCGCAGAACGGCGCAGACATTCACCCGGGCAACGTCCCGCAGATGAGCGGCTATGCAGTCCAGCCGGGAGTGAATCCGCAGGGCGGCTATCCCGTACAGGGTGGCATGCCTGTTCCGCCGATGAACGGCTATATGCCGTATGGCTATGCGCCGTATGGGGCGATGCAGCCGGGAATGTTCCCGCCGTATCCGCAGCCGGGAGTCGCGCCGCAGAGCGATTCTGCGCAGTCCTGAATGCATTTCTAAATGAAAAGGCCCGTTCACAGGAGCATTTCCTGCGAACGGGCCAATTTCATGTCTACAACATCTCGAATCCACCAATTTCGTGCCGCGAATATCGCGCAACATCGCAATTCAGCAATTCCCGCCGCGAATATCGCGCGCAACATCGCAAATCAGCGAATTCTCCCTGCGAACATCGCGCGCAACACCGCAATTCAGCAATTCCCGCCGCGAATATCGCGCGCAACATCGCAACTCAGCGAATTTCCGCCGCGAATATCGCGCGCGACATCGCAAACCAGCAATCCCTGCCGCGAACGTCGCGCGCAACATCGCAACTCAGCGAATTTCCGCCGCGAATATCGCGCGCGACATCCTAAATCAGTCAACCTCCCGCCTCATGGCTCTATTTTGCCGTGAGCATCGGCGCGAACAGGCCGCCTTGCACGCTTCTTGCGCGGAACTGGACGCACGAGCCGGAGCGGGTGTCGTACCAGTCGGTGAACGGCACGCGCGAATGGCTCTCGCGCAGCATTCTCGCGATCGGCGCAATCAGCGCGTCGCGCACGTCCGCATCGTCCGCCATGGCCGCGCACCAGCAGATCCAGTCGGACTTGGTGTAGGTTTCGCGGGAATCGAGCGGCAGGCCGTATTTGTTGATGCGCTTTAAATAGCTGCGCGTCTCGTTGGCATAGAATTCGTCCGGAACCAGGCCGAGCTTCAGCACGCGATCCCACAGCAGATTGTATTTCATGCTCCAGCCGCTGCCGTCGAGCGTGAGCGGCGTGTCGCCGGACGCGCCGATTTTGGAAAGCAGCCGCCGCATCATTTCGCGCGCCTTTGCCATCCATGC
This sequence comes from uncultured Clostridia bacterium, assembly GCA_934663595.1. GTDB lineage: Bacteria > Bacillota > Clostridia > Christensenellales > Aristaeellaceae > Faecivicinus. The sequence continues at coordinate 38,120 of CAKUKM010000006.1, read as the reverse complement.
GGAATCATTCACCAGCCGCGCATAGCACGCCACGCCCACGATCGCCTTCGCTGCGAGGTTGACGTTGTGCGCGAGATGGCCGGCGAAGTCGTCGGTGCAGAGCTGCTCGTCCGGGTCCTCGCCGTATTCCACCAGATAGCGCACCCATTTGTCCAGAAGATTGCGATACTGATTCGCCAGCGCCGCGTCCGCGCCGTATTCGCGCGCGGTTTCCAGCATGATCAGCATGTTCGCGCTCTCCTCGACCGGCATCTGCAGCCGATCCTGATAATCGTCTGCGCCGGCGGGATAGAGATAATACGGCGGGAAGATCTCGCCGGGCTTCGTTTGGGCGCGGCTGCGCGCGGCATAGACCTGGCCGGTCGCATACGGATAGCGGCCCACGTCGTGCGGCGCGAAATCATAGCGCCATACCGGCATCGAGGCGAATTCCAGCACCGGGCGGCAGAGCGCGTTGACCAGCTCCGGGCAGTATTTCAGCAGCATCGGAATGGAGGGATAGCTCACGTCCACCGTGCCGATGCAGCCGTTGGAATTGTTTTCCTTGGAAAGCAGCGCCATTTCGCCCTTCGGCGTGGCGATCAGCTTGTGCGCGGCGAAGACCTGCCGCCATGCGGCGCACGCGATCAGGCGGTAATCCTCGCTGATGGCGGAGGCGTCGGCAACGACGCGCCGGTCGGTCGCTTCGCACGCGGCGAGAATTGAATCAAAATCGCGCGCGCAGCGGACGAGCGCATCGGCAATCGTCGCGCCGTTCCGGCGATACCACGCGTTTGCGAATACGCCGAAATAGTTGATCGACGCAATATCGTCGTAGGCAATCAACGCGCGAATTTCGACGCTCCCGGCGAGCCGGCCGCTCCAGGAGAGCGTCAGGCCGTCATCCGTCGCCTCGACGTTTGCGGCGCTCATCAGGTGCAGATAGCCCCAGTCGATCGTAATCAGGTCGCCGGAATGATTCAACGGCGTCTGCTGCATTTTGCCGAGCATCGCGTCGTTCATGCCGGCGAGCGCGTGAACGTTTTTGTACAGCCGCGGCCGCTCCGTTCCGTGGTAGCACAGCTTGTCGGAGAGCGAGAGCGTAAACGCCACGTCCTTTTCCGATTCGGAGGTCAGGCGGAACGTCGCCAGCGTTACCGGCATGCTCAGCAGATCGAAATCGTCCGGCAGCGCGGGCGTGGCGAAGCAGGTTTCGACCGTTACGCCCGAAAAGGATTCGGCAAATACCGTGCGCGTCGGCAGCACCTCAAGGGCGTCCAGCTGCGCGGCGGGCGTGTCGCCCGCGCCGATCAGGCGCGCGGTTTCGCCGTTTACGGAAAGCGACGCGCGAACGGGCTTTTCAAATCCGGCCCAGTGCACCGTGTCGGCGCTCGTGAAATCGTCGGCGGGCATCCATATGGAAAAATAAGGATCGGAAGAGATCAGCGGAATCGAGGGAATGCGATCAATGCGTGCCATAGTCAAGCTCCTTTGAATGGATTTCGCCCTATTATAGCATAAAACGCGCGGCTGGACAATACGCGCGGGCTGTGGTATAATCGTGCGATCAAGGGGGGAAGGATATGGAATTTTTGCGCATTACCAGCGCGGCGGACGAGCGCCTTCCGCGGGCGCTGCGGCTGTACGAGGCGAGCTTTCCGTTTCACGAGCGGCGCGAGGCTGAATCGCAGGCGCGCATTTTTGCGGATCCGGAATACCATTTCGAATTTCTGGAGGAGGACGGCGCGTTCGTGGGCCTGATGCTCGCGTGGGAGACGGACGATTTTATCTATGTCGAGCACTTCTGCATCTGCCCCGAGCTGCGCAATCGCAGATACGGCGCGCGGGCGCTGGAGAGGCTCTGCGCGCGCGGCAAGACGGTGATTCTCGAAATCGATCCGCCCGTGGACGAGATTTCGATCCGCCGGCGCGGCTTTTACGAGCGCTGCGGGCTGGTGCAGAATCCGTTTTCGCATGTGCATCCGCCGTATCACGCGGACTGCGCGGGGCATTCGCTGGTGCTGATGAGCTATCCGCGCGCGCTTACGCCGGCTGAATGTGAAACGTTTCAGAATTATCTGCAAAATCGCGTGATGCGGCGCGCATATTGATTGACATTCCCGCGCGATCGATGTTAAAATAAGAAAAAACGAATCGAGGAAGCGTCATGGACAAGAGATTGCTGGTGGGCGTAGACGTGGGAACCTCCGGGGCAAAATGCATTATCGCGGATGCGGACGGGCGCGTGCTGGCGTCGTCCACGCAGGAATACCCGCTGAGCACGCCGAAGCCCGGCTGGGCGGAGCAGAATCCGGCGGACTGGTGGGAGGGCGTGGCACGCGGCCTGCGCGAAATCACCGCGAAGGTGGATCGATCGCGCCTGGCCGGCCTTTCGCTGTCCGGGCAGATGCACGGGCTGGTGGCGCTGGACGCGCGCGATTGCGTGATTCGCCCGGCGATGCTCTGGTGCGACCAGCGCGTGTATAAGCAGTGCGAATGGATTACCGAGCGCGCGGGCGGGCTGGAGGGCCTGCTGAAGCGGACGAACAACCGCATGCTCACCGGCTATACCGGCGGAAAAATCCTCTGGCTGCGCGATAACGAGCCGGAGAATTTCGAAAAAATGGTCACTTTCCTGTGCCCGAAGGACTATATCCGCTTCCTGCTGACCGGCGAAAAGGGCATCGACATGTCCGATGCGGCGGGCACCGGCTTTATGGACACGAGGAATCGCCGCTGGTCGGACGAGCTGATTGCGCTGGCGGGACTGGATCGCGCGATCTTCCCCGAGGCGCATGAATCGATCGAGCTGGCCGGCACGGTCACGCGCGCGGCGGCCGAAAAGACCGGCCTGCCCGAGGGACTGAACGTGTATTTCGGCGGCGGCGACGCGGTGATTCAAACCACCGGCGCGGGACTGGTGAAGCCCGGCATTCTCGGCGTGGTCATCGGCACGTCCGGAAACGTTTCGATGGGCCTGGATCGCTTTTATGAAAATCCAAACGGCGAAATGCAGATGTTCTGCAACAATGCGCCCGGCCTCTGGCATGCGTTCGGCTGCCCGCTCACGTCCGGCGGCGCGTATCGCTGGTATCGCGACGCGCTGCGCAGGGATCTGGTGAATGAATCGCGCGCGCAGGGCAAAAACGTCTATGCGCTGATGGACGCGGAGGCCGCGCAGTCCCGGCCCGGCTCAAACGGCGTGGTATTTGCGCCGTATCTGTCCGGCGAGCGGTGCCCGTATCCCGATCCGAATGCGCGCGGCGTGTTTTACGGCCTCTCGCTCGGCTCGACCGGCGCGGACATGACCCGCGCGGTGATGGAGGGCGTGACCTTCTCGCTCAAGCAGGTGATCGATATTCTCGCGCGGTTCGCGCCGTGCGAAAAGGTGTATACCTCCGGCGGCGGCAGCGCGTCTCCGCTCTGGCGGCAAATGCAGGCCGACGTATTCGATTTGCCGGTGTATACGATGTCCGCCGCGGGCGAGGGCGGCGCTTACGGCGCGGTGATGGTCGCGGGCGTGGGCGCGGGCGTCTGGAAGAATCTGCTCGAGGCCACCGGGATCGTCCGCGTCGAAACCGAAACGCTGCCGAATCGCGAAAACCAGAAGGCCTATCGCGACGCGTTCGAAATCTATTCCACCCTCTATCCGGCGCTGAAGAAGACCTTCGATCTGAGCGCCGAAAAGGACTGGTAAATGTAAATTCATGAAAAGCAAGCGCCCCGCCGGCAATGGCGAGGCGCTCAGCTTGTCAAAAAAGTCTTTTTGACAAGCTGGTGGACGGGGGAACAAGCTCCCCCGCCACTGCCACCCCCTCCAAATCCCGCTAGGATTTCTTACGAAATCCCCGGGCGCGGGATTTGCAAGGTAGCTATTTTCTCTCCGGGAAATGGGATTTCCCTGCGATAAAATAGCCCCGCGCTCACCGCGCATGTCGCTGAGCTCGATTTCTAATTCGAGAGGGCTTTGGCCCTCTCGAGCTCTCCTGGGTTTTTCGACAAGCTGAAGCGCCCCGCCGGCAATGGCGAGGCGCTGTTTTCGTTGGCAGCGCGGCTATTTTTCGCTTTTTCGGTTCAGGCGATTTGCAATCGGGCGCTCGATCAGATACGTCGCCAGCAGCGCGGCGGCGAATGCGAACAGGAAGCACAGCAGAGTGTACTGGCTGCGCCATGCCGCGCCGGCATTCTGCTGCGGCATTTCAACCGTGTAGTTCGGAATGCGCCATTCCTTCAGCTTCAGCGCGAGTACCTGATGCCAGATATAGAAGTTGAACGAAATCGCGGACAGAAAGCGCACGACTCGATTGGAATACAATCCGCGCAGCAGCCGGATTCCGCGGCTTCCGGTTACCAGAAACGCGCCGCCGATTGCGGAAAACGCAAATCGCATGCCCATTTGGCCGCGCCGCGACGCCTCATAGCCGCTGATATAGCTCTGCGACTGCGCGAGGCGAACCATCGCGATCAGCGCGAGAATCGACAGCGCCGTCGCCAGCCACGCCTGCCACGGCCGCTGCTTTTTTTGCGAAAGGCGCGCGTAAATGTGCGCGGCGAGCATGCCGTTTGCATATACGTCCAGCAGATTCGGCAGGCGATTCATATAGTAGGTCGTGTCCTCCATCGGCAGCACGTAGAGGCGCCGGTAGAGAAATGCGATCAGCACCATGCCGAGATATGCCGCAATCGGCCTTTTCCGGAAAACGCGGCAGATCAGCGGCGCGAGCAGATAGAACTGCACCTCGACCGCGAGCGTCCACAGCGCGCCGTTCAGCGGCGTGGCGAAATAGGTTTCCGGGAAGAGATTGTGCGTAAACGTCGCGTGCGCGATCAAATCCTTCGCGAGCGCGCGGCCGGACGCGTATTGATGCTGCGGCAGCGCGAATGCAAACAGCATGATCAGCAGGCAAAACCAGTAGCTCGGCAGAATGCGGATGGCGCGCTTTTTGTAAAACTCCCGCGCGGACGATTCCCGGCCGTTTGCATACGGCAAATACAGCAAAAAGCCGCTCAGCAACAGCAGCAGCTCCACGCCCAGATAGCCGGTCGCGACCAGCGGGCGCAGGCTGAAGCGCATGCCGAACAGCCGAATATTCAAATCGATCCAGGATTGCTGCCAGATGTGATAGCTGGCGACCAGAAGCGTGGAGATCACGCGCAGGAAGTCCGCCGCATCGACATAGCGCGCGGAGCGCTTTCCCGGCTGCAGCGCGCGGGGAAGGGCCATTCAATCACCTCGCCAATCGCGGTTTTACAATACCAGTATGCCCAGATGCTCCAGCAGAATCTTGATTCCCAGCAGAATCAGAATCACGCCGCCCACAGCCTCCGCCGGGCGCTTGAAGCGGGAGCCGAACACGTTGCCGACCCGCACGCCCACGGCCGAAAGCACAAACGTCGTGCAGCCGATCAATCCCGCCGCCAGGAAAATGTTGACCTGCAGCGTCGAAAGCGTGATGCCCGCGGCCAGCGCGTCGATGCTGGTTGCAATCGCCATCAGCAGCATCGGCTTGAAGGAATACGACGCGTCGACCTTTTCCTCCTCGCCGGAGAGCGCCTCGCGAATCATGTTCGCGCCCAGCAGCGCCAGCAGGATAAACGCGATCCAGTGGTCGAAGCGCGTGATGTATTTTTCAAATGTGGAGCCCAGCAGATAGCCCAGCGACGGCATCAGCGCCTGAAAGCCGCCGAACCACGCGCCCACGATGCACATCTGCTTGAACTTCAGCTTGCTCGTCGCCAGACCCTTGCAGACCGATACGGCGAACGCATCCATCGAAAGCGCAAACGCGAGCAGGAAAATTTCAATCAAACTCATGGGAAAGCCCTCCGTTTCAAGATAACAAAAGACCCACGCGCAGCCGCGCCGAACCGGGGTGCGGATGACACATGAGTCTCGTTATTTAAGGCAGGCCAGATTCCATGAATCAGTATGTTGACCAGCCACGCGAAAGCGCAAACTACTCCCTCACGGGGTATTTTGTTTTTAACAGTTTAGCACTCGTGAACGCCGATTGTCAAGCCCTTTTGCGTAAATCCTTGCGCGGATGGGCGCGAAGAACGGAAAAAACCCACTCTCCGCGGATTTTGGGCATAATGTCCGGAACGCTTGACAAAAGCGCTTGAAACGATTACATTTATAATCGGAAACAGACCAAATCGGCGAACCAAAGGGGCGAAATTTTCAATGAAAAACACGGCGATTACGGCGCATTCGGGCTGCGAGGGCACGATGCGCGATTCGTTTGAATCAATCGAGCGCGGCATCGCGCTGGGCGCGGAATGCGTGGAGGTCGACGTACAGATCGATGCGGCGGGCGTGCTGCGGCTGTCGCACGACCGGCGCGAGGATTATTCCGGCGCGGAGACGCTCGAGCACGCGTTTGCGCGCGTCGCGGACGCGGGAATCAACATCAATTGCGATTTGAAGGCGCCGCGCGTGCTGTATCCGGTGCTGGAGCTGGCGGAAAAATTCGGCCTGACGGATGGCCGGCTGATCTTCTCCGGCTCGGTTTCGTGCGATCTGCTGGCGGCGGACCCGGAGATTGCGCGCAAGGCCCGGATTTTCCTGAACGGAGAGGAAATCGGCAAGTATTTCTATTGCGGCGCGGCGCCGGATTTCGCGCAAATTCTGCGTTCGCCGTGGAGCTTTCTGCGCGAGCGCAATGTCGAAATCATGGACGCGCGGATTCCCGAAATCGTCGCGGCGGCGAAGAGCGTGGGCGCGGCGGCGATCAATCTGCCGTTTAAGGATCTGACGCACGAGCACATCGCGCGCTTCCGGGCGTGCGGCGCGGAGCTTTCGCTGTGGACGGTGAATGAAGAGGCGGATATGCGCCGGCTTCTGAACGAGGATTTGCTCAGCATGACGACTTTGAACGTGCGCACGGCGATGAATGTGCGCGCGGAAATTCAATAAGGGGGAGAATCCATGAACGCATACGATATCATGATCATCGGCCAGCTGTCGCTGGATATCAATACCGATTTCGGCGGCAGAACCGAGCGCGTGATCGGCGGCGCGGTGCTGTGCTCCGGCTTTGCGGCGGACGCGTCGGGCGCGAAGGTCGCGGTGCTGGCGAAGGGCAATCGCGCGGTGGCCGATCCGGTGAAGGAATTCGAGCGCAAGCCGAACATTAAGGTGTTCCCGGTGGACAGCGCGAACTGCACCTCGATTTCGAACACGTATCTGACCGCCGATCGCGAAAAGCGCATCTGCAAGGCGATCAGCCACATCGATCCCTATCGCCCCGAGGATCTGCCCGCGGACGGCGCATCGATTTACCACATCGCGGGCCTGATGGTGGGCGATATCGGCGAGGATGTGATCGAGGCGACCTCGAAGCGCGGCATGTGCGCGGTGGACGTGCAGTGCCTGCTGCGCCGCGACGAGGGCGGCGAGATGCTGTTCCGCGATTGGGAGCTGAAGAAGGAATACCTGCCGAAGATTCGCTTTTTGAAGACCGACGCGGCCGAGGCCGAGATCCTGACGGGCCTGACCGACCGGCGCGAGGCGGCGAAGATGCTCTATGATTGGGGCGCGCAGGAAATCATGATCACGCACAACACCGAGGCGATCATTTACGATGGCAAACAGGTCTACGCGTGCCCGCTGAAGCCGCGGAATCTCACCGGGCGCACCGGGCGCGGCGATACGACGTTCGCCGGCTATCTCGCGAAGCGCCTGCATTGCGGCATCGAGGAATCGCTCCAGTACGCGGCGGCGCTGGTTTCGCTGAAGATGGAAACCCCCGGCCCGTTCATGGGCACGGAGGACGACGTGCGCGAATACATTCGCAAATTCTATTGAGGCGCTATGACGGAAGAGGAACGGATTTTTGCGGGAAAGCTCTTTGCCTCGGAGGTACCGGAGCTGGTGGAGAAAAAGCTCAAGGCGCACCGGCTGAGCCAGGAATTCAGCGGCCTTTATGAGGAAGATCCGCGGCGCGCGGAGATTCTGCGCGAGCTGCTGGGCGATATCGGCGAGGGCACGTTCATGCTCGGCCCGATTCGCTTTCACTATGGCTGCCACACGACGGTCGGCGCGCGATGCTTCATGAATTTCAATTTCACCGTTCAGGACGACGCGCGCGTGACGATTGGCGATGATTGCAGCTTCGGTCCGAACGTCACGATCGTTACGCCGCTGCACCCGATGCTGCCGGAGGAACGGCGCGGCATCCGGTGCTCGGACGGCGAAACGCGCTTTCTGTGCTATGCAAAGCCGGTGACGATCGGAAGCGATTGCTGGTTCGGCGCGAACGTGGTGGTCTGCCCGGGCGTGACGATCGGCGAGGGCTGCGTGATCGGCGCGGGCAGCGTGGTGACGCGCGATATTCCGGCGCGGTCGTTTGCGGCGGGCGTGCCCGCGCGCGTGATTCGCCCGATCACGGAAAAGGACGCGATTCAAAACCTGTTTGAGGATCTGCATTGAAGGAACCCCGCCCGGCGGCCGTTTGCGAGCGTCGGGCGGGGTTTTATATAGGTAGGAAAAAACCGCGACGGGATGAGCTGCGCCCCATTTGTTAGACGGCATACCGCATGGCCTAACTTTTGGAGTCGCTTCAGAATTCCGTCGCGGTTTGGCTTTTAATTTTTCTCCCAGGCCTTTTCCTTCAGGTTCGTGTAGATGTACACGATTGCGGAAACGGACGAGAACAGGAAGATCAGCACGGAGATTGCGGCGGCAAGCTCGTAATTCCGGCTGGAGAATTGCTTTCTCAGATACACGCCGAGCATCATCGGGTGATTCGCGCCGATCAGGTAAGGCGTCGTGAACGAGGAAATGTTGCTCATGAACACGAACGTCGCGGCGATCATGACGTCGCCGATCGACAGCGGCAGAATCATCTTAAAGAAGATGCGCAGCTTGCCCGCGCCCACGTCGCGCGCGCTTTCGACGATCGACGTCGATATGCCGGACAGCGCAGCGGTGATGATCATGGTGGCGAAGGGAATGTTGAACCAGAGGTTCATCAGGATAATGCCCTTCGCGTTGTACAGCAGGCCGGGCTTGAAATCGTACAGGAAGCTCGATTCAGGCAGCAGCAGCGAAAGTCGGTTCAGAAGACCCGAATCGCTGATCACGATTTTCATCGCGTAAACCGCCACGAGGCTCGGGATAAAGCGCGGCAGCAGATACAGCGTTCCGATGAATTTCGCGATCTTGCTGTTTGAAAAGCGCAGATACAGCGCCAGCAGATAGCTGATTGCAATCGCGAAGAGCACCGTAAGACACGTGATCCAGAACGTGTACCACACGTGCGCGCGGGCGAGCTTGTTGGTGAACAGATACGAGTAATTCGCAAAGGTGAATTCGCCCGTCTTGCTGTCCAGGAAGCTCTTGATGATCGTATTGATGATCGGGTAGATGACGATACCCACGGCGATGAGAAGCGCAGGAGCGAGCATCCCCACAATAATCAGACCGGTTTTCCACTTACTCTTTCGGGCAAGCATGTTCTACGCTTCCTTTCACGGATGATTTGTCCTCCCGGAGCATCCGAGGGGGATGCTCCGGGGAAATGTCGGTGGATTTACAGCGGCAGGATCTCTTCCATCCAGCGCTGATAGAGGTTTTCCTTCCACAGATTGCCGATGGAGATGAAGTTGTAGTTGCCCAGAGAGGCTACCAGATCCTTCTGATCGGAATCGATGGTGTTCGGATCGATGACCGGGATCGCCTTCATGTTTTCCAGGCAGATCTTCTGGCCTTCGGGGCTGATGACGAAGGAGATGAAATCGTACGCGCCCTCTTCATTCGAGCCGATGGACGGAATGCCGAAGGAAACGTCGCTGCCGGTCAGCGGAGCGTCGTCCAGCTGATACATGCGGGTGGTCTCCGGAAGCGTTCCGTTGCTGACGTTGGTCAGAATCTGATCCGCCCACGCGGGGATCATGTCAACCTCGTGGTTGATCAGCAGGTCGAGCGTGCCCTGGTTCTTGTTCGGATACAGCACGTTGCCGCCGGAGGTGTACAGGAACGGATGGATCTTCACCAGCCACTCAAGGCCGGGACCCCAGTATTCCGCCCACTTTTCATCGTTGCTGGTCTTCGCGGCCGGATCTTCGATGAAGCGATAGACCGCGGACTGCACGAAGGAGCTGCCGGCGCCGCCGGTATCCGGCTCGTTGTACGCGAAGCGGCCCGGATGCGCCTCGATCCACGCGGCGAGCTCGTCCCAGGTGTGGGGCAGCTCTTCCGCCGGAATGCGATCGGAATCATACGCGAACACGACGGTGGTGCAGCGATAGGGCACCAGCTTGGTCGGGAAGATCGCGGGGGTCACGGTCAGATTTTCGTAGCCGGCGATCTTCGAGGTGTCCAGCTCGATGAACAGATCCTCGGACTGCGCCTCGTCCACATAGCCCTGGAAGCTGGAGGTGTTGTCGGCGATCAGGTCGAAGGAGGTGTTCGTCTGGTTGGTCAGATAAGCGGACGCGATGCGCGAGGACAGGCCCTCGTCGCCGGTGCCGGACAGGATGAACTGGGTCGTGGCCGTGAATTTGGATTCAGGGCGGGCGTTGTAGGCCTCGCACAGCGCGGTGAACAGGTCGCCGACGTTCTGCGAGCCGCTGGTCCAGATCGTTACGGTCTGCTTCTCTTCCGCGAACGCGAAGCTCGCGCAGCCGAGAATCATCAGAGCCGCCAGAAGGATAGACAGGAACTTCTTCATGATGATTGCCTCCTATTATTTATTTAGACCGCGTGCGGTCATAAATTCGCGTTTCAGCTCTCGTATTCGTGCGAGCGGGCGAACGTCATCGCCACCGGATCGCCGCGGTGATACGCCTTGGATTCCTCGTCCGAAATAAACGTCTTCACGATGCCGTAGTCGGTGTCCATTGTCATTTCGACGTAGTGGCCGAGCATCATGACCGTGCGGACGTAGCCGTCGAGCTCGCCGCCGGCGCCGGGCCGGACGTGCACGTTCTCCGGGCGCACCGCCAGCGTCTTGCCGCCCTCGAGCTTCAGGAAATTCATTTCGCCGATGAAGTCCGCGACATAGCGGCTGGTCGGGCGATCGTAGATCTCGCTGGGCGAACCGACCTGCTCGATCGTGCCCTTGTTCATGACGATTACGCGGTCGGACAGCGCCATCGCCTCTTCCTGATCGTGGGTAACGAATACGACGGTGATGTTCAGATCGGTCTGGATTTTGCGCAGTTCCTCGCGCATCTGCTGGCGAATCTTCGCGTCCAGCGCGGAGAACGGCTCGTCCAGCAGCAGAACCTCGGGCCTGAGAAGCAGGCTGCGCGCGATGGCGATGCGCTGCTGCTGACCGCCGGACATCTGGCCGGGATACTTTTTCTCGGTGCCGGGCATTTTGATCAGCTCCAGCATCTGCATAATGCGCTCGCGGCGCTCGGCGCGCGGCACCTTGCGCAGCTTCAGGCCGAATTCCATGTTGTCGTAAACGGTCATGTGCGGCCAGAGGTTGTAGCTCTGGAACACCATCGCGGTCGGGCGCTTCTCCGGCGGCAGCGCGATGATGGACTTGCCGTTGATCAGAATGTCGCCCTCGTTCAGATCGATGAATCCGCCGATCGTGCGCAGAATGGTGGTTTTGCCGCAGCCGGACGGGCCGAGCAGCGTGACCAGCTCGCCCTCGGATACCGAAATGTTGACGTTCTTAACGCCGTCGCCGTTGGGATAGAGCTTCGTCATATTGACGATTTCAAGTTTTGCGTTTGCCAAGGTGCGTTCCTCCCTCAAATCTTGTTTCGTATCCGAAGCATCAGCCCATCTTGAAGCCCTTCGCGAGCGTATCGGCGCCGATGTATTTGCGCATCAGAATCAGAAGAACCAAATTCGGAATCACGATGATCAGCGCGAACACCGCGCCCGCCGTGGCCGGGAAGTCGAGGATAACGCCGTACATCTCGGTCATCATCGTGCGGAAGTTCGGCAGACCCACCATCAGCGTGCCCACGCTTTCGCCGAGGGAGCCGATGAACGCGTACATCGCGGCCACCGCAATGCCCGGCCAGGCGATCGGGAGCGTGACATGGAAGAACGTGCGAATCGGGCCTGCGCCCGCGTCGCGCGCGGCTTCTTCCTGGTGCCGCGGAACGCTTCTGAACGCGCCGGCCGGCAGCCAGATCATCTGCATCATCGTGCCCAGCATGTGAATGAGCAGCACGCCCAGGAACGTGCCCATCAGGCCGATCTTATAATAGATGATGCCGATCGAGGTGTACATGCCGATTTTCGGAAACGCGTTGCCGATCAGGAACAGCAGCATGATGAACTTGCGGCCGCGGAATTTGAACCGCGCCAGCACGTAGGCCGCCGGAATGCAGATGATCAGCGCCAGAATCGTGGACGCGAATGCGAACAGGAACGAGTTCACAATCGCCTCGACCACCGTCGGCTGATTCAGCACGTATTTCCACCAGTGAAAGCCGAATTCCGTGGGGAGAATCGACGGGAAATTATAGGTGTTCGCAAACGCGAGCGTGAACATATACAGCAGAGGCCCGTAAAAGAAGAGCATGAACGCAAGCAGAATCAGGATTCCGCTCGCGCGCTTTTTGCCCAGCGAGCGCACGACGCTCTTGGGCTTCATCGCATTGATCAGAGACATCCTTTCACCCCATCCCGAATTTGCGGCGGCGCTTTGCCTTGCGCCCGTTGACCTCATTATAAGCCTTGAATGGGTGAAATGTCAATAGATTTTACGTTCAAAAGAGTAACTGTATCAAAAATGCTTAAAAATGAGTGAATTGAAGAGCAAAATACTCAAATACAAAAGAAACTGTCAAACGAAGATGAACAATATAAACGCAGCAATTTGGCGGGGCTTTACAGCCGCGCGGGAAGCGATTATAATAGAAGGGAAAACATGGCGGGAGGGAAGAAAATGCGGATTTTGAAACTGGCGCTCCTTGCGGCGCTGCTCATGGCGCTGGCGATACCGGCGCTTGCGGAGCTCGACGCGATCGACCACTACGTCGTTAAGGCGGACGTGCGCGCGTACATGACGGATGAGGACATGGAATACTATCGCAAGGCGATCGACGCGGTGCTCGCGCGCGAGGACGAGGTGCGTCTGAGCGATGATTACGACGCGAACCTGCGCGTGCTGGGCGCGCTTTCCAACAATCCGCTCTATTTCCTGGTGGAAAAGGAGGATTTCAATTCCAAGCACACGAAGCTGCGCTTCCAGTACGCGTATTCCGAGGCCGAGCAGGCGGAGAAGGTCACGTTTATGGACGAGGAAATGCTCAAGCTCATCAACGGCGCAATTCAGCCCGGCATGAACGAGCTGGAGCAGGCGCTGGCGATCTATCAGGCCGTGGTCGCGCGCATTGATTATGATTACGACTGGCTCGAGGCGATGGATATGTCGGACGACAAATTCCTGTTCCCGCAGATCGAAATCTATCAGGCGCTGTCCACCGGCAAAGGCGTTTGCCATACGTATACCTTCCTGTACGAATACGCGCTGCAGCAGCTGGGAATCGAATGCCTGCGCTATACCGGCAACGCAATCGGCGATCCCGACGAGGGCCATATGTGGCCGGTCGTGCGCATCGACGGCGAATATTACCAGTGCGACCCGACGTGGGACGATCAGGGCGAGGTCGCGTCGCTGCAGTATTTCGGCATGACGGACGCAGAGCGCATTGCCAGCGGAATCGAGGGCTTTGAATTCAGCCTCGACAGCGCTTACGGCGAGGTGGTCTGCAATTCCGAAAAGCTCGCGCCGCTGCATGCGGCGATGCAGTATTCGCTTTCGGACGACCACATTCTGCTTCTCAGCGATTCCTTCGGCAATTCAATCGGCACCTTCCAGACCGAAACCTGCGCCTTCAGCGCAAAATAATGCGTTTCTAATGCGCACATATGACCGCGTTCTACGGACAGAACGCGGCTTTTTGCATGCAAAAGCGCGCGTATAGCGGCCATATGACCGCGATGCGCGGACAAGCCCGCCTGATATTCATAAAGAAATATGTATGAATATGCAATTAATGTATGATGCTGAAAGAAGTGAACATCCGCTATGCAAATATCCGGACAAACATCCGCTTTTTACGATGAATCTGCAGCTTTGAAAGTTAAAAAATGGTGAAATGGATTTACAAGCGAGAAATCATGCGATATAATGCTTGTATTACCGATGAGGCGGGTGATTTCTGGTGGCGAGGTTTATCGTAAAGAGGGTGCTGGCCGCGATATTGACGCTGTTGATCATCGCGACGATCACGTTCTTCCTGATGAATATGATTCCGGGCGGGCCGTTCAACACCGAGCGCGCGAGCGCGAAGACGGTGGAAATGATGGAAGCGAAATACGGCCTGGATAAGCCGCTGATGGAGCAGTTCGCCATGTATATGAAGCGCCTTGTGCATTTCGATCTGGGCGACAGCTACAAGCGCATCGGCTTTACGGTCAATCAGATTCTGGGCGAGAAATTCCCGATTTCGGCGAGCGTCGGCGGCGTGGCGATCGCGCTGGCGGTGCTGGTCGGCATTCCGGTGGGCGTGCTGGCGGCGTTCAAGCACAATAAGCCGACCGACCGGATCGTGATGCTGATTGCGAATCTGGGCATCGCGGTGCCGAACTTCGTAATGGCCACGGCGCTGTTGTTCTTCTTCGGCGTAAAGCTCGGATGGCTGCCGACGCTGGGGCTGAAGAGCTGGAAGCACTACATCATGCCGGCGCTGGCGCTGGCGTTTAACCCGATGTGCTATATCGCGCGCCTGATGCGCTCGAGCATGCTGGACGTGCTGCGGCAGGACTACATCAAAACCGGCCGCGCGAAGGGCCTTTCGGAGAAGATGGTGCTGTTCAAGCACGCGATGCGCAATGCGATTCTGCCGGTGGTTACGTATCTGGGGCCGCTCACGGCGGGCATTCTGACCGGCGGCTTCGTAATCGAAAAGATCTTCACGATCCCCGGCATGGGCAAATTCTTTGTTGAATCCATCAACAACCGCGATTACCCGCTGATCATGGGCGTTACGGTGTTCTATTCGGCGCTGCTGGTGCTGATGAATCTGGTGGTGGATCTGCTGTATGGAATCATCGATCCCAGAATCAAGTACGAATAAGGAGGCGGGAACATGAGCGAAGAAAAGAAGGTCAATCTCCCGCCGAAGATCCCGATCGATCCGTTCCGGATCAAGCTGACTCCCGAGATGATGCTGCCGGCGGACAAGGAGGAGCGCGAGCAGCTGATTCAGATGCGCGAATCCACGACCTACTGGAAGGACGCGATGCGCCGCCTGCGCGCGAACAAGGTGGCCATGGCCAGCATTGTGATCATCGCGCTCATCTTCGTGTTCGCATTCGTGGGGCCGATGCTGATGCCGTATTCGTATGATCAGCAGATTCGCGGCCACGAGCGCCTGGCGCCGATGATTTCGGGCGAATACTTCCATCCGTTTGGAACGGACAATCTCGGGCGCGACCTGTGCGTGCGCGTGATGATCGGAACGCGGATCTCGCTGGTCATCGGTATTGTGTCGACGCTGTTCATCGTCATTATCGGAACGGTTTACGGCGCGGTTTCCGGCTTCGTCGGCGGCGTTACGGACAATATCATGATGCGCATCTGCGAAATCATCTATTCGATCCCGACGGTGCTGATCATCATTCTGCTGAACATCGTTTTGAAGCAGCCGCTGCAGAATCTGTTCGACGCGGGCAAATTCGGGGCGTTCCGCACGGTTGGAACGGGCCTGATCTGCATTTTCATTACGTTTGCGCTTCTGTACTGGGTCAGCATGGCGCGCATGGTGCGCGGCGAGATCTTGGCGCTGAAGAATTCCGAATACGTGACCGCGTCGCGCGCGCTGGGCGGCAAGGGCGGCTGGATCATCAAAAAGCATCTGGTTCCGAACTGCATCGGCACCGTGGTGGTCACGACCACGTTCCAGATTCCGTCTTCGATCTTTACCGAATCGTTCCTGAGCTTCATCGGCCTGGGCGTGAGCGCGCCGATGGCGTCGCTGGGTTCGCTGGTCAACGACGCGCTGAACGGCTTCCAGACCGCGCCGTATCGCCTGTTCATTCCGGCGGCGGTGCTGGCGCTGATCATTCTGGCGATGAATCAGCTGGGCGACGGCCTGCGCGACGCGCTCGACCCGAAGATGCGTACCTGACGGAAGGGGGAAAGGAAAATGAGCAATCATCTTCTTGAGATCGACGATCTGCACGTGTCCTTCTTCACCCCGGCGGGCGAGGTCAAGGCGGTCAACGGCGTGAGCTACACGCTGGATCAGGGCAAGGTGCTGGGCATCGTCGGCGAATCCGGCAGCGGCAAGAGCGTTTCGGTGAACGCGACGATGCAATTGCTGGTGCATCCCGGCCGCGTGACCGGCGGCAGCATTCATTTTAACGGCGAGGACGTCGTGAACATGCCGCTCAAGCGCATGCAGCAGATTCGCGGCAAGGACATCGGCATGATCTTCCAGGACCCGATGACGAGCCTGAATCCGGTCTATACCGTGGGCAATCAGCTGATGGAGACGCTGCGGCGGCACACGAACATGAGCCGCGCCGAGGCGCGCGCCCACTCGATTGAAATGCTGAAGCTGGTGGGCATCAACAATCCCGAGCAGCGCATGAAGCAGTATCCGCACGAGTTTTCCGGCGGCATGCGGCAGCGCGCGATGATCGCGATGACGCTCTTGTGCAATCCCAAGCTCCTGATCGCGGACGAGCCGACGACGGCACTGGACGTGACCATTCAGGCGCAGATTCTGGAATTGATGAAGGAGCTGAAGGAGAAAATCCATTCGGCGATCATCTTAATTACCCACGATTTGGGCATTATCTCGGATATCTGCGATTCGGTCATCGTAATGTACGCGGGCCGAATCGTGGAAAAGGGCTCGATCGACGATATCTTCTATCGCACCGCGCATCCGTACACGCAGGGCCTGCTCAAGTGCCTGCCGCGGCTGGATTCGGACGGCAGCAAGCCGCTGGAGCCGATCGAGGGCACGCCGGTGGATCTGCTGGCGCTGCCGGCGGGCTGCCCGTTCGCGCCGAGATGCGAAAAGTGCCGCAAGGTGTGTCTGCATTATCAGCCGCCGTATTATGAAATCAATCCGGGCCATACCTCCGCGTGCTGGCTGCACGCGCCGGAATTTGGGGAGGTGCGCGCATGAGCAGTCCTTTGATTGAGGCGCGGAATCTGAGCAAGAGCTTTGCAATCGGCGGCGGCTTCCTTGCGAAAAAGAAGGTCGTTCGCGCGGTGGAGAACGTATCGTTTCAGATTCAGCGCGGCGAGACGCTCGGCCTGGTCGGCGAATCCGGCTGCGGCAAATCCACGATCGGGCGCACGCTGCTGCGGCTGTACGAGCCGACGGCCGGCCAGATTTTCTTCGATGGAAACGACATTACCAAAGCGAACATGCGGCCGTATCGCAAGAGGATGCAGATCGTGTTCCAGGATCCGTATGCATCGCTCGATCCGCGCATGACGGTGGGCGATATCGTGGGCGAGCCGCTGGACATCTATCGCGCCTATGCAAACAAGGCTGAGCGACGCGAGAGAATATTGGAGCTGCTCAACCTCGTGGGCCTGAACAGCGAGCACATGAACCGCTATCCGCACGAATTCTCCGGCGGCCAGCGGCAGAGAGTCTCGATTGCGCGCTCGATGGCGCTGCAGCCGGACTTCATGGTGTGCGACGAGCCGATCTCCGCATTGGACGTATCGATTCAGGCGCAGGTCATCAACATGCTGATGGAGCTTCAGCAGAAGCTGAACATGACGTATCTGTTCATCGCGCACGATCTGAATGTGGTGCGCCACATCTCCAAGCGCGTGGGCGTGATGTATCTGGGATCGCTGGTCGAGGTCTGCGACGCGAGCGAGCTGTACAAAAACCCGCTGCACCCGTATACGCAGGCGCTGCTTTCGGCAATCCCGATTCCGGACCCGAACGTGAGCCGCGGCCGGCATCGCGTGGTGCTGCAGGGCGAGGTCCCCAGCCCGATGAATCCGCCGAAGGGCTGCAAGTTCCACACCCGCTGCCCGTATGCGCGCGATATCTGCCGCGAAAAGCGGCCGGAGACGATCTCGGTCGGCGCGGATCATACCTGCGCATGCCACAAGGTGGAACAGGACTGGTAAATTCCCATGCTGTAAGGCGGAAGAAATCCGTTTTGCATAGATCACATTCAAGGAGGATGAACCCAATGAAGAAGCTTCTTTCGATCGTGCTGGCACTTTGCTTCGTACTGAGCATGACCGGCGTCGCGATGGCGGAGGACGTTCAGACCATCAACGTCTGCATCGGATCCCAGCCCGAAACGCTCGACCCGCAGATGAACTCTGCTTCCGATGGCTCCAACTACATCAAGCATCTGTTTGAAGGTCTGATGAAGTACGGCTGGAACGGCGAAGGCGTCGTCTACGGCGCGGCCGACAGCCATACCGTCAGCGACGACGGCCTGGTCTACACCTTCCACATCCGCGACGATGCGAAGTGGTCGGATGGTCAGGACCTGACGGCCGAGGATTTCGAATACACCTTCAAGCGCCTCGTGGATCCGGCGACCGCCGCTCCTTACGCGGGCGATATGGGCAAGTACCTCAAGAATGGCCTGGCGATCTCCACCGGCGAAATGGGCGTCGACGAGCTGGGCGTTAAGGTCATCGATTCCAAGACCATCGAGCTCACTCTGGAGAATCCCTGCTCCTGGTTCCTCGAGGTTATGGCATTCCCGACCTATTACCCGGTCCGCAAGGATATCGTGGAAGCCAATGAAAAAGGCTGGGCGACCAGCGCGGATACGCTGATCGGCAACGGCGCGTACGTCATTGAGAGCTACACCATGGACGAGGAAATCGTCATGGTTCCCAATGCGAATTACTACGACGTCGATAAGCTCGCCTGCAAGCGCATCTGCTTCAAGCTGATCATCGATCCGAACGCGAAGCTGGTCGCGCTGCGCGCCGGTGAGCTCGACT
This sequence comes from uncultured Clostridia bacterium, assembly GCA_934663595.1. Classification (GTDB taxonomy): domain Bacteria; phylum Bacillota; class Clostridia; order Christensenellales; family Aristaeellaceae; genus Faecivicinus. Next base: position 19,209 of record CAKUKM010000006.1, on the reverse strand, counting down.
GGTGCGACGACTATCCGACCGAGGAGCTCGATACTCTGAAGGCGGAGGGCCTGTTCTACTCCGAGCCGCAGCTGGGCACCTATTATGTCAACATCAACAACCAGAAGGCTCCGTTCGACGACGTGCGCGTCCGCAAGGCGTTCATGCTCGCGATCGATCCCTACTACCTCGCCGAGATCGTGACCCAGGGCACCTACCTGCCGGCGACGAACTTCGTTGGCGACGGCTTCCTTGAGGCGGACGGCAGCGAATTCTCCTCCAAGCAGGTTCTCGTCGATCGCTCCGATTATGAAGCGAACGTCGCCGAGGCGCAGAAGCTGCTGGCCGAGGCGGGCTATCCGAACGGCGAAGGCTTCCCGACCGTTTCCTACTGCACCAACGTTTCCGGCGTGCACGTTCCGACGGCTGAAGCGCTCGTGTACATGTGGAAGGAAAACCTCGGCGTGAACGTCGAGATCGAACAGATGGAGTGGAATGCGTTCCTCGCCGCCCGCCGCAACGGCGAACACACGCTGGCGCGCGACGGCTGGGTTGCCGACTTTGCGGATCCGTCCAACCTGCTCGACCTGTTCACCAGCTATTCGGGCAACAACTCCACCTTCTACAACAACGCCGAATTCGACAAGCTGATGCAGGAAGCGTCTGCGACCACCGATCTGAGCGTGCACTATGAGAAGCTGCACGAGGCGGAGAAGCTCGCGTTCGAAGAGGCGTGCTGCATCCCGGTGTACTACTACGCCACCACCTATATCTGCATCCCCGAGATCCAGAATGTAACGCTCTATCCCACCGGAGAAAAGCTGTTCATGATGGCGACGAAGTAATTCCAAACCAAATAGCCGGCGGTTCCCAATGCGGAACCGCCGGCTTTCAGCTTGTGGAGAAACGGTAAAAAGTAAGCCGCCATCCCACGCGAATGGGTAGGCGGCGCCACTCAACAGAGGGGAAACGCCATACCACAAGCGTCATCCCTTCCTGCCGTTATTATAGCACGAAACACGAAATCGTGTCAATGCCCGAATGCGCATTCGGGCGCTTTCATTTAAATCCGATCGCTCGACGAATAAAACGCGTAGCCGCCGACGATATCCAGCGGCTCGTCCGCGCGCGGCTGCGATGCGTCCGTCGCCTGATAGTACAGCGCCGAATCCGAAAGCGTCCGCTTCCCGGTCAGCACCTCGTGCGCGGCCTTCAGGCTCTCGTCGTCGTAGCGCTCGCCGGAGGGAAACTGCTGCTGCTCGGTCAATACGTCGTCCAGCGTATTGCCGAACCACGCGTTTTCCACCCGATTCATTACCACCGTGCCCAGCGCCAGCTTCGTCTCGTAGCTCTCCGCGCGCCCTAAAGCGTAAATCGTCTTCGCCAGCTGCACCGCGTCCCGGTTCTCCGTATAGCTCGTGGACGGATAAATCGCGCCCGTCAGCGCAAGCGCCATCGCCAGCCCCAGCGCCGTCTTTCGAATTCGCATCAGTCGTTCAACCTCTCTTTGTTTCATTATTATACCGCATATTCGCGTGCAATTCAATTGTTTTGTAACAGTTTCGAAATATCTTCAGAGTCTAATATAATATATTCACAATTGGGAGAAATCATGCCGCATTTGCGGGAAAAACAAAACGCGGCGATTTTCAATATAAATCTCGGGAAAACGTCGCCTGATAAATATTTAACCATCGAATCGCACAAAAAAGAATTTGCCGTTTATTCAAAAAGCCATTGACTTTAATAACGAAATGTGCTATGTTATTAACAGTAGAGGCGCGACGGATGCGTCTCTGGTTGATTTTTTCAGGAGGAGAGAAAGAAATGAAGAAGACTTGGGTACGTTTCTTGGGCCTGCTGCTGGCGCTGATGATGGCGCTGGGCTGCACCGCCGCATTTGCGGAGGGCGATGATTTCTCCGGCACGGTCACCATCAGCCTGTACTCCCAGAAGGGCGTTCAGGAAGCCTGGGAAGCCGTTGGCGCGGCGTACACCGCGAAGCACCCGAATGTAAAGGTCGTCGTCGACCTCAAGCCGTCCGACGGTTATGCGGACTGGGTTAAGGCCGCGTTCCAGGGTTACGACAGCGCGCTGCCGGAGGCCGACATCGTGTACGGCAACCTGGCGGGCTCCGATCGCACGGACAAGGTCATCAACTTCTATGATTATGCGTTCGACGACAGCGATTACTCTGATGGCACGTGGGCCGATCAGATCGCTTTCGATCTGCAGAACATCGACGCGGTGACCGGTATGTGGGATTGCGTCTCCATCACTGCGGTTCAGGTTCTGTGGTTCTACAATGCGGACGTCTTCGCCGAGGTTGGCGTAGAAGCCCCGAAGACCTGGGACGAGTTCGTGACCGTCTGCGAAAAGCTGGACGCGGCGGGCTACCAGGCTCTGGCGGTTCCGGGCGACTTCCAGTCGTTCTGGGCGGAGCAGATGGGCTGGCTGGCGCAGGTTTACGTCGATCAGACCACCCGTTCCACGATTGAAATCGTTCGCGCGCAGGAAGGCGACTACTGCTACGATCCCGAAGTGGACGGCAAGTTCGTCTATGATCCGACCGATCCCCACAACGACGACACTCCCGCGAACGTCAACACCAACGGCGTCCGCTTCTGGAAGGCGTTCGTGAAGGACGGCACGATCCGTGCGGATACGGAAGGCATGAAGACCGTTTGGACGAACTTCGCGAAGATCTTCCCGAAGTACGCCGGCGGCGACAACTTCTTCGGCAGCAACGGCAACGGCGCGAAGACGCTGTTCTTCCAGCAGAAGAGCCCCATCTACCTCAGCGGTTCCTGGTTCTTCGGCGATTACCTGAACACCATGAACTCCATCGACGCGGGCGAAGCGGTTACCTTCGGTGAAGGCGACGATGCGGAAACCTACGATGGTCTGAAGAAGTTCGCGCTGGGCACCTTCGCGATGCCGAGCATGGAAGGCGAAGGCATTGAGGCTCCCGCCCGCACGATCGAAGTTGCGACCGGCTTCCTCTCTGCGATCAAGAAGGATGCGGATCACGACGATATGGTCGTTGATTTCCTGAAGTTCTACACCTCTCCGGAAGGCTATTCCGCGTTCATCGGCGCTCTGATCGAGAACGGCGGCGTGCCGGATGGTCTGCCGCTGGTCAAGGGCATCGAGCTGGAAGGCGAGCTGGGCGAGATGTTCGCGAACATCGAGTACATCGGCAACGTTCAGAAGGGCTTCGGCCAGGCGCTTGCGCGTGGTATCGGCGACAACCAGGAAGCTCTGCGTGCGTGGTACAACTACTCTCAGGATTTCCTGAATGGCAAGATCACCGTGGATGAGTGGGCGACCATGAACCAGGAGAACCAGATGAAGTATGCTCCGGCTCAGATGGAAGCTTCCAAGATCACCATGGAAGACCTCGAGAATCCGCAGAACGAGCCCACTGGCGACTAATTCGGATTTGAACCTCTAACAAGTAAACCATTCCATGCGCTGCGTAGGCGGGAGGCCGTTTACGCAGCGCATATTTAACGAACAAGGAGCTGACGGACAGTGGCCGAAACCAGACGAAGGAAGGATGACCGCGCGGGCAGGGTAAACCGCGTCGCGCTGGTGTTGTCCATTATATTTATGCTTGCGCTGATTGGCTCCATTGCGGCCAATGTATATGCATCCGGGCAGACCAGCCTGTTTAACAGGGTTGAATATGGCGCATCTCTGCAGAACAGCCAGGTTTATGTCGATGAGGAACTGGGCATTACGTTCCTCGGAACGTATCAGAACGTCGTTCTGGCATTTGATGAGAATGGAAACGAGCTCTGGCGAAACGAAATCAGCGGCGCTGTCAGCGCGATGAAATACGACGCGCAGCAGCATTGGCTGATGGTCGGTTCGCAGGACAGAAATATATATATATATCAGGCGGGATCGGGCCAGCTCGTGAATACCCTCGCGGCGGACGGCAAGGTGTCCGATATGGACTATGATCAGGCGTCCGGCCTGCTCGCGGTATCGTCGAGCGTAAATGCAAGCAAGAATTATCTGAAGATCTTCAATGTGCAGACCGGCGAAGAAATCCTGAAGACGAAGCTGAAGAACCAGACCAACGGCATTCGCTTCAGCGCCGACAAGCAGAGCATCTTCTACGGCGACAATCGCGCGCGCGTGACGAAGGTGGATTTGAACGGCGAGCAGCTGGCGCAGGAAAAGGCGCGCAGCGAGGTGCGCGGCATGCAGGTCGTTGCCGAAACCGGCGATGTGCTGGTGCTGGACGAGAACAACAACCTGTTCCGGTTCGATTCGGAGCTGAATAAGATCTATTCCGTTTCGATGGTGGGCGAGGGCTGGGCGCTCGGCATGTCCGAGGACGGCCGCTGGATCGGCGTGGGCACGCGCGAAGGCGATACGTACATTCTGGACGCCGACGGCGTTACGCATTTCAGCAATCGCTCGGAGGCCAAGATTTCGCAGATCTATTTCGGCGCAGATCGCTGCTTCGTGGTCACGCAGTCGAAGGATCTGTATGAATTCTCGGTCGATCGCCTGGACAACATCGGCGCGCAGAGCAAGCTCAAGAGCATGAGCGTGTGGCTGATCGCCGGAAGCGCGGTCGTGCTGTTTGCCAGCGCCGTGGTCGCGTTCCCGAGCAGCCGCAAGGTCGGCAAGCGGTTCTTCAAGGCGATCCATCGCCATCGCACGGCGTATCTGATGCTCGCGCCGTCGATCGTGCTGATCCTGATTTTCAATTATTACAACGTGTTCCAGGCGTTCTATTACGCATTCACGGATTGGAGCCTGTCGACGCGCACGATGCGCGAGGTCAATTTCGTCGGGTTCGATAATTTCGTGAAGATGATCAACGAGGGCTATTTCCTGCTGGGCGTAAAGAATCTCGCGATTCTGATGATTGCGAATTTCGTGAAACTCCTGACCGTGCCGGTGCTGCTGGCGGAGCTGGTGTTCGCAATGCGCACGCTGGACGGCAAGAGCAGCAAGCGCCGCTACTGGTTCAGGCTTCTGCTGGTGGTGCCGATGGTGGTTCCGGGCGTGGTTTCCACGCTGATGTGGAAGAACATCTTCGACCCGAACATTGGCGCGCTGAACAGCTTCCTCGACGTAATCGGCAAGAGCGAATGGAAGCATTCGTGGCTGGGCGACCCGAAGACCGCGCTGGGTTCGATCATTGCGATGGGCTTCCCGTGGGTCAACAGCTTCGCGTTCCTGGTGTTCTATGGCGGATTGATCAACATTCCGGAGGATCTGTTCGAGGCCGCGAAGGTCGACGGCAGCAATCCGTTCTGGAACTTCTTCCACATTCACCTGCCGCTGATTTCGCCGCAGATTAAGATGCTGGTGATCACGACGTTCATCAGCTCCGTTCAGGATTACGGCGGCATTTACCTGCTCACGGCGGGCGGCCCCGGCACGGCGACCTATGTTCCGGGCCTCGAGCTGTACTACGCGGCCACGAAGTTCGGCCAGTACGGCTATGCGTGCGCGATGGGCCTGGTCATGTTCGTGGTCATTCTGCTGGGCTCGCTTCTGAACCTGCGCATGAAGACGCAGGAACTGAACTGAGAAAGGGGGAACGAGCGATGTCCGTACCGAAAATCAAAATGGATCCCACGGCCAGGGCGCAGCGCAGAAGATGGCGCGCGCGGGCGATTACCTCGCAATCCGTGATCACGCTGGTGGGCGTGCTGTTCGTGCTGCTGGCGTTCATTCCGATCTTTCTGATGTTCTTCCTTTCGCTGAAGAGCCCGGCGCAGTTCTATTCCAACCTCTGGGCGATTCCGAATCCGCCGCAATGGAGCAATTACGACGCGGCATGGACGCAGCTGATTCAGAACATGGTCAATTCCGTCGTCACCGTCGCGGTGGGCACGGCGCTGATCGTGGTGCTGTCGGCGATGTCCGGCTATGTGTTCGCGCGCTTGGAGTTCCCGCTGAAGAACTTCCTGTTCGTGATGATGCTGGCGCTGCTGATGGTTCCGGGCGTGCTGACGCTCACGCCGTCGTTCAAGCTGATTCAGCGCCTGGGCCTGAAGAATACCTGGTGGGCGCTGTGGCTTCCCTGGGCCTCCGGCGGACAGATCATGGGCATGTATCTGTGCAGAACGTTTATCAGCAGTCAGCCGCCGGCGCTGTTTGAATCGGCGCGCATCGACGGCGCGCGCGAATTCCAGGCGTTCTACAAGATCGCCGTGCCGCTCGCGAAGCCGATTCTGGCTACGCTGGTGGTTATGAATATGATCAGCCTGTACGGCGACTTCATCTGGCCGCTGCTGGTGATCGACTCGAACAGCAAGCAGGTCATCTCCGTGGCGGTGCAGATCTATTCCTCGTCCACGGGCATTACGGATTACGGCGCGATGATCGCCGGCTTCGTAATGGCCACGATTCCGCTGCTGATCATGTTCATGTTCAGCTCCAGACTGTACATCGAGGGCATTACCTCGGGCGCAGTCAAGGCGTAAAACAAGTGCCGGTCGGGATTATCCCGGCCGGCTTTTCGCGTTATTCGATTTCCATTTTGACGTCGCCCGTGCGGGTTGCGATCTCGCATTTGCCGCCGGCGGTCGTGTTCGGAACGTCCACGCGGCCCGTTCCGGCGTCGATAGCAAATATCTTGTCCGTAAGCAGACTGCCGGTAACGTTGCCTGTGCTGGTTTTGATGTGAAGCTCGGCCGCGTCGCAGCCGCTGAATCGCACATTTCCGGTGCTCCGCTCAATCGAAATTGCGCTTTCGGCAATCACGCGATCCAGCGCGATGCTTCCCGTCGTTCCGGTTGAAATCACGCTCCGGCACGAAATGTCGGTCAGATTTGCCTTGCCGGTCGATACGCTTATGGTGATATCGCCCCGGCAGGTCGCGCCCGAAATCGTCGCCGCGCCCGTGGTTGTGGAAAGCTCCAGCGAATCGGCGGAGACGTTCTCCACGCGAATCGCCCCGGTGCTCGCTTTGATCTGAATCGATTCCGCAGCGGACGCGCGGAAATCGACGTCGCCCGTGGTCAGGGAAATGTCGGCGCTCGCAAATGCGAAATCCTTCGGAATTTCAACGCTTCCGGTGCTTTCGCGAATGGACAGCGCGCCGTATTCCGCGGCCGGAAGGTAAATCGTGATCCTCGGCGAGCCGAAATGTAGCCCGATGCGATCGTACCACGGCCGGGCGTCGATCCTTTGAATCGCGAGCGTATCGCCTTCAACGGCGACCGAATGCCGCGCGTTTTCTTCCTCATAGCATTCCACTCGGCATTTTCCGTCCTCCGACGGGGCGAATGCAATGTTCGCGGTGTCCGTCGAGAGGGCGATATCGCGAAACGGCTCGGCGATTTCGTGCGCGTTCGATTCGTAATCGACCGTCGAAAGCCTCGAAAAGTCCCACGCGATTGCCGACATTGCGCCTGCAAAAAGAATGCATCCGATCAGCACGAGAGAAGCCGCCGCGATGAGCCATGCTCTGGTTGCCTTTTTCATTTTGCCGCCTCCTTACCGATAAAGCAGTTTTTCATTCCGGGTGTGATTTTCTTCGTGAGCGTGAAAACGCCCTTCGTCGCCGCCCTGCAGCCGCAGAACAGAAGGATGGAAAGCCCGGCGCAAATGATTCCCGCGGAGAGAACCGCAAGCCCCGATACGCCGCGGCCGCGCGCGACGAAAATGACGCACGCCGGCACGCTGACCGCCGCGCAAACGGCAATCGCGCCAAATATCGCCCACAGCGCAACGATGATTGCCCAAAGAGAAATGTAAATCGCGAGAATTACGGCGATCGCGGCGATTCCCAGCGAAAGCCATATCGGCGAGCCCAGCGCCAGAAGCGCGATTTCCCACGCCTTCAAGCGCCGCTTGGGCCGGATTCGCTCTTTGGCGATTCTGGCCAGGGGAATATCGGCGATCGTCTGCCGGACGATTTCGTCCACATCGCCGATTTCGGCCAGCGCCTCTTCCTCCGAAAGGCCGTCCTCTATTCGGTCCTCCAGCATTTCGCCGTAAAACGTCAGGCGTTCCTCGACGTCGTCCTGCGGCAGCCCGGACAGCCCTTTGCGGAGCCGCGCAAGAAAGTCCTGCTTAGTCATGAACCTTGTCCTCCTTGGTTACAAATTGATGAATTGCCAGTATTTCATTCCATTCGACCTTGAATTCCTCGATGCGCTTCAGCCCTTCTTCGGTAATGTGATAGTATTTCCGAAGCCTGCCGCCGTGTTCCGCGGTGTAAACCGTTAGCATATTCGCCGTTCCCAGGCGCTTCAGAATGGTATACAGGGTCGATTCAGAAAGCTCGAGATACGGCTTCATGTCCTTGATGATCTTGTAGCCGTAGGAATCCTCGCTCTTGATCGCCGCCAATACGCATACATCCAGCAGCCCTCGCTTCAACTGACCGTCCATGCAATACCTCCTTTCGTGGTATACATCGTAACACGAAGTATTGATCCTGTCAACGGTATTTACGCAATCTTAAAGCTTGGAGGCGGGATGGACGGCGCAAATCGCCGTCGATCGGATTTTATCGCGAAATAACAGAAAGCCCATTGCACTCCGCGGGGAAATCTATAAAATGATTGGATGTGGAGGATAGAGAGATGGTAAACGACATGACGACGGGCAATTCCGCCCGCAAGATATTCTTTTTCAGCCTGCCGCTGCTGATCGGAACCGTGTTCCAGCAGGTGTACAACCTCGCCGACAGCGCAATCGTGGGCAAAATTCTCGGAACAAACCCGTTCGCCGCCGTGGGCCTCACCGGATCGATCACGTTTTTCGTGCTGGGACTGGTGTTCGGCTCGTGCTCGGGCTTTGCCATTCCGGTTGCGCAGGATTTTGGCGCGAAAAACGAGGCGGGCGTGCGCCGGTGCGTCGCCAATATCGTGTGGATCGGCGTGGTGTTCGCCCTTTTGATGACGGCGATTACCGTGCCGCTCACGAAGCAGATCCTGGTCTGGATGGACGTTCCCGAAGAGCTGATGGGCTACGCCTACGATTATCTGGTCTGGATCTTCGTCGGCCTCGGCGCGCAGATGATGTACAATTTGCTCGCGTCGATCATTCGCTCGCTCGGCGACAGCAAAACGCCGCTGTATTTCCTGATCGTGTGCAGCGTGCTGAATATTGGATTGGACATTTTCTGCATCCGGAATTTGAATATGGGCGTGAAGGGCGCGGCGATCGCGACCGGCGTCGCGCAGCTGATCTCCGGCGTCGCGTGCCTGATTTACATGGTGAAGAAATTTCCGATGCTCCGGCTCACGCGCGCGGATATGAAGCTGCATTTGCCCACGGTGAAGCGCCTGATCGGAATCGGCCTCCCGATGGGCCTGCAATTCTCGATCACCGCGATCGGCTCGATCATCCTGCAGAAATCGGTCAACAATCTGGGCACGCAGATCATCGCCAGCGTCTCGGCCGCCAGCAAGGTGCAAACGCTGGTAATGTCGCCGATGGACGCGTTCGGCGTGTCGATGGCGACGTTCGCGGGCCAGAATTACGGCGCGAGACGGCTCGACCGCGTGCGTCGCGCGACCAAAGAGGTCACGCTGATGCTCTGGGCGTATTCCGTGATTGCGTTCTGCGTGTTCTTCTTCGGCTCGAATTTCATCGTGCTGATGTTCGTGGACCCGACGGAAACGCAGATCATCCAGCTGGTGCATCGGTTCGTGACGATCAACGGCGCGTTTTACCCGGTGCTGTCGCTGATTTACGTCTATCGCAATACGCTGCAGGGCGTGGGCTATTCCAAGGCCGCCATGCTGGCCGGCCTGTTCGAGCTGATTGCAAGAACGCTGATGGGCCTGTTCATCGTGCCGAAGCTCGGGTATACCGCCGTGTGCTTCGCGCACCCGTTCGCATGGTTCATGGCCGATTTGATATTGATTCCGCTGTATATCGCGCTGCTGTCCGATAAAAAGCAGCACCACGCGTTGCAGGGGCAAATGTAAATAAATAAAACCGCGCTGTCCAAAGTGAAACAGCCCACGCGCCGAATGAGAGAACCAGCTCATCCAACCGCGGAACGCCGTTCAAAAAAAGACAGCGCGGTTTTCCATGCCCTAAAAATACAGAAAAAGAAAACAAATTGAGTCGCTTCCCGACTCAATTTGTGGTAAATTGGGAATAGGAAAGCAGCTGGCACAAAGAAAGAAATCGGGTCGCTACCCGCCCCGATTTCGATGTGACCAAGCGCGGCAGCAATCGTCAGTCGGTACCACCGACATTTTCGGTCGCGAAGAGGTTGATCGTCGAGGTGATCACCTCGTCCGTGTAGTCTTCAGCAATCGCGCCTACATTCCAGTAAGCATAGTTGCCGGTGAACCAGTCCTGCAGATCCGCCTCATCTTCAGCATAGCGGAACTCCAAATGCCAGGTCGTGTCCATCGTGTCGGGCGAGAAGGCGAAATACGTGAACTGACCGGACTGCTCATCATCGCTCTTGTAGAAGATGAAGCCGTTCTCGTTCTCCACATCCATCGCCGTGTACGTGTGGCTGAATACCTCGTTGCCATCCGCGTCTACACCCGTGATCCGATTGCCTTCAATCGTCATCTTCTTTACGCCGCCAATGTAATAGCAGTCAAAACGCATGCTCTCCGGATCCGCCGCGTACTTCTCAATCGCTTCCGCACCGTAAATCTCCGCCGTGCACGCGCTCAGAAGATACTCGATCGTCGCTTCCGTGTTCTCTTCCCCGACCAGCGGCTCTACCGCGTCTACCCACTTCTGATGATACTCTTCCTTCGAAAGCTCCGGGAACAGCTCCACAAACGTCCCCTGTACCTCGCTCAGGAAATCTTTTTCCTCCGCAAATCCACATACGCCCATCGCCAGCATGCATACGCATACCAACACCGCAAATAACTTCTTCATCTCGTCCAGCGCCTCCTTATCATTCTTGGTTAGATTGCTTTAACCGCGAATCAGTATAACACTTAGAGACGCAAAGATCTATTCCGTTTTATCCAAAGTATCCCGTTTTGATGAAAGCCTTGCAGCGGCGCGATAGGCGCTGGGGGTGGCGCGATAGCGCTTGCGGAAGGCCTCGGAGAACTTGCTGGCGCTGTCGTAGCCGGCGTCGAGCGCGATTTCGACGATGCGCTTGTCGCTGCGCGCGAGCTCCACGGCGGCCTGCTCTAGGCGATATTCCTTGATATAATGATAAATGGGCGCGCCGTAGGCCTGGCGAAACAGCTTTTGCAGATGCGAAACGGAAATCTGATGTTCCTCGGCCAGCCGCGCGAGGGAGACATAGTTGTTCCGGTCGGACAGAAGATGATCGCGCAAATGGCGCGCGAGGCGCAGCTGCTCGGCCGAGCAGTAATCGGCGTTCAGCTCGGCGCGCGGCACGCTCTTGAGCAGCATGAACAGCTCGAGCGTCTTCATGATCAGATATTCGCGATCGAAATACGCGAGGTTTTCCAGCAGCTCGCGAAACACGTGCTCGCAGCGCGGGCCGGCGTTCATCGCGGCATACCAGCGCCCGCCGAGCAGATTTTCGCGCATTGCGGCAAAATCGGTTTGCAGCGGGGCGACGTTTTCGCGCATCCAGGCCGCAGCGCGCGCGCAATCCACCGAAAGGCAAACGCCCTCGTAATAGCCCAGCGGCAGCCGCGATTCCGATTTCGCGCCGTGAACGCCGTCGAACGTGCTCAGCGCCATGTCGCCGGGCGTGAGCGTCGCGTGATCGCGCGGCGAAAAGCTGCTCTCGAAGCGCCCCGCCGCGCAGAAATTGATCTCGATTCCGTCGTGCAGCTCGCGCGTTTCGCAGAAGCCGTGCGTCTCCAGATGAATCCGCATCGCCATTACGCCGTCGAACAGGCGATAACAATCGATCCGCCCGCCGCCGTCCGCGCAGGGAATCGCGCCCAGACTGTTCCCGTCAAAGCCGTTCAGCATCAGAATTTCCGCCACAGGCATCCCTCCAATGCCATTATACCGCATTTTCACCGTTTTTCCAATCCATCCGTTGCAAATTCATGGGAATTATGGGATAATTGATTCAGAAAACAGCGGATTTCCCTCAAGATTCCGTTCATGGAGGCGATCGATCATGTTCTCAGCCCACACACTCAGCCGCGCCGCAGATCAATGGCGCACGATTCTCGCGCGCTTTCCGTTCGCGCGCCGCGTCGCCCGACAGATTCAGGCCGTCCCGCACGCGGACACGCGCGAAGCGCTGCGCATTCTCTATGCGTTTAGCCCGCTCAGCGATTGGGGAAACTATCCCTTCGAGCTGTTCCGACGCGCCGCAGAGCACGCCGTGTTTCTGCGCAGGCAGGCGCCTGGCGCGCTTTCGGAGGCGTTGTTTTGCGAATACGTGCTGCCGCTGCGCGTCAACGAGGAGGCGCTCAGCGATTGCCGCGCGCTCTTTCACGCGCTTCTCGCGCCGCGCATCGAGGGGCTTTCCGCCGAGCGGGCAATTCTCGAGATCAATTACTGGTGCGCCGAAAACATGACCTATCGCTCCACCGACGTGCGCACGATCTCCGCGCTCGACGCCTATCGCTCCGCCTACGGCCGCTGCGGCGAGGAATCGACGTTCCTGGTCAACGCCCTGCGCGCCGTCGGCTTCGCTGCGCGGCAGATTTACACGCCGCGCTGGGCGCATTGCGACGACAATCACGCGTGGGTCGAGGTCTGGCTGAACGGCGAATGGCGCTTCCTCGGCGCGTGCGAGCCGGAGGAAATACTCGATCGCGCATGGTTCAACAGCGCCGCCAACCGCGCGATGCTCATTCACAGCCGCACCTTCGAAAGCGGCGCGCGGCCGGATTTTCTCGCGCGCCGCGGCGCGGTGACGTATCTGAACCAGACCGCGCGCTACGCGCCGACCACGCGCCTGACCGTTCGCGTGCGCAATGCAAACGGCGCGCCGATTGCGGGCGCGAAGGCGAGCTTCGGCATTCTCAACATGGGCGAAATCTATCCCGTCGCGCAGATCCCGACCGATTCAAACGGAGAAGCCGCGCTGGAATGCGGCCTCGGCAGCCTGTTTATCCGCGCAACGCACGAAAATCGCGCGGCGGAAGCTCTGATCGACACGCGCGATGGCGATTGCATTGATCTGATTTTGCCCGGAGATGCGCAAAACGCGCAGCTGGTTGCCGAGGGAATGGCGGTTTCTGCGCGAAATGGCTGGCAGGATTGGGCGGTGCGCGGAAATCGCGCGGCGGAGGATTTAATCGACACGCGCGACGGCGATTGCGTCGATCTGATTTTGCCCGGAGATATGCAAAACGCGCAGCCGATTGCCGATCGAGCGGCGGGCTCTGCGCAAAATCGTTGGCAGGATTGGGCGGTGCGCGCACCCATCGGCAATGGCGCGTGCATGCCGCAGCCCTCGCCGGAACAGGCGGCGCGCGCAGCGGAGCGGAATGCGGCGGCAAATCGCCTCCGCGCCGAGCGCGTGCGGGCGATGTTGAATACCGCAAACGCCCTAGCCGGAGAGGACGCCGACCTGCTGAACCTGTTCCGCGAAAGCCGCAGCAATTGCGAACGATTGGCCAAATTCCTCGCGAACGGCAACGCGGATTCGCTGAATGCGCTTTGCGACAGCGATCAACCTGCCGCGTGCCTCGCAAATGGCGATGATTTTGCTCGTCGTCGCGCGCTGCTGCACTCGCTTTCGCAGAAGGATTTGCGCGATGTGGGCATCGAAGTGCTCGAAGATGCGCTGATCCATGCCAATCCCGGTCCTACCGCGCGCATTTCCGATAAAGCGCCTGTCGCGCACGACGATTCGCCGCTCTGCCCGCGTTCCTCCGGCGAAGCGTTTGCGGCTTGCGACGATTCGCCGCTCTGCCCGCGTTCCTCCGGCGAAGCGCTTGCGGCTTGCGACGATTCCGCCGCGCGCAAATGTCCTGCGCCTGATTGCGCTGCGCGACCTTCCAACGAAAGCGCCCATCCCGCGATGAATTCCGGCGGTCTTTCTCCCGCCTTCTACCGCGATTACGTTCTCTGCCCGCGGGTTTCTGACGAGATGCTGGTTCCGGTGCGCGCTGAGATTCTCGAACGCTTCGGCGAGGCGGAGCGCCGCGACATGGCCGAAAATCCTGCGCGCATTGCGGATTGGATTTACAAACACATTCGCTGCGCGCCCGAGCTCGACTACGACGCGCTGTTTACGACGCCCGCGGCCGCGCTGCGCACCGGTTTTGCGTCGCCGCGCTCGCAGGACGTGCTGTTCGTCGCGATTTGCCGCGCGCTCGGCGTGCCTGCGCGGCTGAATCCGGCGGATTTGCAGCCCGAATACTGGCAAAACGACGCGTTTGTCGCGCCGCGGCCGCGCACGGCGACGCTTTCGCTGGTGCGTCCCGCCGGCGCTGCGCCGAAATACTTCGAGGATTTCACGATTGCGCGCCTCGACCGCGGGGAATATCGAACGCTCGATCTGTCCGCCGCCGGCTGGCAGGGCGACGCGCTGACCTTCCCCGCCGAGCCGGGTGAATACCGGCTTCTGACCGCAAATCGCCTGCCGAACGGCGATATTCACGCAAGCGCGCTGCAAATTCGGCTGGGCGCGGGCGAAAATCGCTCGGTCGAGCTGCGCTTCTTCCCGGCGCAGCTTTCGGAAATGCTTGCGGATTACCCGATCGACGATTTTGCGCTCGATTCCGGCGCGTCGATCGCCTCCGCCACGTCCGGCGGCGCGATTCTGATGCGGCTGAATCCCGGCGCGGAGCCGACGGAGCATCTGCTGGGCGAGATTCTCGCGCAGGCGGACGCGTTCGACGCGCTGCGCCCGGCGTTTGTATTGAGCGGCAGCACGCGCGAAAACGAGCTGCTGCACCGCGTTCTGGCGCGATTCCCGGGCGCGCCGGTGCTGACCGGCGGCAGAGAGACCGAATGGGCGCTGCTGGCGCGGCAGGTGTATGTCGATCCGGGCAAGCTGCCGCTGGCGATCGTTGCGGATCGGAGCCTGCATGCGATTTACGCGGCGTCCGGCTACAACGTCGGGCTCGCGAGCATGCTGGTAAAAATTGCAAAAAATGCCTGATTTTGGGCACGAAACGAAATTTGACCATTCTCAACCTTTAAAAAATATGCTATACTGAACCCACATCATGAAAGGAGTGGAATGCATGATCCAATCCGATAAGCCCAGCAAGAAACCGCTGATTTACTATTACGCGGTTGCAATGATTGTGATTCTCCTGCTGAACGCGCTGCTGTTCCCGTCGCTGCTGCAGCGGCAGGTGAAGGAGGTCAGCTACAGCGAATTCCTGCAGATGATCGATGGCAAAAAGGTCACGGAGGTCGCGCTCGAGCAGGACAACGAGCAGATCGTCTTCATTGCGAAGGATGAAAGCGGCAAGGAAGGCATGTACAAGACCGGCGCGTTCCCGGACGACGGTCTGGTTGAGCGGCTGAAAGCGGCGGGCGTTACGTTTGAATCCACGATTCCGACGCAGAATTCGCCGCTGCTGAACTTCATTATTTCGTGGGTAGTTCCGATCGCGCTGTTCAGTCTGATCGGCCAGATGCTGCTGCGCCGCCTGCAGAAGCAGGGCATGCCCGGCGGCAACACGATGAGCTTCGGCAAATCCAACGCGAAGATCGTTGCCGAAAACGAAACCGGAATTACGTTTGCCAATGTCGCCGGCGAAGACGAGGCGAAGGACGCGCTGGTGGAGATCGTCGATTTCCTGCACGAGCCGGAGAAGTACGCGAAGATCGGCGCGAAGCTGCCGAAGGGCGCGCTGCTCGTCGGCCCTCCCGGAACGGGCAAAACGCTTCTGGCGAAGGCGGTCGCGGGCGAGGCGAAGGTGCCCTTCTTCTCGATCAGCGGCTCTGAATTCATGGAAATGTTCGTCGGCATGGGCGCGGCGAAGGTGCGCGATCTATTCAAGCAGGCCAACGAAAAGGCGCCGTGCATCGTGTTCATCGATGAAATCGACACGATCGGCAAAAAGCGCGACAACGGCGGCTTTGGCAGCAACGATGAGCGCGATCAGACGCTGAACCAGCTTCTGACCGAGATGGACGGCTTTGACGGCCGCAAGGGCGTGGTCATTCTGGCGGCGACGAACCGTCCCGAATCGCTCGACCCGGCGCTGCTGCGTCCCGGCCGCTTTGACCGGCGCATTCCGGTGCAGCTGCCCGATTTGAACGGTCGAATCGCGATTCTGAAGGTGCACGCGAAGGACGTTCAGATGGCGGAGAACATTGATTACGCGGCGATTGCGCGCGCGACCTCCGGTGCGAGCGGCGCGGAGCTGGCGAACATCATCAACGAAGCGGCACTGCGCGCGGTGCGGATGAAGCGCGACATGGTGACGCAGGAGGATCTCGAAGAGAGCGTCGAGGTGGTCATTGCGGGCTATCAGCGCAAGACGGCGGTGCTTTCGGAAGAGGAACGGCGCATTGTATCGTACCACGAGATCGGTCACGCGCTTGTTGCGGCAATGCAGAGCGATTCCGCGCCGGTCACGAAGATCACGATCATTCCGCGCACGTCCGGTGCGCTCGGCTACACGATGCAGGTGGATCAGGGCGAGCATTTCCTGATGAGCAAGCCTGAACTGGAGAACAAGATCGCGACGCTCACCGGCGGTCAGGCGGCGGAGCAGCTGATTTTCGGCAAGATCACGACCGGCGCGTCGAACGACATTGAGCAGGCGACGAAGCTCGCCCGCGGCATGGTGGCGCGCTACGGCATGAGCGATGAATTCGGCATGGTGGCGCTCGAGACCGAGAACAATGTTTATCTCGGCGGCGACACGTCTCTGGCGTGCTCGCAGGCGACCGGGGAAAAGATCGATCAGCAGGTAGTGCAGATTGTGAAGACCGCTCGCGCGAAGGCGGATCGGATTCTCCGCGAGAACGAGCCGAAGCTGCACGAGCTGGCGAAGTACCTTCTCGAAAAAGAGACGATCACCGGCGAAGAATTCATGCGCATCCTGTCGGCGGGGCCGACGGCCAATTGCTGACGCGCTTGATCGCGACGAAATCGGGTCGGGTAGCGACCCGATTTCTTTCGTTGTGCTATCTGTTTTCTTGTTCCCAATTTACCGGTCGCTGCGCCGCCGTGGTGGCGGCTTGCGCCCTGGCGGTGGAACCGCCTGTCAGTTGCTGACGCGCTTGATCGCGACGAAATCGGGTCGGATAGCGACCTGATTTCTTCCTTTGTACTAGATGATTCCTTGTTCCCAATTTACCACAAATTGAGTCGGGAAGCGACTCAATTTGCTGGCATCCGTTTTTTTCAAATTCAAAAAGCAATCGCGGCTGCGATTGCTTTTTGCTTATGGGGTGTGAATGGGAGTGCTTTTCCTCAGAAATTTGCTTGGGGTTATTCTGCCGGAGGGGTTTGCTGGCCGGATTTGATTTCTTCGATGAGCTGCTGGAGGAATCGGCAGGTTTCGGATTCGGGCAGCACGTATTCGCGCACCAGCGTGCGCATGAAGAAGTCGCGGAACAACCGCAGCAGTTCGTTCAGGGTAATCAGCACCTCGGAATGCCCGCGCTCGAGATGGTAATCCGTATTGGATTCGAGCAGCAGCATGCCCGTATCCTCATAGCAGGCGATTTCGATATCGCGCAGCGCGTCGTCGTCCTTCAGAAAGTACATATGAACATAGGGATTATTCTGCTGCTGCTCCAGCAGAGTTTGCAGAATCTGAACGCGCTCCTCCGGCGTATAGGGCGACATCATCCAGAAATGGTCGGTCGTGCGCCCCGTTTGCGCAAATTCGCGCATGGCGCGGCGCTTCATGATCGTATGCGCGTGTTTTTTCTTGCTGAATGAGTTCATCACGCGCTTTCTGTAGACCTCGCGCAGCGCGGAAAGCACCTCGAAAAACTGCGGATCGACGCTTTTATCGCCGGCGCCGCGCAGCAGCGCCGTTTCCATGATCGAAACGGGAATCTGATCCACGCCGATATCCGGCTTGATTTTCCAGATCGCGCGGTTTTCCTCCAGCGCGGCGTAATCCGCGCTGAACTGAATGTAATCGTCCAGCTCGTTATAATCGAAATAGATGCGCTTGATCGAATAGTATTCGCCGCTGTCCAGCCCCAGCAGCCGGCGCAGCGCGCCCGTGGGCGCGGGCCGCGTCGCCATCATGCCGGAAACGGGCGACTGGAAGGTCGCCACGTCCTCGCAGGGTTTACCGTTTGCGTCCGTGTATTCAAAGATCGCCACATCCGCGGCGTTCATGCCGGATTCGGCGAAGCCCTCCTCACGGCGCAGCGTATTCAGCGCGAAGCAATCGTAACCGTTCATGTAAAACACGCGCATCAGCGCGTTCACCGCCGCCATCGTGCGAACGGAATCCGCATCGACATAGACATAGTGATTTACCACCACGTCCTCGCGCATCAGCAGAGTATGCAGCAGCTCGAACAGAGCCGGCGTGTACTGGCAGTTCAGCACCGTGATATGCAAATTCCGCGCCGCCTGATAGCGCTCGCTCATCGAGATAATGCGGCCGTTTTCCGCCGCGGTGATCTGAATGTCCTCCGCGCTTTCGGGATAATCCCCGCGCACGAATTTCCACATTTGCTGGTTCAATAAATACTGGCGCATGCCGTAAATGCCGATCTGCACCGCTTCGTTCAATTCGCGCTTTTCCTCCGGCGTCATCGGGAACGCCGCGAGCACCGCCTGCTTGAATTTGCGCAGGCTGCTTTCGCGCGAGTTGTCCGCCATAATTCGATCCAATGAGGTTTTGCTTCGATAGCCCAGCGCCTCCGCCAGCGCCGATTTGGACAGCCCCTTCTCCGCCATCAGCTTCTGAATGTAGCCCTGTAGTGCCTGCATGAAAGTTCCTCCTCGACGGCGCCCTTTCGGGCCGGAGTGCGCGGGAATATACGCAGCATTGGAGCGCACTCTGTGATGTCACCTTTATACTACCACAAATATTAATAAATCGCAATTGGCGAATTGACGATATTGAGAATCTGAATGCGATGTTAACCTGGCATTCGATTGTACTTTCCAAATGATTTTGCTTTCCAGCGCAAAAAATGCCGCAGCATAAGCTGCGGCAGCAGACTGTCAAAAAGCCCTGGGAGAGCTCGAGAGGGCCAAAGCCCTCTCGAACTTTCAATCGAGCTCAGCGACATGCGCGATGAGCGCGGGGCTATTTTATCGCAGGGAAATCCCATTTCCCGGAGAGAAAATCGCTTCCTTACAAGTTTTGCGGCCGGAACCCGAAGGGTTCAAGCAAAACTTGGCAAAGGCTGAAAACCCAAAGGGTTTTCAGGTTTCGCCAAAGGCGAAACTGCCGACGGCAAAATCGAAGATTTTGACGC
>CAKUKM010000005.1 GCA_934663595.1 uncultured Clostridia bacterium | reverse complement strand
TGGTGGTCGCAACAGGACTCGAACCTGTGACCCCATCGATGTGAACGATGTGCTCTACCAACTGAGCCATGCGACCATAATGGAATTGGGAGAACCGATTGGCAATTTTCATTGCCGGGCGGTCGACTGATTCTTCTGAAGGAAGATGAGGGAGACCGCAAATTGATCGGAGGCGGTTATGTAATCCGTACAGAATGGACTACCAACTGAGCCATGCGACCTTATAATTGATCAATCGTACTGCTTAATTATCAGCGGATCAACCAAACTACAAGAGACATTATACCAGCTCATTGGGCGTTTGTCAATAGTTTTTTTCGCTTTGCGAGAACTTTTTTATAAAATCGGGCGGATGAGGAGAGACTATTATGAGAAACCGGTATTCGGCGGTGAACCTCGAAATGTGGAGACTGCCAGAGATGTTTTTATTTGCGCGGCCTCACTGTTCCTTTGTCAATGATGTGCGATTGGGGAAAGGAAGAAGCGACGGAAGAATTGTCTGAGGCGAAAAAGTCGGAAAGCTCTTAGTGGGCTCGGGTAAGCTGTCTCAGACAGTCCCGATGCGCGCGAGCT
This sequence comes from uncultured Clostridia bacterium, assembly GCA_934663595.1. GTDB lineage: Bacteria > Bacillota > Clostridia > Christensenellales > Aristaeellaceae > Faecivicinus. The sequence continues at coordinate 141,351 of CAKUKM010000005.1, read as the reverse complement.
CTTTATGGAGCATATTGGGCAATTTCCAGTGGAGAACGGACATGAGGATGTCGTTGCTTCGGCGCAGGTATCGCCGCATTTGGAGCTGCAGATCGGCCAGAGAATAGAAGCTCAGGTGGTTGTAGAATCGCCCCTGGTCGCTGCAGTGGCTGCGCTTGACCTTACCGCTGTGCCACGGCGTTTGTGGGCGAATGGTTTTGTGCGCAATGCCGTTTTCCATGCAAAACAGATCCGGCGGGTACACGCGCTTCGTCTTTGACGTGTGGCGAACCCCGCCGCCATTGTCGGTCTGCACGATCTGTGGCGCATAACCGAAGAAGGTGATTGCGCGCTTCATAAAATCCATCGTCGAGAAGCGGCTCTGCTCCTTATACGCATAAATAAACCGCTTCCGGCTGGCCTCTTCGATCATCGTATACTGAAAAAACGCCTCGATGTCCTTGCCGACATAGCGGATTTTCGGCACATATTTTACGTCCATCTGCTTCGATACGCCCAATTTGTCGGGCGTATCGTACTTTCTAAGGTGATTCAATTTCTTTTTCGTTGATCCCACCTTCATGCGGTATCCCTAGCCGCATGAAGACGCGGTATAGCGGCCCCGGATGCCGGCGATAAGCTTTTTTCTCGCGCGGTTTCCTGTACATTTCGCATAAGCTGATGTTGGGATTTCGCCGGTACAGATCGCGAATCCAGGTCAGCTTTTCCTCCGTATACGCGTTCGAGTGCGGCGTTTTCGGCCGGTGCGACGTTGGCTCCACCGCATCAGCCTTCGAGATGTGGTATCTTCGGCAGACGTACCGCACGTCCTGCACCTGCCGGCAAAGTCTCACTGTATACAATTCTGTCGTGACTTCGTGTTGCAGATATCGTTTGTGCTGTGCAATATTCTTAATGGCGATTGATTTCTTTCGTTGGAGGGGGGACTTTATCCTAACGGTTTCAATCGTTCTTTTTGCGTCTTGGCCCCGCTTCTATATAATAAACCTACACATGAAAAGCAGCAGATCGGCAAACTCATGTTGACATGACAAAAGACTTCGATTATAATAATGTAATAAAGAAAAAGAGACTCTTCGTTTTCGGCCATGCCCGATTTGGCCGCAAAATAAGAAATTTTGCGACGGAATGCGCTGTATATGCGCGCAATCGGGGCGTTTTTGGATGCGAGGAGAGGGAGGTTGCCTTTGGGACGGTACAGCGGCGCTTTGACGCGCGAACAGTTTATGTTTCGTGAAATGCGCATTGTGGCACAGCTGAAGCGACAGGGGCTTTCGGACGCGGAGATCGAAAACGAAGTTTTTTGCGAAAATCTGTTTCAGTATCCGACGGAACGAGAGCTTCGGAGCAAATGCAGAGCGGCCCTGAAGCGGCTGAACTGTATTGCGCACAGCCCGGAGCTGGTGGAGATGCTGGCGGAGGGGCCGCTGGTCGAGGCGAAGCAGGCGGCGCTGGTGGCCATGATGGCGCAGAGCAGCTTGCTGGCGGAATTTATGATCGGGGTTGTCGGAGAAAAATACCGTTTGCTGGATGGGACGCTTACTGCCAAGGACGTGAATCTGTTTTTCCTGCGCCTCCGCGAAAGCGACGAGGACGTGGCCGGATGGAGCGATTCGACGGTCAAGCGCATCAAATCCGTGCTGATGAACGTATTGCGGGAAAACGGCTATCTGGAAAAAACAGGAAGCGAGGCGCTGTGTCCCGTGGCCATTTCCGGCGCTTTTGAACAGGCGCTGAGGGATGCGGGATTGCAGCGCTTTTTAGCGGCGTTTGATTCGATGAATTGAGGGTGAAAGCATTGCAGAATATACTGGGCCGGCTGGACGCGCTGCGGGAAAAGCTGTCCGATGCGGCGTTTCTGAACAATCAGGGGCTAAGCAACGAAGTGGGCTTATACGTCTTCGCCTACCGTCCGGAAGAGGAGATGCCAGTGCGGCATTTTCTTCATACGATCGCCGAGGAAACGCGCGACGGACGGAGCGCATACCGGGCGATCGTTTTTGATTTGTATGATGTATTTCTGGAAATCTGTCGCGAGCGGCGCGTGCTGGATCGCATCCCTCCGATGGAGGTGCAACGAGGGGGAGAGTTCATGCTTCGGCAGCTGCAGCGCATTGCGCCGCCGGAGGCTTATATCGAGCATCTGCGCTACGACGATTGCCGGCGCGGCGACGTGGTGATGATTTCGGGCGTCGGCCGCGTTTTTCCCTATATGCGGAGCCACAACATTTTGAACAATCTCCAACACGTGTTCGAGGAGAATCCGGTGATTCTGTTTTATCCCGGCGAATACAGCGGACAGACGCTGACGCTCTTTGGGCGCTTTATGGATGACAATTATTACCGGGCCTTTAATCTGGTTTGAAGAGGAGCATTGCGATGAGATTGCAGGACATGTTTTCGAGGGATATCAATCGTTCCATCAACGGGGTTATCAAGGTCATGCAGACGGATGACCAGAACCGGCGGCAGGAGCTGGAGGAATACGTCATTACCCGCGAGCTGCAGAAGCATTTTGGAACGTTTTACGATCATTATGAGCGCAGCCTGGAGGAGCCGACAGACAAGATCGGTGTTTGGATTTCCGGCTTCTTTGGAAGCGGTAAATCGCATTTTTTGAAAATACTGTCCTATCTGTTGGCCAACGAGGAAATTTGCGGCAAGCGGGCGATTGACTATTTTGAAGATAAATTTGAATACGATCCCTATCGATATGCCATGATGCGCCGCGTGGGCGAAACGCCGACGGAGGTCATTCTTTTTAATATTGATGCAAAATCGCCCATGGGCAAGGATCAGGATGCGATTTTGCGTGTGTTTACCAAGGTGTTCTACGAGCACTGCGGCTATTACGGCGACGACCTGAAGGTCGCCGCCTTTGAGCGCTTTCTGGACCGCCAGGGCAAGCTGGAGGCGTTTAAAGAGGCGTTTCTGAGGATCAACACCGAACCATGGCAGACGGCGCGCGAGGCGTTCGCCTTCTGGGAGGATGATATTGTCGCGGCGCTGGAGCAGTCGGCTGGCATTTCCGAGCAGGCTGCGCGCCACTGGTTTAACGGCGAGGAAACCACGGCTTTCAGCATCGACCGACTTACGCGTGAAATTGCGGAATATGTGAGTGGCAAAGCGCCGAATTTCCATCTGGTGTTCCTCGTAGACGAAATTGGCCAGTATATTGGCGACAATTCCGGGCTGATGCTCAATCTGCAGACGCTCGTTGAGGAGCTCGGTTCCAAATGCAGGGGCCAGGTATGGGTGATTGTGACCAGTCAGGAGGACATCGACAGCATTACCCACGTCAAGGGCAACGATTTTTCCAAGATTCAGGGGCGATTCAATACGCGCCTGAGCCTTTCGTCGGCCTCTGTCGACGAGGTGATCAAAAAGCGAATTCTCGCGAAAAACGAGTCTGCCGAGGCGCTGCTGCGCCTGAATTATCAGCAGAACGCTTCGGTCATGCGCAATCTGTTTACGTTTGCGCCGGGAACGATCGCGGATCTGAAGGGCTATTCGTCCGAGGACGAATTTGTAGAGACGTATCCTTTCGCGCCCTATCAGTTCAAGCTCCTGCAGGATGTTCTGGTGCAGGTGCGCAAGCACGGTTCCTCCGGAAAGCATCTCTCCGGGGGCGAGAGAAGCATGCTTTCCGCCTTTCAGGAGGCGGCGCAGATGGTTGAGGATCGCGATGAGCGGTGCTTTGTGCCGTTCTGCTGCTTTTACGACACGATTCACACCTTTCTGGATGGAACGATTCGCCGGGTGATTGATCGCGCCGATCGTGCCGCGCAGGCGGGCGACGGCCTGAAAAAGCAGGACGTGAACGTGCTGAAACTGCTGTTCCTGCTGCGATATGTGGACGGCATCGCTTCCAGCGTCGAAAACCTCTCCACGCTGATGCTTTCGGATATTCATGCGGACAAAATCGCCATTCGCCGCACGTTGCAGGAATCGCTGGATCGGCTGGTTCGGGAAAACTATGCCTCCAGAAACGGAGAAACCTATCTGTTCCTGACCGACGAGGAGCAGGATGTGAATCGCGAAATTCGCAATTTGATCGTTGATCAGAATGACGTGGTGCACATGATCGGGCAAACGGTGTTTGCCGAATTGTATCCCGGAAGGAAGTTCCGCTACAAAAACCGATATGATTTCGCTTTTGATCCCATGGTGGACGACGCGATTGTCGGCCAGCCCGCGGGCGATATCAAGCTGCGCCTGATTACGTTGGCGTCTGGCTTGAAGGAGGGCGAGAGCGACGCGCAGCTGATTCTCAAGTCCCGTGCAGGCAACGAGGCCATTGTTCTGCTGAATTCCGAATGCGATTATTTTCAGGAATTCGAGGCGGCAAGGCGCATTGAAAAATACGTAAAGCAGCGCAATATCGCTCAGCTTCCGGAAACGATTCGCAAAATCATTCAGGCCAAGCAGACTGAGGCGAAGGAGCACGAGCGAATTGCAACCAGCCTGTTGAAGGACGCGATTACGCGCGGCGAATTTTACATTTCCGGCGAGCGCGTGTTTTTGCGCTGCGCAACCGTTCGCGAAACATTGGATGCGGCGCTGGCGCGGCTGGTGGAGGATGTGTACGGCAAGCTCGGCTATGTGGACGCCTTTGCGCAGTCCGATGCGGATATTCAGAAGATTTTGACCGCCGGAGCGGTGCAGGAGAGCATGCCGGGTGTGGCGGCGCCGAACGCCATGGCTCTGGAAGAACTGCGGCAGTATATGGACGTTCGAGCGCGTCAACACATGAACGTGACCATGGCCGAAATTCAAAAGCGCTTCCAGGCAGCGCCCTATGGATGGCGCGAAATCGATATCGCTGCCCTGGTTGCTACACTGCTGCGCGGACAGCGGCTTCAGTTGATCTATGGCGGCGCGACGCTTTCGCCGACGGATCGCAAGGCGGTGGATTGCCTGCGCAAGCGCGGCGAAACGGAAAAGACGATCGTGCGGCAGCGAGTTTCCGCGCCTGATATTCTGGTGAAAAAAGCACGCCAGTTGGCGGCAGAGCTGTTTGCCGCGATGGATTTGCGTACGGACGAAGAAGGCTTTTGCAGCCAGCTGGAAGCGCTTTTGAACGGCGCGCGACAGCAGAACGAGGGACTGCTCAAGCTGTATTCCGCTGAAATATCCTATCCGGGTCGCGTGGTTGTGGAAAGTGGAAAGGCGACATTCGATGCCATTCTGGCTCGGCGCAGCGACAATATTGCCTTTCTGGAGGCATTTACAAAAGCCGAGGACGCGCTGCTGGACTGGTCGGAGGACGTTCGCGAGGTGGAGTTCTTCTTCAAAAATCAGAAGAAGCTCTTTGATTCCGCCTGGGAGCGCAGCTCGAGGGTGCAGCACGAAAGGCATTACTTCATGGACGAGCCCGAGGCGCTCGCCGCTGCCGACGCGATTTCGGCCATTTTGAGGAGCGCCAAGCCCTATCGGCGAATTGTGGAATTGCCCGCGCTGGAGCAGAAGATCGACGCAGCCTACGGGCGCATCAGCGCGTCTCGCCGGGAGCGTGTTCGGGAAATCCTCGTTCAGGCGCGCGGCGATATTCACACACTTGCCGGCGACGAGCCCGATTTGCGGGAGGAAATTCGCCGCGCGGACGAGGAACTGGAGCGGCGCGAAAGCGAAGCGCTTGCCGCGGCCAGTCCCACGCTGCTGGACGCGAGCATTACCCAGATTATCACCTATAAGGATGGGGTATGTCGCCGCCTCGAGCAGCGGATTGCCGAAAAGGATCATCCGGAAGCGCCGAAGCTGCGCGTTGCGACGCTGCGCCGCTATGACGTATTGCCGCAGAAGCGCCTGTCTTCCGCGGAGGATGTGAACGCCTATGTCGAGGCGCTGCGGGCGAAACTGCTGGAAAACCTGAAGAACAACGATGCTATTCAGATGAACTGAGCGAAAAAGATCAGATGCGATTGCGCAAGTCTTGATTCCATTTCCTCGAGGTCTCTGGCACGGTTCTGCAAAAGAGGGTGCGCAGGCGGTCAAGGGGGCGGAGCACACCTGCGGCGAGCTGAACGCAATTTTCAAGGACGTGGCCTCAACTGCGGACATGTTCGACATTAAGTAAATCCAAATCTGAATCGACGGGGGAGCGTTTTCCATGAACAAAAGCGATCTGAAGAATTTTGCCGTAAGCGCGCGACTGGAGCTGATTCAGCGCGTATCCGACCGCGCAGCGCTGTATGGAATCGATGAAAAGAGGGCGAAGGATAAATCCTTTGCGCCCTCGGCGAGCTTTCACCGGCTGGACGGCGCGGTGCTTTCGGCTGCAGAGATTGAGCAGCGCGACGCGTTGATTGCCCGCGTGATTCAGATTGGCTATCACCCTGCCATGGAGGAAGCGGCGTACACCTGGTTCAACCGTTTCATTGCCATTCAGTACATGCAGGAGCACAATCTGTTGCCGGTGCTCCAGCGCGTATTTCCGGACGCGCCGGGCGCGCAGCCGCAGATTTTGCGCGAGGCGCAGGACGTTTCGCTGCCAGGCGTAAGCGCGGAGACGGTGCTTTCTCTGCTGGATGCAAATGCCACGGACGAATTGTATAAGCGGATGCTGATTGCGCTGTGCAATGCGCTGTCCGAGTCCCTGCCGGGCATGTTTGAGGCCATCAGCGGCGCGACCGAGCTGCTCTTCCCGGATGCGTTGTTGAAGGCGGATTCGGTGCTGGGTGAAATGGCGAAGCTGGATGCGGACTCGTGGAACGAGATTCAGGTTATCGGCTGGCTGTATCAGTATTACAACACCCAGCTCAAGGACGAAACCTTCGAGCTGCTCAAGAAAAACGTCAAGATCACGAAGGACCGCATCGGCGCGGCCACGCAGCTGTTTACGCCTGAATGGATCGTCGATTACATGGTGGAAAACAGCCTTGGCCGCCTGTGGCTGGAGGGGCATCCGGACGAAACCCTGCGCATGAAATGGCGCTATTATATGGACGAGGCGGAGCAAACGCCCGAGGTGGCGGCAAAGCTTGCCGAGATTCGCGCGCCCTACGCGTCCATTCAGCCCGAACAGATCACCGTGCTTGACCCGTGCATGGGCTCGGGACACATTCTGGTCTACGCGTTCGATGTGCTGATGGATATCTATCGCACCATGGGCTATACCGATCGCGACGTGGTCAGGAGCATCGTGGAAAACAACCTCTACGGCCTGGATATCGACGACCGCGCGGCGCAGCTGGCGTATTTCGCGGTGATGATGCGGGCTTGTGAATACGATCGTCGCTTCCTTAGAAGGGGCGTGCAGCCGCATATCTGTTCCATTCAGGAGTCTGCTCCGATCGACGAACAGGCGCTGAACGCATTCGGCGCGGAGCGCACGTTGGCGGAGCGTCTGCTGCGCAATTTCCGCGACGCAAAGGAATACGGCAGCATTCTGCACGTCGATCTTTCCATGACGGAGCTCAATCGCCTGTCCGCGTGCCTTGCGGAAATGGAAACGAATGCGCACGAGAGCCTGCTTTCGATGGCGGATAGCGCAAGCGCCGTGCAAATCCTGAAGCCGCTGGTGAAACAGGCGAAAATTCTCGCCCGGAAATACGATATTGTGGTCACGAACCCGCCGTACATGGGCGGCAGCGGCATGAACGACAAACTGTCGAGATTCGTAAAAGACAACTATCCGGACAGCAAGAGCGATCTGTTTGCGGTATTTATTGAACGCTGCGGCGAGCTTTTGAACGGAAGCGGCTATCAGGCAATGATCACGCAACACGCGTGGATGTTCCTGTCGAGCTTTGAAAAGCTGCGCGGGAAGCTGCAAATGCGCGAGCTGATCAGCATGGCGCACCTCGGTGCGCGTGCATTCGAAGAAATCGGTGGCGAAGTAGTTCAGACCACTGCTTTTGTGATGGAAAAAGCGCACATTCCGGGCTATAAAGGCAGCTATGCCCGCCTGATCGAGCCGACCACGCAGGACGGCAAGGAAGAAATGTACCTTTCCGAAGCCAACCGCTACACCGCCCAGCAGGACAACTTCAAAAAAATCCCCGGCGCGCCGATATCCTATTGGTGCACTAAAAGGTTCTTTAACTCCTTTGATAATAGGAAGTTGGGCGAAATGGTTGAACTAGTTGAAGGAGTGCATACTCGTGATAATGATCGTTTTCTTAGAATGTGGCACGAGATTGACATAACAAAGAGCGCGTTGCTAAGTTTTTCGGCTTCCTCAAAATGGTACGCTTATAATAAGGGAGGCTTATTTAGACAGTGGTATGGAAACAATGACTATGTTGTCAACTGGGAAAATGATGGGAAAGATTTAAGGGAGTTCCCTAAAGCGTCAATTGGTGCAAGCAAGCATTATTTCGAAGCTGGAATCACTTTTACGTTTTTGACTTCGAGCACTAATTCGTTTAGATATTCACCAGCTGGATTCTTGTACGATATGGCAGGACCTTGCATATATCCAGATGATGGGAACATGCAATGGTATTTGTTAGGATTGTTTGTTTCGAAGCTGAGTCCATACTATTTGAATGTGATTAATCCGACTCTGAATATGCCACTGGGAGATGTGAAAAAGTTCCCGGTAATCAATTGCAAAGAGGAGAGAATGACAATTGACAGTAGGGTGCAAGAAGCAGTGAAAGTATCAAAATCTGACTGGGATTCTTTCGAAACAAGCTGGGATTTCAAGAAACATCCGATGATTTGAGGGGGATAGCGATGATTGAGCAGTTGAAGGGGCATCTTTCTGAAAGTGACCTGCAAAAGATTAAGGAAATAATCATTGGGCAATACCGCCAATACTTGAATTTGTATGATAGCCCACAATTTCAGGCTATATTTGCTGATGAGTACGCTCCTCATAAGCAACAGTATGGTGTATCTTGGGCAATTTCAAGCGGCTTTCCGAGCGGACATAAGATTTTAGGCTTTGATGTAGAACGCCTTGAGTATGGGAAGGGGCACGTTCGCCCTTGCCTTATAAAAAAAGAAATGGAATTGCTGGTACTAAATAAGACGGTGGATATGAATGCAGAATATTTGCAGGAAAGATACAAGTATAATAGCGGTAATTTTAAGAATGAAAAGCTGTTTGGATACATCCGCTTTTCGGTTGAACATAGCAAACTAAAGGAAGTTGTACTGTGCCTACCAAATGAAGTAGGAAAGGTAGTTGAAGAGGAAATACTGTTTGACAGCGAATCACTATTGAAATTGATTGCATAAGGAGGTCTCCCCATGTCCCGCCTGATTTCTGACAAATATCTTGCCGTTCAGCAGGAGTATCTCGAGCGCTTTGAGCGTTTGCGCGCGAACGAGGTCGAGCTGAACCGCATTTTCATCGATATTTACGGCCTGCAGGGCGAGCTTTCGCCCGAGGTGGCCGAGAAGGACGTGACCGTTTACCGCATTATCGATCAGCCGAACGACGAGCAGCGCAAGATGGCCTATGTGATCAGCATGCGCGACGAGATCGCCAGCCTGATTTCGTATATCGTGGGCTGCATGCTGGGGCGGTATTCGCCGTATGTGGACGGGCTGCTGTTTGCCGGCGGCGAATGGAATTACGACGCGATTTGCGCGCGCATTGCCGAGGGCGCGAAGAGCTGCGATTTTTACGATGCGTCGCAGGGCCTGTTTTTGCCCGATCGCGACGGCATTGTGCCCGTGACGGACGACGAATATTTGCCCGACGATATCGTGACGCGCACTGTGGAGTTCGTGAAAAAGGTCTATGGCGCGGAGACGCTGGAGGAAAATTTGAAGTTTCTGGCCGCCGCGCTGGGCACGAAGGGCGATTCGCCGCGCGACGCGATCCGCAATTACTATTTAAGCGAGTTCTATCGCGACCATCTGAAGACGTATCAGAAGCGGCCGATCTACTGGCAGTTTGATTCCGGCAAGCAGAACGGATTTAAGGCGCTGGTCTATCTGCATCGCTACGACCGCGACACCGTTGCGCGCGTGCGCACGGATTATGTGCACGAGATTCAGGAGCGCCTGCGCACGCAGCTGGAGGATGCGCGGAAAACCGCCGAGACCGGCGAGGGCCGCATGCGCGTGAACGCGGCCAAACGCACGCAGAAGCTGGAAAAGCAACTGATTGAAGTGAATAAATATGAAGAGATCGTGCATCATTACGCGGACATGCGCCTGCCGCTGGATCTGGACGACGGCGTGAAGGTGAACTACGGCAAGCTCGCCGAGCTGCTGACGAAGATTAAATGACGAACGAGGAGGAAGAGGCATGTTTGATTACAGCCGAATTGACCGAATCGACCCGGATTTTCTGGAGCAGTTTCTGGTGCAGGGGGAGAAGCGCGACGCGGCGTTTCGATGCCCGCAAAGGACGTCGCGGAAGCTTGTGCGCAACGGCGCGGAGTACAGGGTGTACATCGATTACGAGGATAAGCTGGCGGTTCTCTGGAACGAATACGCCTACGATCTGACGGCGAAGTGGGACAACGTGAGGAAGAACTACCGTGCAATGCTGACGCAGCCGCTGCCCCCGGGGAGAATGCCTTTGCTCACGGATTTTATTCGCGCAAATAATGAGTGCATGATAGTGACTAAGCCGTGTCCTGAGGGCCTTCGGATTCTGCGCGAGGAGACGCGCTGCTATTCCGTGCATGAGCTGTTTGCAAAGGGCGGTCAGAAGGATGGCGAGATAGCCGTTCAGGCGGGCGCTTCCGAGCTGACGCACGAGCAGGTGCGCAGGCGCGTACTGTGCTTCGTGGCGATGATGGCTCGCATGACCGAGCAGGACGCGCTGGAGGAGATCGTCAGGAACATCGAAATCCTGCGTGCGGGCAGCCGGGACAGATTATTCGAGATCGCGCATATGGACCTATGGAGTCGGAACGATTCTTGTCTAAGTCTGTCGCTGAATATCTTTTTTGCGAATGAAGAAAGGGCGAGAATTGGCGTCGGATACGGCTCCTTCGATAAATTTGGCAGCGAGTTTTCGCAGAAGCTCGACCTGTTTGCCTTCCCGGAGGGCGAGGGTTCCGGCGAAAATCCGCCGAAGCTGCGCTATGCGAAAAAGGGCGAAGCGGCGGAGAAGGAGAAGGCCACTGCCCAGAAGAAGAACAAACCGAATGTGCCGATGCTCGCAACAGAGCCGTGGTGTATGTTGCCGGCGCAGAAAAAACATATCCCGGCAGAGGTGACGTGGCTGGGAACAAAGAAAAAGTACGTGTATTCGTCGCCTTACAACGCTTCCAGCGGTGATCGGGCGGTGATCGGTTATCCGCACAAAGTCGATAAGGTATTTCCCGGAGACACCTTCGGACGGCCGGGAACGGTAGTAAGGTGTCAGGAAACGCTGCCGCTTCGCTCGAGCAACGCCGTGGATCTGGAATATGTGTTTACGATGGAGCCCGGTCAAAGCGATATTAATACGCTGGCCAGGCGGATGAGCCAGCCGTTGAGCTGGAAAACCATGATGCATAAAGCGCAGGGCATGATGACGACAGGGGACGACCCGAATGAAACCTTCGTGGAAATTGACTATATGATGCGCGACATGACCCGGAGACTGCTGGCGGCGGTGTGCGTACTGGCGCACCCGGAGCTTGCATCGGCGAATGCGCAGGAACGCGCGCGAGAGCTGCTTCGCGCACTGCCGCTGTGCGAGGGCGAGGAAGAGGTATTTCAGAAGGAGTGGGTTTACGAAGGTGGATACAGCTTCGACTGGTTCCCGGGCTCTATGCCCGACGAGCCGGAGCTGGCGCGCAAGCGCGCCGAGCTGCTCAAGTGCGCCGCGATGTGCGCTCACCTTTCAAGCTGTATAGACTATGACGAATGGATTCTGAAGCGTATGCCGGAGGTGGCAGAGCGGCCTGACGATGACGACGAATGGGATGAATTTGAGTTTGAGCGGAATGAATTTGGCGCGCCTCGGTATTGGCAGGGCGAATATGGGATGTATGTGGTCGGCTCGTGCTTTGACAGTGCGGCGATCTTTCCCTATTATTCCGTTCTGCAATGCGCGTCCAAGGAGGAAATTGCGCTGCTGTGCGCCTATCTGAATCAGTGTGCGATGATGGACGCCGTCGGCGTGATGATGAAGAACGGGCTGGTCAACCTGCTGCAGACGTATCTGCTGGCGCGCCCGCCGATTTTTGAATGCGTCGAGGCGCTGGTGAACTATGCGCGAGGTAGGGGCATGGAATGGGCCGCCGAGCTGCTGGAGGCCTATCGCCGGGGCGACATGGACTTTATTCAGCAGTGCGCGCTGAAGAACATTGCGCCGGTGGAGCTGGAATTCAAATTACCCCGCAAACCGGAAGATTTCGAGGATGCGTTCAGAGAGAAGAAAATGAGCGACGAGGATCGCCGCTGGTTGTGCTTTGACATTGAGATGCAGTGGGCAGATCGCTCGGGCTGCAGCGACGCGCAGCGAATTGCGTGGAAGGCCGAGGCGGAAAAGGAGCGCGAAGAGCTGGCAGAGGTATTGACCGACGAGCTGCCGGAGCGACTCGATGGAAAGCGCTTTGCGCTGACGGGCTTTGACGACAATCTGACCAAGACGCTCGCATGGCGAATCGAGGCGCGCGGCGGCACGATTGCGAAGGCGAGAAGCGACGCGGACTACGCGGTTCTCTATGGCTCAGGGCTGGATAGTGATCCCGAGAAGCTGGCCAGTGCGATTTGCGAGGCGAAAAAGGGCGCGCGACTGATCAGCGATCGCACGCTGTGGCGCGCGTTGCGCGGCGTGAGACTGGAAAACAAATAAAGCAAAGGACGAGGAAATTGAAGGATACACTGAATGCGCGGTTTCGCGCGCCGCTGAAGGATTATTACCGGCGCAGGATCATCGTCTGGCAGGACGAAACGGGCGAATTTGCCGAAACGGTTGCGGAAATGCAGCTGGACAATGCGCGGATTCTGATTATGCAGAAGAATGCGATGTTCGAGCTTCGTCGGCAGATCGAGGTGGATTATGCGAACGAAAACCTGCTGATCTACTGCCCGATGACTTTTGAAAAGCCGCAGGACAATTGGCTGCTGGATGTATTTTTATACAGCGAGGAATTCCGGGCGGACTATTGGTCTCTGGTGTTTGAAGAGCTGAATATCGAAAATGCGCGACCCGTTCGCGAATACGCAAAGTCCGTTGCGCCGTTCTTTGCCAGCAAGGAGCGGCGGGCGAGGTTGCGCGCGCTGCGCCCGCATTATTCCGACGAACGCGAGCTGCGGACGGGCGTGCTTTGCGCGCTTTCAGGGGCGAGGGAATACGGCTTTGCAGAGGCGCTGCGCTGCGTGCTTTCGCGCATTCAGGAAGAGGAAAACCCGGCGTTGAATGCGATGGCCAAATTCTGCGGGGAAGACGCGTTCTGGCAGGCGTGCGTGGAGGAATGCGGCTATCGCGGTCGGCCGGATATCGACCAATTGGCGTGCTATCTGCTGGCGACCGCGGCGCTGAACGGTTCGGAGTGCGCGGCGCTGCCGGGGTTGCCCGCAGATGCGGCGCGCGCGCTTTGGGCATATGGATTTTTTGCCGATTGGCTGCGCGTGGATCGCGAGGGGCTGGCAGCGCTTTGCCAGCGCGTAGAGGAACGATTCTGCGTGGAAGAAAAGCTGAAGCGGCTGAATCACGAGACGCTTGCGCGCATGGGCGTGTTTCCGGCGGCAGATCGGCTGCTGTTGGAGGCGGAGCTGACCAGCTTTGCCGAGGGGCGATTCAATGCGGACGATGCGGAGACGTTGCTGCGCGAACGGCAGGATCAGCCGTGGGCCGCGGACAATGCGCCGTATTACGACGCGGTGCGCGCGCTGATCGATATGCAGCGATTCTATCTCGTTTGGCGCGGCGAATTTCATTTTACGTCGCTGAAGGAGACGTGGAACGCCTATACGCAGCAGCTCTACCGAATGGACCAGCATTATCGCGCCTTTTTAGCGGCGCACGATCGGGCGATTTCGATGGGTGCGATTGCGCTGGAGGATTCGCTGAAAGCGGCGGCCGATGCGGCGGAGCGGCTGTATAAAAATGCATTTCTGAACGAGTTGAACCGCGTATGGACGCAGCAAGTGGCTGAATGCGGTCTGGATGCGCTAAAGGGCGTGCCGCAGCAGGAGGACTTTTATTTAAAGAACGTCGCAGCGGCGGAAAACCGCGTTTTTGTGATTGTGTCGGATGGCCTTCGCTATGAGGTCGCTCGCGAGCTCGCCGATCGCATGAATGGAAAGCTCAGCGGCAATGCGGAATGCGGAAGCATGCTCGCGCTGTTGCCCTCGGTCACGCCGGTGGGAATGGCTGCGCTGCTCCCGCATCGGCAGATGGAGATGGATGACAACCTGAAAATACGTCTGGACGGCATGAGTGCGGACGCGACAAACCGGGAGACGGTGCTCCGTGCGGCGTGTGAAGAAAGCGTCGCTGTGGATTACGCCGATTTTCGCCAGAGCAGCCGCGCGCAGCGCAGCGAGCTGGTGAGGGGCAAAAGGGTCGTTTACATTTATCACGATGCGATTGATCGCGCGGGCGAAGGCGGCGGCAATGTGCTGAATGCCTGTGAGGAGGCGATTCAGGAGTTGACGCAGCTGACGCGCATTCTGGTGAGCGATTTGAACGCCTCAAGCGTGCTGATTACGGCGGATCACGGCTTTCTCTATACGCGCTCGCCGCTGGAGGAATACGAAAAGACCGGCAAGGAGATCCTCGGCGGCGAAATTTTGGAATACAAGCGGCGGCATGCGATCGTGCGCGGCGAAGGGAAAGATGCGAACGCGCTTACGATTCCGTTGAATGCGCTTGGCCGGAGCGATTTGACGGCGGCGTTTCCGAAGAGCTGCATGCGATTTCGGCTGCAGGGCGGCGGTTCGGGCTATATGCACGGAGGTCCCTCACTGCAGGAAATTGCGGTTCCGCTGATTCGCTATCAAAATCGCCGGGCGGGTCAGAAGGGCTTTACCGCAATTACGAAGGCGGAAATTGAGCTGCTGGGCGAAAATCGGAAAATCAGCAACAATCTGTTTACGCTGAGCTTCTATCAAAAGCAGCCTTGCGCCGGAAAGGTGCGGCCACGCACCGTGCTCGCACGTTTTGAGGATGCTTCGGGGCGCGCGGTCAGCGACGAGCATCGGCTCGTTTGCAATCTGACTGCCGAAGAGAACAACCAGCGCCTGCTTCGTGCGACGTTCCGGCTGTTGGGAAGCGGCTATGACCGCAATGCCGAATATGCGCTGAAGCTGATCGACGAGGAGGACAAGCGCGAAATCGAGCGCATTCCCTTCCAGATCGATATCGTATTCGAGGATGATTTTCTGTGATGTGAGGAGAATGCAAAATGCCGTTTCGAATAAAGAGAGTTGTCTATCGCTGCGGAAAATCGTTTCGGACGCGGGTGTATCATCAAAAGCCGAAGCAGGAGCCGGGCGATAAAACGGGCTATTACGCGGCGAAGGCGATCGGCGCGTATGTTCTGGGGAGCGCGCTTCGCGATGTGCGCAAAAAGGTGGAGGAACCGCAGCATGCGCCGCTTCCGCGCGCGGTTATCGAATCCCAGGAGCGCAGATTTAACTATACTGGAGGAAATGATATGGATGCTTTGGATCGAAAGATCGTCGATTGCTTTCCTGGAAAGATTGTCCGCAAGGATTTGACCGCCATGCTCAAGCGCGGCGCAAACGTGCCGACGTTCGTTCTGGAATACCTGCTGGGCATGTATTGTGCGACGGACGACGAGATGGCAATCGCGGCCGGCGTTGAAAAAATACGCAGGATTCTTTCTGAAAACTATGTGCGTCCGGAGGAGAGCGAAAAGATCAAATCGATGATCCGCGAGCGCGGCGAATACACGGTGATCGACAAGATCTCCGCGCATCTGGACGAATACAACGATTACTACGTCGCGAGTTTTGCCAATCTGGAGATTGAGCCGTTCGTGATTCAGAGCGAATACGCGGTGAATTATACGAAGATCCTGATGGGCGGCATCTGGTGCATTGCCCGCATTTCGTATACCTACAAGGACGATTCCTTTCAGGATGAAAAGCGCAAGAAGAGAAAGCGCGGGCCGGAGGATTCGCCGTTTCGAATTGTCAGTCTAAAGCCGATTCAGCTGCCGAATCTGGATCTGAACGACATTATCGACCAGCGCAAAAACTTTTCCACGGAGGAATGGATGGATATGCTGCTGCGCACGGAGGGCCTCGAACCGGACGCGCTGAGCGAAAAGGAGAAGCTGCATTTCCTCGAGCGCATGGTTCCGCTGGTGGAGCACAATTACAATCTCTGCGAGCTGGGCCCGCGCGGCACCGGCAAAAGCCATCTGTATAAGGAAATTTCACCGTATTCCATCCTGATGAGCGGCGGACAGACTACGACCGCCAATCTCTTTTATTCGCTTTCGGCGCGGCGCGTGGGTCTGGTAGGACATTGGGACTGCGTGGCCTTCGACGAGGTGGCGGGCATGCATTTCCGCGATCAGGACGCGATTCAGATCATGAAGGACTACATGGCCTCCGGATCGTTCGCCCGCGGGCGGGACATGATCAACGCCGACGCGTCGATGGTGTTCGTCGGCAATATCAACGACTCGGTGCAGAATCTTCTGAAGGTGACGCACCTGTTCAGTCCTTTCCCGCCGGAGTTTAACAACGACAGTGCGTTCTTTGACCGCATTCACTACTATCTGCCCGGCTGGGAGATTCCGAAGATGCGCTCGGAGCTGTTGACCGGGAAATACGGCCTGATTACCGATTGCCTCGCGGAGTTTACCCGCGGCATGCGGCGCATGGATTACACGCACGTGCTCGACGAATACTTCCGCCTGAACGGCAATTTCAACAAGCGCGACGAGATCGCCGTGCGCAAAACGATGTCCGGCCTGATCAAGCTGCTGTTTCCGGATAAACGCGCGACCCGCGAGGAGCTGGAGAGCCTGCTGCAGTACGCGATCGAGGGACGTCGCCGCGTAAAGGAGCAGCTCAAGATCATGGCGGGCGTGGAATTTGCAGATGTGGAGCTGGGATATGTGGATCAGGACGGCGGCGAGACCATCGTGGGCGTCAGCGAGCAGAGCAGTGGAACGCTGATTCCCGCGCAGAAGCTGCCGGCGGGCCACGTATTTACCATCGGTGCCAATCAGGCGGACGGCGAGATGTCCGTCTACCGGCTGGAAAACAAGACGGTGCGCGGCACGGGCAAATTCGATCAACAGGGTGTGAGCAATTTCAACCGCCCGATGAAGGAAAGCCTGAAGTCGGCGTGGGTCTGTTTTGAGAACAACGCCAAGAGCATTATTCCGGGCGTGCGCATCAGCGACAGGGACTATTTCATGTATTTCAACGATTTGCAGAGCCGCGGCGGCTGCGCGGAGATTTCCGTTGCCGAATGGGTGGGCCTGTGCAGCGCGCTGGCGGAGCGGCCGGTTGTGGAATCTCTGGTCATCGTTGGCGAAGTGAAGTACTCGGGCACCATGAGCGAGGTCACGAATCTGGAAAGCATTCTGCGCGTGGCGGAAAACGCAGGCGCGCGCCGTCTGCTGTTGCCTAGAGAGAGCCTGAAGGATCTGATAAATCTGCCTCCGGAGCTGACGGAAAATGTGCAGCCGATATTCTACAACAATCCGCTGGACGCAGCCAGAAAGGCGCTGGATATCTAACCCTTTGAAGAGGTGCAAACGGCCATGCAGGAATTTCAGATCAGCGATCGGCAGTATTATGCAAACGCGACGATAAAGCATTTTGTCGTGCCCGACGGCTGCAGCCGGATCGGAGCAGGGGCGTTTGCCTTCAGTGGGCTCGAGTTGATTCGGATTGCGCCGTCCGTACGGGAAATTGGGCGCTATGCCTTCAGCGGACTGTGCTTTATGGAGAAAATTGTGATTCCGGAGGGCGTTGTCGCGATTGGCGACATGGCCTTCAGCGGCTGCATACGGCTTCGGCGCGTGGTGTTGCCCAAATCGCTGACGCGGGTAGGCAGAGGGCTCTTTTACGGCTGTGCGCTGCGCGTTCAGGTGGCGATTCCCCGAGAGATCTGCGCACACGTTCCTCTTAAAGAATGGAGCAAAACGGTGGAGATTCAGTTTCTGGAAGAGAATCCGTCCGCCGAGACCGAGCCCGAGTCCAGCCAGGAATGCAGGCCTATAACCGAAATGCTTGAGACGAATCCTGCGCCGGCTGAGCCTGCAGTGCTGGAGCCGAGGAAAGAGGAAACCCCAGAGGCAATTAAGCAAGTGCGGGGGAACGATGTTTCTGAAGAGAAACCCGCGAAGACGACGAGGATCGAAGTCGAAAACGACGCAAGCGCAACGATCGCCGAATGCGCGCGCATTTATAATGCACAACCCGAATGGGCCGAAAATCCGATTGAAGATTTGAAGCTGAGCGTGCGGGCGTATAATGCGCTCAAGCGCGGCAGGATTGATACCATTGGGCAATTGCTGTCGCGACGGGTGGAAGAGCTCGTGCAGATAAGGAGCATGGGCCGAGCATCGCTGAAGGAAATCATCGACCGACTGGTAGAAGTTAAGAAGAACGACCAGCCGACGGAAAATCGGGCTTCATTGAGCGAATTGCGGCTGCTTGTAGATCAGCCGATCGAGGAGCTCGCGCTTTCCGTGCGGCCCTACAACGTACTGAATCGGAATCAGATTACCACGGTCAACGCGCTTGCCGGAATGAATCGCGAACAGCTGGCGAAGCTTCCTTATATGGGCGTTCGATCGGTGAATGAAGTGTGCGAAAGATTGTCGGCTTATCTGTCAGCGGCGCAGGAGCGCGGCGAGGCGTGCGCGGAAGAGAAACAGACGGCGGTAAAAGCAGCGCTTCCCGCCTTTCTGGGAGAAGCGGTCGATACAGTTTGCGGCTTGTTTCCGGAATTGCCCCGCGAAACGGTGGAATTGCAGGCCATGCGTGTATGGAAGGCGCTCGAAATGCCGGAGAGCATGGACGTCGCGGCCTTTGTGGAAGCGGTTTGGCAAGCGGATTTCTTTGCGCAACAGATGCGGATAAAGCTGAAAAGACTGCTCAATTTACACAAATTTGATGGGATTTCTGAAAGAGAAATGGGCGCGGCTTTGTCGGATGGATTGTCCGATCAACGGCTCAGGGCGGCGCTAAACGAAATGGAGGCGGCGGGAGAGCTCCGGCGAAAGGGCGATTTCTGCTTTCCGATGCTTCAGACGCTGGACGATTATCTTTCGCAGATTCCTGACGAGCGCTTGCGCTTTTGCCTGAACGGCAAATTGCAGGGCGAAACGCTGGAAAGCATGGCTCAGACGCTTGGAATTACCCGCGAGCGCGTCAGACAGCTTGTGAATAAGGTCATACGCAATTATTTGCCTGTGCAGCTATGCCTGAATGAGGATCGGTATGCTGCGCTCTATCAGAAATACGCGCTGGAACCGACGGAATTTCGGGTGATCTTCCGGGAACGGGCGCAAACCTGGAATTATCTGAGCTTGCGCTATCAACAGGGGGATTTGCCGCTGAAGAGCGCGGCGGACGACGCGTCGCTGCCCCGCGAGCAGCGCATCAGAATTCGCGATTATCTGGAAAGCGAGAACAGCGACTATCTCAACGTGAACGACCAGCGCATTCCGCTGAACCGCACGGCGCTGATCGATTTCGTGGTCCGGAATTTTTGCCGGGACACGGTGGATGTAAATGCGTTTGCCGAGCTGTACAATCAGTTCCTGCGCACGCACGGCGTGGAGAACGAGCGACTGTATATTACCGAGGACACGCGGCGTTCTGTTGAGAATAATAATATAACGAACAATGGCCATCTGCTCTGGAGCCTGAATCGCCGTCTGCGTTTTTACGATATTGACGCGGGCGACTATTCGGAACTGCTGGAGACGCTGGATTTGAGCGCATACCATGATATTGAGATTTCGACGCGCAAATTCATGCTGGACTATCCGCAGCTGATGCAGCGCTACGACATTCGCGATGAATACGAACTGCACAACCTGCTGAAAAAGATCGGTGCGGAGTGCGAGAACGACGTGCTGAGCTTCGGCCGCATGCCCATGCTGAGCTTCGGAAATGTCGACCGCGGCGCATTTATGCGGGAGGTGCTGATGGAGTGCGCGCCCTGCGATCGCGATACGCTCATTCGCGCTGTCTCGGAGCGCACCGGCGTATTGCCAGAGACCGTAGGGGCGACGTGGCTGGCCTATGTCGATTCCTACTATTATGCGGGCATGTACACCGTCGATTCTCCCGAAATGCCCGAGGCGGAGGAAGCGCGCCTGCGCACGGCGCTCACGGAGGACGCTTATACACTGGAGGAGATTGCGCATCTTTATCGCCGCGCGGGCGGCACGGATGAGAAGCTGATCACGCCCTACAATCTCAAGCGGCTCGGCTTTCTCGTGTTTTCCAGGTTTGCTGTGCGCAATGCCCGGAATGCGAGCGATTATTTCAGCCGGAAGCTGACCGAGAGCGACGTGGTGGATTATTCGGAGATGGCGAGGCGTTTTGGGCAAATCGGCACGTTTACGACGGTGCTCAATGCGCTGAAGGACAGCTATGAAATCATCGAATTTGAGCCGCATCAGCTGATTCAGCTGCGGAAGCTGCAGAGCTTCGGCATTGATCGGCCGCAGTTGCATGCCTTCTGCGACGCGGTTGCGGAATGCGTTCCGCCTGGGACGCTGTTTTCCATGAAGCTGCTGCACGAGCGCGGGATGGAGTTTGAGCTGGACGCGCTCGGCTTCGAGGAGACCTTTTACAATTCGCTGCTGCGCGAAGACGAGCGGTTTGACTTTTGCCGAATGGGTGGCAAAATGGTGTTTCGGCGGCGAGAACCGGGCGACGCGCCGCGGCCGCTGAACCGGACAGATCTCGCAATATGGCTGCTGCGCGACCGGGAGAGCATGGACGTCGATGATATGGCCGAGGAGATTCGCCGGGATTTCGGCGTGGAAATGGATCGGTACGATCTGAAGACGGCTTGCGAGCAGGCGGGGTTCTATTGGGATTCGATCATGAATCGCGTCTACCGGAGCTACGAAATTTACTACGACGAGGTGTAAATATGAACAATCTGCTGCTGGAAGGGATGGATACCGTGGTGCTGCCCACGGGAATCAGCCGAAAACTGACGCTCGACGGCGAAACGAAGGTTTGTCCGGTCTATCGGGTGCGCCTGGACTGCCTGTATTACAACGACCAGAATGACCGGATTGCCTCATGGATCAGCCAGTACACGAGCCGCCACGGCAGCGGAGCGTTTTCCGTGCTGGAGCGCGACGAATACAACAAGATCATTGAGGATTTCATCATTCAAAGCAATCCGGCGGCCATTGACCGCACGCAGATGAACATCGAGCTGGTGGGCCAGCGGGAACCCGGAGTGGTGCTGGCGGATGGGCGGCTGATCGACGGCAATCGCCGCTTTACATGTCTGCGCAGACTGGCGGAAAAAGAGGAGCGATTCAACTGGTTTGAAACGGTGATTCTGCAATCCAGTCTGGAAAACGATCGCAAACAGATCAAAATGCTTGAGCTGTCTATTCAGCACGGCGAGGAAAAGAAGGTCGATTACAATCCGCTGGACAGGCTGGTTGGCGTGTATCAGGATATCGTGGAAAGCGAAATGCTGACGGTAGAGGAATATGCCCGGAGCACCAACGAGACCGTTTTCGAGGTGCGCAAGCGCGTGGCCAACGCCAAGCTTCTGGTGGAATTCCTGGAGTATATCGGCATGCCGAAGCAGTATTATGTGGCGCGCGAGTATCAGGTGGTCAGCGTGCTTTCAGATTTGTCGGATTTGCTGAAAAAGTTCCCGGAGCCGGAAAAGCAGCGCCAGGTCAAGGAAGCGGTTTTTCTGAATATCATGATGAAAACTGTCGGCGATGGGCGCAAATACATTCAAAGTCTTCAGTCCATGTTGATCAACGGACTTTTGCCGGCCTACTTAAAGGAGCAACAGCGCCTGGGCGAGCAGGCGCGCGAGCGCCTTCGGGCAACACGTCCCGATTCCAAGCCGATGTTGGATCGTTTTGTACGTGAAAATGAGCAGATCACGGAGGATTTGCAGCTGTCCATGGACAAATCGCTGCTAAAAGCGCGGCGCAGCGAAACGCGCAGCAAGCCGTCGCGCATTGTCACCAAAAGCATTACCATGCTGAAGGACGTGGACACGCGCATTCTTGAAAAGCTGAACGACGGCGAGCGCGATAAGCTGCGCGAGCAGATGAACCGGCTTTCGCAAATGGTTTCCAGCTTCGATGTGCTGATCGGATCTGATTCCGCCGAAAAACCTGCGTCGGCTCCGAGAACCTTGGAGGACGATACGGATCTGTTCGATGCGCCGCCGACGCAGAAGCGGTACTTTATCGCGCCGCTGAAGCTTGGCATGCCGTTCCCGCAGTGTGAGGACGCGGGAAAGACGCTGTCGAGTCTGAGCTTTTCTCTTCGCTTCACCGGTCGCGGCGGTTGCGAAGGACAGTCGGCCGAGTATCTTTTGTTTTTCGTCGATGAGAAGCAGCGGCGCGCCAGTGAAAACGTGCGCCTGTGCATTGCCGAAGGGGAGACGGTGCAGTGTCCGTTCCTGCTGGACGCGCGCATGTCGGCGGCGACGCAGTGCTGTCTTGCCGTTCAGGAAGCGGAGGGAGCGGACGATGCGTTGCAGTTATTGCTGCCTTTTTCCATACAGATGAGCTTTACGACGGACTTCGGCTTTTGAGTCGGGAATGAGGAAGGAAGAGAATCAATGACCTATTCGTGCAGAAAATGCGGGCGGACATTCGATTGCGAGGAAACCATTTTCTTCTGCCCGTTCTGCGGTGCGGCCTATGCGTCGGGAGAAATGCCTTCGACGAAAATCGTCATCGCTTCGGACGGCGGGCGCACCGTACAGGAGCAATACTGGCGCAAGACGGGCATGGAGATCTTCAAAACGCTGGGGCTATTGGAGAAAGAGAATTCTCTCTGGGAAGAGTATTCCAGACAGCAGCTCGATTTGGACGATTGGAACTTTCAGGATTGCAGCTCGGTCGCTCAGTTCCGGCAGCAGTGCGACGGGCTGATTGAAAAAATCGCCAAGCTGCTGCGCTCGGGCAACGCGGTAAAGACAACCGCCTCCATCGATGCTCAGGCGGCTGTGGAGCAGTTTGACCGCGTGGGCGTGCGGCTGGCGGAGGTGCTGGGGGAAGAGGAGACGCTGAAACGCCCCAGCTGGATTCTTTCTTCCGCGCCCGACGGAACGCCAGGCGTTTCTGCGGTCGACGAATGGGAACCCCTGCTTCAGGCGGTGGAGAGTGTCCGGTCGCGCCTTTATACAATGGTCGGTGAATACGGCCTGTACGTCGCGCAGTCGGCCTTTGAGAAACTCCCGGAGGAAGCTCCCAAAGGCGATTTGCGGGCGCTGAGCGGGCGGCTCCGCGCGCTGGCGGAGGCGGAATGCGATCCACTGTTCGGCGAAAGCTGCGATGATTTTGTGCAGGCATTCTGGGAGAGCGTGCAGCAGCTCGTCCGGGCCGCGAACGATTCCAACGCGCTGAGCGAGACAGACCAGAACGAGTGCGCGAAGCTGGAGGCGTTGGAGGCTTATGCCGATCAGTGGAGGCAGGCGCTGCATCTGGCGCTGGATCGTGCCTATCAGGCGCAGAAGGTGGATATGGTGGACGCCTACGAAAGGGTGTGCCAGATCCGGACGGAAACCGAAGAGGCGCTGAAGTGCAAATAAGCGGAGTAATGGAACGGTTTATCTTTGGCCGCTGTTCCAGGGGGATTTGAGGGAGAACATGTGTCTGCCGATGTGTACTGGGAATCATGTATTTTGAAATACGCCGTTCGGTACTGCGTCAGGAGATGCATCCCTCGGATTGTTTGTTGCGCTGTTTCGGTATTTTTCTTATAATGGAGCTGGTGGTTGATAACTATTGCGAGAAGATTGTCCATGAGCATTGCGTTTGAGCGCCAGGAAAGCGAATTGATTCTGGCTCTGATCCCGGAGCGCATAGACATTCACGAAATTCTGGAGGTGTTAAATAGGGGAGACCTCGTGAACGGTGCACAGAGCTTTTCTGCTTGACAGAGTTCGACGGATCGGGTATAATGGGGGAAATCATTTCGGAAAGGATGGGAAATCGACAGCATGGATAACGACCGATGCGACGATCCTGGGAATTATGATCGTTTGATCCGTCATTTAATCTGCTAGAGCATGTCTGCGCCGCCGTTGGGAGCGGAGTGGATGTGTTTTTGTTGCATTTTTTGGAAAATGACAGATCGAAGGAGTTTTGGAAGTGTCTACCGTTTCTTATATATTGATCATGCTCGTGTGCCTGATCCTGTCGGCCTATTTCTCCGCGACGGAAACCGCGTTTCTGTCGATGAACAAGACGAAGATGAAGACGCTCGCCGAAAAGGGCAATCGCGGCGCGGCGCTGGCCTGCAGGCTTGACGAGCGCTACGACAAGCTGATTTCGACGATCCTGATCGGCAATAATATCGTCAATATCGCGCTGGCGTCCATCGGCACGGTGCTGTTTACGCGCGAGCTGGGCGATATCGGCGCGACGGTTTCGACCGTCGTGATCACCGTGGCGGTTCTGATCTTTGGCGAAATTTCGCCGAAAAGCATCGCCAAGGACTGCGCCGAGCAGTTTGCCTGCTTCTCCGCGCCGATCATTCAGGCAATTATCTGGTTCTTTACGCCGCTGACCGCGGTATTCTCGCTGTGGAAAAAGCTGCTGAATAAGCTGTTCCGCCTGCAGCCGAGCAACAAGATGTCGCAGGAAGAGCTTCTGATGATGGTCGACGAGGTGCAGCAGGAGGGCAGCATCGATGAAAACGAGGGCGGCCTGCTCAAGAACGCCATCGAGTTTTCCGAGCAGGAGGCGCGCGACGTGCTGATTCATCGAGTGGATCTGGCGGCGCTGCCCGTGGATGCGGACAAAAAGCGCATTGCCGAGATGTTCAACGAGACGAAGTATTCGCGCCTGCTGATTTATCAGGACACGATCGACAACATCCTCGGCACGCTCCACCAGAAGGACTTCTATGTGGGCGTTGGAATTACCGACAAGCCCATTCGCGAGATCCTTTCGCCCACGATCTTCGTGCTGGAAAACGAGCCGATCAGCCTGATTCTGAAAAAGCTGCAGCGCGCGAAGACGCATGTCGCCGTCGTGATCGACGAATACGGCGGCACCTGCGGCATCGTGACGATGGAGGACATCCTGGAGGAGCTCGTCGGCGAAATCTGGGACGAGCACGACGAGGAAGAGGTGCTGCTGCGCCGCATCGCGCCGAACGCGTATATCGTGGACGCGGCGATGAATTTCTCCGATTTTGCCGATCAGCTGAATCTCAAGCTCGATTCGGAAATGGTGTCCGTGAGCGGCTGGGTCATGGAGCGCTTCGGGCGCGTGCCGCAGGTCGGCGACGCGTTTGATTGCGAAGGCGCGCACATTCAGGTCACCAAGGTCGACAACCACCGCGTGGACGAAATCAAGGTCACGGTCGCGCAGCCCGAAAAGAGCGAGGCCGAGGCGAGCTGATTGCTTTGAGGCGTTTGCCTGATTCATTTTTTCGATGAATCGGGCTTTTTGCTGCTTTGCGCCAGAACGTATTTGCAGAAGCGCTGCACGGCCGGCGACATGAACTTCTTCTTTGCGTGGATCAGGCTGAAGGACAGCGCGTTTTCCGGCGTTTTGATCGGCACGGCGGCGAGCTTCGGCATCTGCTGCGCGCTTTCCTTCAATACCGGCGACGCGCCCAGACCCTGTGCGACCAGACCGGCGATCAGCGGCTTGGATTCCGCCTCGTAGGTCGCTTCCGCCTGAACGCCCGCCGATTCAAACATTCGATCCGTGATTTTTCGCGAAAAGGTTCCCTTGGGAAACAGAATCAGCTTTTCCCGCGCGAGCTCTTCCGGCGTGATCTCCGCCTTCGCCGCCAGCGCGCTCTCCCTTGCCGCGACCACGACCCACTGCTGCCGGCAGACCGGATGCACTTCGAATTCCGTCTTTGGCGGTTCTTCGCAGAAGATTGCGTCGAATTCGCCGGCCGCGAGCCCGCGGAGCAGCTGCGGCGCGTCGGCTTCGTGGAAGAGGAATCGCACATCCGGCGTCATTTTCAGAAAGCCTGCCACCATTCGGGGAACGAAATCAATGCCCATCGACGCGCAGAAGCCCAGACGGATCGCCTCTTCGCCGCCCGCGCTGCGCCGGATCGCCTCCACGCCCTCATCCAGGGCGCTCAGCGTGCGCCGCGCCGTTTTCAGGAATTCTTCGCCGTAATGCGTGAGCAGCACGTTTCGGCCGCTCTTCATAAACAGCGGCACGCCCAGCTCGTCCTCCATCAGCGCGATCGCATGGCTCAGGCTCGGCTGCGTGATCGCCAGCGCCTCCGCCGCCTTCGTGTAGTGCTGCAGTCCCGCCAGCGCTACGAAATATCGCAAATGATACAGATTCATGCATCGAACCTCCCTTCGCCTCCTATAATATATCACAATATATCATGAATGTCTATTGATTTATTGAAAATATCAATTTGTATATTCGCGAAAAGGCGGTATACTGGTATCAACAGCAAGGCAAGGAGGCGCAGAGCATGAGCTTTTTGAAGGGAAAAACGGCGATTATTACGGGCGCGGGACGCGCGGTGCTGGAGGACGGACGCTGCGGCTCGATCGGCTATGGCATTGCGACGGCATATGCCAGGGAGGGCGCGAATCTGGTGATCACGGGGCGCAACGCAAAGAAGCTGGAGGACGCGAAGGACGAATTGGAGAATCTGTACGGCGTGCGCGTGCTGCCGGTGCAGGCGGACGTTTCGGCGGGCGCGGACAACGAGGCGATCGTTCAGAACGTGGTTCGGCAGGCGGTGGAGACGTTTGGCGGCATTCAGGTGCTGATCAACAATGCGCAGGCGTCCGCGTCTGGCGTGCCGCTGGCGGAGCACACGACGGAGCAGCTGAATCTGACGCTCTATTCCGGCCTGTACGCGACGTTTTATTATATGAAGGCGTGCTATCCGTATCTCGCGCAGTCGCATGGCAGCGTGATCAATTTCGCCTCCGGCGCGGGCCTTTTCGGAAACGCGGGTCAGTGCGCGTATGCGGCGGCGAAGGAGGGCATTCGCGGGCTGACGCGCGTGGCGGCCACGGAATGGGGAAAGGACGGCATCAACGTCAATATCGTTTGCCCCCTGGCGTGGACGGCGCAGCTGGAGAAGTTCCAGAAGGCGTATCCCGAGGCGTTTGCGGCGAATGTGAAAATGCCGCCGATGGGGCATTTCGGCGATTCGGAGCTGGAAATCGGCCGCGTGTGCGTGCAGCTGGCGTCGCCGGATTTTAAATACATGTCCGGCGAAACGCTCACATTGGAGGGCGGAATGGGCCTGCGTCCGTAAAAAATTGGATTGACGATTGTAAAATTCTCTGTTATACTATTCATGAGGAAAATCCTGTAAACAGGGGGAGAACGCTCATGAAAGAGGCAAAAATCATTCTCGACAGCGCATATACGATCGGCAGAATCGACCCGCGGCTGTACGGCTCGTTCATCGAGCATCTCGGCCGCGCGGTCTATGGCGGCATTTACGAGCCCGGCCATCCGCTTGCGGATGAGCAGGGCTTTCGTCGCGATGTGATCGAGCGCGTGCGCGCGCTGGGCGTGCCGGTGGTGCGCTATCCCGGCGGCAATTTCGTTTCCGGATTCAATTGGGAGGACTCCGTGGGCCCGAACCGGCCGAAGCGGCTGGATCTGGCGTGGTTCACGACCGAGACCAACGAGGTGGGCATGCACGAATTCTGCGACTGGTGCGAAAAGGCGAATACCAGCCCGATGTATTCGATCAACCTCGGCACCCGCGGCCCGGAACAGGCGCGCGACATCGTGGAATACGCCAATCATCCGGGCGGAAGCAAGTTTTCCGACCTGCGCATTCAGAACGGCAAAAAGGACCCGTTGAACATTCGCCTGTGGTGCCTGGGCAACGAGATGGACGGCCCGTGGCAGATGGGCGCGAAGACGGCGCATGAATACGGCCGAATCGCGAACGAATCGGCGAAGATGATGAAGTGGGTGGACCCGAGCATCGAACTGGTCGCGTGCGGCTCGTCCAGCTCCGAAATGCCCACGTTCGGCTCGTGGGAATACGAAATGCTGTCGGAATGCTACGACAACATCGATTATGTTTCGCTGCATCGCTATTACGGCAATCCCACCGGCGATACGCCCGGCTTCCTCGCGCGCGCGATGGATACCGACGAATTCATCCGCACGGTGGTCTCGATCTGCGACGCGGTCAAGGGCAAAAAGCATTCGAAGAAGACGATCCATCTGTCGTTCGACGAATGGAACGTGTGGTATCATTCCAATCAGCAGGACAAGGAGGTCTGGAAGCGCGACCGCTGGGGAAGAGCGCTGCCGCTGCTGGAGGACGTTTACAATTTCGAGGACGCGCTGCTGTGCGGCTCGATCCTGATTACCTTCCTGCGCAACGCCGATCGCGTGAAGATCGCGTGCCTTGCGCAGCTGGTGAACGTCATTGCGCCGATCATGACGCGCAACGGCGGCGGTTGCTGGGCGCAGACGACGTACTGGCCGCTGCTGCACGCGTCGAAATACGGCCGCGGCACGGCGCTGCGCGCGATTGTGGACAGCCCTGTGTACGATTGCCGCGATTTCGAGGCCGTTCCCACGATCGATGCGACCGCCACGCTCGGCGACGACGGCTCGGTCACGGTGTTCTGCGTCAATCGCGATTTGCAGGAGGATTTCAAGTTGGAGATCGACCTGCGCGCGTTCGGCAAGCTGCGCCTCGAGGAACACATTCTGCTGCATCACGACGATGTAAAGGCCGTGAACACCGAGGAAAATCCCGACAACGTGTCTCCCACCGCCGGCCCGGGCGGCGAAATGGATTCGGGGCGCGCGGCGATTCGCGTGCCCGCGCTGAGCTGGAACGTCATTCGATTTGTGAAGGAGTGATCTGAGATGCTGAAGCGCCTGATGCTGTTGATTCTTGCATTGATGATGCTGGCCGGAGCCGCGCTGGCCGAGGCTCTGCCCGCGTTTGACGCGTATGTGGCCGCGTTTCCCGCGCCGGAGGGCGCCGAATGGAAGGAAAAGGGCGATCTGCGCGTGCTGAAGCTGGACGGCGAAATGGAATTGCACGTCTGCCTGATCGGCGAAGAGGTCGCCGCGGTGACGCTCGTCGCCCCGGTGGAGACGGAGCTGACCGCGACCGCCGAAGAGGCGTTTCGCGCGCTGAATGTGCTTACGGAGGAAGCGCTCGATCAGCTTCCCGAGATTGCGGAGGCAACCGAGCTCGAGGGCATGCTGATTACGCCGATGACCGGCAAGGCGCACGCGGGTATCGCGCTGCGCAGCGCGGAAAGCGAGGCGGAATGGGTCTGGCAGCCGCTGCTCGGCGGCAAGAAATACCATTCCAAGCCGCTCTGCGGCCGCACGGAAGCGCCGCGCCTGGAGACGAAGGAAGCCGCCGAAGCGCTGGGATTTACGCCCTGCAGCAAATGCTTCAAGGAGGAATAAGACAAAACGACCGCCGATCGAAAGAAGGATCGGCGGTCGTTTTTTGATGCATTAAACGAGCGGCTTCAGCGCAGCGGCAAGACCTTCGGCCATGGCGGCAAAGCCGTCGTCCGAGGGATGCGTGGTATCGCTGAAATTGCGGTACTGGTGCGGAATCAGGGAAAAGCCGTCCAGAAAATGCAGGCCGTTTGCGCGGGCGAGGTCGCTCAAAAGCGCGCAGAGCCGCGCGGTATAGGCGGGACGGCCGTCGGAAAGCTCGTCCCAATCGGTCATCCAGAACGGCGATACGACGATGCAGGGAACGCCCGAAAAGCGCGCCTGAAGCGTGCGGAAAAAGCCGCGCACGTTTTGCTCAATGCAGCCGAAATCGCGAATGAAGCAGAAATCATTGGTGCCCAGCTCGACGATGATCGCGTCGGGCCGCCAGGGCAGGGAAGCGGGAATCAGATCCGGACGATAGCAATCGCCGCCGATCGACAGATTCAGATAATCCATATTCAATTCGCGCCCGAGCCGCGCGGCGGCGGAAAGGGACGGATGCATGCCGAACAGCCCCTGCGAAATGGAATCGCCCGCGATCAGCAGCTTCTTTTCGGGCGCGGGAACGGGGGCGAAATCGCCGATTGCAAAGCGCGAAAACCGCACCGCCGCGCCCACCGGCGCGTAAATGCAAAAGCGCGTGCGCCCGGCGCTCTGTCTTTGATAGCGGAAGCGCCCTTTGTGAATCGCGGGATTTACGGTAAGCGCGTAGTCGCCGTTTTCGTATACGTCGAACACGTCGCTGGTGGAATAGCCGTCCGTTGTCTGGCCGGCCGAAAAGGAGCGCAGCTCGTAATCAAAGGCGATCGTCTCCGCGTCGGTTTCAAATTCCAGCGTTACGCCGGCCGTGCATTTGGAATAGGGCGCGTAGGGGCGATTGATTTCGTAATCGGCGATGCGCTCGGCCGAAAAGCGCAGCGGCTCGAAAAAGCCGTCCTCCTCGCGCACCCAGGCGACATGATGAAAAATATCGGCGATCGAATGCATGCAAAGCCCTCCCGACAGATTGCTGGATTCATTTTAAAATAAAAGAAGCAATGTGTCAAGCGCGGGAAAATCGGCGGGCGCTTCTCAGGACAGGAGCGATGCGTCGACCGCGAGAAAATCGATCAGGCGCGCGTAAGACTCGCTGCCGGAGAGCGCGCCGCCCCCGCCCATCTGGTAAAAGCGCTCGCGCGTGGAGGCGTTCATTCGGTGAATCAGCGCGGCCCATTTGCCGGAATCGGCCTCGCGTTCGCGCGCCATTGCGTAGCGCAGCGCCCACAGCCGCGCCGAATCCGCCAGCTCGCCGCCCGCCCGGAGGCTGATTTTCCATGCCGCGAGGTTTGCCTGCGTCTCGTCGGCAATTCCCAGGCGATGCGTCAGCTCGTGCACAGCGGTAAACGGCAGCGCCGCCGCGTTCAGATTCGGGTTGATCAGCGCCTCCGCCGTCCACGGAACGTATATGCCCGCGAGTCCGAGCGCGTTCAGAAGACGCGCCGGGCCGAATTTTACGGCGTATTCGGGCAATTCGCAGCCGGAATCGGCCTGAACGGCGGCGATCGCCTGCGGAATGGCCGAATCCGTGAATTCGAGCTGCGAGCGATTCAGCGCGTCGATCAGATTTTCGCACAGTGCGCGCACCTCCGCTTCGCCGGCGGCGGCAATCGGCGCGCGCGGGACGAAATACGCGGGAAACCACATCAGCAGAAGCGAGGCCGTCAGCGCGCAGGCGACGCGCCGCGGCCTGCGCATTCCAAGGAGGCAGGCGGCGGCCAGAAGCGCGTAAAACGGAATCGGGAATCGCCCCGTCAGCTGCGAAATCGCGTTTGCGGCGGGCAGCAGAAGCCGGTCGCGCCAAAATGCGGGGAAGGCGCAGCACGCGCAAAGCGCCAGAACGAACAGCGCCCGACGAATTTTGCGCATGAATGATTCCTCCCTGCATGCCTTTGTAGAATCATTATGCGATAAATGAAGGGACAAAAGCAAATGCAATGTATGGAAAAAGCGCGAAAGCCGTTTTGTGATTGACACGGGGCGCGGTTTGGAATATAATAGGAAACGATCAATAGAATGGAGGAATATGGCATGAAGAATCAAATTCGTCTGGATGTCAATCCGATGATGACTGAATATGTGGGCCCGCGCGGCATTTCCCGCGCCGAGCTGGACGCGAAAATTCCCGCAATGAAGCAGGCGCACGCGGCGGTCGAGGCCGGCCGCGGCAAGGATATGCAGGGCTGGATGGATCTGCCCTATAATCAGGACAAGATCGTTGCCGAAATCGAAAAGACCGCTGCGGAGATCCGCGGCGAGTTCGAGGCGTTCGTCGTGCTCGGCATCGGCGGCAGCGCGCTCGGCCCGGCGGCGGTGCAGGCGGCGCTGAACCATCTGCATTACAACGAGCTGCCCGCCGAAAAGCGCAACGGCCCGCGCCTTTATATCGAAGACAACATCGATCCGGAGCGCATGGCGGCGCTGATGGACGTGATCGACCTGAAGAAGACGTGCTTCAACGTCATCACCAAGTCCGGCGGCACGGCCGAGACGATGAGCCAGTACCTGATCGTGACCGACGCGCTGAAGGCGGCGTGCGGCGACGATTGGAAGAAGCACATCCTGATCACCACCTCCGAAACCAAGGGCTTCCTGATCAAGATCGCGAAGCGCGAGGGCTTCAAGACCTTCTACATTCCGGACGGCGTGGGCGGACGCTTCTCCGAGCTGTGCCCGGTGGGCCTGATCGCGGCGGCGGTTTGCAATATCGATATCCGCGCGATGCTGACCGGCGCGCGCGACATGGACGAGCGCTGCAAGACCGACGACGTATTCCAGAATCCCGCGCTGCTGGACGCGGGCCTGATGATGCTGGCGTTTGACAAGGGCGCGAACATGTCCGTGATGATGCCGTATGCCGACAGCCTGAAGCTGATGGCGGACTGGTATGCGCAGCTGTGGGCGGAATCGCTCGGCAAGAATGTGACGCTCGACGGCAAGCCCTGCCATGTCGGCCAGACCCCGATCAAGACGCTGGGCGTAACCGACCAGCATTCGCAGCTGCAGCTGTACACCGAGGGCCCGTTCGACAAGGTGATCACGTTCCTGAAGGTGAACGATTTCCGCGCGACGACCAACATCCCGCACGGCTGCGACGATATCCCCACGATCGCGTTCCTGGGCGGCAAGAGCCACAACCAGCTGATCGAGGCGGAGCGCCAGGGCACGGAATACGCGCTGTACAAGGCGGAGCGCATGTGCCAGGTGATCGAGCTGCCCGAGGTGAGCGCGTATACGATCGGCCAGCTGCTGTACTTCTTCGAGCTGGTCACGGCCTATGCCGGCGCGATGCTGAATATCAATACGTTCAACCAGCCCGGCGTTGAGGAATCGAAGGTCGCGGCCTATGCGGTCATGGGCTATGATTCCGAGGTGCACACCGCCAAGCGCGAGGAAATGAAAAATCGTCCTGCGCGCACGGAGGAATACATTCTGTAATGCGCAAATGCGGCGGAGGAATAAGCCCCTCCGCCGCGTTTTTGTGAGGAAATCCCGTTTGCAGCCCGCATGGGCTGCTTTTTCATAGAAAAAATCCCCGCGCGGAGCGGGGAAGAGGGGTTACAGCGTTCCTGTCGGGGCCACGCCGATGGCGTATTCGACCGCGATGGCGACCAGCACCACCAGCAGCGAAATGATGAAGCCGTGCAGCATCGGCTTTGCGCCGGAGCGGCAGAGCTTTTTGAAATCCGTGTTCAGGCCGATCGCCGCCAGCGCCGCGACCATCAGGAATTTGCTCGCGCTCTTCAGAAATGCCGCGAAGCCCGCCGGAATCAGCGAAAGACTCGTGAGCCCCGACATCGCGAGGAAGCCCAGAATGAACCACGGGAAAATCTTTGCGAGGTTGACCTTTTTGCCCGCCGCGTCCGCCTGCTGCTTTCTCTTCACGCGCAGATTGACCAGCGAAAACGCCAGCACCGCCGGAATGATCGCCAGCGTGCGCGTGAGCTTGACCATCGTGGCGAAATCGCCGGCCGCCTCGCTGAACGCATAGCCCGTCGCCACCACGCTCGAGGTGTCGTTGACCGCCGTGCCCGCCCACAGGCCGAACGCCGCGTCCGAAAGTTCCAGCGCGCGGCCGAGAATCGGAAACAGCACGATCATCGCCATATCGAACAGGAACGTGGCCGAAAGGCCGTAGGCGATATCCATATCGTCCGCCTCAATCACCGGCGCGATTGCCGCAATGGCCGAACCGCCGCAAATGCCGGTGCCGGCGTTGATCAGGCTGGCCGTCTTCCAGTTCAGGCCCAGCGCCTTGCCGATCACCGCGCCCAGACCGAAGCACGTCGCCAGCGTAAATACCATGACCGTCAGCGAGAATTTGCCCACGGTCAGCACCGTCGTGATGTTCAGGCTTGCGCCCAGGAGAATGATGGCGAATTTCAGGATCTTTTTCGAGGTGAATTTAACGCCCGGAAGCGTGGTTGCATTGGGCTTGTAAAAGGCGTTGACCGCCATGCCGATAAACAGCGCGATCACCGATGCGCCGATTACATGCAGTCCGGCCTTGCCCTCCAGCGCCTCCAGTCCCTTCGCCGCCGCCGCGATTACCAGCGCCAGCGCCATTCCGGGAAGAATCTTCAGTACCTTTTTCACTTCATGCGCCCCCAATAGTAGATTGCTCCTTTATATTAGCACTCGATCATTAAAACCCGGAGGCGCAAATGGAAAAGAATGCGGTTTGTTTTGGAGTCGGAAGGAGGTTAAGAGGACGCTCATCAATCTGCGATGCGCCATCTTAAGGCGTTTGCCACGATGTAGGTTACCGCCGGTTCGTGAATGGAATTGTCGATTTTGTGAACGTTAAACAGACCCGTATCGGCCCACACGATTACTCTTTCGGGTTTTCCCGGCAGCAGATCGTTGTGGAATGCTAAATAAGCGTCTGTAATATCGCACGAATAGTTCGCCTGCCAGCCAATCAGATGCGTTTGCCGCAAGCCTGAAAACTGCAATTCAATAGTCTTCGGCTCCCACTGGCACTGAAATACCGCGGATAATACTCTTTCCTCCGCCGTTCCAAGATCCATTGTCAGTTCGTCGTCTACGAAAGCTCCACTCTTAAAGTTGAGCGATACGAGACAAGCGTCGTGAAAATCGCCATAGGTGGTCTTTAACAAATCAATGTCCTTTTGCGTTTCAATCGTGTGCCAGCAATCCATTGCATTTCCCTCCGCAAATCCAATAATCCGCTATTTCAGCCCGTATTGTGAAAACATCTCCGCGTTTCCGGAGAATACGTTCAGATCGATGCGCGATTCCTCGCCGGAATAGCCGTTCAGCCGCGCGCGATCGGTGTATTGCCAGAACGTCCATTTCACGCCCACCGGCGGAAAATACACGCTGCGAATCCAGAGATCGCAATCCTCAAACGCGCCCTTCAGATATCGTCCGTACGCCCGCAGCGTGGAATACAGAATCGGCTTTACGCCGTAATGCGCGGTCAGCGCATCGATCATGGCCTCGAGCTCGGGCCGCACCCGCGCCGCGTCGGGCGGATTGCGGAAGTAATCGCCGTAATACTCCACGTCGATCACCGGCGGCAGCATGCCGTCCAGCTGCGGAACGCGCGCAATGAAATTCTCCGCCTGTGTTTTGCCGGGCGAATCAAAGCTGAAAAAGTGGTAAAAGCCATAGCGCAGGCTAGTTTTCTGCACCTTTTCCAGGTTTTCCTCGAAGCGCTCGTCCGTGTGCGCGCTGCCCTCCGTGGCCTTGATGAATACGAACGAAAGCCCCTGCGCTTCCAGCGCGGCGAAGTCCACGTCGCCCTGATAATGCGATAAATCCGCGCCGCGCACCGAATAGCGTCCGGCGAGATAGCCGTTTGCAAAGAACGCCGCGCAGCAAACGAGTGCCAGCGCCAGCGCGATCCATTTAATCGCCCTTTTCATTCGCATTTTTCTGCTGCATCCTTCCGTATAGCCAGAGTCCGCCGCCGCAGAGCAGCGCGGTTGCGCCGAATACGATCGCCGCGAAGCCGTAATTGCCCTCGCTCAGCGCGTGTCCGCCCAGCGTGGACGTAATGACCGACGGAATGCGTCCCACCGACGCGATCAGCATCCACGTGGTCACCGGCAGCGGCGTCAGCCCCGCGCAGTATGTCAGCAAATCCTTCGGCGTGCCCGGAACCAGCATCAGCACCGCCGTTACGATAAACAGCCGCCTGGGGTTTTTCAGAAACCGCATCGACTGGATCTTTTCCTCCGAAAAAAACAGCCGCACCAGCTTGATTCCGAACCGGCGCACCAGCAGAAATACGATCATGCTGCCGGCGAAAATGCCCGCCAGACAGATCAGCGTGCCCTCGAGCGCGCCGAACGCATAGCCCGCCGCCAGCTCCAGCGGCTCGCCCGGAATGATGGCGACCACGACCTGAAAGCACACCATTGCGCCATAGACGATGCGGCTCTTCCAGCCGAGGCCGTCCACCCACGCGCGCAGCCGCGCCGGATCGCGCACCAGAGCGATCATCGGCTTTCCGAGCCGCAGATACAGAATTACGGAAGCAATTACCAGCGCG
Source organism: uncultured Clostridia bacterium (assembly GCA_934663595.1). Lineage (GTDB taxonomy): Bacteria > Bacillota > Clostridia > Christensenellales > Aristaeellaceae > Faecivicinus. Next base: position 105,324 of record CAKUKM010000005.1, on the reverse strand, counting down.
GCCACAATCGCCGCGCCCATCGCCGTGCGACGGGATTCGTTCGTTTTCAGCATTTCACCGACCTCGTAAATTCTCGCGTTTCAAGCCCCTCATGCGGCCTGTTTGACCATTATAACACGTTTTCCAGAAAAAGCAAATGCGCGCGTTTTTGCGATAGAAACAGCCTCCTGCCGCCGTTTTGCAGCAGGAGACTGCGTTTTCGTTATGCCCTTTGCTTTTCCGCCTGCTTCAGCACGCGCCAATAGTTTTTCCAGGCGATTTTTTCGATCTGCGCCTCCGTATAGCCGTGCCGACGCAGCACGTCGATCAGATTCGGGAAGTCCGCCGGATTGCCGAGTCCCTCCGGCCATGCGGAAATGCCGTCGAAGTCCGAGCCGAAGCCGACCACGTCCTCGCCGCCCATCTCCATCAGCGCGTCGATATGGCGCACCACGTCGTCGATCGCCGCATTTCCCTCCTTGACCAGGAAGGAGGCATAGAAATTCATGCCGATGAAGCCGCCGCGATCGATGATCGCCTGCGCCATTTCGCGCGTTAAATTGCGGCTCACATCGCACAGCCAGCGCAGATTCGAGTGCGTCGCGATCGGCGGCAGCGCGGACAGCTTGACCACGTCCCAGAAGCCCGCGTCGTTTAAATGCGATACGTCGGTCAGTATGCCGCGGCGATCCATTTCGGCGATCAGCTCCCGGCCGAACGGCTTGAGGCCCTTTTCCGAGCCGCTGCTTCCGGGATAGCCGATTTCGTTTTCCCAGTTCCACGTCAGCGCCACCGCGCGCAGACGGCTGTCGTCGTCAAATTCCGCCAGCTTGTTCAAATCGCCCACGAACAGCTCGCCGCCCTCGACGCTCAATACGCCCGTCGGCCGGTTCGGAAACGCGTCGGGAAGCGGGCCGCGCAGAATCTCTACGCCCAGCTCGCCGCTTTTTGCCAGCATTTTTTTGCCGTCCGAATAGGGCGTGCCCGCCGGGCCCTTCGCGCCGACGAACATCGCATAGGTCTGCAGGCACAGTCCGCCGCGCTGCATGCGCTCCGGCGCGACCGTGCAGTCCGCGAGCGCGCGGTTTGCAATGGTCAGCTGGTACAGGGTATCGCAATGTGCATCCGCAATAAACAATGGAATTCCTCCTTGTAAATGGCTTTTGTGATTGTATTGTACCGCAAAACGCGCGTTTCTGCAAGCGGTGAAGAATTCGGAAGCGCATGAAATGCTGCGGCATGCGCAGTAATAAGCGTTTCCGCAACCTGGACATCGTCGGCTGGGAATCTATTTCTCATGGTTCTGGCGGCGAAACGCGGTGGGGGAGCAGCGATAATAGCGGCGGAAGGCCGTGGAAAAGTGCTCGACCGAGGAAAAGCCCGTCTGCTCGCCGATTTGCGTAATGCTCAGGTTTGTCGAGCGCAGCAGCTCCGCGGCGGCGGCCATTTGCGCGTCCGCGCGCTTCTGGGTAAAGCTCTTGCCATAGTGGTTGAGCAGGAAGCGCTGCACCTGCCGCGGGCTCAGATTCAGCATCGCGGCCAGATCGGCCAGCCGCAGCGTGGGATAATGATAGAAAAACGCGTCCTCCACCAGCGGATAGAACCGGCTTTCATCGCCGGGCGCGGGCGCTGCTTCCATTCGCGGCGGCGGCGCGGCGGCCTCGCGATAGCAGCGGTTTAAATGCACGATGATTTGCCGAAGAAGCGATTCGCTCATTTCCTCCATGTCCGGAAGCGCGCTCCGGCGTTCCTCCAGCAGCGCGAGCAGCAGTTCGCAGAGCCGCTGCGCGTTTTCGCCGATCCAGAAGCCCGTTTTCTGAAACGGCGCGAGCACGCTTTCCCGCGCGCGCCGCGACGGGCGGCAATTCAGATACAGGCAGTATTCGATCACTGGATCGGCGGCGTCCGAAAACTGCGCGTGCAGCACGTTCGGCCCGGTCACATACGCCGTGCCCGGGGAAACCGCATAGGTCGTTTCCCCAATGCAGACGCGCCCGCGGCCGCGCGCCGTGTAATGGATTTCGTAGCTGCTGTTGGAATGGCGGTGCGCCGCGATGACCGGCGCGAGCCGCTCCACGCGCACGTGCGTGGGCGATACGAGCAGCCCGTCCATTTCGAAGCTGCGGGAAAAATGATAGGTCTCCATTTGCCGTCCCTCCCTGATGGCATTATAGCAAAACCTGCGCGAAAAGACAAGAAAACCTGCGCAAACGCGACATATCAGGGGCAAAAAAGTCGCGTTCGTCTCTAAAAAAACGCGCGCGCAGGATTTATACTATCGGTAGAAGGAGGGATGAAGAATGAATCCTAAAATGCTGGGCGCAATTCTGCCGGGCAACAGCACGGTGGAGCTGCGCGAATTCTCGATTCCGAAGCCGGGCCACGGCCAGGTGCTGGTGAAGACGAAGGCGTCGACCATTTGCGGCTCGGACATTCGCTGCATCTATCGCGCGCACGTGGGCAAGGGGCCGGAGGGCTATCAGCCGGGCAGGATCGCGGGCCACGAGCCGTGCGGAATCATCGTCGAGGAAGGCGAGGGCCTGAAGCGGTTCAAGAAGGGCGATCGTGTGATCGTGTATCACATTTCCGGCTGCGGCGTGTGCTACGATTGCCGACGCGGCTATTACATCTCCTGCAAGAGCCCGCACCGCGCGGCGTACGGCTGGCAGCGCAACGGCGGCATGTCGCCGTATATGCTGTGCGACGAAAAGGATCTGATCGCGCTGCCGGACGAGCTCTCCTATGAGGACGGCGCGCAGGTGGCCTGCGGCTTCGGCACGTGCTACGAGGCACTGATGAAGATGGGCGTTTCCGGAAACGACCGCGTGCTGGTCACGGGTCTGGGCCCGGTGGGATTGGCCACGCTGATGCTGGCGAAGGCCATGGGCTGCGATAAGACGATCGGCTGCGACGTAAACGAAGAGCGCATGCAGCTGGCACGCGAGCTGGGCCTTGCCGATTACGTATTCAATTCCGCCGATCCCGAGGCGTGCGAGCGCGAGATTCTGAACGTGACAGACGGCCACGGCTGCGAGCGCGCGATCGACTGCTCGGCGAACAATTCCGCCCGCGCGATGGCGATTCGCTGCACGCGCGAATGGGGCAAAATGGCGATGGTCGGCGAGGGCGGCGACGTGACGTTCAACCCGTCGCCGGACATCATGCACGGCCAGAAGACGATTTACGGCAGCTGGGTCACGTCGCTGTGGCGCATGGAGGAACTGGTGGAGCATCTCGTGCGCTGGGGCATTCATCCGGATCGCCTGATTACGCACCGGTTTGAATTGAAGGACGTGGACAAGGCCTACGCGCTGATGGCCTCCGGCCATTGCGGCAAGGTCGCGATCGTGTATCCGGATTAAGGCGTTGCCTCCGGATTCAGCCGGCCTTCGAGCGCGCGAATGCGCTCGGGCAGATTGCGGCGCAGGAAGCGCGCGGCGCGCTCGTTGTGCATCAGCTCCGACAGCATCACGATCTGAACGCGCCGGGGAAACGCATTTTCCATAAAATCAAGGGCATTTTGGGCCGATTCCGCTGCGAGTCGGCCCTTTTCGTCGGACTCCGAATGGGCGCGCTCGAGAAACGCGTCCAGCGCCGCGGCAAAATCGGGGGCGGCGGAGGCGCTCGAAATGCAATCGCGAATCCGATTCAGCAGCGCGCGCTCGCGATTTTCCTCCGCCTCGGAAAGCCCGCCGACGCTTTTGCGCACGTCCAGCGCATGCTCGCGCCGTGCAAGCTGTTCGCGGCAGGCGTTCAGGAGATTTGCCCCGCTTCTGCGAACGGCGGCAGATTGGTCGAGATGCGCGGCAGCTTCGCGGGCAGCGTCGTTGGATTTACGCGAATCGCCATCGGCGGGCGGATTGCCGCGATTTTCTGCGGCCGGACAGCTCCTGCGCGCGCCGTCGGCGAATTGGGAAAGGCGAACGGCGGTTTCGCGCGAATCGCCATCGGCGGACGGATTGCCGCGATTTTCTGCGGCCGGACAGCTCCTGCGCGCGCCGTCGGCAAATTGGGAAAGGCGAACGGCGGTTTCGCGGGCGATGTCGGCGGCGGCGGATTCGCGAACGACCCGGTCGGCGAGCAGCTCGGCGGCGAACAGCGCTTCTTCAAACGGCTTTTGCCGCATTTCGTCGGACGCGGAGAAATCGCCCTCCAGCACGGCGTTTAAATCCATCGCGCCCGCCGCGCTGCGGCACATTTTTTCATACAGCGCAAATCGCCGGCACACCTCCGGGCACTGCAGATATTGCTCGAACAGCGTCTCGTCCGGTGTTTCGCCCAGCGCTTCGAGCGCGAAAATCATTTGCGAAAGATCCGTCCAACTGCGCGGCGTGATCGCGCCGTCGGCCTCGATGCGGTAAAATTCGCCCGGAGACAGGCGGAGATAGCTGCGAATGACCGCATTTACGCCCGTTTCCGCCGCGTATTCCAGCCAGGCGTTCAGATCCGGCTCCACGCGCAGCACGCGCACGCGATCCATCGCCACGGGATCAAACGCCCGCGCCGAGCGATTGTATTGCTCAGGATTGCCCGCGCAGACGATCATCCAGCCGTCCGGCACGCGGTGCTCGCCGAAGCGCTTGTGCTGCAAAAGCTCCATGATCGCGGGCAGCAGCGTCTCCGACACGCAGTTGATTTCGTCCAGAAACAGAATGCCGCGCTTTTGCCCCGTCTGCTCCATGTAGCGGTAAATGCCGGCGATGATTTCGGACATCGTGTATTCCGTGACCATCGTTTCCCTGCCGGCAAACGTGCGCGCGACCAGCTGCGGAAGGCCGAGCGCGCTCTGGCGGGTGTGGTGCGTGAGCGTATAGGAAACCAGCCCAACGCCCAGCCGCCGCGCGACCTCTTCCGCCGCGGCCGTTTTGCCCACGCCCGGCGCGCCCAGCAGGTAAATCGGGCGCTGCGATTCCGTCGGAATCAGCGCGCTTCCCTGCGCGTCGCGGGCCGCATAGGCGCGCAGCGCGAGCTCCGTCTGGCGAATGGCTTCGCGAATGTTCATATCGGTTTTCCTCCGAATCAGTATTCGATGTATTCTCCGCCCTGCGGCGGCGGCGCGTCGAGAACAAGCCGGCGCACCCAGGCCGGCACGTCAATCGCGTCGAAGCGGTGCTTCAAAAATACAAACGTCGTTTCATATTCGGGCGGGCTGGACGGAAAAATGCCGCGGCCGTCCGAGAAAAACAGCGCGCCCCGGAGCCCTCGCAGCGCGCCGGACGCAATCAGCGCGTCGATGCGCTCGAATGCCGGGCGAAAATCCGTTCCGCCGCCGCCGATGAGCTCGAGACTGGCGATGTATCGCTCAAACGCGCGCAAATCGCAAATGGAGTCGTCCCGCTGCACGCGCGCGTCGCACTGCAGAATGCGCAGGTTGAATCGCCGGAAAAACAGGCCGCTTTCGCGCATCAGGCCGCACAGCAGCGCGAGAAAGCGCTGCGTCAGTCCCCGCGCGCACGAGCCGGACGTGTCGATTACGATCGCCAGCGTTTCCAGCCGCCGTTCCTCGCGCGACTCCGCCGGCTCGATCAGCGGCATATTTCCATAGTGCTCGAGGCCGTAGAGATACCACGCGCTTTGGAAGCAATCCGGGTCCTCTCGCGCGTTTTCGCGCAAAACCGAATACCGCGCGAGATAGCGGGCGAGCGCGTCCGCATCCGCGCGGGCGGGCGACCATTCGAGCCTCTGCCCGCCGGCCGAGCTGCCCGCGCCGCCGTTTCCGCGCCGATGCGAAAGGGAAGCACCCTCGCCCCATGCGGCACGCGCCTCGTCGTCCGCGCGCGACCAGAGAGCGTGGTCGTCCAGCGCGATGCGCGTTTGCAATTCGGGAAGCTGCTCGCGGAGAAACGGATCGGTTTTGAGAAGCGCCTCTATTTGCGAAAGCGAATCCGCGTTCCGCAAACGCCGCCTGAACTCCTGCGCGCCGCCCGAAAGCGCCGTTTCCGGGGCAATTTCCTCGGCCAGCAGCCATGCCTGCACGTCCATCGCCGCGTCGCGGCGCTTCTGCCACGGATGCCCCAGCAGACAGTGCGCAATCATGTGCAAAAGCGTGCGCTTTAAGCGATTCGGGGAAAAGTATTCGGCCGGAAGCTCGGCTCCGAATACGATTCTGCGCCCGTCGACGGCGAATGCGCGCGCGCCGGGAACAGCTTCGGGCTTCAGGCGTTCGATGCAGGCGGCGAGAGAAGGATGCTGCCAGCAAAGGCCGTCGCGCGCGCGTTCCAGAGCCTGAAGCGCCTCCATGAGCATCCCTCCCTCGATTGTTTCCGCAAGAATTTTACCACAAAACGGCCCGCGAGAAAAGAAAATTATTCGCGCGCAGGGCGGCTATTGACTTTTGAATGTGATTCGGTTATAATTGGATTATCTTGAGAAAGGAAGGTACACGGCGCAACGATGTTGATTCGCGACTGAGATTCGGCGTTATTCAGACAGGCCGCTTGAACGGGCGGCTGATTTGTGTATGCCGTTTGGAGGTTGCGTATGCGTCGCAGAACCCAAACTGTGCCTTTTTGCGCTCCTTCAACGGCGGAAGGAGTGTTTTTTATGCCCAAATTGCTGCTGGAGGCGAACGGAATCGTCGTGGAATTCGGCGTTCGCCGTGTGCTGGATATTGACAAAATCAGCGTTTACGATGGCGAGCGCATCGGCCTGATCGGCGAAAACGGCGCGGGAAAGACCACGCTGCTGGACGTGCTGTCCGGCGAGCGCGCGCCGGACGCGGGCTCCGTTGCGCGATATGGAGAAATGGCGATGATTCGCCAGCTCGGCGATGGCGAAACGGCGGAAAACGCCGAAATGCGATCGCGATTTGCCGCGCAGGAGGCGCGCGAGGGCCTTTCCGGCGGCGAGAGGACGCGCCGGCGCATTGCCTTTGCGCTCTCGCAGCGCGCGCCGCTTTTGCTGGCCGACGAGCCGACGACCGATCTGGACGCGGAGGGCGTTCAGGAGCTGAAGGACGAGCTTATGCGCTATGAGGGCGCGATTCTGCTCGTCAGCCACGATCGGGATCTGCTGGACGCGCTGTGCACGCGCATATTGCATCTTGAAGACGGCAAGATTACCGATTTTCCCGGCAATTACAGCGATTATCGCGCGGAACTGGAGCGCCGGCGCGCGTTTCAGCAGTTTGAATACGATCAGTATCGCGGCGAACAGGCGCGATTGCGCGCGTCAATTCAGGACAATCGCGAGCGCGCGAGCCAGATGAAAAAGGCCCCGACCCGCATGGGCAACAGCGAGGCGCGCCTGCACAGGATGGACAGCCGCCAGAAATCCGAGCAGTTCCACAAGGCGCGCCGGCAAATGGAATCGCGGCTGAGCCATATGGAGGTCAAAACCCGGCCGCGCGGCGACGTGGCGATTCAAATGGCGCTGGGCGCGGGCAATCCGGTGAGCGCGAAGACGGTTCTGGAGGCGCGATATATTACGCTGCGCGCGGGCGATAAATCGCTTCTGAAAAACGCGAGCTTTCGATTGCCCACCGGCAGCCGCACCGCGCTGGTCGGCCCGAACGGCTGCGGAAAGACTACGCTTCTGCGCGCCATCGCCGCAAAGGCTGCGGAGGAGGGGCGGCTCGAGCAGCAGAGCGCGCTGCTGAATGGGAGCGCCGATCGCGCCATTCGATTCAATCCCGCCGCGCGCGTCGGCTGGTTCGATCAGACCCACGAGCGCACGCTGAATCCCGATCTGTCGGCGCTGGAAAACATTCTGCGCGATACGGAGCATTGCGAATCCGACGTGCGAACGGTGCTCGCGCGCCTCGCGCTGCGCGGAGACGACGTATTCAAGCCTGCGCGCGTGCTTTCCGGCGGCGAGCGGGGGCGCGTGGCGCTGGCGAAGCTGCTGCTGGGAAGCGCGAATCTGCTTTTGCTGGACGAGCCGACGAACCATTTGGACGTATTTACGCTCGATGCGCTGGGCGAGCTGCTGGCGGGTTATCAGGGAACGATTCTGTTCGTCAGCCACGATCGCGCGTTTCGCGATTCCGTGGCCACGCGAATGCTCGAATTCAATGCGGAAAAGTTGGATGCATTCGAGGGCGGCGCGGCCGAAAAGAGCGCGCGGGAGAACGCGGATCGGCAGCGCGAGGCGATCGAAACGGAGGTTTCGCTGCTGCAAATGCGCCTGGCCGTGCTCGCGTCCCGGATGAGCGCGCCGAAAAAGGGCGATTCGCCGGAGAAACTGAATGAAGAATACCTCGCCCTCTCGCGCGAATTGAATGAACGCAAAAAATCGCTGATTTAACCTTCGAGGATGGAAAAAAGCCGCGGAATCTGCTATAATAGGTTGGAAAGTGGCTCAAGAGGCCAATATTTCCGAATGGCAACAATGCATGGCTCAAGAAATGTTCGTATATGAGGTGAAGAGTATGTCGAATACTGCAATCGTTGGAATCAACTGGGGCGACGAAGGAAAGGGCCGCATGGTCGATTACTTTGCCGATAAGTTCGATGTGGTGGTGCGCTATCAGGGCGGCAACAACGCCGGCCACACGGTGGTGAACGAATACGGCAAGTTCGCGCTGAACCTGCTGCCGTCGGGCATCTTCCATCGCGACGCGATCAACCTGCTGGGCGCGGGCGTTGTGGTGGATCTGAAGCACCTGTGCGAGGAAATCGGCCGTCTGCGCGAGAAGGGCGTTGAGATTTCGCCGAAGAACCTGAAGATTTCCGATCGCGCGCTGATGGTGCTGCCGATTCATCCGGCGCAGGACAAGTGGGAAGAGGAGCGCCTGGGCAAGGATCATTTCGGCTCCACGCTGCGCGGCATCAGCCCCATTTACGGCGATAAATATATGAAGAAAGCGATCCAGATGGGCGATTTGAAGCATCCGGAGACGCTGGAAAAGCATCTGAAGCGCCTGATCGACTGGAAGAACGACATCATCGTTCGCGGCTACGGCAAGGAGCCGATCGATTACGACGAGGTGCTTAACTGGATTCACACGTATGGCAATCCGCTGATTCCGTATCTGTGCGATGCAGGCGAGCTGCTGGAAAGCGCGCATGAGGCGGGCAAGAGCATCATGTTTGAGGCGCAGCTGGGCGCGCTGCGCGATATCAACTACGGCATTTACCCGTTCACGTCTTCGTCTTCTCCGCTGGCGGCGAACGCGCCGGTGGGCTGCGGACTGCCGAGCCTGAAGGTTGACGAGGTTGTGGGCGTTACGAAGGCGTATTCGACCTGCGTGGGCGAGGGCCCGTTCGTGGGCGAGCTGGACGGCCAGGCGGCGCACGACCTGCGCGAGGCGGGCGCGGAATACGGCGCGGCGACCGGCAGACCGAGAAGAGTGGCGTGGATGGACATCGTGGCCACGCGCTACGGCACGAAGCTGCAGGGCGCGACGGCGCTGGCGCTGACGAAGCTGGACGTATTGAGCTATCTGACCGAGATTCCGGTGTGCGTGGCGTATAAGCTGCACGGCGAAACGATCGAAAGATTCCCGTACACGCCCGACCTGTACGATTGCGAGCCGGTCTACGAGGTGCTGCCGGGCTGGAACTGCGATATTTCCGGCGTGCGCAAATACGAAGACCTGCCGAAGGCGGCGCGCGATTATATCGAGTTCATCGAAAAGCGCGTCGGCTGCCCGATTCCGTATGTTTCCGTCGGCCCCGGCCGCGACGAGCTGATCATCCGCGCGTAACGGCCATTGAAGGAGAGCAAAATGAAGGATACGTATGAAACGCCGCTGAACAGCCGCTATGCCAGCCGCGAGATGCAGTATATCTTTTCGCCCGACCGGAAGTTTACCACCTGGCGCCGGCTGTGGGTGGCCCTGGCCGAATCCGAAATGGAGCTGGGCCTGCCGATTACGCAGGCACAGGTGGACGAGCTGAAGGCGCATGTGACCGACATCGATTACGAGGCGGCGCGCCGCCACGAGGAACGCGTTCGCCACGACGTAATGGCGCATGTGCACGCGTACGGCGACGTTTGCCCGAACGCGCGCGGCATCATTCATCTGGGCGCGACGAGCTGCTATGTGACCGACAACGCCGACATTCTGATGCTGCGCGACGCGCTTCAGCTGATTCATGAAAAGGTGATTGAGGTGCTGCGCCGCCTGCGCGCGTTCGCGTGGGAATACAAGGCGCTGCCGACGCTGGGCTACACGCATTTGCAGCCCGCGCAGCTGACGACGGTGGGCAAGCGCGCGTGCCTGTGGATGCAGGATCTGACGATGGATCTCGAGGAAATTGAATTCACGCTTTCGACGCTGAAGCTGCTGGGCAATCGCGGCGCGACGGGCACGCAGGTGAGCTTCATGGAGCTGTTCGACGGCGACGGCAAAAAGGTCGACGAGCTCGAAAGGCGCATTGCCGAAAAGATGGGCATGGAAAAGACGTTCGCCGTGTCGGGCCAGACGTATCCGCGCAAGCTCGACAGCCGCGTGCTGGACGCGCTTTCGGCCGTCGCGCAGAGCGCCTACAAATTCGCGCAGGATCTGCGCCTGCTTCAGTCGTTCCGCGAGGTGGAGGAACCGTTTGAGAAGAACCAGATCGGCTCGTCCGCAATGGCGTACAAGCGCAATCCGATGCGCTCGGAGCGCATTTGCGCGCTTTCCAGACACGTAATGGCGCTGACGCAGGACGCTTCGATGACCGCGGCGACGCAGTGGTTCGAGCGCACGCTCGACGACAGCGCGAACCGCAGGCTTTCGCTGCCTGAGGCGTTCCTCGCGACCGACGCGGTGCTCGAGCTGTACGCGAACATCGCCTCCGGCATGGTCGTGTATCCGAAGATGATCGCGCAGCGCGTGAACGAGAATCTGCCGTTTATGGCCACCGAGGATATCATCATGGAATCCGTGAAAAACGGCGGCGACCGGCAGGAGATTCACGAGCGCGTGCGCGTGCATTCGCAGGCGGCGGCCGCGCGCATGAAGATGGAGGGCTTGAAGAGCGATCTGCTCGACCGAATTGCCGACGACCCCGCGTTCCCGCTGAGCCGGGAGGCGCTGACCGCGCTGCTCGCGCCGGAAAAATATACCGGCCGGGCCGAGGAACAGACCGAGAAGTTCATTTCCGAGGTCGTGGATCCGATTCTCGAAAGCCATCCCGCGACCGCGATGGGCGATATCCGCGTATAATTCAAAATTCATAATTTTTCCGGCGATGCAAAATGAAGTGCATCGCCGGTTCATTTTAACGGTAATTGGAAGGTCGATTGTAAAAAAATCAGTCAAAACATAGGTAAAATCAGTTGACATGACGCGCAAATGTATTGTATAATAAAAGCAGATGGTCGGTTAAGACCATAATAAATAAGAGAGGAGCCTATGACCATGAAGAAACTGATTTGCATGCTGATGGCGTTGGTTCTGGTGCTGGCATGCACCGGTATGGCGCTGGCGGAGGGCGACAAGATCACCCTGACCATCGCGTACAACGACAGCAGCGACCGCGGCGAGAACGACTATCGCTACAATTGGGTCATGGATACCTGGAACGCCTGGGACAAGAAGGATCAGGTGGAGGTCAAGATTCAGGCCGAGCCCGTGCGGGACGGCGACTTCTTCACCAAGATGCAGCTGCAGCTGGGCGATCCGAGCACCGCTCCGGACATCATCCTGTACGACACCTTCCAGCTTCAGGCCGACGTGGCGGCGGGCTACTTCATGAAGCTCGACGACTATGTCGCGAAGTGGGACAAGTGGAACGACGGCACGATTTACGCCGCGACCGCCGCGGGCGTAACGGCTGCGGACGGCAGCGTGTACGGCATCCCCTCCGATACCGATACCCGCGGCCTGTGGTACAACAAGGCGGCCATGGAGAAGGCCGGCCTGGGCGCGGAATGGCAGCCCACGACCTGGCAGGAGATCATTGACTCCGCGAAGGCGCTGAAGGAAGCCGGCATTACGGTTCCGATGTGGATGTCCTCATCCGCAGTGGGGGCAGAGGGCACGACGATGAACTCCTTCCTGATGTTCTTCTACGGCACCGGCGAGCGCCTGGTGGACGATGCGACCGGCATTTGGAACATCAATTCTCAGGGCTTCTATGATTCCATGAAGTTCTTCCACGATCTGTATGCGGAAGGTCTCGGCGGCGAGCAGTACGAGGTCATCGACGCGAACGCCTCCAGCACCATGACCGAGTACATGATGCAGGACCAGTGCGGCATCTTCCTGAACGGCAACTGGTATCCGTCCAGATTCATGCCCACCGGCACCCAACCGTGGGAAGGCTATCAGGACAAGATCGGATTTGCCAAGATGCCCATGCAGAACGGCGACGGCTTCATCACGCTGTCCGGCGGCTGGGCGCTGACGCTGTCCGCTTCCTGCCCGCATCCCGACGAGGCGTTTGAGTTCGCGACCATGCTGATGGATCCGGAAATCGCCTACACCGATTTCATCATCGCGCGCGGCGACCTGGCGACCGTGTCCACCATGACCGAGGTCGAGGCCTATGCCTCCACTCCGTTCATCGCGCTGGCGACGAGCTATCTGGACTTCACCGCGTATCGTCCGGCGAACGAGAACTACTCCACCGTTTCTTCCTATATTTACACGGCGGTTGAAAAGGTCGTAACCGGCTCCTCCGTTGAGGACGCGATGGCTTACTACGATCAGTCCGTGACCGATCTGGTTGGCGCGGACTTCGTGAAGGACTGCGGCTGCCTGACCAAGTAAAAACCGTTAAAACCATACCTGCGCGGCGGTCCCTGAGCATTCTCGGATCGCCGCCATTGGCTTATAAAGCGTGCGCTCGCAAAAGCGCGTATCCCACGCAAGGGGGCAGAATGCCATGAATCGAGGTTTCACTTCCAAGCGGAATCTGACTGTTTCGCAGAAGATCAAGCGCGTGATTTCGAGAACGGTGCTGCTTTGGCCGGCGCTGGCGCTGCTCGCGATGTTCTTTCTGTGGCCGATGCTGATGTCGGTGTATTATTCGTTTACCAATCTGGCGCTGTCGGGCGCGGCTGCGAAGGATCTGCAGTTCGTCGGGCTCTACAATTACAAGAAGCTGTTTTCCGATAAGGACATGTTCAATTCCGTGAAGCTCACGCTCGTGTTCCTGATCGGATCGGTGCTCGGGCAGAATCTGCTGGGCTTCATGATGGCGTATTTCATGAAAAACCGCAATCGCCTGTTTAGGAGAATCGTCGGCTCGATCATGCTGGGCGCCTGGGTCATGCCGGGAATCGTCGTGGCGATTTGCAGCTATGCGTTCTTTTACAACAAGGGAACCGGCACGCTGAACCGCATCATTGTGCTCTTCGGCGGCAATCCCGTGCCGTGGCTGTTTCAGCATCCGATGCTGACGGTAATTCTCGCCAATCTCTGGCACGGCACGGCGTATTCGATGATGGTCTTTCAGGCGGCGCTGGACGACGTGCCGGCCGATATCGAGGAGAGCGCGTATATCGACGGCGCGAGCAAATTCCAGACGCTCCGGCATATTATCATTCCCCATGTAAAGCCCACGATTTTCACCAATACCATGCTGATTACGCTGATGACGCTCGGCGTGTTCGGCCTGATTTACGCGCTGACCGGCGGCGGCCCCAGCGGAAAGACGCAGACGCTGCCGATTTATATGTACATTCAGGCATTCAAGAGCTTCCAGCTCGGCTATGGCACGGCGATTTCGATCGTGCTTCTGATGATCGGCATGGCGCTGAGCGTGCTGTACACGCGCATCGCCAAGGACCGCTGACGGGAAGGAGGAAGCTGTATGTATCAGAAAAAGGGCGCGAAAACCGCGTATACGATCATGACGATCATGGCGATCATCTTCCTTTTGCCGCTGGCGTGGATCGTGATTGCTTCGCTGGACGCCAACGCCAATCCGGGCCTGAAAACGCCGGAAACGTGGACGCTGGCCAATTACCAGGCCGTGTTTGCTTCCTCAAAGAACCGCAACGCGTTCGTGGTCGGCCTTCTGCTGGCATTGGGGCAGACGGTGATCGTGGTGGTGGTCACGGCGCTGGCGAGCTATCCGCTGTCGCGCTATGAATTGAAATACGGAAAGACGTTCATGTACACGATCCTGTTCATGTCCTGCCTTCCGATGACCACGGTGATGATCCCGGTGTACAAGCTGTTCCTGACGCTGCATCTGATGGACAATATCTTCGGCGTGGTGCTGTTCATGTCGGCAACGTCGCTGCCGTATTGCATGTGGATGATGAAGAACTTCATGGATACGGTGCCGATTGCGCTGGAGGAGGCCGCATGGGTCGACGGCGCGAATACGCTGCAGAGCATTATTCACATCGTCGCGCCGCTGATGCTGCCCGGACTGTGCACGATCGCGATCTTCACCTTCTCCGGCAGCTGGGGCAACTTCTTTACGCCGTATATCCTGCTGCAATCGCAGGAGAAGTATCCCGCGTCGGTGCGTTTGTACCAGTATTTCGGTCAGCACGACGTAAATTACGGCCAGTTGGCGGCCTATTCGGTGGTTTATTCGATGCCGTCGATCGTGCTGTATATCCTTTCGCAGAATTTCATGTCGAAGGGCTTCGGCATGGCCGGTGCGAACAAGGGCTGATTTAGAGAAAGCGCTTGAAAGGGGATGCTTCGCAGAGAAGCGTCCCCTTGAATTGCAATTCGCTCAGGAGAATATCGATTCTGCTGCAATAAACAGGAGCTTAGGAGAGATATGACTGAAATTCATTGCATGACGCAGGGGCATCAGTATTGGAATGAAACCATTCGTCTGGCGGAGGGATGTTCGTGGAAGGCGGGGCCTTATCTAGCTCAAAAGATGAAACGCAACGACTTTAAGCCAGGAGAAAGGGTTTTTGCGGCCCGCGTTGATGAAAGGGTGGCGGGATTCTGCACATTTGTTGAAAAGGACGAGCTGCCGGACGAATATCCGTTTACGCCGTTTATAGGATTTGTGTTTGTGGACGAGCCCTACCGCGGCCGGAGATTATCGGAGCGGATGATTCAAAGCGCGGTTTCCTATGCGCGCGAGCAGGGATATGAAAAAATATATGTCATGAGCGGAGAAATCGGGCTGTACGAAAAATACGGTTTTATAAAACTCGGCGATTATCAAACAATATACGGCTCGATCGACCAGCTGTTCGTTAAGCCGACGATATAAGAGATTGGATTGCACCGCCCACAGACGCCGCAATTCGAAATAGAATCCCACGCCCCGAAAAGGGTGTGGGATTCGTTGGTTTTAGTGGATTGCCCGCCTTAATCCACAAACATTACCGTGTCGCGCATCTGCTTCATCATCGGCAGCATTTTGTCGAAGTCCTCATAGGGAGCGCAGAAATGGAAGATCACGATATAGTGGTTCGAGCCGTAATCGATGCCGCAGGCGATCATGTAGCCCTTGACCTCGACATTGTCCGAATAGCCGAGATAATAGGTTTCATACGCCTTCTGGCCTATGAAATACGCCTGATCGCTCTGGTCGGTATATTCAAAGGTCTCTGAATCGTATAGTGCGGAGATTGTGTCGGCAAAGCTCTTGAATTCGGAAAACACCTTCGAGCTCTTCGGCGTGTGCGCCACGGACTTTTTCGCCACGGCGACGCGCGCGGGGAACTCGCCCGCCGGCACGATTTCGCGATAGCAGATCGTGTTTTTGCCGGGCAAATTCGCCCAGCCGTCCGGATAGGCGAATATAAAGCCCATCGATCGATCCGAGATCGGAATCAGCGAATACGTAAACGGCTCGGCAGTCGGCTCCGGCGTGTCCGCGGGCTCGGGCGTAGCATCGCCCGGCACGTCCTCCGGAACCGCGGTTTCCGGCGCGAGCGTCACGTCAATGGGCAAATTGCCGCCCGCCAGGCCGCTTTCGGACGCAACTCCGCCGCCCTCGGACGCGATAGTGCCCGGCGCAAGCGTGGTAACGGGCGCGAAATCGCCGTCCGCCGCCGTGTCCACCGGCGCTTTTTGCGAGCATCCGGTCAGCAGACAGACCAGCAGCGCTCCCGCAACGCCCAGTTTGATGCTTTTGTTCAAGGTCAATTCCCTCCGAATCCCTGTGTGTCGCCGTGCTGCGCGATCTGCTCGTTCAGCAGGTCGATATCGCCGCAGCCGTGGCTGATCATCAAATCGCCCGGCTGCCAGTGCGCGCGAAGATAGGCCTCCGCATCGTCGAAAGTGGGCGTGAGCACCGCGTCGATTCCGCGCGCGCGCAGCGGCTCAATCAGCATTTCGGAGCGGATATCGCCCGGATCGCTCTCGCGCGCGGCGCAGATATCGGTAATCAGCAGCTTATCCACGCCGCCGAACGTCTCGAGAAATTCGTTGAACAGCGTCTTCGTGCGCGAATAGGTATGCGGCTGCCAGACGGACCAGAGCGTCTTGTGGTCCTGCATGCCGGCAATCTGAATGGCGTTTTTGATTTCGGCCGGATTGTGGCCGTAGTCCGTGTAGCAGCGCACGCCGTCGGTCACGCTCGTGAGCTCAAAGCGCCGATGCGCGCCGGTGAAATGCGAAAGCGCGTCCGCGACCTTCTTCATGTCCAGCCCGCGAATGTGTGCAACGGCGATCACGGCCAGCGCGTCCAGCATGTTCGCCTTGCTCGCCACGCCCATGTGGAATGCGCCCAGATTTTCGCCGTCCAGCACCGCGCGGAAGCTCGCAAAGCCGTGCGCGTCGTAGGAAACGTCCATCGCGCGCAAATCGCAATCCTCGCCGAGACCGTAGGTCAGCGAATGGCAATGCGCATTCCGGCAGACGCGCTTTGCGCGCGGATCGTCGCCCCAGGCGACGCACCAGCCGTTTTCCGGAACGAGGGAAACGTATTCGGCAAACGTCTGCTCAATGTGGTCCAGATCGCGGAAGTAATCCAGATGGTCGGCGTCGATATTCAGCACCACCGCGATCGTCGGGTGGAAGTGCAGAAAGCTCGAATGGAATTCGCAGGCCTCGACGATGAAATCCTCGCCGCCGCCGCGCCGGGTCGAACCGCCGATGAAGTCCAGCTCGCCGCCGATGTGAATCGTCGGGTCCTCGCCGGCGGTCAGAAACGCCTGCGCGAGCATCGAGGTGGTCGTGGTTTTGCCGTGCGTGCCAGAAACGCCGATGGCGTATTTCGAATTCTCCATCAGCTGGCCAATCAGGTCGCAGCGCTCGATTTCGGGAATACCCAGGCGGCGGCCCTCCGCGCGCTCGGGATTGTCCTCGCCGATCGCC
Source organism: uncultured Clostridia bacterium (assembly GCA_934663595.1). GTDB lineage: Bacteria > Bacillota > Clostridia > Christensenellales > Aristaeellaceae > Faecivicinus. The sequence goes on along the minus strand of CAKUKM010000005.1, from coordinate 88,226 downwards.
GCGCTGAATACGATCACATCCGCGTTCCGCACATTTTCCGCCGCATGGCCGATCAGAATGCGAACGCCCTTCTTTTCCAGCGCGTCCGTCTTGTGCGATTGCGTGCGATCGGAGCCGGACACGATCCAGCCCTCCTGCGCGAGCAGCGCCGCAAGACCCGACATCGAGCTTCCGCCCACGCCGATGAAGTGCACGTTTTTGCCGCGATAATCAAAGATGCTTGCCGTCATATTCGAAAAACCTCCCTGGGGAAGAAAACTTCTATCCTATATATTATAATGGAAAACCGCGCTTCCTGCAAGCAAAACCGCGCGAAAGGAATAAACGCAAGGTTAAATGTTGCAAATAAAATGAAATTTCGACAAAATCGGCGCTCAAAACTAACAATTCCGAATTATAATAAGGATTATTATCGGAATATTCGGTTGAGGGGGAGAACGATGGATAAGGTAAAGCGCAATGAGCGCCTCGGTGCAATGACGCGGATACTGACCGACGCACCCAATCGCATTCATACGCTGGGCGAATTCTGCGAGATGTTCGGCGCGGCGAAATCGACGATCAGCGAGGACATCGATCTGGTCAGCGCATCGTTCGAACGCTTTGGTCTGGGCAGAATTGAAACGGTGGCGGGCGCGGCCGGCGGAGTTCGCTATCGCGCGATTCCGAGCCGGGAGCGCGCGCAGAAGGTGCTGAACCGGCTGGCGGAGCGGCTGAGCGAGCCGGGCCGCATGCTGCCGGGCGGATTTTTGTATACCTCGGATGTGAGCGCGGAATCGGAGACGGCGCAGGCGCTGGGCGAAATTCTCGCCTCGCAGTATTACGACCGGCAGCCGCATTTCGTATTGACGATGGAAACCAAGGGCATTCCGATCGCGCTGATGACGGCGCGGATGCTGGATGTGCCGCTGGTGATTGCGCGCCGCGACAGCCGCGCCTACGAGGGCTCGGCGGTGAAGATCAATTACATCGCCGGCGGCGGAAACGAGCGCATTGAGACGATGGCGCTCGCGCGCCGCGCGGTTGCGCCCGGTCAGCGCGCGCTGATCATCGACGATTTCATGAAGGGCGGCGGAACGCTGCAGGGCATGGTCGATATGATGAAGGAATTCCAGGCCGAGGTCGTGGGCGTGGGCGTAATGATCGCGACGGCCGAGCCGGTGGTGAAGCGCGTCGAGGGCGCGCGGTCGCTGCTGGTGCTGGAGGGCTTTGATCGGGAGACGGGTTGCGCGATTGTGAAGCCGTCGAAGACGTATATGTAAACGGAGGAAGCAGCATGAATCTCGAACGCTTTTTGCGCGAGGCGGCGCGCATTCCGGGCGTTTCTGGAAACGAGGCGCGCATCGGCGCGTGGCTTGCGGAGCAGTTTCGGCCGCTTGCCGACGAGGTTTCCATCGACAGGATGCAGAATGTGATCGCGCGCGTGGGCACGCAGGGCCCGAAGGTGATCATCTGCGCGCATCAGGACGAGATCGGCCTGGTGGTCACGAACATCGACGACGACGGCGCGATTCGCTTTTACCGAAACGGCGGAGTGGATCCGCGGATTCTGCCGGGCCTCGAGGTGGAAATTCAGGCGCGCGACGGCGCGATTTACGGCGTGGTGGGCGCAAAGGCGCCGCATCTGCTGACCCGCGAAGAGGCGGCGAAGCCCGCGAGCTTTGATACGATGCATATCGATATCGGCCTTTCGGCGGACGAGGTGCGCAAAAAGGTGCGCGTGGGCGATCCGATCGTGATGCTGGCGGAATCGCAGACGCTGGCGAACGGCCGCATGGCGGGAAAGACCATGGACGACCGCGCGAGCGTGGCCGCGATGCTGATTGCCGTGGAAGAGCTCAAGCGCATGAAGGTGAACATGCAGGCCTATTTCGTATCGACCACGCAGGAGGAGGTCGGCTCCTACGGCGCGTGGGCGGCGGCGAACGGCGTGGATCCCGATTGGGCGATCGCGATCGACGTGACCCACGGCGAGGGCCCGGGCACCGGCGCATTCGAGGCGTTTGAAATGGATCGGCTCACGATCGAGCGCGGGCCGTTCATTCATCGCGCGCTCGGCAGAAAGATGGAGGAAACGGCGGACAAATACCATATTCCGTACAGCACCTCCGTGAGCGCGGGCTACACGTGGACGGACGCGGACAGCGTCGTGTTTGCGCGCGGCGGCATTCCGTCTGCGCTGATTTCGATTCCGCTGCGGTATATGCATACCACGGTGGAGACGCTGGATACGGCGGTAATTCGGGATTCGGGTCGGCTGATGGCGATGATGATTGCCGATATGGCGGAGAATTGGGAGGAATTCGCATGGTGCTGAAGGAGCTGTGCGCGCTGCGCGGCGTGAGCGGCGATGAAAAGCGCGTGCGCGATTACATTCTCGAAAAGGTGCGGCCCTTTGCGACGGAAACGCGGGTCGACCGCGCGGGTAATCTGATTGCATTCAAGCGCGGAACCGGCGAAAATCGCAGGCATGTCGCGTTGATTGCGCACATGGACGAGGTCGGCATGATCGCGCTGGGCGCAATGGACAACGGCCTGATTCGCTATAGCACCGTGGGCGGCATCGATCCGCGCGTGGTGGTGTCAAAGCCCGTGCGCATCGGCGATGGGGAGGTCCCCGGCGTGATCGGCGCGAAGGCGATTCATTTGCAGAGCGCGGACGAGCGCAATCACGTGCTCGGCCACGACGAGCTGGCCATCGATATCGGCGCGAAGGACAAAAAGGACGCGGAAAAGCTGGTTTCGCCCGGCGATCTGATTTCATTTGACAGCCGCTGGGTCGAGTTTGGCGACGGGCTGGTGAAGGCGCGCGCGCTGGACGACCGCATCGGCTGCATGGTGGCGATGAGCATTCTCGAGGGCGATTACCCGTGCGACGTGACGTGCGTATTCACGGTGGGCGAAGAGATCGGCCAGACCGGCGCGGCGGCCGCCGCATTCAGCGTTCGCCCGGATGCGGCGCTGATTCTGGAGGCGACGGGCGCGAACGATCTGGCGTGCGAGGACGAGCATCTCAAGGTCTGCCGCGTGAAAAAGGGCGTGGCGGTTTCGATGATGGATCATGCGTCGATCGGCGATCGCGATCTGTATCGGCAATTGCACGATATCGCGATGGAGGAATCGATTCCGTGGCAGCCGAAGCAGTTCGTTTCGGGCAGCAATGATTCCGCGGCGTTTCAGCGCATGTTCGGCGCGCGGCCGGTGTGCGTGCTGAGCGTGCCGTGCCGGTACATCCATTCGCCGTCTTGCGTGGCGGCGTTTGCCGATATCGAGGCGCAGTTCCGGCTGGTCGAGGCGTTCCTTTCCCGGTTCGAATAAGGAGGATACATCAATGAGAGAAATTCTGAATAAGCTCCTGAATACCTACGGCGCGACCGGGCGCGAGAATGCGATTCGCGCGGCGATCCGCGAAATGGTCGAGCCGTATGTGGACGAAATCGAAGAGGACGCGCTGGGCAATCTGATTTGCATTCGCCATGGCGAGGGTGCGCGCGTGATGCTGGCGGCGCACATGGATCAGATCGGCTTCATGGTGCTCGATATCGATGAAAAGGGCTTTCTGCGCGTGACCAACGTCGGCGGCGTCAACCGCAATTATTCGCTGAATCGCCATGTCGTGTTTGAAAACGGCGTGCACGGCGTGGTTTCCTATGAGACGCGCGAGTTCAAGCCCGCCGAAAACGGCATGCAGGCGCTGTTTATCGATATCGGCGCGCGCAGCCGCGAGGAAGCGGAAAAGCGCGTTTCGCTCGGCGACGTGGCGGTCTATGTGCCCGACGCGTTTGCATTGGGCGACGATCTGATGGCCAGCCCCGCGATGGACAACCGCGTGGGCTGCGCGGTGCTGATCGATGCGCTGCGCAAGCTGAACGCGCGCTCGAACGAGGTCTATGCGGTATTCACCGTTCAGGAGGAGGTCGGCCTGCGCGGCGCGCAGACGGCGGCGTTCCGCGTGAATCCCGATCTCGGCATTGCGCTGGACGTTACGATTTCCGGCGATACGCCGAAGGGGCCGAAGTTCCCGATGGCGGCCGGCAAGGGGCCGTGCGTGAAGATTCTGGACAATTCCGTAATTTGCAATCCCCGGGTGGTGCGCCTGATGGAGGATGCGGCGGAGCGCGCGGGCGTGGAGGCGCAGCGCGAGGTGCTGACCGGCGGCGGCACCGATGCGGGCGCGATGCAGAGGGCGCACGCGGGCGTTCCGTGCGGCGTGCTGTCGATTGCGTGCCGGTATGTGCATTCCGCGTGCGAGGTCGTTTCGATCTCCGATGCGGAAAAGGGCGCGCTGCTTTTGAAGGCGCTGCTGGAGACGAAGATCGAAATGTAATCGGCGCTGATTAAATGTAAGCTTTGTTGAAAGGACTTCGCAAGAACACATTGCGGAGTCCTTTAATGTTCGGAAAAATGCGCGAAGAACCCGAATGTTCGGCCTTGAACAGCAGATTTAACCGACAAATACCCGAACGTTCGCTAAAATGCTATTGATTAAGTACGGATTGTAATGTATAATGCAATCACTACCCGGTTGAAAAACAATTCAGGGAGGAATGCGCAATGGCAAGGGTTGCGATTGTGATGGGCAGCGACCACGATCTTCCGGTGGTCGAGAAGGCAGTGAACTGCCTGAAGGAATTGAAGGTTGAATACGAGGTTCGCGTAATATCGGCGCACAGGTCTCCCGAGGCATGCGCGCTTTTTTCGCGCTCCGCGGAGGAAAACGGCTTCGGCGCGATCATCGCGGCAGCGGGCAAGGCGGCGCATCTGGCGGGCGCGATTGCGGCGAACACGGTGCTTCCGGTGATTGGACTGCCGATCAAATCGTCCACGCTGGATGGACTGGACGCGCTGCTTTCGACGGTGCAGATGCCGTCGGGCATGCCGGTGGCGACGGTGGCGATTGATGGCGCGGAAAACGCGGCGCTGCTGGCGGCGCAGATTCTGGCAAACGGCGATCCCGAGCTGCGCGCGCGGCTGAAGGAAAAGCGCAAAAAGGCGCTTCAGGCAATTGAAGAAGCGGACAAGCGCGTAAACGAACAGTATAAATAAGAAAAAACGGAGGATGAAGAGCATGAATAAGGGTGTTCAGCTGTACGAGGGCAAGGCGAAGAAGGTTTTTGCGACGGAGAATCCGGAATATGTGATCGTTTCCTACAAGGACGACGCGACGGCGTTCAACGGCCTGAAGAAGGGCACGATTGCGGGCAAGGGCGTGATCAACAACCGGATGACGAACCTTCTGATGCAGATGCTGGAAAAGGCGGGCGTGAAGACGCATTTCGTCGAAGAACTTTCCGAGCGCGAAACGCTGGTGCGCAAGGTTTCGATCGTGCCGCTGGAGGTCATCATCCGCAATGTTTCGGCGGGCTCGTTCGCCAAGCGCTACGGCGTTCAGGAGGGCATCCCGTTTGAATCGCCCACGATTGAATTCTCCTATAAAAACGACGAATTGGGCGATCCGCTGCTGAACGAATACCACGCGCTGGCGCTGAAGCTGGCGACGCGCGAGGAAATCGACCAGATTAAGCAGATGGCGTTTAAGGTCAACGACCTGCTGCGCGCGTTCTTTGACAAGTGCGGCGTGGAGCTGATCGACTTCAAGCTCGAGTTCGGCCGCCTGTCGGACGGCACGATCGTGCTCGCGGACGAGATTTCCCCGGACACCTGCCGCTTCTGGGATAAAAATACCCATGAGAAGCTCGACAAGGACCGCTTCCGCCGCGATTTGGGCAATGTGGAGGACGCGTATCAGGAAATGATGAAGCGCGTGCTGGGCGCGTAAACGGAGGAAAATATGGGCGGATTTTTCGGCATCGTCGCCAGGCGCGACGCGATTGAGGATACCTTTTTCGGCGTGGATTATCATTCGCATTTGGGCACGCGCTGCGGCGGCATGGCGGCATACGATCCCGAAATCGGCCTGCAGCGGCAGATTCACCGGATCGAAAACGCGCCGTTCCGCACGAAGTTCGAGCACATTTTCGAGGAGATGCGCGGCTCGTCGGCCATCGGCTGCATCAGCGATACCGATCCGCAGCCGCTGCTGATCCGGTCGAACCTCGGCGTGTACGCGCTGTGCATGGTGGGCATGATCAACAATTCGGAGGAGCTGATTCGGCAGTATCTGTCGTTCAGCGGCGGACACTTCGACGCGATGACCGGCGGCCGCGTGAATTCCACGGAGCTGGCCGCGGCGCTGATCAACCAGAAGAGCGACTTTGTCGAGGGCATTCGCTTCGCGCAGAAGGAGATCGAGGGCAGCGCGTCGTTCCTGATTCTGAAGGACGACGGCCGGATTCTCGTTGCGCGCGATCGCTTTGGCCGGCTTCCGGTGATCATCGGCAGGGGCGAGGACTGCATGTGCGCGTCGTTTGAATCGTTTGCGTATAAAAAGCTCGGCTGCGAGGACTACAAGGAGCTCGGCCCGGGCGAAATCGTGGAGCTGACGGCGGAGGATTGCCACCAGCTTGCCAAGCCGGGCGATACGATGCGCATCTGCTCGTTCCTGTGGAGCTATTATGGATATCCGAATTCGTCCTACGAGGGCGTGAACGTCGAAATCATGCGCTATCGCAACGGCCGCATCATGGCGCAGCACGACAAAGAGGCCGGCAACGCGGAAAATATCGATTATATCGGCGGCGTGCCGGATTCCGGAACGCCCCACGCGATCGGCTATGCGAACGAGAGCGGCGTGCCGTTTGCGCGCGCGTTCATCAAATACACGCCCACCTGGTCGCGGTCGTTCATGCCCACGCGGCAGACGGAGCGCAACAGGGTCGCGAAGATGAAGCAGATTCCGGTGCACGAGCTGATTCAGGATAAGAACCTGCTGTTCGTGGACGATTCGATCGTGCGCGGCACGCAGCTGCGCGAAACGGTGGATTTCCTGTATGCCAACGGCGCGAAATCGGTGCACATGCGCTCCGCGTGCCCGCCGATCATGTACGGCTGCAAATACCTGAATTTCTCGCGCGCAACGAGCGATATGGATCTGCTCGCGCGGCGCGTGATCGTCGAGCTCGAGGGCGAAGAGGGCCTGAATTACCTGAGCGAATACAGCGATTCCAACACCGAGCGCGGCAAGCGCCTGCGCGAAACGATCTGCGAAAAGTTCGGCTTTGCGTCGCTGGAATTCCAGTCGCTCGAGGGCGTGATCGAGGCGATCGGCGTGGACAAATGCAAGCTCTGCACCTACTGCTGGGACGGGAGGGAATGAATATGAATACCCAATCGAGATCCGAAAGCTACGCCGCGGCGGGTGTGGACATTACCGCGGGCTATCGCGCGGTGGAATTGATGAAAAAGCACGTCGCGCGCACGGAGATTCCCGGCGTGCTGACCGGCATCGGCGGCTTCGGCGGACTGTTTGAAATGGATTTGACCGGAATTGCCCGCCCCGTGCTCGTTTCCGGCACCGACGGCGTGGGCACGAAGCTCAAGATCGCGTTCCTGATGGACAAGCACGATACGGTCGGCATCGACTGCGTCGCGATGTGCGTCAACGATATCATCTGCTGCGGCGCGAAGCCGCTGACATTCCTGGATTACATTGCGTGCGGCAAGAACGTACCCGAGCGAATTGCGGCGATCGTTTCGGGCGTGGCGGAGGGCTGCGTTCAGGCGGGCTGCGCGCTGGTCGGCGGCGAAACGGCCGAAATGCCCGGCTTTTATCCGGAAGAGGAATACGACCTCGCGGGCTTCTCGGTCGGCGTGGTGGATCGCGAAAGGATTCTGGACTCGAGCGCGATCGTTCCGGGAGACGCGCTGATTGCGCTGAAATCGTCGGGCGTGCATTCGAACGGCTTTTCGCTCGTGCGCAAGGTGTTCGACGTCAACGAGAAGAACCTGAGCGTCTATTCGGACGAGCTGGGCAAAACGCTGGGCGAAGCGCTGCTCGCGCCGACGCGCATTTACGTTCGCCCCGTGCTGGATCTGATTTCCCGCGTGACCGTGAAGGGCATTTCGCATATCACCGGCGGCGGCTTTTATGAAAACATCCCGCGCGCGCTGCCGGACGGAATGTGCGCGAAGATCGATTCCTCCGCGCTCGAGATTCCGCCGATTTTTGATCTGATCGAGAAAACCGGCCATATTTCCAGAAGAGACATGTTCAATACGTTCAACATGGGCTCCGGCATGGTGCTGGTGGTGAAGGCGGACGAGGCGAATCAGGCGCTCGCGGCGCTGAAGGCGCAGGGCGAGGACGCGAAGGTGATCGGCGAGGTCGTTTCCGGCGAAGAACGGGTGGTGCTTCAATGAGCGCGCGCGTTGCGGTGCTCGTTTCCGGCGGCGGAACGAATTTGCAGGCGCTGATCGATGCGGAAAGATACGGCGAAATGCCGAATGCGTCGATCCGGCTGGTCGTTTCGAACGCGCCGAACGCCTACGCGCTGGAGCGCGCGAAGAACGCCGGCATTCCGGCGATGGTCTGCGTCAAAAAGGGCAGAACGCAGCCGGCGTTTGAGAAGGAGCTGCGCGCGATTCTCGAGCAATATCGGATCGAGCTGATCGTGCTGGCGGGCTTTCTCGCGATTCTCTCAAAGGATTTTACGGATCGGTATCCGAACCGCATTTTGAATATTCATCCGTCGCTGATTCCGTCGTTCTGCGGCGAGGGCTTTTACGGGCTGCGCGTGCACGAGGCGGCGCTGAAATGCGGCGTAAAGGTCACGGGCGCGACGGTGCACTACGTTAATGAAATCCCGGACGGGGGCAAGATTCTGCTCCAGAAGGCGGTCGAGGTGCGCGAGGGCGATACGCCCGAAACGCTGCAGCGCCGCGTGATGGAGGAAGCCGAATGGAAGCTGCTGCCGCGGGCCACGGAGCTGGCCGCGCGCGCGATTGAGGAGGAAAAACCCATGCAGAGCCTGTTTGAATGCGTCGGCGCAACGACGTATCCCGGCCGCGGCATCGTCGCGGGGCGCACGAAGGACGGAACAAAACAGTTTTTCGCCTATTTCATCATGGGCCGGAGCGAGAATTCGCGCAATCGCGTGTTCCTGCCCACGGAGGACGGCATTCGCACCGAGGCGCACGACCCGGGCAAAATGGTGGATCCTTCGCTGATTATCTATGCGCCGGTGCGCCGCGTGGGCGACAGGACGATCGTGACCAACGGCGATCAGACCGACACGATTCGCGATTTCCTGAACGCGGGCGGGACGTTTGCCGACGCGCTGCGCACGCGCACGTTCGAGCCGGATCGGCCCAATTATACTCCGCGCATCAGCATGCTGGCCGAGGCCGACGGGCGGATTCAGATGGCGATTCTGAAATCCGGCGATCCGGACGGAAAGACCTGCGCGCGCAATTTCTTTGAATATGAATCGATTCCGGCGGGCGAGGCGCGCTTTCTGCACACCTATCGCGCGGACGGCAATCCCATTCCGTCGTTTGAGGGCGAGCCGGAGCGCGCGCTGCTGGACGGCGATCTGGACGAGCTGACGAACGGAATCTGGAACGCGCTGAACGCCGACAACCGCGTGTCGCTCTGGACGGAAATGCTGGATCTTCAGACCGGCGAGCGCAGCGAACGCATCATCAACCGCAATCGCGAAAAGGAGAATTGAATCATGGCGCACGAAATCGCTTTGAAATATGGCTGCAATCCCAATCAGAAGCCCGCGCGCATCTTCATGGAAGCGGGCGAGCTGCCGGTGACGGTGCTGAACGGCCGGCCGGGATACATCAATTTCCTCGATGCGCTGAACGGCTGGCAGCTGGTCAGCGAGCTGAAGCGCGCGACCGGTATGGCGGCGGCGACGTCGTTTAAGCATGTAAGCCCCGCCGGCGCGGCGATCGGCACGGAGCTGAGCAACGTGTTGCGAAAGATTTACTTCGTTCCCGAGGATCTGGAGCTTACGCCGCTGGCGAACGCCTATGCCCGCGCGCGCGGCGCGGATCGCATGTCGTCGTTCGGCGATTTCATTGCGCTGAGCGATTGCTGCGATGCGGCGACGGCGAAATTGATCGAGCACGAGGTGTCCGACGGCGTGATCGCGCCGGATTACGCGCCGGAAGCGCTGGAAATTCTGAAGCGCAAGCGCAAGGGCAATTACAATATCCTGAAGATCGATCCCGATTATGTTCCCGCGGAGATCGAGCGGAAGATGTGCTACGGAATCACGTTCGAGCAGGGCAGAAACGATCTTAGAATCGATGCGGATATGCTGAAAAACGTGGTGACGAAGAAAAACGCGCTTTCCGAAAGCGAGAAGCGCGATCTGATCGTTGCGCTGATTACGCTGAAGTATACACAGTCGAACTCCGTGTGCTTTGCCAAGGATGGCCAGGCGATCGGCGTGGGCGCGGGCCAGCAGAGCCGCATCCATTGCACGCGTCTCGCCGGCGGCAAGGCGGACAACTGGCATTTGCGCCAGCACGAGAAGGTGCTGAATCTGCCGTTCCGCGAGGATATCGGCCGCCCCGACCGCGACAATGCGATCGACGTTTACATTTCGGATGACGCGAACGACGTGCTGGCCGACGGCGCGTGGCAGCGGCTGTTTACCCGCCGGCCCGAGGCGCTCACCCGCGAGGAAAAGCGCGCGTATCTGGACACCGTGACCGGAGTTGCGCTTGGCAGCGACGCGTTTTTCCCGTTTGGCGACAATATTGAGCGCGCGCATCGCAGCGGCGTGACCGCAATCGCGCAGCCCGGCGGATCGATTCGCGACGATCAGGTGATTGAAACCTGCGACCGCTATGGAATCGCGATGGCGTTTACCGGAATGCGCCTGTTCCATCATTGAGGAGGAATTCGCATGAAGATCATGGTTGTCGGCGGCGGCGGACGCGAGCACGCGATCATTCGCAAGCTCAGCGAAAATCCGGAGGTGCAGGCGATTTACGCGCTGCCCGGAAACGCGGGAATTGCCTCTCAGGCGGCGTGCGTGCCCGTTTCGGCCACGGATATCGGCGAAATCGTGCGGTTTGCGCGTGAAAACGGCGTGGATTTTGCGGTGGTTGCGCCGGATGATCCGCTCGCGCTGGGCGCTGTGGACGAATTGCACGCGATCGGCATTCCGTGCTTCGGCCCCGAAAAGGCCGCGGCGCGCATCGAGAGCAGCAAGGCGTTTGCAAAGCAATTGATGAAGAAATATCGCATCCCGACCGCGCAGTTCGAGGTGTTTGAGGACGTGGATTCCGCGCTTGCGTACGTGCGGGAGGCGGATCGCCCGCTGGTGGTGAAGGCGGACGGCCTTGCGCTGGGCAAGGGCGTGCTGATTTGCATGACGCGGCAGGAGGCCGAGGACGCGGTGAACGCCATGATGCGCGATCATCGATTCGGCAAGAGCGGAGCGCGCGTCGTGATCGAGGAATACCTCGAGGGGCCGGAGGTCTCCGTGCTCAGCTTTACCGACGGACACGTCGTGCGCCCGATGGTCGCTTCGATGGACCACAAGCGCGCGTGCGACGGCGATACGGGTCTGAATACCGGCGGCATGGGCGCGATTGCGCCGAATCCGTTCTATACGGAGGAAATCGCCGAGCGATGCATGAACGAGATCTTCCTGCCGACGATTCGGGCGATGCGCGAGGAGGGCTGCCCGTTCAAGGGCTGCCTGTATTTCGGCCTGATGCTCACGAAGGACGGCCCGAAGGTGATTGAATACAACTGCCGCTTCGGCGATCCGGAGACGCAGGCGGTGCTGCCGCTCTTGAAGAGCGATCTGCTGACCATCATGCGCGCGGTCGAAAACGAGACGCTCGCGGAAACGGAGGTTGAATTCGCGAACGCGGCCTCCTGCTGCGTAATGCTCGCGTCCGGCGGCTATCCGGAAAAATATGAAAAGGGCAAGAAAATCGATTTCGGCGCGTCCGAAAGCATGGCCGAGGTGTTCCACAGCGGCACCGCGCGCGATGAGAACGGCAATTACATTACCGCGGGCGGGCGCGTGCTGGGCGTTTGTTGCGTAAGGGACACGCTTCCCGAGGCGATTGCGGCCTCCTATGCGGCGGCGAAGGAGATTCGATTCAACAAAATGCACTTCAGAAGCGATATCGGCGCGCGTGCGCTGAAGGTTACGGAGGTTTGAAATGGTCTACAGGCTGTTCGTGGAAAAAAAGCCCGGGTTTGATCACGAGGCGAGCGCGCTGCGCGAGGAACTGAAATCCTTCCTCGGCATTCAGGGGCTCGAGAGCGTGCGCGTGCTGAATCGCTATGATGTGGAAAATATCGATTCCGCCGTCTATCGTCGCGCGATTGAGAATGTGTTTTCCGAGCCGATGACGGACAACGTCTATGAGGAAATGCCCGCGCACGAGGGCTTCACGCTGGTGGCGGAATATCTGCCGGGCCAGTTCGATCAGCGCGCGGATTCCGCCGCGCAGTGCATTCAGCTGATGGCGCAGTGCGAGCGCCCGACCGTGCGCACGGCGACGGTGTATCTGCTGGACGGCGCGATCGATGAAGGCGCGTTCGCGCGCATTCGCCAGTATCTGATCAACCCCGTGGAAAAACGCGAGGGCTCGCTGGCGCGGGTGGAGACGCTGGCGCTGGAATGCGAGCGGCCGGATTCCGTGGCGACGCTGACCGGCTTTACCGCGCTTTCCGACGAGGCGCTGTTTGATTTGATTCGCCAGTACGGCCTTGCGATGGATTGCGCGGACATCGCGTTCTGCCGCGATTATTTCCGCTCCGCGCATCGCGATCCGACGATCACCGAACTGCGCCTGCTGGACACCTACTGGTCGGATCACTGCCGGCACACGACGTTCCTGACCGAGCTGACCGACGTTGAGATTGAGGATGAAGACGTGCGGCGCGCCTACGAGCGTTATCTCGCGGTGCGCGGCGAACTGGGCCGCACGAAGCCGGTGACGCTGATGGATCTGGCGACGATCGGCGCGAAGGCGCTGAAGGCGCGCGGAATTCTCACCGATCTGGACGAATCCGATGAAATCAACGCCTGCACGATCAAATTCCGCGCGAAAATCGACGGCGCGGAGGAGGATTGGCTGCTGCTGTTTAAGAATGAAACGCACAATCACCCCACCGAGATCGAGCCGTTCGGCGGCGCGGCCACCTGCATCGGCGGCGCGGTGCGCGATCCGCTGTCCGGACGAAGCTATGTCTATCAGGCGATGCGCGTGACCGGCGCGGGCGATCCGACGCAGCCGATGGAGAACACGCTCGCCAACAAGCTGCCGCAGCGCCGCCTGGTTACGACCGCGGCCGCGGGCTACAGCGCATATGGCAATCAGCTCGGCCTCGCGACCGGGTTTGTACACGAGATTTACCATCCCGGCTATGTGGCGAAGCGCATGGAGATCGGTGCGGTCGTGGGCGCGACGCCGGAAAAGAACGTGCGCCGCGAGGTTCCCGCCCCGGGCGACGTGGTGCTGCTGCTCGGCGGACGCACCGGGCGCGATGGCTGCGGTGGCGCGACGGGCTCGAGCAAATCGCACAACGCATCCTCGCTTTCCACCTGCGGCGCGGAGGTTCAGAAGGGCAACGCGCCCGAGGAACGCAAGCTGCAGCGCCTGTTCCGGAACGAGCGCGCGGCGCGGTTGATCAAGCGGTGCAACGATTTCGGCGCGGGCGGCGTTTCCGTGGCGATCGGCGAGCTGGCCGACGGACTGGAAATCGATCTGGACTGCGTAAAGCGCAAATACGAGGGCCTGGACGGCACGGAGCTCGCGATTTCGGAGTCGCAGGAGCGCATGGCGGTCGTCGTCGCGCCGGAAACGGTTGCGGAGTTCGAAGCGCTCGCCGATTGCGAGAATATTGAGTGCACGCCCGTTGCGCGCGTGACGGAGGAAAAGACGCTGCGGATGCGCTGGCAGGGAAGGACGATTGTCGAGCTTTCGCGCGAATTCCTGAACTCCAACGGCGCGCCGAAAACAGCAAAAGCGACTATAGTCGGTGCAGAACAGACTGAATGCAGTGGAAAACAAACTGAAGTCGGCTTTGAAATGGGGATGCGTGAGCTGCTGGGCGATTTGAATCACTGCTCGCAGCGCGGTCTGGTCGAGCGCTTTGATTCCACAAACGGCGCGGCGAGCCTGATGATGCCGTTCGGTGGCAGCCGCCAGCTCACGCCCGCGCAGGTCATGGCCTCGCGAATCAGCGTCGAGGGCCGGGAAAGCGAAACCGCGTCCGTGATGAGCTACGGCTTCGATCCGTTTGAAACGGAGAAAAATCCGTATCGCGGCGCGTATAAGGCGGTGGTTGAATCGATTGCGAAGCTGGTGGCGGCGGGCGCCGGAACGGACAATGTTCATCTGACCTTCCAGGAGTATTTCGAGCGCATGACGAGCGATCGCGCGTGGGGCAAGCCGCTTTCGGCGCTGCTGGGCGCGCTGGACGCGCAGCTGGATTTCGGTGCGGCGGCGATCGGCGGCAAGGATTCCATGTCCGGCACGTTTGAATCGATCCATGTTCCGCCGACGCTGGTATCGTTTGCGGTTGCGGTTTGCGACGCCGAGCGCGTCCGCACGAACGAATTCAAGCGCGCGGGCCATTCCGTGTGCCTGATTCAGCCGGAATATCGCTCGAACGGACTGCCGGAGCCGGAGAGCCAGAAGCGCGTATTTGCGGAGGTGACGCGCCTGCTGCATACGGGCGAGGCGGTTTCCGCGATGGCGCTCGGCAGCGGCGGCATGGCGCAGGCGGCGTTTGAAATGGCGGTCGGCAACGGCTTCGGCTTCTGGTTTAACGCGTCTGCGGGCGACGTATTCGCCCATCGCACGGGCGCGTTCCTGGTGGAATATGCGTTGGAAACGGCCAATGCGGTCGGCACGGTGACCGAAGAGCGCGAATTTGCGTTCGGCGGCGAGGCCGTTTCGATGGACGAGCTGGAGAAAATCTGGGCCGGAAAGCTCGAAAGCGTGTTCCCGACGCGCGCGGAAAGGGCGTATCCGCAGCCGAAGACCTATTCGTTCAGCGCAAAGAGACCGGCGCGCGTGTCTCCCCGCATTGCGCGGCCGCGCGTGCTGATTCCGGTGTTCCCGGGCACGAATTGCGAATACGATACCGAGCGCGCGTTCCAATTTGCCGGCGCGGAGACGGAGACGCTGGTGGTGCGCAATCTGACGGCTGCGGCGGTTTCCGAATCGGTGGACGCGTTTGCCGACGCGCTGGCGCGGGCGCAGATTCTGTTCATTCCCGGTGGCTTCTCCGGCGGCGACGAGCCGGACGGCTCCGGCAAATTCATCACCGCGTTTTTGCGCAATCCGCGCATTGCCGAGCGAATTACCGAGCTGCTTTCCTGCCGCGACGGCCTGATCGGCGGCGTTTGCAACGGCTTCCAGGCGCTGATTAAGCTGGGTCTGGTGCCGTATGGCGAAATTCGCGCGGCGAAGGAGCTGGAGGCGACGCTGACGTTCAACGACATCGGCCGGCATCAGTCGCGCCTGGTGCGCACGCGCATTGCGTCGAACAAGAGCCCGTGGCTGATGAACGCGCGCGTGGGCGACGTGTTCACCTGCCCGATTTCGCACGGCGAGGGCAAATTTGTGGCGAGCGCCGGGCTTTTGAATCAGCTCGCGCAAAACGGCCAGATTGCGTCGCAATACTGCGACATGGCCGGCAATCCCACGATGCATCCCGACTTCAATCCCAACGGTTCCATCGACGCGATCGAGGGAATCACGTCGCCGGACGGCCGCGTGTTCGGCAAAATGGGCCACAGCGAGCGCGTGGGCTGGCGGCACGGGCTGTACAAAAATGTCGAGGGCGATTATCGGAATCCGATGTTCGCCTCGGCGGTGGAATACTTCGCAAAATAAATCGCAGAGCCCCGGAAAGCGCGCTTTCCGGGGCCTTTTGCGTATTGACAAACGCCGCGCAAAATTTTATGATTAGGAAAAGGCAGTTGAAGGGGAGTAAAGCGCTATGGACGCGGCGAAATTTGTCTCTTATCGCGAAAGGGTGGTCGGCGAGGTGCGCAAGGCGATTGTCGGCAAGGACGATGTGATCGAAAAGGTGCTCATCTGCTTTCTCTGCTCGGGCCATGTGCTGCTCGAGGACGTGCCGGGCACGGGCAAGACGATGCTGCTGCGCGCGTTTGCAAAGGCGATCGGCGGGCGGTTCGGCCGCGTGCAGTTTACGCCCGATCTGCTGCCGTCGGACCTGACGGGCATTCACTTTTACGACCAGAAAAAGGGCGAATTTACGTTTCGGCCGGGCCCGCTGCTGACGGACGTGGTGCTCGCGGACGAGATCAACCGCGCCACGCCGCGCACGCAGTCGAGCCTGCTGGAGGCGATGGAGGAGCGGCAGATTACGGTCGACGGCGAGACGTATCCGCTGAACCGGCGCTTTTTCGTAATGGCCACGCAGAATCCGCTGGAATCCTACGGCACGTTTCCGCTGCCGGAGGCGCAGATCGACCGCTTTTTCATGCGCCTTTCGCTGGGCTATATGAACAGGCGGCAGGAGCTGGAGGTGCTTTCGCGGCGCGAGACGGTGGACATCATTTCGGAAATCCAGCCGGTCGTGGCTGATGCGGAGATGGACGAGCTGCGCGCGACGTACCGCGACGTGCGCGTTTCGGACGACGTTCAGAATTACCTGATGGATCTGGTGGAAAAGACGCGCACGGATCAGTTTTCCGTGGGCGTGTCCACCCGCGGCGCGATCGCGCTTTACAAGGCGATGCAGGCGCGCGCGGTGCTGTCCGGGCGCGAATACGCGATTCCCGAGGATCTTCGCAGCATGGCGGAGCCGGTGCTCGCGCACAGAATCACCGCCGGCGCGGGCGTGCGCAGGGAGGACGCGGAGGCGCGGCTGAGAATGCTGATCGATCAGATTCCCGTGCCGCTGGAAGAGAGAAGATGATCCGCTTTTTTGTAATGCTGCTGGTGGCGGCGGGGATTGCGGAGCTGATTTCGCTGAAGACCTCGCTTTCCGGCGTGGAATACGATCAGGAGCTTTCCAGGAGCGTCGTCGAGCCGGACGAGCCGTTTGATCTGATTACGATTCTGACCAATCGCAGGCGGCGGTTCGTGCCGTTTCTGCGCCTGGAGGAGGACGTGCCGATCGAGCTGGAGTGCGCGTCGCGACTGGAAATCGGGAGCCTTACGGACAGGCGCGCCATCCTGAAATCCTCCGCCTACGTCATGCCGCGCCAGAAGCTGACCCGCCGCACGCCGGTTTCGCTTCCCAAACGCGGGCGCTATCGCTTTCAGGGCGCGTTTCTCGCCGGCGGCGATTTTCTGGGCTTCAGCGAGCGGGGAAAGAAAACCGAGCTGGCGCGCGAGATTCTCGTGCTGCCGCGCCGCGCGGACGGGGCGTTTGTGGAGACGCTGTCCGGCGGCCTGCTGGGCGAAACGAGCGCGAATCGGTTTCTGAATGAGGATCCGATGCTGACGCTCGGTTTTCGCGAATACACCGGCCGCGAGCCGATGAAGCGCATCGCATGGCCGCAGACCGCGCGAATGGGCAAAACGATGGTTCGCGAGCTCGATCACACGGTGGAGCGCACGGCGATGGTGATCGTCAACGTAAATACGTTCGCGTTCGGCAGCTATGGCGAGGAAATGCTGGAAAGGTGCTTTTCGATCGCGCGGAGCGTGATGGAGGAACTGGAGGAAATGCGCGTTCCGTATGCGTTTGTGTCGAATGTGTCGCCCGCGCAGCCGATGGTGAGCGAGGGCCTCGGCAGCGCACATCTGCGATCGGCGCTGACGGCGCTGGGCGGCGCGGACTATGGCTTTTCCGAATCGGCCTGGTCGCTGATCGACCGCGCGTCGCTGATCGGCGGCATGGGGCGCACGGCGATTCTGATTACGCCCATGCGGCAGGATTTAAAGGACGCGCAGCTCGAGCGCATCGCGCTGCGAACGGGCGTGGAGCCGCGGGTGATTTACGCGATGGAGGAAGAAAAATGAGCGTCGTATACGGCCTGAAGCTCGCGTGCGAGACGTATTTTTATCTCGCCGCCGTCGCGCTGCTGGGGATGATGAACGCCGCGTCGCGGGGGCTGCTGGCGATTCCGGCGCTGATTGGACTGGGCGCGGGAATCGGCTTTCAGCTGTCCGGAAAGGGCGAACGCGCGCGATATGGCTTCCTCGCGCTGGGGCTGATTCCCGCGGCGTTCGGCTTTCGGAAGGCGGAACTGCTGCTGGCGCTTCCGATGCTGGTCTATTCGGCCTTTTACGTTCGCAACAATCGCCGCGCGACGGATTATTACTATGCGTTTCGCCGGTTTCGCGCCGAGATGGTCGCGCTGCCGCTGTTTCTGCTGTTTGCGCTGACGATCGGCCAGAACAGTCTGGAGAACGCGGTTCCGGCGTTGTTTCTGTATCTGGCGCTGTCGATTACGCTTCTGCGCATGCTGCGCCATGAAGAGCGGATTCTGCGGCAAAGGCGGTTTCAGATGCTGAATCTGGCCGGAATTGCGGGCGTGGGCGCGCTGGGCGCGGCGCTTTCGACGAATTGGGCGATCGCGGCGCTGCGCGCGGCGGCGCGGTTTCTGTATAGCTATGCGCTTTTGCCGGTGCTGAACGCGGCGCTGGCTGTGATTCAGCTGATTGTGCGCGGAATCGGATGGTTCTTTTCGCTGTTTCCGCATTCCGACGCGCCCGCGGAAATTCCCGCGCTGGAAGAACAAATGGGCATGGGCGCGGACGGTGCACTGGAATACATGACGGCGGAAGAGGCGATGGCGAACCCGGCCGTGCGGCGCGCGCTGGAGATTGCGGGAATTGCGATCGCGGTGGTCGCGGCGTTTTTCGTGCTGCGCGCGCTTTCCAAACACACGCCCGGCGCGATGGGAACGGAGCGCAGCGAGGAACGCGAAAGCCTGGATTCGCCCCAAATGCGCACAAAAAGGAGCGTGCGGGCGCGCGGCGAGGGCAAATCGGTTGCCGGTGTGCGGCGCGTATACGCGAGCTTTCTGAAAATGGCGGAGGCGCGCGGCGTTTTGCTGAACGGGCGGCAGAATTCATTGCAGATTCGCGATATGGCGCGGGAAAAGATGGATTCCGAGGCGCTCGACGCACTTCGAAGCGTCTATATTCGCGCCCGATACGACGGCAGCGCGGACGAAGCGGATTTGAAACAGGCGCAGAGCGCGCTGAAACGCCTGAAGGAAGGCTGACGGCGCGCCGCAAAAAAGCGAATCGGCCCGGTATTTCCCGCGTGCGGACATGAATAGAATGGACGCACGAGGGGAGGGACGAACATGCAGAGCGGACTGTTTTACGGAAGCGGCACGGCGCTGGTAACGCCGTTTCGCGGCAATCGCGTGGATTTTGAGGCGCTGGAGAGGCTGATAGACCGCCAGATTGCGGGAAATACCGACGCGCTGGTGCTGCTGGGCACCACGGGCGAGCCGTCCACCATGCGCGCCGGAGAGCGCGCGGAGATCATCGAATGCGCGCAGGAAAGGTGCGCGGGGCGGATTCCGCTGATCGTGGGCGCGGGATCGAACGACACGCGAATCGCCATCCAGCAGGCGCGTGAGGCGGAAAAACTGGGCGCGGACGCGCTTCTGGTGGTAACGCCCTATTACAATCGCTCCAGCGACGCGGGGCTGATTGCGCATTTTACCGCGATTGCCGATCAGGTCGGCATTCCGATCATCCTGTACAACGTGCCCGCGCGCACGGGCGTGACGCTCAGGCCCGAGGTGGCGCTCGCGCTTTCGGAGCATCCGCAGATTCGCGGCGTTAAGCAGGCGGACTCGGACATGGGGCGCATGGCGGAGCTCGTGCGGCAGTGCGGCGAGAAGCTGATTGTCTATTGCGGAAACGACGATTGCATTCTTCCGGCGATGACGCTGGGGGCGCGCGGCGTGATTTCCGTGACGGGCAATCTGGTTCCGGAAAGAATCGCCGAAATGGCGAGCGCGGGGCTGCACGGCGATTTTGCCCGCGTTCGGGAGCTGCAGTTCGCGCTGGCGGGACTGATTCGCCTGCTGGGCGCGGAGGTCAATCCCATTCCGGTCAAGGCCGCGCTTTCGATGATGGGGCTGATCGACGATTCGCTGCGTCTGCCGCTGGTGCCGCTGGGCGAAGAGAAGCGCGAAAAACTGAAAAACGAGCTGGAAAAGCTGAATCTGATTCCATAAACGAGGGAGAAAGCCATGCCGAAAACGATACCGATTGCCGATCTGAGCGCGCCGGAGCTGAACGCATACGCGCGCCTGACCGAGGCGCAGCTGCGCGCGCACGAGGGCCTGTTTATTGCCGAAACGCCGCAGGTAATTGAATGTGCGCTGAACGCCGGCTACGCGCCGGTATCGTTTTTAATCGATGAAGAGCATGTCACCGGGCCGGCGCAGGCGCTGCTGGAGCGGTGCCCGGACGCGCCGGTCTATGTGGGGAGCGCGAGCGTGGTTGCGCAATTGACCGGCTACGCGCTCACCCGCGGCGTGCTGTGCGCGTTCCGGCGGCCGGAAACGCCGCAGCCGGAGGCAGTTTTGAGGGGTGCGCGGCGCGCGGCGGTGTTGGATGGAATTGCCGATCCGAGCAATCTGGGCGCGATTTTCCGCTCTGCCGCCGCGCTGGGCATGGACGCGGTGCTGCTCACGCCGAGCTGCGTCGATCCGCTGTATCGCAGGGCCGTGCGCGTGAGCATGGGAACGGTGTTTCAGATTCCGTGGGCGCGAATGGGCGCGGACTGGATCGATTTTCTGAAATCGCAGGGCTTTAAGCTGGCCGCGATGGCGCTGAACGCGGATTCCGTGCCGGTTTCGGAGCCGGCGCTGAAGCGCGAGGAGCGGCTCGCGATCATTCTGGGAAACGAGGGAAAGGGGCTTTCCGAGGGCGTGCTGGCCCGGTGCGATTACACGGTGCTGATTCCGATGCGCCGCGGCGTGGATTCGCTGAACGTCGCCGCCGCAAGCGCGATCGCGTTCTGGGAAACGGCGTTAAGATTTCCCGCGGAGACTTGATTTTGCAAATCCGTTTGTGCTACAATCTGTTCGATACGATACAAGCAGCCCGCGCTGCCGATACGATACGGTATGCTGCGGCTGGATGCGTCGAAGTGAATTCGTTTTGCGCTGGAACACATGCTGCGGCATGTGTTTTTTGATTTTGAAGGAGGAACAAAACCATGGACAGGCAGAATGAATTCCTGAAAACCGAGCCGATTGGCGGGCTCATGCGCCGATTCGCGGCCCCGTGCGTCGTTTCGCTGCTGGTGGGCGCGCTGTACAACATCGTGGACCAGATTTTCATCGCGAACGCCGATTATCTCGGCTCGTATGGAAACGCGGCGAACACGGTCGTATTTCCGCTTACGGTGATTGCGCTCGCGATTGCGACGATGCTGGGCGACGGCTGCTGCGCGTTCGTGAGCCTCAGCCTGGGCGCGAAGCGATCGGACGACGCGCATCGCGGCGTGGGCACGTCGATTCTCGCGCTGGTGGCGGCGAGCTTTGTATTGACGGCGATTTATCTGGCATGGATGAACCCGATTCTCGAGCTGTTCGGCGCGCGCGTGAACGAGGAAACGTTCCGCCTGAGCCGCGAATATTTCTTCTATATCGCGCTGGGCGTGCCGTTTTACATGTTCGGCCAGGCGCTCAACCCGATTATCCGCTCGGACGGCAGCCCGAAATTCGCGATGGCGACGCTGCTGACCGGCGCGATTCTCAATTGCATTCTCGACCCGATTTTCATTTATACGCTGCACTGGGGCATGATGGGCGCGGCGGTTGCGACGGTGCTGGGCCAGGTCGCGTCGGCAGTGCTGGCGCTGATTTACCTGTTTCGGATGCGCGCGATTCGCCTGAATCGCGACAGCTTCCGCTTCCGCTTCGGGCTGCTGAAGAAAATCGTTCCGCTGGGAATGACCAGCTTCCTTTCGCAGATTTCGATCGTGCTTTCGATGGCGGCGGTGCTGAATATGGTGAAAAAGTACGGCGCGATCGACCCGGTGTTCGGCCAGGCGGAATTTGCGCAGATTCCGACGGCGGTGATCGGCATCGTGATGAAATTCTTCCAGATCGTGGTGGCGATTGCGATCGGTCTGGCGGCGGGCTGCATTCCGATTATCGGCTACAATGTGGGCGCGGGGCAGAACGGCCGCGTGCGCGAGCTGCTGAAGAAGCTCACAATTGCCGAGGCCGTCGTCGGTCTGGTTGCGATGGCGATTTGCGAATGCTTCCCGGGCGCGCTGATCGGCATTTTCGGCGCGGCGAACGAGAGCGTGCATTACACGAATTTCGCGTTGCGCTGCATCCGGCTGGTGATGCTGCTTACGCCGCTGGCCTGCGTCAACAAGGGCGCGTTCATCTTTTTGCAGGCGATGGGTAAGCCGTGGCTGTCCACGGGCGTTTCGATGCTGCGCGAGGTCGTGTTCGGCGTGGGGCTTCCGCTGCTGCTGCCGATCTGGATGGGGCTGGACGGCGTTTTGTATTTCATGCCGATTGCGGATCTCCTTTCCGGCGCCGCGAGCGTGGGGGTGATCGTTTACTATTATAAGAAATTGGCGGCCTGACGCGTTTTCTCCTCCGGTTAGAAATGTTTATTGCAGTGTTGTTCATTAAATTTGCAATTTATTACAAAAATATTTCTGAAATGGTTGAAATTGGACTCGACCCATGATATAATACAAGCATGTAGGCTTATACTGTCTGGAAAGAGACAATTTCAACCTATGGAGGAGACCATGAACAAGATGAAGCGTTGGTTGTCAATTGCACTGTGCCTGTGCATGCTCTACACGTCCGTGGCGGGCGAGCTTTCGCTTGCGTGGGCGGAGGAGGGGCAGAATGCGGTCGTGCTTGAAACGGTAACGCCGACCGCCGAGCCGAGCGGGGAGTCTGAGACGCTTCCGGCAACGCAGGAAGCGACGGAAACACCCGCCGTTGAGACGCAGAAGTCCGCGACGGAAAAGCCCGCTGTTGGGCCGCAGGAGGCCTCGACGGAAACGCCCGCCGCGACCGAACATCCGGCCGAGACGCCCGTGGTTACGGAAGCGCCTGTGAAGCCGGCGATCGACTATTCCCAGGACGCCAGCCATTCCGGAGCGTTCGTGTTCGGCTATGCCGAGCTGCTCAGGAGCGCGAAGGTTACGCTGGAGAGCGGCTCGAGCGAAACGCTGGGCACGCTGGCTTCCGGCGAGACGGTGCTCGCGGTGGACCGCAGCGGCGACCGC
The DNA here is from genome assembly GCA_934663595.1 of uncultured Clostridia bacterium. Lineage (GTDB taxonomy): Bacteria > Bacillota > Clostridia > Christensenellales > Aristaeellaceae > Faecivicinus. The sequence goes on along the minus strand of CAKUKM010000005.1, from coordinate 65,170 downwards.
ATCAAGGTCGCGTTTGCGGCGAGCGTGAACGAGAGCACCGAGATGCTGACCGGCTGGGTGGACGCGACTGCGCTGCGCCCGATGGCGGACAGCGAGATCGGTTCGATTCAGAAGAGCGCTCTTTCCTACGGGGACAGCGCGGTGACGAAGCCGGAGTTCGAGCTGGCCGAGGCGCAGACGAATCCGGAGGATCCGACCGAGAACGAAACGACGGAGACTGATCCGACGGAGAACGAAACGACGGAGACCGATCCGACGGAGAACGAACCGGCGACGAACGATCCTGCGAATACGGAAGCTCCCACCGGGACGGAAAAGCCCGAGGCGGTTGCGCCGGTGCTGGAGCCGAAGGAGATCACGCTGAAGCTGGGCGAGACCGATTCGGCGACGATCGCGATTACGAACCGCGACCAGCTGACCGGCGAGGTCAGATTTGAATCCAGCGACGAAGAGGTTGCGACCGTAAATGCGGACGGCGTTGTCACAGCAGTCGGCAAGGGCGCGTGCACGATCAGCGCCATCGCCGGCGAGGCGAGCGCGAACTGCGCCGTGACCGTATATGCTCCGGCGGACGACTTCGAGCTGTCCGTGAGCAAGACGGAGCTGAAGACGGGCGAGCAGGCGCAGCTGAGCGCCACCTTCCCGCAGTACACCTACGGCGTGGTCGGCTACAGCTGCGATACGGCGCTGGCTTCCATTTCGTCGGACGGCATCGTGACTGCGACCGGCAGAGGCGAATGCACGATCACCGCCACGATGGGCGAGAAGAGCCATACGGTTACGATCGCGCTCTTTACGCTGCCGAATGAGATTTCCGTATCGGCGGACAAGACGCGCCTGGCCGTGGGCGAGACCACGAAGGCGAGCGTTTCGCTGCCGGAATTTACCTATCTGGATTCCGTGGAGTATTCCTCTTCCGATAAGAGCGTAGCGCTGGTCGACGCGGACGGCAAGATCACCGCCGTCAAGGGCGGCACGGCCACGATTACCGCAGCAGTTGGCGAAGCAAAGGCCGATATCACCATTACGGTGTTCGACGTGACCCTCGGCGAGATGCGCCTGAGCGTCGGCTCCAAGGGCCAGATGCCCGCGACGATCAGCGGCGAATCGACCAGCGGTGCGACCTACGAAAGCAGCGATGAATCGGTCGTCACGGTCAGCGAAAGCGGCCTGATTTCCGCGCTGAAGGTGGGAGAGGCGACGGTTTCGATCGCGCTGAAGTCGGGCGTTCGCGCGATTGCGCGCATTCGCGTGCTCGCGGGCCCGGACGAGGTGCGCATTGCGGCCGAAACGATCAACATCATCAAGGGCCAGACGATTCGCGTTCCGTATACGCTCGTTCGCAAGGACGGCACGGACTGCGAAGCGACCTGCACGCTCGAAACCAGCGACGCTTCCCGCGTAGTGGTGGGCGGCGACATGGAGATCTATGCCAAGAGCGCGGGCGCGGCCTATATCCGCATTACCGCGAACAACGGCGTGAGCTCGATTGCGAAGGTCGTCGTTTGGGATAACCCGAGAGAGATCTACTTTGAATATGGCGAGCTGACCGTGAAGGTCGGCGGCTCGACGAAGAACCGCGTGCGCCTGTTCAACCGCGCCGGCGACTTCATTTACAGCGCCAGCGACGGTGCGGGCGTGGGCAAATTCACCGTGGAAAACGAAGCGGTTGCGACCGTCGACCAGGCGGGCAACGTCACCGGTATTTCCACCGGCGAGACGACGCTCGTGTTCACCGCCGTTTCCGGCATGCAGGTGAAGGCGAGAATCCGCGTGCTGGGCCTGCCGTCGCAGGTGAAGCTGAATGAGACCGCCATCACCATGGGCGTTGGCGATCAGGCGAAGCTGACCGCGACCTATGCGGCGAACGAGACCGGCTCGATCTCGTATGCCTCCGATCATCCGGAATTTGTAACCGTGGCCGAGGACGGCACGATCAAGGCCGTTGCGAAGGGCGCGGCAGTGATTACCGCCACCGCAGAGGGCGGCGCGACGGCAACCTGCGCGGTGAACGTCGTTCCCGCGCCGGCGAAGGTCGTATTCCCGATGGAGACGATCAATATCTTCCGGTATACGATCGTCAAAGTTCCGGTGGAGTTCATCAATACCGACAATGAAAGCTGCACCACCAGCTATACCCTGGAAACCAGCGCGAAGAAGTACGTTCAGGTGCGCGACGATCTGATGTACGGCGCAAAGACGGGCACGGCATATGTGCGCGTAACGACCTACAACGGCGTGCAGGGCATCGTGCGCGTCAAGGTCTGGGACAAGCCGAAGAAGCTGTATCTGGAATTCCCGGAGATGCAGATCGGCGAGGGCATGACCAAGCAGAACCGCGTGAACATCTGGATGAGCAAGCGCAACAGCTTCATCTATGATCCGAACGACGGCGAATGCGTCGGCACCTATATCGTTGAAAACCCGAATATCGCGACGATCGACCAGGCGGGCAACGTCACCGGCGTTTCCAAGGGCGAAACGGCGATCTGCTTCGCGACCACGACCGGCCTGCGCGTTTACGGCAAGGTCACGGTCATGGCTCCGCCGACGACGGTGAAGCTCAATTACAGCGATCTGACCATCGGCGTAAACGATACGGTTCAGTTCACGGCGAGCTACGGCGCCTACGAAATGGGCACGACGACTTACACCTCCAGCGATCCGAGCGTTGCGAAGATCACTGCAGACGGCAAGATCACGGCCGTCAAGAGAGGCACGGCCGTCATTACGGCCACGACGAACAGCGGCGTGAGCACCACCTGCCCGGTATCGGTTATTCCCGCGCCGGCGAAGGTCGTGTTCCCGATGGAGACGATCAATATCTTCCGGTATACGATCGTCAAGCTGCCGGTGGAATTCATCAATACCGACAATGAAAGCTGCACCACCAGCTACACGCTCGAAACCAGCGCGAAGAAATACGTGCAGGTGCGCGACGATTTGATGTACGGCGCGAAGGCGGGCACGGCATATGTGCGCGTGACCACCTATAACGGCGTACAGGGCATTGTGCGCGTCCGAGTCTGGGACAAGCCGAAGAAGCTGTATCTGGAGTTCCCGGATATGCAGATCGGCGAGGGCATGACCAAGCAGAACCGCGTGAACATCTGGATGAGCCGCAGAAACAGCTTCATCTATGATCCGAACGACGGCGAGAGCGTCGGCACCTATGCGGTTGACAATCCGAAGATCGCGACGATCGACCAGGCGGGCAACGTCACCGGCGTTTCCAAGGGCCAGACCAAGATTGGATTTACCACGACCACGGGCCTGAGCGTTTACGGCACGGTTACGGTCATGGCGCAGCCGACGACGGTGAAGCTCAATTACAAGGATCTGACCATCGGCGTAAACGATTCGGCGCAGTTCACGGCGAGCTACGGCTCCTATGAAATGGGCACGACGACCTACGTCTCCAGCGATCCGAGCGTTGCGAAGATCACCTCGGACGGCAAGATCACGGCCGTCAAGAAGGGCAAGACCACCATTACGGCCACGACGAACAGCGGCGTGAGCACCACGTGCGAAGTCACCGTCGTTCCCGCGCCGGCGAAGGTCGTGTTCCCGATGGAGACGATCAATATCTTTAGATACACGATCGTCAAGGTGCCGGTGGAGTTCATCAATACCGACGATAAGAGCTGCACCACCAGCTACACCCTCGAAACCAGCGCGAAGAAGTACGTGCAGGTGCGCGACGATCTGATGTACGGCGCGAAGGCGGGCACCGCGTATGTGCGCGTGACCACCTACAACGGCGTGCAGGGCATCGTGCGCGTCAAGGTCTGGGATAAGCCGCAGAAGCTGTATCTGGAATACCCGGATATGCAGGTGGGCGAGGGCATGACCGCGAAGAACCGCGTGAACGTCTGGATCAACCGCAAGAACAGCTTCATCTACGCCGATGGCGACGGCGAAGCGGTCGGCAAGTTCTCGACCGACAACCCGAAGATCGCGACGGTCGACGAGTACGGAAATGTCAAGGGCGTTTCCAAGGGCTCGACCACGCTGCGATTCACGACCACGACGGGCCTGCAGGTTACCGGCAAGGTCACGGTGCTTTCCGCGCCGACGTCGCTGAAGCTGAATACGAGCAAGACCACGCTGGGCGTGGGCGCGTCCGAGCAGCTGAAGGCGCAGGTTGGCGCCTATGAGATGGGCACGATTGTGTATTCCAGCTCCGATTCGTCCGTGGCGACGGTGGATGGAAACGGCAAAATCACCGGCCGCAAGCAGGGCACCGCGATCATTACGGCGGAAACGAAGTCCGCTTCCGGCGATATGCTGTATGCATCCTGCAGCGTGACGGTCGTTCCGGCGCCGGATTCGATCAAACTGGAGTACAATTACATGAACGTCGCCCTCAAGGGCAGCGTTCAGCTGAACGCGACCTGCACCTATCAGGGCAGCACCGAATGCAGGGGCGTTATCACCTACATGTCCAGCCGGCAGTCCATCGCGAGCGTGGATCAGAACGGCGTTGTGACCGGTCTGAAGGCCGGCACCGCGACCATTCGCGCGCTGCTGCAGAACGGCATGTACGCCGACTGCCAGGTGGTCGTTCGCAAGGCGCCGACGAAGACGCTGCTGAGCACGACCTACGAGCAGCTGGGCGTGGGCCAGAGCTTCAAGCTCCTGGGCAAGATCTATTACAGCGGCGGCAGCTTCATCTATTCCGAAGCCGACACCAGCATCGCGCAGTTCCAGTCCAGCGATTCGAGCATCATCTCCGTAAGCGCGGACGGCACTGTGACCGCGCATAAGCCGGGCACCGCGTATCTGCGCCTGTACACCTACAATGGAAAGGGCACGAACTCGATCTGCCGCGTGGACGTTTACGCGGGTCCCGAATGGATCTCGCTGACGGAGATCGACATGGAGCTCAGCGTCAACCAGACCAAGACGCTCTATTGCGACCGCAGCGCGGACAGCGTGACCACGTTCAGCTACGTTTCGTCGAATTCGAACGTGGTGCGCGTCAGCGGCAACGGCGAGAGTTGCACCGTTTATGGCGTGGGAGTCGGCTCGGCGACCGTGACGGCCACCGCGTCGAACGGCAAGAAAGCGGAATGCCGCGTGACCGTATATGCGCTTCCGGAGAAGGTTGCGTTTGAAAGCGATACGCTTTCGATGGGCCTGGGCGAAACGAAGGCGCTTTCGAAGGTGGTCATCACCTCCTCGAAGGGCGATTGCGCCCGAGGCGTGAGCTATTCCTCCTCGAACACGGGCATTGCGCGCGTGGACAATTCGGGCAATGTGACCGGCGTGGCCGCGGGCACCGCCGTGATCTATGCCAAGACCTACAACGGCCTGACCGCCGCCTGCACCGTGAACGTCGCCGCCGCGCCGAAGAGCGTGAGCGTTACGGCCGAAAAGGCGCAGCTCGCGGTGGGCGAATCGACGGTTGTCCGCGTGGTTCTCGATACGGCGGGCGCGTATACGCTGTATGCCGAGGATGAGACCGCGCTGGAGGTCGAGGGCAATACCGTGACCGCGCTCAAGGCCGGCACGGCGTATGTGATTGCCAGGGCGTATAACGGCGTGACCGGCAAGTGCGCGATCGAAGTGCTGAACCGCGCCGGCAGCGTCAATCTGACCCCGGCGGCGATCACGCTCGGCGAGGGCATGGCCGCGAAGCTCGAGGCCAGCATTCCCGAAAACACGCTGGCGAAGATTGAATATGAATCCTCGAACGAGGCGGTCGCGACGGTGGATGCGTCCGGCACGGTGACGGCGGTTGCGAAGGGCAGCGCACGCATTTACGCGCGCGTTTCCGGCGACGAAGCGGCCTACGACACCTGCGAGGTGCGCGTAAAGCCGATTCCGGAGAAGGTCGAGCTGAGCAATGCGGAGCTGGATCTGTTCGCGGGCGAGACGAAGAAGCTGACTGCACAGCTGTTCAGCGGCGAAGAGACCGACTGCTACGGCGCGATTGAATTCACCAGCAGCAATAAGGACGTGGCGACCGTTTCGGAAAGCGGCGTAATCACCGCGGTTGCGGCGGGCGAGGCCACGATCATGGCGCGCGCGGCGGCCAATGAAGAGGCGTTTGCCGTATGCACCGTCAAGATCACCGCGGCGAACGTGTGGTTTACCGATCGCGCGGTCGAGATGGGCGTGGGCGAAAAGCGCACGAACGCGATTCACGCGGCGAGCGCTACGGGGATGACGATCGAAAGCAGCGATTCCGAAGTCGCAACCATGGACGTAAACGGCGTAATCACCGCGAATAAGGCCGGCCAGGCGACGATCAAGGTCACCTGCGGCGAGGACAGCGCGGAATGCGTCGTGACCGTTAAGGAAGCGCCGGAAAGCATTGCAATTTCCAGCACGCAGCTTTCGCTGCTGCCGGGCGAGACTGCGCGCATTTCCGCGCAGCTGAATCCCGAAGGCGCGGCGGGCAAAATCGAATTCGTAAGCGGCGATGCAAACGTCGCGACGGTGGATGAAAACGGCCTGATTACCGCAGTGGGCGCGGGCAAGACGGAAATCGTCGCGCGCACGTATGCGGAGGGCGTGGAGGCGAAGTGCGCGATCACGGTGGCGAATGCGCCGGAAAGAATCCGCTTTGCCGAAATGAACGGCCTGATTCTGTCCAAGGGCGACAGCTACCGCCTGGAGCAGCCGGTGATCGGCGGCGAGGGCGATTGCGACCAGCGCTATACGCTCACGATTTCGAATTCGAAGATCGCTTCTCTTACCGGGAACAACGGCTCCTATGATATCACCGCGCGCAGCGCGGGCAGCGCGATTCTGCGCGTAAAGACGATCAACGGCAAGGCGGCGACGCTGAAGCTGACGGTTGTGGAAGCCCCGACGGCGATTGAATTCAGCGTGGACGCCCTGCGGCTGGGTGTGGGCGAGCGCTATGCGCCGACCATCCTGGGCAACAACGGCTCGGTCATCGCCAGCACGTTCAGCTCCGACAATGCGTGCGTGCGCGTGGAGAACGGTTCTCTCGTGGCGACGGCGAAGGGCAAGGCGACCATTACGGCCGAGAGCATTTACTTCGGCGGCCTGAAGGCGACGCTCGAGGTTGAGGTTCTCGATATGGCGGATTCGTTCCGGTTTGCGCCCGATGAATACAAAATGGGCGTGGGCGAGAACTTCGAGCTGCAGATCGTGACCGACGAAGGCAAGGCGGTTGCCGCGCTGAAGTATATCTCCAGCGACGAATCCGTCGTGCGCGTCGATCGCAGCGGCGTGGCGTATGCCTACGGCGTGGGCGAGGCGACGATTACCGGCACGGCGCAGAACGGCGCGAGCGCGAGCATGCATATCACCGTAAGCAAAATGGCCACGAAGATCAAGCTTCTGCCGTATGCGATCAATGCGTGCCTGCAGGATACCGTTCAGCTGAGCGTGCATTTCGGCGAGGGCGAATATGCGAATGTTCGCTTCGACAGCGCGGATGATTCCGTGGCGACGGTGGATGAAAGCGGCCTGGTCCGGTTTACCGGCGAGGGCAAAACGACCCTGAGCGCGGAGGCGTACAACGGCCTGAGCGATACGATCGAGGTTACCGTGGGCAAAACGCCCTCGAGCGTGAAGTTTGAACAGGCGAAGGCGCAGATCCTGATTGGCGACCGCGCGCAGCTCAAGCCCGTGTTCGATCAGGGCGCGTGCTATTATGAACTGACCAGCAGCAATCCCGGCGTGATTTCGATTGCCGAGGACGGCTATATCGAGGCGTTGGCGAAGGGCGTCGCGAAGATCACGCTCACGACCAAGGCGACCGGACTTACGGCGCAGATCGAGATCGAGGTCATTGAGAAGCTGAGCGAGATTCTGGTGGTTCTGGAAAAGGAAACGCTGGAGCTGCACGAGACGGCGAACCTGGTTTACAGCATTCGCCCGACGAACGTGCTGGGCACCGGCAAGATCCGGTTTGAGTCGAGCAACACGAAGGTCGCGACCGTGGATGAAAACGGCGCGGTGACCGGCGTGGCCTACGGCGAAGCGGAAATCCGCGCGATCGCGGGCGACGGCACCGTCGGCAAGGCGAAGGTCAGGGTGCTCGGCGGCAAGAGAAGGGCGCTGATTGCGTATTACTTCGGCGAAAAGGGCGACCGCGGCTATCTGTCGTTCGCGATGAACAACGGCTACAGCATGGCGGAGGCGCTCTCCGGCGCGACCGTGGAGGGACGCAAGTACGACGTCTGCGGCCCGCTCAGCAACGCTTCGAAGAGCACGCTGTTTGCCCGGATGGACAGCCATTTCGCGGGAACGACCGACGACGACGTATCGGTTCTGTACATCTGCGCGCATGGCGGCGCCGACGGCGAATACTTCTTCAGCACTCCGAACAACAGCTATGCGCCGAATGAGAAGGACTATCGCGTATCGGCGACGGAGCTGTACAACCACGTGGTTAAGATCAAGGGCACGGTCGTGCTGGTGATGGATTCCTGCGGCTCCGGCGGTCTGATCGACGCGCTGCGCAGCCGTCTGGATTCGCAGGGCGGACGCATTTCGATCCTCGCGTCCAGCCATACGGACACCTCCAGCTCGTTCTACAGCGTGTCCAGCCAGATCAAGTCGGTGGACTACTTCACGTTCGCGCTCCTGCACGGTCTGGGCTACAATGAGAGCCAGGATCTGATCAATGTTCCGCACGGCTTCGGCACGTTCGGAACGCCGGCCGACAGCAATGGCGACGGCAAGGTCACGGTGGCGGAGGCGTTTGAATACGCGAAGAGCCTGACGATGTACATGGTGCAGAACAAGGTTGGCGGCAAGAACTTCTATGGAACGGTCAACCAGGTTCCGCAGAGCTACATTTCCGACAAGCTGAAGAATCTGATTCTCTTCGGCAGGTAAAATGAACAGGGGGGAAAGTCCGCCGGTTGGATCGACGGGCTTTTCCTGTTTGGAGGCGCGTTTGGCATGCATTCGGACATTCACAAGGGTCATCGACAGCGCCTGCGCGATCGCGCGCAGCGGGAGGGCCTGGACGCATTCGACGATCATCAGGTGCTGGAGCTGCTGCTGTTTTACGCGATTCCGCGGCAGGACGTGAGCGAAATTGCGCATCTGCTGATTCGCCAGTTCGGGTCGGTTAAAAATGTGCTGAGCGCGTCGATCGATGAGCTGATGCGCGTAAAGGGCGTGGGCCGGCGCGTGGCGGAATGGCTTTGCAGCGTGGGCGAGCTGGTGGAAAGCTATTGCGATTTGCTCAAGACCGATCGCATGCGCGTGCGCAATTACCGGCAGGCGCTGGATTTGTGCGAGAGAATGCTGATGGACGCCCCGCGCCCGGGCACGTATCAGATTTGCCTGTCGCCCACGGGCGTCGTGCAGATTCTGGGGCGAATCAGCGAATCGCTCGCGTGGGCGGAGCCGGACACGATTCGCAGCTGCCTCGAGGACGTGCTGAGCGTGCATGCGCGATCGGTGCTGATCGTGGAATGCGTGGAAGAAGAGGTTCCGTGCGTTTCGGATTATGAATTGCAGGGCGCGCAGCGCTACGCCCGGACGCTCGACGCGATGGGCGCGGAGCTGATCGACGTGATCCTCGTGGGCCGAATGGAGCTCTACAGCATGGCGATGAACGGCAAATACGATGCGCGCCAGTTCGGCGGCGTGCGCTCCGTGCTGTCCCGAAGCTATCTCAAGGAAGAGATCGACGAGGATCTCTATGAAGAAGAAATGTAAATCTCCACGATAGGAAAACCAAGCCGGCTGCAATAGCCGGCTTTTTCGCGCGCTGGGCGAACATAATATTGCGTTTTGATAAAAGTTTCGAATGGGGTAGACAGACGGCAGATTTTGTGGCATAATAGTTCATGTACTACAAAATATAGTGATGGACAACACCATATATTGTGTTATAAGGAAAGGGTGCGAGCAATGAAGATCATCAAGCGAAACGGCTCGGAGGCCGTTTTTGACATTTCAAAAATCATATCCGCAGTCGGCCGGGCGAACAAGACGGTCGCGGAGGGCGAGCGGATGACGCAGGAGCAGATCGTGGCGATCGCGTCCGCGGTGGAGGCGGAATGCGTGAGCATGAATCGCGCGCCGTCGGTCGAAGAGATTCAGGAAATGGTCGAAACGGCGATCATGGGCGTGGGCGCGTTCGAGGTGGCGAAGCAGTACATCCGCTATCGGTATACGCGCTCGCTGGTGCGCCGTTCGAACACGACGGACAACCGCATTCTCAGCCTGATCGAGTGCAACAACGAGGAGGTCAAGCAGGAGAACGCGAACAAGAATCCGACGGTGAATTCCGTGCAGCGCGACTACATGGCCGGCGAGGTCAGCAAGGACATCACCTGCCGCCTGCTGCTGCCGGAGGAAATCGTGAAGGCGCACAACGAGGGCATTATTCACTTCCACGACATGGATTACTATGCCCAGCACATGCACAATTGCGATCTGGTGAATCTCGAGGACATGCTGCAGAACGGCACCGTGATTTCGGGAACGATGATCGAAAAGCCGCACAGCTTCTCCACCGCCTGCAATATCGCCACGCAGATCATCGCGCAGGTGGCCTCGAACCAGTACGGCGGCCAGAGTATTTCGCTGGCGCATCTGGCGCCGTTCGTGCAGGTTTCGCGCGACAAGATTCGCCGCGACGTGCTGGAGGAAGCCGAGATGCTCGGCGGCCAGAAGGACGAGGCGGCGATTACGAAGATCGTGGAAAAGCGGCTGCGCGAAGAGGTTCGCAAGGGCGTTCAGACGATTCAGTATCAGGTGGTCACGCTGATGACCACGAACGGCCAGGCGCCGTTTGTGACGGTGTTCATGTATTTAAACGAGGCGAAAAACCCGCAGGAGAAGCGCGACCTTGCGATGATCATTGAAGAAGCGCTCCAGCAGCGCTACGAGGGCGTGAAGAACGAGGTCGGCGTGTGGGTCACCCCCGCGTTCCCGAAGCTGATTTACGTGCTCGAGGAAGACAATATTCACGAGGACAGCGAGTACTGGTACCTGACGAAGCTCGCCGCGAAGTGCACCGCGAAGCGCCTCGTGCCCGATTACATCTCCGAAAAGAAGATGAAGGAGCTCAAGGAGGGCAATTGCTTCCCGGTCATGGGCTGCCGCAGCGCGCTCACGCCGTGGAAGGACGAGGAAGGCCACTACAAGTTCTACGGCCGGTTCAATCAGGGCGTGGTTACGATCAATTTGCCGGATGTGGCGCTGTCCTCCGGCGGCGATATGGACAAGTTCTGGCAGATCTTCGACGAGCGGCTCGAGCTGTGCTATCGCGCGCTGATGTGCCGCCACAACCGCCTGAAGGGCACGCTTTCGGACGCGGCGCCGATTCTCTGGCAGGACGGCGCGATCGCGCGGCTGGACAAGGGCGAGAAGATCGACCGGCTGCTCTACGGCGGGTATTCCACGATTTCGCTGGGCTATGCGGGCCTGTGCGAATGCGTGCGCTATATGACCGGCAAGCCGCACACCGATCCGGCCGCCACGCCGTTTGCGATTCAGATCATGAAGCACATGAACGAGGCGTGCAACCGCTGGAAGGAAGAGACGAGCATTGCGTTCGGCATTTACGGAACGCCGCTGGAATCGACCACGTATCGGTTTGCGAAGTGCCTGCAGCATCGCTTCGGCATCGTTCCGGGCGTGACCGACAAGGCGTATATCACCAACAGCTATCACGTGCACGTGACCGAGCCGATCGACGCGTTTGCGAAGCTCGCGTTTGAATCGCAGTTCCAGGCGCTCTCGACCGGCGGCGCGATCAGCTATGTGGAAGTGCCGAACATGCAGAACAACATTCCCGCCGTGCTCGAGGTGATCAAGTTCATCTACGAAAACATCATGTACGCGGAGCTGAACACCAAGAGCGATTACTGCCAGGTCTGCGGCTACGACGGCGAGATTCAGATTCGCGAGGACGAGGACGGCAAGCTCGTCTGGGTCTGCCCGAATTGCGGCAATCGCGATCAGAGCAAGATGAACGTCGCGCGCCGCACCTGCGGCTATATCGGGACGCAGTTCTGGAATCAGGGCCGGACGCAGGAGATCAAGGAGCGCGTGCTGCACCTGTGAGGTGAATAAAATGCATTATGGCGAAATCAAACGGCTGGACGTGGCCAACGGAATCGGCATCCGGACGACGCTGTTCGTCTCCGGCTGCCGAAACCACTGCGAAAACTGCTTTCAGCCGCAGACATGGGCGTTTGATTATGGAAAGCCGTTTACGCGCGCAACCGAGGACGAGATCATCGAATCGCTGAAGCCGCCCTACGTGCGCGGGCTTACGCTGCTGGGCGGCGAGCCGTTCGAGCCGGAGAATCAGCGCGTGCTGGCGCCGTTTTTGAAGCGCGTGCGCGAGGAATGCCCGGGCAAGGATATCTGGTGCTTCACCGGATACACGCTGGACGGCGAATTGTGGAAGGAAAGCCGCGCGCGCTGCGAGTGCACGGAGGAAATGCTTTCGCAGATCGACGTGCTGGTCGACGGGCGGTATGTCGACGCGCTGCGCAATCTGGCGCTCACGTTCCGCGGCTCGGAAAACCAGCGCATCATCGATTTGAATCAAACCCGCGCGCAGGGCAAAATCGTATTGTGGGAAGAAAAATAAACGAAAGCGCCGATATTCTCTTCGGCGCTTTTGCGTTGGCTGAAATGCTTTAAGACGCGTACTGGCGCTCTTGCGTTTTTTACGGGGGTGCGGTACAATAGAAGAAGAATTTGAAGCGGGGGCGGCTTTATGCGTTTTCAGAAGAGCATTCAGATTTGCAGGGGCGTGCGGCTGAACGTGTCCAAATCGGGCGTGAGCGCGACCGTCGGCGTGAAGGGCCTTTCGGTGAATCTGGGCAAAAAGGGCGTGTTTTTGAATACCGGCATTCCGGGCACCGGCCTTTCCGACCGCCGGCAGCTGTTCGGCGGCGCAAAAAAGGAAGCCGCGCCCGATCCGCGCGATTATCAGTTGCGCGAGCAGGACGGCGAAATCCGCGTGCTCACTGCGTCCGGCCGCGCCGTTTCGGACGACGAGGCGCGCCGCGTGCGCCGCACGGAATGGTTTAAGGACGCGCAGGCGGAATATAATCGCGAAAGGATTCAGGAGGTCAACGCAGAAACCGAGGCGGTGGAATCGGTGATTCGCCTGGCGAAGCGCGTGCCCGCGCTGGGCGCGATCGAGCCGGAGGCGCGCGTGGAGGAAAAATTCGACGCGTTTATCGGAAGTCTCGAGCTGCCGCTGGAATTCAGCGCACAGTACAGCTATGATGTGTCGACCGGCGATATGATGATCGATCTGGATCTTCCGGAAATCGAGGATCTGCCGGGCGAAAAGGCGGTCGAGCTGGCGAGCGGCGCGGTGCGGATCAAGCCGAAGACGATTGCCGAAAAGCGCGAGATGTATTCCAAATGCGTGCTCGGGCTGGCGGTATTGTTTGCCGACGGCGCGTTTCTCGCCAGCGCGGGCGTTCGGCGCGCGCTGGTTTCCGGCTATACGCAGCGCAGGAACGCGCGCACCGGCGAGATGGAGGATCAATATGTGTTTTCCATCGCGTTTGCGCGCGTGGAATTTGCGAATGCGCGCTTTGACCGCGTCGAGCCGGAGACATTTGTCGAGGCGTTTCGCAATCGCATGAACCCGTCGGGGGCGGGAGAGCTGAAGACAATCCCGCCGTATACGGCGGAGGAATTTGCCGCGATGGCGGAGGAAAGGGCATGAACGAAATCAGCTGCGAGGTCATTCAGGATCTGATTCCCCTCTGCGCGTCCGGGGCGGCGAGCCGCGCGACGGTGAAAATGGTGCAGGGGCACATGAAAACCTGCGACGACTGCCGCGCGCGCTATGAATTGGCGATGGGCGGAAAGCGGCCGCCGCACGCAAGAAGGTGGTTCTTTGCGCCGCCGCGCGAGCCGATGGAAACGCCGATGCGGTATCTGAGATGGAGCATTCTGGCGCTGGCGGCGCTGACCGCGATCATCTGCATGATCGTGAATTTCGCGGTAGACGCGCGAATTACGTGGGGCTGGATCGTCTGCGGCGCGATGGTCGCAAGCGTTCTGCCGATGCTTACGTATATTCAGACGCGGACGTATCGCTTTATCAAGGCGGCGGGTGTGTTCAGCGTGCTGGCGGTGCTGCTGCTGGGGCTGATTCAGCTGGTGCTGCACAACCTGATGGGCATGGCGGACGTGTGGCTCTGGCGCGTCGCGGTGCCGCTGGCGGGCGTGTGGATGGCGGTATTCTGGGGCGGAATCGGCGTGGCGATGGCGAAAAAGCTGAACGGCTTTTACTGCATCGCGATGATCGTGTTTCTGTTTTTCCCGGGCGAACTGGCCACGGCGGGCATTGCGGCGGCGTATTCGCAGGGCGGCTGGCAGGCGAACTGGATTCGCATGGCCGGCTACGTGGTTGCGGCGCTGGTGCTGGCGGTAATGGGCTATGCGTTCGACGCGCGCCGGCGCGATGCATAATCCGGGCATTTTCGTGCACGGAAGAGAATTGACAAACCATGGGACGTATGCTACGATTTGGAGCAGGAAAGGGAGAAAATAAGATGAAAATAGCCATTGCAAATGATCACAGCGCCGTTCAGATGAAAAACCACATCCAGGCGCATCTCGAGAAAAAGGGCCACACGGTCGTGAATTTCGGAACGGAGGACGAGAGCTATTCCGATTATCCGATTTATGCGGCCCGCGCCGCGCGTGCGGTGGCCGGCGGAGAATGCGATTGCGGCATCGTGATCTGCGGAACGGGCATCGGCGTATCGCTGGCGGCCAACAAGGTAAAGGGCATTCGCTGCGCGCTGTGCTCCGAACCGGTGAGCGCGAAGCTGACCCGCGAGCACAACAACGCGAACATGCTGGCGTTCGGCGCGCGCCTGATCGGCACGGTCATGGCGGAGGCGATCGTGGACGCGTTCGTGGATACGCCGTTTTCCGGCGCGGAACGCCATGTCAAGCGCATCGATATGATCTCCCGAATCGAAAACGGAGAGACGATTGAATAAGGAGAGAGAATTATGAAGAAGGCACTCATCGGTTATCAGGTGTATTCCGCGCGCGAGGAAGCGAGCAAGGATCTTCTGGGCACGCTCAAGCAGCTCAAGGCGCTCGGCTACGACGGCGTTGAATTCGCGGGCTTTTACGGCCACACCGCGGAGGAAGTCAAGACCATGCTGGACGAGGCCGGCCTGGTCGCGTTTTCCGATCATGTGCCGTTCGCGCTGATTGAGAAGGACATGTTCGGCGTGATCCGCGATCATCTGACGATCGGCTGCAAATACATCGCCGTTCCGTATCTGGACGAGGCGCATCGCCCCGGCCAGCCCGGATTTGCGGATGTGATTCGCACGATCGTGAAGTTCGGCCGCCTGTGCCGCGAGGCGGGCATTCAGCTGCTGTATCACAACCACGATTTTGAATTTGAAAAGATCTCCGGCATGTACGCGCTGGATTTCCTGTATGCGGCGGTGGAGCCCGAGCTGCTGAAGACCGAGATCGACACCTGCTGGGTCAACTATTCCGGCGAGAATCCGGCCGATTACGTGCGCAAATACGCCGGCCGCGCGCCGATCGTTCACATGAAGGACTTCGTCGGCAGCCGCGGCGGCGCGCAGCCCTATGCGCTGATCAAGGAGGACGGCAGCGACGACGGCAAGAACAGCGATTCCACGGCCTTTGAATTCCGCCCGGTCGGCTATGGCTGCCAGGACGTGAAGGCGATTGTCGAAGCGGGTCTGGACGCGGGCGCGTTCTGCTTCGTGGTCGAGCAGGATCAGTGGTACGATCGCACGCCGTTTGAGGCCGCGAAGATGAGCATTGACACGCTGCGCAAGCTCGGTCTGTAATTCAATAGAGCAAAAAACCCGGCCGCGCCCTTCGTTCAAGGGATCGCGGCCGGGTTTTTGTATTGCAGCTGATTTTGCGGGAGAGGCGGCGTTACAGCCCGATCGCCGCGAGCGCGTTGTCCGCCAGCGCGGCGCGCATCTCCTTCGTCATTTTCCAGGCCCATTTATGTGCTCCGGGCTCGAGCGGGTGGCAATCGGATACCATCAATGCCGCGGCGACGCGCAGCCCGAGCGCCCTGCCCACCGAAAACAGCGCCGAGGTTTCCATATCCACGCCGACCGCGCCCTTTTCGCGCCAGAGACGCTCCTTGTAATACGTCTGCCGGAATACCGCGTCGGTGGTGACGATCGGGGCGGCGACGGCATCGGGCATCGCCATCAGCGCGCGCTGCAGCTCCGCGTCCGGCTCGGCAAATTCGATTGCGGGGTAATAGTGAAGCGACGTGCCCTCTTCGGAGTACGCGCGATTGGGAACCACGATCGTCCCTTCCGGAACACTTTCGGCAAACGAGCCGCACATGCCGATCGACAGCACGCGCTTTACGCCCAGCGCCGCGAGCGTTTCCAGCGTGTCCGCCGCCTGCGGCGCGCCGCGGCCGCCGTCGAGAAAGCAAACGCCCCTGTAGCCGTAAACCGGGCAGCCGTACAGAAAGCGCGGCAGCTTTTCGGCGAGTGGAACGCACGGGCGGGTGCTTAGAAGGTGCTCGATGGCGCCGCCCATGTAAAACAGCAGCGCCGTTTCGGGAAGCTCGGGCGCGCTCGCGCCGGAATGCGGGGCGAAAATGTGCTCGCGCGCGGTGATTACGGGGGAAGTAATATCATCAGGATAGGTCCACATAGCATCCTCCTGCATTTTTGTTTTCAGTATAGCATCTGGAGGGAAGGACTGTCAATAATCGCGCGGGCCGTCGCAAAATTCTTGAATAAAGCCAAAATTTGTGGTATAATCAAAGTGCAAGTACACCCTGCGGATACGGAGGAAAAATTATGGCGTCCTTTACGCGCAAGGCGATTATGGAAGCGTTTGTGGTTTTGCTGAATGAAAAGCCGCTGAACAAGATTACGATCAAGGATATCGTCGAGGCCTGCGGAATCAACCGCAATACGTTTTATTATCACTTTCAGGATGTTCCGGATCTGATCGAGGCGATCGTGAAGGAGGAAATCGACTCAATCATCGAAAAAAACGCGAGCGTCGCCTCCTATGAGGACAGTTTAAACATCGCGATCGAATTCATCCTCAAGAATCGCCGCGCGACGCTGCACATGTACAATTCCGCCAATCGCGATATTTACGAGCGATATCTGATGCAGCTGTGCCAGTATCTGGTGGAGACGTTTATGAATACGGCGTTTGGCGACCGGAAAATCAGCGATTTTGATCGGGGTGTGATCGTGCGATCCTACAAATGCCATTGCTTCGGGCTGTTTATCGACTGGCTGGATTCGGGTCTGAAGGAGGATATTCAGCCGAAGCTGCGTCGCCTGTGCGAGCTGCGGCGCGGCATGATCGAAGAGATGATCGATCGCTGCGAGGAAAAATAGAAAAATACTGGGCAGAACGGGCCGATTGTTCAAAAACTGGACAATCGGCCCGTTTTGTCTGTTTTTGATGCATGGCGCGTGAGATGTCCATTCCGCTTTTGCGCGCGGTCTGGTATACTCATTGCTGTCAAAGAGAAAAGGAGGCAATCGTTATGCGATCCATACGACCGATGCAGGTGGCGAAAACGGGCTGCGTTGTAATGTCGGCTCTGTTTTGCGCGTTGGGCGCGCTGCTTTTGTTTTTGCCGGATATTTCGGCTTCGGTGATCGGCGTGATCATCGCCGCAATGCTGATTGTGTTCGGCGTGATCAAGCTGACCGGCTATTTTTCCAGAGACCTTTACCGGCTGGCGTTTCAGTACGACCTGGCGATCGGCATTCTGCTGGTTGCGCTGGGCATTCTGCTGCTGACCCGCCCGGGCCGCGCGATGGATTTTCTGTGCCTGATTCTGGGCATCGCGGTGGCGTCGGACGGATTCTTCAAGGTGCAGATGTCGCTGGACGCGAAGCGGTTCGGTTTGTCCACGTGGTGGCTGATTCTGATTCTCGGCGTTTTGGCCGGAATCGCGGGCCTGGCCGCCGCGTTTCACCCGGTTGAGGGTGCGCGGGTGCTGACGATGCTGCTCGGCGCGTCGCTGCTCTCGGAAGGGTTGCTTACGCTGAGCGTGACGCTATGCGCGGTAAAGATCATTCGCGATCAGCGCAAGGACGAAATTGAAATCGATTAAAGGGGAGGAGTACGGATTATGCGGTTTTCCAAGGCAGTCGTGAAATGGCGCGTGCCGATTGTGATCATTGCAATATTGCTGATGATTCCGGCGACGATCGGAATGATCAACACGCGCATCAACTACGATATGCTCGATTATCTGCCGGACACGATGGATACGGTGATCGGCCAGAACGAGCTGATGGAGGATTTCGGCAAGGGCGCGTTTTCGATGCTGGTGATCGAGGGCATGCCGGAGAAGGAAGTTGCCGGGCTGAAGGAAAAGATCGAAGCGGTTGAGCACGTCGATTCCGTGATCTGGTACGATTCGATACTGGATCTGTCGGTGCCGATGCAGCTGCTGCCGAGCAAGCTCTACAACGAATTCAACACCGGCGATGCGACGATGATGGCCGTGTTCTTCGATTCCGCCACGAGCGCGGACGTGACCATGGACGCCATTCGCGAAATCCGCGCGATTGCGGGCAAGCAGGTGTTCGTGTCGGGCATGTCGGCGCTGGTCACGGATCTGAAGGATCTGTGCGAAAAGGAGGAGCCGATTTACGTCGCCATCGCGGTGGTTCTCGCGTGCCTGGCGATGATGCTTCTGCTGGACGGCTGGCTGGTTCCGTTCGTATTCCTCGCGAGCATCGGCGTCGCGATACTGATTAACCTCGGCACCAACGGCTTCCTCGGCCAGATTTCCTACATAACCAAGGCGCTTTCGGCGGTGCTGCAGCTGGCGGTCACGATGGACTATTCCATCTTCCTCTGGCACAGCTACAACGAGCAGCGCGAGCAGCTGTCCGACCCGAAGGAAGCGATGGCGAACGCGATTCATCTGACGCTCACCAGCGTGATCGGCAGTTCCCTTACGACCGTTGCGGGCTTCATCGCGCTGTGCTTCATGACGTTTACCCTCGGCAAAGACCTGGGCATCGTGATGGCGAAGGGCGTTGTGCTGGGCGTGATCTCCTGCGTAACCGTGCTGCCGGCGCTGATTCTGATTTTCGATAAGCCGCTTCAGAAGACGAAGCACAAGTGCATTATCCCGAACATGCACCCTCTGGCGAGAAAGCTCACGAAGGTGTTCCCGATTTTCCTGATCGTGTTCGTGCTGCTCGTTCCGCCGGCCTATTACGGCTACGACAAGACGAACGACGAGGTCTATTACGACATGGGCGAATGCCTGCCGCAGGACATTGAATACGTCATTGCCAATACCAAGCTGCGCGAGGAGTTCGATATCGCCTCCACGCACATGCTGCTGGTGGATGCGAATACGTCTTCCAAGGATGTGCATTCGATGATTCAGGAAATGGAGCAGGTTGAGGGCGTTAAATACGTGCTGGGCCTGGAGAGCATCGTGGACAGCTCGATCCCCGAATCGATGATTCCGGAATCGATCACGAAGATCCTGAAGTCCGATCGCTGGGAGCTGCTCCTGATCAACTCCGAATACAAGGTCGCAAGCGACCTGGTCAACGATCAGATCGATTCGCTGAACACGATTTTGAAGAAATACGATCCCACCGGCATGCTGATTGGCGAAGCGCCGTGCATGAAGGACATGATCGAAACCACAGGCCATGATTTCCAGGTCGTCAACGCGGTTTCCATTCTGGCAATTTTCGTGATCATCCTGATTGTGGAAAAGAGCCTGAGCCTGCCGTTTATCCTGATTTCGGTAATCGAGCTGGCGATCTTCATCAACCTCGGCCTTCCGCATTATTTCGGCCAGTCGTTGCCGTTCATCGCGCCGATCTGCATTTCGACCATTCAGCTGGGCGCGACGGTGGACTACGCGATTTTGATGACCACGCGCTATAAGGCGGAACGCGTGGCGGGCAAGTCCAAGCGCGACGCCGTTTCGACTGCGCTGGGCGCTTCGATTCCGTCGATCCTCGTTTCCGGCATGGGCCTGTTTGCGGCGACGTTCGGCGTGGCGGTCTATTCCGATATCGATATCATCAGCTCCATGTGCAGCCTGATGGCGCGAGGCGCGATCATTTCGATGCTGTGCGTCATCCTGATTCTGCCGGCGCTTCTGATGCTGTGCGACGGCCTGATCCGGCACACCACTCTGGGCATGAAGGTCAAAAAGGAGGAGAATTGATTATGAAGAGCAACGTAAAGCGCATTTGGGCGGCCGTGCTCGCGCTGGCGATGCTGATGAGCATTGCGCCGTGCGCGCTGGCCGAGGTGGATAAAAAGGAAGTCGTCTATGTGCTCGCCGATGCAAACGGCAATACGAACCAGACGATCGTGAGCGAGCGGCTGTACAATGCTGCGGGCGAAAATGAGATTCACGATGTTTCCCGCCTGACCGACATCGAAAACCTGTCCGGCAACGAGACGTTCACCCGCGACGGCGATTCGATCGTCTGGGCGGCGAACGGCGCGCAGATCTCCTATGAGGGCGATTCCACCGAGGCGCTGCCGTTTGACGTGAAGATCACCTACACGCTGGACGGCCAGGAAATCGCGCCCTCCGAGCTGGCGGGCAAGAGCGGCAAGCTCACCATGCATGTGGATTACGCCTCCAATTACACCGGCACGGCGACCGTGAACGGCGTGAGCGAGGAAATGAAGATGCCGTTTATGATGGCGACCGCGCTGCTGGTGGACGAGAGCGTATTCAAAAATGTGGAAATCACCAACGGCAAGCTCCTGAGCCTGGGCGATCGCTCGATCGCGATTCTGTACGGCTTCCCCGGATTTGCCGAGGCGCTGAAGCTGGACGAATATGAGGATATCGACGTGGACGTGCCGACCAGCGCGGAGCTGACGGCGGATGTGACCGATTTCGCGTTCGACGGAACCTATACCATCGCGACCAATTCCATGCTGGGCGAAATCAGCGAGGGCGATGAAATTTCGCTGGATTTCGACATGACCGAAATGAGCGACGAGCTGCGCGACGCGATGACGCAGCTGCTCGACGGCGCGACGAAGCTGGACGACGGCGCAGCCGAGCTGTTCGACGGCCTTTCGGAGATCGATGAAAACAGCGCGAAGCTCGTGGATGCGGCCAAGCAGGTGCTGGACACCGTAATGGAGACCGCGAATTCCACGCTGGCCGAGAGCACGGACGATTTCGCAAAGCTGGGCATTACGCTCAACACCCTCACGACCGAAAATTATCAGGCGGAAATCGAGCGCCTGCAGCAGGAAATGCTGGACAATCTCGAGGACTACGTCATTGAACAGGCCGACAAGAAGCTCGCCAGCCGCGTAGACAGCGCGGTCAAGGACGAGGTCGTCAAGCAGGTCAAGGCGGCGGCGCGCCAGCAGGTGGCCGCGGAGGTTCAGAAGGCCGTGGAGGCCGAGGTGCGCAAGCAGGTGGACGCGGCGGTGCGCGCAGAGGTCGAAAAGGCCGTGCGCAATCCGGACGACGCGACGCTGAATGCGGCGGTCGAGGCCCAGATGAAGACCGAGGCCGTTCAGAAGATGATTCAGGACAACATCGCCTCCCAGATGGCGAGCGACACGGTCAAGGCGCTGATTGAATCGAATACCGACGCGCAGATGCAGTCCGAATCGGTGCAGGCGCAGATCGACGCGAAGGTCGCCAGCGATTACGAGCCGACGATCCGCGAAAAGGTGCAGCAGGCCTGGAACGACGCGTATGCGCAGATCAAGGCCGCGAAATACGACGCGATCAAGGCGCAGGTCACGGAGGCCTATCGTCAGGCGGCGTACAAGCAGTTCGAGAATACCGATCCCGGCGAGGGCAAGACGATCGACGATCTCGTGAACGAATACATGCAGCAGGAATCCGTGCAGCAGGCGATCGAGGCCGAGGTGGAAAACCAGATTACGGTCGCGACGAACGGCATGGTCGATCGCGACGCGCTGATTGAGCAGAATCTGGCCGAGGCGCGCAAGCAGGTCGAGGCGTATGTGCGCGAAAACATGGTGCGCCCGCAGGTGGAAGCGTCCGTGAAGGCGGAGGTTACCAAGCAGGTGGAAGCCGCGGCGCGCGAAAAGATCATCGCCACCATTCAGGGCATGAGCGATGATCAGATTCAGGCGACCGTGGACGAGAAGATGAAGGACCCCGCGATCGTCGCCAGGGCCGACGAGGAATTCAACAAGCAGATGCAGTCCGACAAGGTCAAGGCGCTGATTCAGGAAAACATCGATTCGCAGATGAGCTCCGATACCGTCAAGAGCCTGATCAACCAGAACGTGGCCGAGCAGCTCAAGAGCAGCAAGGTCAAGAAAGTCACCAGCGAGCAGATGGAAATCAACCGCAAGAGCAAGGAATATCTCGACGGCGTTGCGGAAGCGCTCGAGGAAAACGGCAAGGACGGCAAGGCCTATCAGGCGCTGGTCGAGCTGCGCAATACGCTGGACGACATGATGGATTTCTATCAGGGCATCGTGGATTACACCGACGCAGTCGGCAAGGCCAGGGATGGCGCCGAGGAACTGAAGAACGGCATGACCGAGCTGAAGGACGGCCTGAATGAGTTCAACACCGAGGCCATCGACAAGCTCCTGAACGTGCTGGACGACGATCTGCCCGAGATTCGCGACCGCGTGGAAGCGATGTTCGAGCTGATGCGCGATTACACCTCCTATGCAGGCATCGCCGACGGCATGACCGGCAGCGTCCAGTTCCTGGTTCGCACCGAGGGCGTTTAAAAAACAGCATAACCCCCAACGGCCCCGCTCCCATTCACCGGAGCGGGGCCGTTTTATGCAATCGCGCAAATGGGGCGATTCCATAGGCCGGTGCTGGACACCGGCGGAAAAACATGGTATGCTTTAGGAGAAAAGCAGAAGCCTTGCCCCGGCTGTGGGGCGGAGAGAGGATTTGCGCATGAAGAGACTTGCTTTTGCGGCCTTGTGCCTGCTCCTGCTGTGCGGCGCGGCGCTTGCGGAATGCGCGCTGCCGGAGCTGGAGGAGTACAGAGAGCCCGTCGGGGAAACGCGCGACGTGCCGACGTTTGAGCGCCTTCTCGAATCGCCGGATGCGGTTTCGAGCATGCGGACATTCGCGATTGCGGCGGACGGGCATATTGCCGTCTGGTCGCAAATCACCGTTGCGCGCGAGCACGTGAGTCGCCTGCTGATTCTGAATGCCGGCGGCGAAAAGCAGGGCGAATACCTGCTCGATTACGCTCCGTCGAACGGCCAAAGGAAATTGCTGTTTTACGCTGCGGACGGCAGACTCTGCCTGGCCTCGGGCACGAGAACGGGGAAGAGCACGGTGTTTGTGCTGAATCCCGAATCCGGCCTGGTGGAGGAACGCTATCGGATTCCTTCGCTCGAAGCGCTTCGGCCGTATGCCTGCATGCGCAGCGACGTCTTTAAAGCGACCTACGATGACATTATCGATTCCCGCGCTTTTTCCTACAGCGAGCGCTACGATTCCATTTACAAGCTGGCGGGGCATACCGATTCGACGATCACGGTGAAGCGCCGCTACGGCGAAGGCGAGGCGTTTACGATCTACGATGAAACCGGGAAGGTCGAGCGCTACGAGCGCGAGGCGGCGCGCGGGCGGAGAATATTCATCTTTGCGGTTCTGATTCCCTCGCATTTGCTTATGGCGCTGATGTGGCGGGGGTATATCTGGATTCGCAGGCAAAACGGCGAACCCGCGATCCGAACCCTTCGCAAGCGGAACGGCGAACCGCTTTTCCGCGGCTTTTGGAAATGAACGACGATAGAACGGAGGGAAAAAACGATGACGCCTGAAGAATCTCTGGAACTCTTTGGCAGGACGGATGTTGCTGATATTACCTTGGAGCAGCGAAAAAATCGCAGGAAGGCATTCGCCGAGCGCGTGGGGGCGATCCTGATTCCCGAGGGCTTTGTTCGGCAGAGAAACTGCTTCGTCCGAATTCATGGCGATTGGGTGATTCAGATAGTGAATTTCTCCGCGGACAACTTTACCGGCTCCTGTGAAATACTTGCTTCAGCGCACCGCTGCGTCGGAAGCGGATTCTATCAGCTGCTTTACTCGAAACCGCTTTTTTCTTATCAACCAACTCTGCTGGACTATGCCGGTTTTGAGAATGTGGAGACAGTGGCGGGTTATGCGCATCCCGGCGCGAAATACGTGGGACATAACGTATTCTGGCTGGTTCCCGATTTCAATGAAGCGCTGGATATTATATGCCGCCTTTTAAGGGAGAAGGTCGTTGCGATACTGAATGAAGCGCGCGACAGAGAGAGCTGCAATCGCCTGAAGGCGAGGCTTTCAAGGAGGCCGATTGATATTAACGAAGTATTGCAACGGCGTACACTTATCGATGAACTGCGCGAGGGCGAATACGATCTGGTGATTTCGAAGCTGGAAGATTCGATCGAACGTTGTCGTGAGAGTATCGAGCAGTATGAAGCATCTCGGTGTTTCCGGTGGCGTATGGTTGCTCAGAGCCGCCCCAACACGAAGCGCAGGAGACGAACAGTTGAAGAGGCGGAGACCACTGAACGCATTATTGCATCGTCTAAAACAGATATCGCGGATTTTCGCGAAGCGATTGAACGAATCCGGCAGGGCGACATAGAATGGATACGCGGCATAATTCGCCGCTCCTATGAGCTGGTTCGTGAAGACCTGAATCACGCCTGCCCAAGGGCACTCAAAGCATTCGAGGCGCAGAAAATGCATCGGCAGTGAGGGAGGAGCGGGAATGAAAAAGCGCTGGGCAATGATTTCGGTGGCGGCGATTCTGCTGGTCGCAGGTTTCGGCATTTATCGCTATGAAAACCAGCCAGCAGTAGATGTAAACATCGAATTTCTGGGCTGTCTGGAGAAAAGAAAGGCGATTTACTGGGATAACTGGTTTATCGTGAATGATCAGCAAAAGCGGTCTGAAATTACCGGCGATTGGCTGGCGGAATACTGCGACGCGGAGAATTTCGAAATGGACTTTGACAAATATACCTATGTATTTGCCGACGGATATGAGATGGTGGAATTGTCCTATATCCCGAGCGATTGCCGAGCGCTGTTCAGCGGTTCGCCGACTTATTATGGATATGCCGTATTGAAAAAAGCGGAGGACAAGCTGTACGCCTATCGCATTCCGAGCGATTCGTGCGTTATCAAGGATTCACACGCGCACTATCAGGAAGATTTTCGAACGACCATTCTGGATGCATGAGAAGCGAAACATGGCGCATAGGAAAGAGCCGCCGATTTCTCTGTTGAACCGCAGGCGGGAAGCGCGAAAATTTGCTTTGTAAGCATACCGTGGAACGCTGAGAAAAACGAGGTGGTTCATCCCGAGCGCCTCAGGGGATTTACTTCTTATCAGGGGGTGACTTAGACAATGCACAGAAGCGGATTAAAAAAAGCGATCATATTCGTCCTTTGCGCCATTCTGGCGGTTGCTGGATGGATTGTTTGGGATACATGTTTGCGTCCGGGCGGAGAGGATGAATTCGATGAAGCCTTTTTGCGCGAATTCGATCCTGCATACATTATTGATCATATGGATGAATTGCGCAAAACCGGCCTTTTTGAATATCAAATTGCGAACGAAACCATCGCAAATCCCAAAAGACTAATCATATGGCCGGCCGGAAGCGATTCGCTGCGTTCGCCTGTCTATATATCCATACAAGAAAACGCCGAAGATTATTTTCGCTCTTACACTGCGCACAAGGTTACTTGGGACAGGGTGAGAACAGCTGCGAAGTATTATGCAAAGATTCCAGAAGAGCTTAAAAGCTATAAATACATGTACACGATTTGCTTTATGGTCCCCAAAGGGCAGATTTGGTACAATCAGCTGGGCAATAGCCGGAAGGAATGCATGGAAACAGCACAAGAAAACTTGCTGTGGATAATGAGCCTGCTGGATTGACGATACATTCAAACAACCGCACAAAAGCGGAATTCCAGAAGGGGGGAGACCATGCTGCGATGCTGGATATTGCTGCTGGCAATATTGGTTTTGTGCGCCGGGCCGGGCTGCGCGGAGGGCGAAGCGTTGCCGGAATTCGCGGATCGGCGGATCGGCGTTGACGAGCTGAAGCAGGAGGACGACCGCTTTTCCTTTGCGACGCTTTGCGAATCGGACGAGGATGGATCACGAATCGAAGCCGTTGCGATTGGCCCGGACGGCTCGGCGGCGGTTTACGCGGGCGGAAACATCTTCGTGCACGCCTTCGACGGGCGATTTCTGTACGGCTGCAGGGTGAAATTCAGCAACGAGCATTATCGCGACCGATTGTTTTATTCCCAATCGGGCAAGCTCTGCTATCCGGCGAGCTATACCGCGAAGGAGGGAACCAGACTCGTGGTGCTGGTTTTTGCCGACGATCTGAGCGCCATTGAAGCGTGCTATCGGCTGGATGCGGATCGGGAGCTGGAGAGCTGCGCGCGCTTTGTGCCGAGGCAATTTGAGGGGATTCCGGGGCCGATTTACATGACCACGCATCCGGATTCCGCGTATCTGGTAAACAGCGTCGCGCCCGCCAGACTGGTTTTGCAATACCGGAATACGCGCCAGACCTTCGTCGCCTATGATCATCAGGCGGAATACGAGCAGGAGCTCGAAGCGCGCAGATCGCTGAAATACGTCGCCCGCGCCGGAGTGTTCCTCGCGGTCTGTCTGGCAATCGGCGGGGAAATCCTCAAAAAGCGGCGGAAATTGGAGGACAAAGCATAGCCATGAAAAGAAAGATCGGGATAATCGTCAAGAGCCTCTGCCTTGTTGCCGTTTGCGCTGTGGCATTCATGAGTGAACGCGGGTACTTCCAGTGGTCGAATAAAATGGGCCCGGCGGCTGAAAGGTTGTATTCGATACTCGTTGGCTTTGAATTCGATGGGATTGAAGTTCACAAATCGGAGAATCGGCTTTCCTTGTACAAATATGTGGTGGAAGAAGATTCCAGCGCTCGCACGCGGAAGGAAGTCGCTTCGCTGTCGGTTGACGACGCTTCCATTCGGGATGCGCAACTGTTCAGAAATATCATGGACTATTGCGGAGGTGTTTTCTTTGCGACGGATCTGAACTGGGACGGCGAGTGGAGCGGTTTGTGCCTTTATCCATCCGATCCTTCTCTGCTGCCCAGCCAGTATGTTTCATTCAGCAAAAATGATTGCGCCTATTGGCTGTCTGGCATTCCAGATAGCGTTGTAAATCGATAAAGGGCGGCCAGTATTCCCGGCCGTATTCCGGCGGCGGGAAGAGCCGTTTACATAATTGTATACCCGCAAGAAAACCCCCGACTTTGTCGGGGGCTTTGGATTACGCATTGGCGCCTTCCAGCGCTGCGCCGTTTACGTACAGCGTGTAGCCGTTGCTGATGATCTGGGAGGCGTCGCCGGTGAAGCTGGTGACGTAGCTGTCGGCGGTCAGCGTCCAGGTGCTGGTTTCATCCAGCGTGACGGACACGTCGCCCGTTTCCGTGGAGATCGTTTCGCCCTTGCTGTTTGCGATCTCGCCGGAGATGCTGCCGGTGAAGCTGGAGCCGTCCGAAAGCGTCAGGCCCAGGGTGGAATTGTCGCCCACGAGGATTGCGCCGCTCAGCGTCTGGGCCGACGCGTTCAGCTCCGCATGGTTGTTGCCGCCGTTCCAGCCGTCGTCGCAAACGGAGAGAAGCACGTTATCCGCGTCCTCATTTGCAATTTCCACGCCGCTGAGCGTAATGATCGCGTGCGTGTTGGTGACGTGGAAGACATGGCCGCTCTTGCTGGTCAGGCTGCCGCCGGTCATGGTGAAGGCGGAGGTGCCGGTGTCCGCGTCGCCGGACATGGACTGGTAAATCATGATCGTGTCCAGGAAGGTGGCGTTGCCGTTGCACTGCGTGTTGCTCGCGGTGAGGTCGCAGTCGGTCAACGTGATGCTGTTTTTGCCCTCAATGCAAACGCCTTCGGACAAATTGGACACGAGCGTCGCGCCGGAAACGCTGATCTCCGCGGTGGAATAGATGGCCGGGGAGCCGAGGCCGTTCGTGGTATAGCTGCCGCCGTCGACGACCACGGTTCCGCCGCCGCGATCGGTGCGAATGGCTGCGGAGGAGCGGCCGGAGGTTTCGATGGTCAGATTGCTGACGTAGGTCGTGCCGCCGCCGGTGGTCATGATGCCGCCGGAGCCGTCGCCGGTGGTCGTGATCGTGGTATCGGAGATGGTCACGGTCGTGCCGTCGCCGTCCGCGCCGTTCTGGCCGCCGTTGCCGCCATAGGAGAACACGCCGTTTGCGCCGCTCGCATCGGTGGTGATCGTGCCGCCGGTGATGGTCACGTTCGCACCGCCCTTTGCCAGCACGGCTGCATTCAGACCGTAGAAGTTGCAATTGTCGCCGCCGTCGGAATCGCCGGTCTTGGTGACGGTCGGATTGGTCAGCGTTACGCTTTCGTCGGTGTCGATCAGAATTGCGTTTTCATCGGAGGTTTCGGAGGCATACGTGCCGTCCGCCAGCTCCGATGCGGACTGGATTTCCGTGCTCGCGGTGTAGGTCACGCTCTGCGACGAGCCGCCGGGCCCGCCGGACGGGGGATTGCCGCCGGGGCCGCCCGGGCCGCCGGACGGAGGATTGCCGCCGGGCCCTTCCGCCACGGCGCCCATCGAGAATGCGGCCAGTCCCGCCGCGATAATCAGAGAAAGAATGCGCTTTGAGGTCTTCATCATAAATCCTTCCTTTCCTGTTAAAGAGCCTTGCGGGGGGGCGGGAAGACCCGCCCCGTTGAATTTAGCTGTTCTGTTCCGAGGTCTGCAGCGCGAGAATCGCGTCGTATTCGCTCTGCGTCAGGATGCCCGCGTTCAGCAGACCGTCCAGCAGCTCCTGCGGGAGCATCAGTCCGCCCTGCGGCTGTTCGCCGTTGGGAGCTTCAGGGGTCTGACCGTTCTGGTTGCCGTTGGGAGCTTCGGGAGCCTGACCGTTCTGGTTGCCGTTGGGAGCCTCAGGGGCCTGACCGTTCTGGTTGCCGTTGGGGATTTCGGGAGCCTGACCGTTCTGGTTGCCGTTCGGGATTTCGGGAGCCGGGCCGTTCTGTTCGCCGTTGGGGGCTTCGGGGGCCTGACCGTTCTGTTCGCCGTTCGGGATTTCGGGGGCCTGTCCGTTCTGGTTGCCGTTGGGCTGGCCGTCGGGCTGGGTCGGACGGTTTTCTTCCATGTACTTCAGGATCGCAGTCAGCGTATCCTCACTGATGATTCCCTGCTCAACCAGCGTCTGCAGCGCGTCCTCCGGTCGATTGCCGGTCAGAGGCTGACCGTTGGTCGTGGGCTGACTGTTGGTCTGCGGCTGACTGCCGGTCTGCGGCTGACTGCCGGTTGCCGGTTGAACGGCCGCGCCCTCCGCCATTGCCGCGGTCAGACCGCTCAGAATCATCATCAGTGCCAGAAGCATTGCAAGTGTACGTTTCATGGGAATTTCCTCCTTGATTTGGATTGTAGATCCTCTCTACGCTTATGATTATACGCGCGGCGCTGAAAAGCCGCTGAATCGGCGCTGAAAATCTTCTGAAATTTTCGCGGGATTTAAGGGCTTTTTCAGGCGCGTGGATTATGCTATAATCATAGAAGCGAAGGAGGAACTGCCGATGAAGGTTCTGATTGTGGAGGACGAGCGCGCGCTGGCGGACGCGCTGGAGCATATCGTGCGCCATGCGGGCTATTCCGCGGACGCGGTATATAATGGAAGCGACGCGCTGGCCTACGCGCTGGGCGCGGCGTATGATGTAATTGTGCTGGACGTAATGCTGCCGGATATGGACGGCTTTCAGATCGTGAGCACGCTGAGGGCGCGCGGCAATCACACGCCGGTGCTGATGCTGACGGCGCGCACCGCCATTGCGGACAAGGTGAACGGCCTGAATGCGGGCGCGGACGATTATATGACCAAGCCCTTTGACAACGCGGAGCTGCTGGCGCGGCTGAACGCGCTGTGCCGCCGCACGGGCGAGGTGGTGATGAACGAATTGCGCCACGGCGATCTGACGCTGGATCTCAATTCCGCCCAGCTGCGCACCGCGAGCGATTCCGTGCAGCTGAGCAGGAAGGAATTCGAGCTGGCGCGGCTGTTTCTGAGCCATCCGCAGCAGACGCTGTCGGTGGACGCGATTCTTTCGGCCATATGGGGCATGGAATCGGAGGTCACGGACAACAACGTGATGGCCTACGTGTCCTTTTTGAGAAAGAAGCTGAAATACCTGAATTCGCATTGGACGATCCGCAACGTTCCGCAGATCGGCTATCGCATGGAGGCGACGGACGCATGACGGCCTATCGCAGACATTTTATTCGCCTGAACATGCTGCTGGTGGGCGCGGTGCTATTGATTGCGCTCGCGCTGGTGGGCGTTTATGTAATGCGCAATGAATACGCGAACATGCGCCAGACGATGCTGGAAACGCTGGAGCCCTTCCGCGGCGAAAACGGCTCCTTTTCCTATACGCCGGACGGAGACGCGCCGGACGATCGCCCGCCGCAGCCGCCCAAACAGGAAACGGCGGAAAGCGCCCGCATTCAGCCGCTGCATTACCGTTTTCTTTGAAAATGGATCGGCGGCGATCATCTCCGGCACCGCCGGCTCGGACGAGGCCGAAATCCTCTCCGCCGCCGAGGCCGCCGTGGAAAGGGAGGACGCGTTTGGCTATTTGAGCGATTGCGACCTGTTCTATCTCGCGGCCGGCAAGAGCGATTCGGCGAAGGTTTCGCTGTTTCCCGCGCGGTATCTGCGCACGTCGCTTCTGCAGACGAGCCTGTATCTGCTGGGCGCGTTTGCGCTTACGATGCTCGCCTGCTATGGAATCAGCCGCTATATTTCCCGGCTCGCCGTGCGGCCGGTGGAGCAGGCGATGGATCGCGAAAAGCAGTTTGTCGCGGACGTGTCGCACGATTTGAAGACGCCGCTGGCCGTGATGCAGGCGTGCCATCACATATTGATGGAAAATCCGAATCAGACCGTTGCGGACGCGCAGGCATGGCTCGACCGCAGCGGCGCGGCGATGCAGAACATGAAATCGCTGATCGACGACATGCTCACCCTCAGCGCCATGGAAACCGCGCAGCGCCTGCCCCGGCGGGAGAACGTGAATCTCTCCGCCATCGCTACCAAGGCCGCATTGCAAATGGAGGTCATGGCCTACGACCGCAGCATCGAGCTGGAGACGGACGTGCAGGACGGCGTTTCCACAATCGGCGATGCGGACGCGCTGCTGCGAATCGTATCCGGACTGATTGAAAACGCGCTGAAATACGAGCCGCAGAACGGTCGCGTGCGGGTCGCGCTGGTCAGCCGCAGCCGAAAGGCGATTCTCACCGTGCAGAATTTCGGCGCGGTCATCGCTCCGGAGGATCTGCCGCACGTATTCGAGCGCTTCTATCGCAGCGATAAGGCGCGCACCGCGCAGCAGGGCCACGGCCTGGGCCTGGCCATCATTCAGCGAACGGTGGAATTGATGAACGGAAAAATCGAGGTCGCCAGCGCGCCGGAAACCGGAACGGTGTTTACGGTCACGCTGGGATAAACAGAACCGCGCACGGACGCTATCCGCGCGCGGTTTCGATATATCGGTCGCTCAATTCTCTTCGGCACAGGAAAACGGCGACGCAGATGAACAGACAGCAGATCACCCAGGTGACCGGCTCGCAAACGCACACGGCGGTATACCCGCGCACGGGCACGATCCACAGCGCGAACAGGATCTTGCCGAGCATTTCAATCGCGCTGCAGAGAAGCGGCGAAACGCGATGGCGAATGCCCTGCAGCATGCTGCGGAGAATCACCAGAATCGCCATCGGCGAAATCATCGGAATGTTGATGTACAAATACTGCGCCGCCGCATGCAATACGGTTTCATCCCGGCTTCCGGTGATCGCGCGCACGGCGGGAAGGCCGAGCGTAAACGTCAACAGCATTGCGAGCACCCACCATGCGCCGTAAATCAGCAGCGCCGTTTTCACGCCCTGCGCAATGCGCGCGCGCTTCTGCGCGCCGTAATTCTGGCTGGAATAGGTCGCGACGGCCATGCCCAGCGTCAGCCCCGGAATGTAAATCACCTCCGACAGGCGGCGCGCGGCGACCTGCGCGGCGATATAGGCGTTGCCCAGGCGGTTGATGCTGCCCTGCAGCATGACGCTTCCGATGTTGTAAATGGTGCTCATCAGCGCCATGCTCAACCCGGTCGCGAACAGATCGCCCACAAAGCCGCGCGGCACGGCGAAATCGCGCCTGCCAAATCGCAGAATCGGATAGCTTTTGATCAGGTAAACCAGCCCCAGCGCCGCGCTGATTCCCTGCGCCAGTATCGTGGCGATCGCCGCGCCGCCCACGCCCATGCCGAGCGGCCCCATGAACAGAACGTCCATCAGGATATTCAGCGCGCTGCTGAACAGCAACAGCAAAAGCGGCGTGCGGCTGTTGCCCACGGCCTGCAGAAGGCTCGCCTCCAGATTGTAGGCCATGGTCAGCGGAATGCCGGCGAGAATTACGGTAAGGTAATCCATCGCGCCGGAAAACACGTCCTCGGGCGTTTGCAGCGCATGCAGAAGCGGCACGCGAACCAGCAGAAATACGACCGTGAGCGCAAATGCACAAATGCCGGAGAGCAGCGCCATCCACGCGACGGACTGCTTTAAACGCGCCGAATCCTTCGCGCCGAAATAGCGGCTGACCGGCAGCGCTAGGCCCGTGTTCATGCCAAACGCCAGATTGGTAATCAGCGTATACAGCGCGGCCGTTGCGCCGATCTGCGCCAGCGCCGCGTCGCCCAGCAGGTGCCCCGCAATGGCCGTATCGGCCAGATTATAGACCTGCTGCAGGAGATTGCCCAGAAAAAGCGGCGCGGCAAAGCTCGCCAGCAGACGCGCCGGGCTTCCGCTCGTCATGTCCAGCACCCGTTCCTCTTTCGTCGCGGCCATACGGCGCCTCCCTTAAATGCTTTCTGGAATTGATTATACCGGAAATTCGCGCTTGCGTCTTTTTGGAAAACGGCGTATACTATCAAAAAAGCGACTTTGGAGGGCGAAACATGGTCCGCAGCCGATCGTATGTGCTGGTCAATCAGAATCAGGAAGAGCTCATCGAAAAGGGGCTGGAGCAGTTCGATTGCGTGGCGAATGCCGACGACGTGCACCATTATATCGCCGATCGCATTCCCGCGCACTGGCATCGCGAGCTGGAGGTTTTCCTGCTGACGAGCGGAAGCGTGCGCATAGGCGCGGGCGATCGGGTGCATGATCTGAGCGCGGGGGAGGGCTGCATGATCAATTCGGGCGTGCTGCATTCCTTTGCCGCGCGCAGCGACGCGCCCTGCCGGTTCCGGTCGTTCGTATTCGACGCGTCGATTCTCGCCGGCGCGCCCGGTAGCGCGTTCGACACGCGCTATGTGCGCCCTTTTCTGGCGGAGGGCGCGGCGTTTATCCGGTTTGAAAAGGAAAAACCGGCGTTTGTCGCACCGTTTGAAGCGGCGTTTGCCGCGTGCGCGAGCGAGGAAAACGGCTATGAATTCGCCGTGCGCGACGCGCTTTCCAGAATATTGCTGCTGGCCGAGGCGCAGAATTCCGCGCTTTCCGCCCCCGCGCCCGCGCAGCAGGAGGAGAGAATCAAGCGCATGCTGGCCTGGATCGACGCGCATCTCGAGGGCGAAATCCGCATGGACGAGCTCGCCCGCGCCGCGCACGTCTGTCCGCGCGTCTGCCAGCGGCTCTTTCGCCGGTATCTGCATTGCCGGCCGATGGAATATTGCATGCAGAGGCGCATTCTGGCCGCCGCATGGATGCTGACCGCCACCGACGCGCCGATTACGGAAATCGCAATGAAATACGCCTTTTCCAGCCCCAGCCACTTTTCGCACCAGTTCCGGCAGGCGACCGGCGCGACACCCAGCGAATACCGCAAAAGGGGCGGCTCGGGGGAAATGCAAGCGCGCGAAGAGCGCCCCGCCCCGGAGGAAAACCGGTAAGCGAGGCGCTCCTTGCGGGGGCGATGCCCTGTTCAGAGAATCAGCAGCAGCGCGCAGATTGCGGCGATTATGCCGCCGACGGCGCTGACGGTTCCGTAGATTTTGCGGGATTCCGGGTCCGCCTTTTCCTTCTTCAGGGAGTAGAGTCCCGCGCCCAGCAGCAGCGCGCCGACCACCAGGCCAATGATTTTTGCAGTCATGCTTTTTTCCTCCATTTCAATAAGAATGCAGAATTGACAATCACGAGCACGGAGCCCGCGTTGTGCACCAACGCTCCCACCACGGGATTCAGCGTTCCGACAATGGCCAGCACGATGGCGACGAAGTTCAGCGCCATCGAGAAGGTCATGTTCAGCCGGATGGTGGTCATCATGCGATGCGACAGCGCAATCAGGTGCGGCAGCTCCTTTACCTCGTCGTCCACCAGCGCGATATCCGCCGCATCCACCGCCACATCGCTGCCCACGCCGCCCATTGCAATGCCGACGTTCGCCTTCTTCAGCGCGGGCGCGTCGTTTACGCCGTCGCCGATCATGCAGACCGGCAGTCCCTGCGCCTGATAATCGCCGATGGCGGCCAGCTTGTCCTCCGGAAGGCAATTCGCGCGCACCTCGCCGATATGCAGCTGCGCGGCGATGGCCTTTGCGGCGTTTTCATGGTCGCCGGTCAGCAGCACCGGCCGGACGCCCAGATGGGAAAGAGATTGCAGGGTCGCGGCGCTCTCCTTGCGCAGTGTGTCCGAAAGGGCGATGTAGCCCGCAAATTCGCCGTCGACGGCCAGGTAAATCACCGTGCAGCCCTGCTGAACGGCATGCTGCGCGTCCGCGGGAACCGCCATAGCGACGTGTTTTTCCGCGAGCAGCTCCGGATTGCCGGCCAGAACGCTTTTTCCCTCGATTCGCGCGCACACGCCGCGGCCGGGAATCATGCGGAATTCCTCCGCAAGGGCCGGTACGCCGCCCGCGCGCTTCCAGCCGTTTGCAATGGCCTTGCCCAGCGGGTGCTCCGAAAGCTGTTCGGCCGAGGCCGCCAGCCGATAGAGCGCATCGTTTGAAAGCTTTTCGGACGCGCTCGCGACGGCGACTACCTCCGGAGTGCCGCAGGTCAGCGTGCCGGTTTTGTCGAATGCAATCACCTTTACGCCCGCCAGCCGCTCCAGCGCGTCGCCCTCGCGAACGAGAAAGCCGTGCTTCGTCGCGTTGCCGATGGCAGCCATGATGGCCGTCGGCGTGGCCAGTACCAGCGCGCACGGGCAGAACACGACCAGAATCGTGACCGCGCGAATGATCTGGCCCGAGAAAATCCAGGTCAGCGCCGCGGCGCTCAGCGCGATCACCAC
The DNA here is from genome assembly GCA_934663595.1 of uncultured Clostridia bacterium. GTDB lineage: Bacteria > Bacillota > Clostridia > Christensenellales > Aristaeellaceae > Faecivicinus. Next base: position 29,921 of record CAKUKM010000005.1, on the reverse strand, counting down.
GATCCACGTCGCCCAGCGATCCGCAATGCCGACGATTTTGGCCTTGCCCGCGTCCGCGGACTGCACCAGGCGAATCATGCGCTGAATCGAGCTGTCCTCGCCCACGCGGGTCGCTTCCATTTCAAATGCGCCGAACTGATTGACCGTGCCGCTGGATACGTCGTCGCCGACGGTCTTGTCCACCGGCAGCGATTCGCCGGTCATGACCGCCTGATTGATCGAGGTCTGGCCGGAAACGATGGTTCCGTCCACCGGAATGGTCTCGCCGGGCAGCACGCGAATCCGATCGCCGATTTTGACCTGCTCGGCGGGAAGAATTTGCTCGCCGCCGCTGCGCAGCACGCGCGCCGTCTGCGGGGTCAGATGCACCAGCTTTTCAATGCCCGCGCGCGCTCTGGCCACGGTCAGCTCCTCCAGCAGTCCGCCCAGCTGCATGATGAATGCCACCTCGCCCGCGGCGAAGTCCTCGCCGATGCAGATCGAGGCGATCAGCGCCAGCGAAACCAGCACGTCCGCCTTGATGTCAAACGACGTGACCAGCCCGATCAGCGCCTCCAGAATAATCGGCAGACCGCACAGCACGATCGCAATCCACGCCATGTCAAAGCCAAACGGGCGAAATTGGAGCAGACTGCAGGCGATCGCCGCGCCGGAAACCGCGAGCAGCGCGATATCCTTTTTGATTCCGCCCAGCTCCATAAGGGCCTCCAGCCGTTCCATCCACTTTTTCATAGGCAAATCCTCTTTCTATACTATATGGGGTATAGGTATAGTATACCCATATGGGTATAGCTTGTCAAGCAAAAAAGCGGCCGTTCAGCCGCTTACATCTGTTAAAAGATAGGTGGAATTGCCGCAAGGCCGTTCAGCCCATATTGGAGAACCGCTCGACCGCCTTGGTGAAGCTCTCGATCGTCTTGTCCGCGTCGCCGTGCTCGATGCCGTCACGCACGCAATGGCGAATATGGCCCTCCAGCACGACCTTGCCGCAGCCGTGCAGCGCGGATTTCGCCGCGTTGATTTGCGCCAGCACGTCCTCGCAGGGAACGTCCTCGTCGATCATGCGGTCGATCGCCTGTACCTGCCCGATAATCTTTTTCAGCCTCCGATGCAGATTTTCCGAATCCATGCATTGTCTCATTGCAAGCCCTCCCTTACCCCGCGGGGTATCTGTAATTATAGTGGATGCAAGCCGATTTGTCAATGAAGGCGGCGCGCAGGAATTCCGGAAAGGATTGATTTCCGGGGCGGGGCGTGGTACAATAAATGCTGGAACTGCCCGAAGGGGCGGCTTTTTAGGGAATTGCGGTTAGATGAATCTAACATGGAGGCGAATGGACATGAACGAACGGATTGCGCTCACGGGCGTTCCGGAAACGATGCTGCAAACCGTGTACGCGCGGGCGCGGGAGAGCGCGACGCGCGGTGCGATTCGCGATAAAAAGGCTGAGGAACTCGTCGCGAAGCTCGATTATGATTTTTCGCTGGCCGACCGGGACGGTGCGATGCGCAGCGGCGTCATTGCCCGAACCATCGTGCTGGATCGCCTGGTGGGGGCGTTTTTGAAGAAAAATCCTGGCGCGACAGTGGTGAATATCGCCTGCGGGCTGGACACGCGCTGTTACAGAATGGCGGGATACGGCCGGTGGTACAATCTCGATCTTCCGGAAACGATCGCCGTGCGGGCGCGGCTTTTGCCGGAAAGCGGGGCGATTGCGCAGATCGCGATGTCCGCAATGGACGATTGGGGCGGCGAAATCGCCGAAAGCGGGAAAGAAACGCTGATCATCATCGAAGGGCTGACCATGTATTTGACCGAGGCGGAGGTGCGGCGCATTTTCGACGTGATCGCCGGCCGGTTTGCGCGGGCGACGGTGCTCGTTGAAACGATGAATCCGCTGGTCGCAAAGCGCTTTAAAGAAAAATCCATCGAGGACAGCCACGCCAAATTCACCTGGGGAATCCGGGACGGGCGGGCGCTGGCGCAGCGGCTGCAGGGCTTTCGGTTCCTCGAAGAGCACAGCCTGACCGAGGGTATGGCGGCGTTTGCGCCGATTTACAGATTGCTGGACAAGCTGCCCGCCGTGCGCGGCATTTCGAATCGAATCGTCGTATTGGAGAGGGAAGAGAATGTTCTGGGATAGAGTCGCATGGATCTACGACCTGTTTGCCAACGGGATCAATCGAAGGGCGAACCGGGCGCTCTGCGCCGCGGTGGAGGCGCTGATTCGCCCGTCCGACGAGGTGTTGGAATGCGCGTGCGGCACGGGCCTGCTCACCGGCGGCGTCGCGGCGCGGTGCAAAAGCCTGATCGCGACGGATTATTCGGAAAACATGCTGAAGCGCGCCGAGCGCAAATGCCGCAAATATGCCAACGCGCAGTTCGAGACGGCCAACATACTGCAGCTGCGCTATCCGAACGAGAGCTTTGACGCAGTGATCGCCGCGAACGTGATTCACCTGCTGGACGAGCCGAACCGGGCGCTGCGCGAGCTGGATCGCGTCTGCCGAAGGGGCGGGCGAATCATCATTCCCACCTACATGAACCGAACGGAAAGGGGAACGACCAACGGCGTTTCCAGCATGATCGGCAAGGCCGGCGCGGATTTCAAGCGCGAGTTCACGCTGGATACCTATCGGCAGTTTTTCGCGGACGCGGGCTATGCGGGCGCGCGCTACGAGCTGTGCGAGGGCAGAATTCCGTGCGCGATTGCGGTGCTGAATAAGAAATAGCGGGATTTTTCCCCGCAAAACCAAATCTCCGCCGCAGGATATTTACAAATTTATAGCCGTGTATTATAATAAACTCATATTACGGTGCGGGCGGGGTCGATTTTTGTGATGGTGAATTTTGAGTGTAAATATTGCGGGGCGAAGCTGACGGTGGAGGATTCGCAGCGCGTGGTGCTGTGCAATTACTGCGGCACGGAACAGGCGCTGCCGGGCGGGCTTGCGTCGCCGGATCGCGCGAGCCGGTTCGAGCGTGCCAATCATCATCGGCAGAACGGCGATTTCGATCGCGCACTGGAAATTTACAACAAAATACTGGATGAAAATGCAGACGACGCAGAGGCGTACTGGTCGCTTTTGCTGTGCCGTTTCGGCGTGGTATACGTGCAGGATGCGGGCGGATACAAGCCGACGATCAACCGCATGCAGCGCACGTCGATTCTGGCCGACGAGGATTATCGCGCGGCGTGCAGGCATGCGGACGCGGAGCAGCGCGAAATTTACATGCGCGAGGCCGGAAAAATCAACGATATCCAGCGGCGATACCTCCAGATTGTCGAATCCGAGCGTCCGTTCGATGTGTTCATTTGCTTTAAGAACGAGCCGAAGGGAAAGGCGTTTGGACAGGATTTTTACAACCTGCTCACGAGCCGCGGCTATCGCGTGTTCTTTTCCGCGGCGACGCTGAAATCGCTGGCGGGCGAGGAATACGAGCCGTATATTTATGCGGCGCTACAGTCCGCGCGGGTGATGATCGTGATCGCAACCAGCGCGGAAAACGTAAGTTCCCCGTGGGTGAAAAACGAGTGGCAGCGGTTCCTTCTGCTGATGCGCGAGGATAAGGACCGGCTCCTGATTCCGGCCGTTTCGGGCATGCGCCCGGAAGCGCTTCCGGCAGATTTTTCGCACTTGGAAGCAGTCAATCTGAATGAAATGACCGGCGCGGCGATTGTCCTGGAGCGGACGAGAGATGCTCTTCACCGGGAAAAGCGCAGCGTCCCTGACGAGCGCAAGCCGGAAGCGCCCAAACGAAAGAGCGGCGCGGCGAAAACGGTGGCGCTGATGGCCGTGGTCGCGGTGCTTGCCGCGATGGGCGCGCTGACGATTCGCGAAGGGCAGCAGAAAAACCAGCCGGGGAAACAGAATTCGCCGGTCTATTCCGACGCCGCAATTACGGCGTCGCCGACAACAATGCCGACGGAGGCGCCGATTGTCGCGACGGAGACGATGAGCAAGGGTCGATTCCGGGAGTACTATAAGGAAAACTATGAAAATGCCGAAAGCATTTCCTTCCTGGATTCCAACCGGATTTCCGTTCCCGCCGAAGCCGCGGACATTTCCGAAAAGCAGAACGGCGGCGTGCGCGCATGGATGGACGAGAAAACACTGAAAATCGCCGGCCCCGGAGGAGTACTGGCTCCGGAGGATTGCAGCGAGCTGTTTAAACTACCTGTCATGAAAGACGATGAATGGCGGAACCTCATTTTGAAGAGCATTGATTTCAATGGTGACCTGTTTGATACCGGAAACGTCACGAATATGGGCAGCATGTTCAACCGCTGTTCTAGTTTAACGCAACTCGATGTTAGTGGCTTTGATACTAGAAACGTTACATATATGGCATGCATGTTCAGCTGCTGCTTTGATTTAACACAGCTCGATGTCAGCGGGTTTGATACCGGAAATGTCACGAATATGGCATACATGTTCGGTTACTGTTCCGATTTAACGCAGCTCGATGTCAGCGGGTTTGATACCGGAAATGTCACGGATATGGGAGGAATGTTTTCCGGTTGTTCCAGTTTAACACAGCTTGATGTTAGCGGCTTTGATACCGGAAGCGTCACGAGAATGGGTTGGATGTTTTCCTACTGTTCCAGTTTAACACAGCTCGATGTCAGTGGCTTTGATACAAAAAATGTAGAGCACTTTTTAGGCGTGTTTGACAACTGCCCTGCGGTTACAAAAGCGGATGTGGCACATTTCAATACCTCCAAGGCCTCTGATGCGAAATATATGTTTTAAGGCAGGAAAATGTAGATCCTTCCTTGCTCATCGTCCTCGACCAACGGTCGAGGACGATTTCTGCGCTTCGCCTTGCAAAACCTTTTTGAAATGAAATGCCCGCAGGGGATATTTACAAATCTATAGCCGTGTATTATAATAAAATCATATTACAGTGCGGGCGGGGTCGATTTTTGTGAAGGTGAATTTTGAATGTAAATATTGCCATGCGAAGCTGACGGTGGAAGATTCGCAGCGCGTGGTGCTGTGCAATTACTGCGGCACGGAACAGGCGCTGCCGGGCGGACTTGCGTCGCCGGATCGCGCGAGCCGGTTCGAGCGCGCCAATCATCATCGGCAGAACGGCGATTTCGATCGCGCACTGGAAATTTACAACAAAATACTGGATGAAAATGCAGACGACGCAGAGGCGTACTGGTCGCTTTTGCTGTGCCGTTTCGGCGTGGTATACGTGCAGGATGCGGGCGGATACAAGCCGACGATCAACCGCATGCAGCGCACGTCGATTCTGGCCGACGAGGATTATCGCGCGGCGTGCAGGCATGCGGACGCGGAGCAGCGCGAAATTTACATGCGCGAGGCCGGAAAAATCAACGATATCCAGCGGCGATACCTCCAGATTGTCGAATCCGAGCGTCCGTTCGATGTGTTCATTTGCTTTAAGAACGAGCCGAAGGGAAAGGCGTTTGGACAGGATTTTTACAACCTGCTCACGAGCCGCGGCTATCGCGTGTTCTTTTCCGCGGCGACGCTGAAATCGCTGGCGGGCGAGGAATACGAGCCGTATATTTATGCAGCGCTGCAGTCCGCGCGAGTGATGATCGTGATCGCAACCGGCGCGGAAAACGTAAATTCCCCGTGGGTCAAAAACGAGTGGCAGCGGTTCCTGCTGCTGATGCGCGAGGACAAGGACCGGCTCCTGATTCCGGCCGTTTCGGGCATGCGCCCGGAAGCGCTTCCGGCGGATTTTTCGCATCTGGAAGCAGTCGACCTGAACGAAATGACCGGCGCGGCGATCCTTTTGGACCGGACGAACGCGACCGTTCACAGGGAGGAGCCACAGGGCGCGCTTCCGGAGGTGGAGCGCGGCAATATCGAGCTGGAGGACGGCGAATGGACGGCGGCGCAGCGGTATTTTGAGCAGGCGCTGAACGCCAATCCGCGCTCCGGAGAGGCGTATCTCGGGCTGTTTCTGATCGGGCAGCAGTGCGCGGATCTGGACGCGCTGGCGCAAAAGCTGACGCAGCCGGCGGGCGGCGCGGAGCTGCGGGAGGCCTGCGCGGCGGCGAGCGAATGGATTTGTCAAGTCGCGGGGCGGTATCCGGAGATGGACGGACAGGCAATTGAGGCGCTGTTTGCGTTCGATCGCACCTACAAATCGGCCGCGGGCGCGTGGGAGCGGGCGATCGCGCGGGCGGAACAGGCGTTTTCGGACCTGAAATTTGTCCGGGCGAAACGTTTTGCGCCCGAAATGAAGAAGCGCGAGCTGGAAAACGCCGAGGCGCGGGTGCTGGACGCGCTGGAAAAAAGGGCGGACAGCGAGCGCCTTGCCGACGAAGCGCGCAGCAAGGGCGTAAAAGCGGCCTACCGGGCGCATTTGGAGGCGGCGGCGAAAAAAGCGGCGGAAATGGCCGAGCAGCAGCGCCGGCAGCAGCCGGTGCTGGACAAGCAGCGTTTCCGCGAGTTCTACGATTCGAATCGCGACGGCGTGGAAAAAGTTGCGTTTGTGCGCATGAGTGAGGTCGGTGCGCCCGCAAACAGGCGCGATATTTCCGCAGCGCAGGACGGCTCCGTGCTGGCATGGATCGCCGAAAAGACGCTGTACGTCGCGGCGCAAAAACCCGTTCAAGCCCCAGAGGACGCGTCCGGGCTGTTCAAGGGATTTACTGTACAGGAAATCTCGCTGAACGGCAATCTGGATACGTCGAATACGGTGAACATGAGGGAGATGTTCTGCGATTGCAAGCAGCTGAAAAAAGTGGACGTAGAGGGGCTGAATACTGGTAATGTCACGGATATGTTTAGCATGTTCGCGGACTGTTCTTTGTTGACGGAACTGGATGTGCGCAGATTTGACACGGGCAAGGTTGAAAATCTGAGATCCATGTTCTTTCAATGCACGGCCTTAACTAAATTGGACGTAAGTGGGTTCGATACGCGAAGCGCAACGACTATGTATCAGATGTTTGTCGGATGTTCGTCGCTGACCGAGCTTAATGTGAGTGGATTTAATACCCGTAACGTCACGGATATGGCCGGTATGTTTTTTGAGTGTTCGTCGTTGACGGAGCTTGATGTAAGCGGATTTGATACGTGTAACGTCACGAATATGATGAGAATGTTCAAGCGGTGTTCGGCATTGACGGAGCTTGATGTAAGCGGCTTTGATACCTGCAACGCCACAAATATGCAGGAAATGTTTGGCGAGTGTTCGAAGCTGGCATCGATTAATGTATATCAGTTTGATACGTGCAATGTTACGAATATGCGTGGCATGTTTTATAGGTGTTCAGCATTGACATCGATTGATGTAAGTGGGTTTGATACGCACAACGTTACGGATATGTTTGGCATGTTTGGCGAGTGTTCAGCGTTGACGGCGCTTGATGTAAGCGGATTTGATACCCGGAATGTTACGAATATGCGTGGCATGTTTTGTAAGTGCGTGCTGTTAACCACGCTTGATGTAAGCGGCTTTGATACCAGCAATGTTACGGACATGTGCAGTATGTTCGAGGGCTGTACGTCACTGACAGAGCTTGATGTAAGCGGCTTTGATACGCGCAATGTCACGAATATGAAAAGTATGTTTTCAAGCTGCATGAAGCTGCGCTCGATTGATGTGAGCAACTTCAACACCGGGAAGGTAACGAATATGCGGGCGATGTTTGCTTTCTGTATGAGTCTGCGCTCCTTGCCCGTTCGGGACTTTGATACTCATAAGGTAATCAACATGGGAGGAATGTTCCTGGGCTGTAGAGAACTCGAGAATCTGGAGATCGGTCGCTTTGATACGCGCAATGTCACCGATGTGATAGCCATGTTCTTTAACTGCAAGAACCTCAAGAGCCTGGAGATCGATCGCTTTGATACTCGCAAGGTGAAGAGTTTCCAGAGCATGTTCTTCAATTGCCCCTGCGTTACGCGGCGCGATGTGGCGCATTTTGATACCTCCAGCGCCTCGGATGCGGATAAGATGTTCGATAACTGGCCCAAGAAAAATTGAATCCATTTCAAACCATCGCCCCCGACCTGACGGCCGGGGGCGATTCATGTTTAAATGTAATCCGAAATGTAGGGCGCTTCGTGGTTGATTGCGTCGTCCAGACGGGCGATCTGGTGGGCGTCCGCCTGAATTCGACCCATCCGATAGAGCTTCGCCGCGCTCTTGTAGCCCATCAGCAGCGTCGTCAGCGTCGCGATCGACAGACGGATGCGCGGGAAATTCGCGTTCGGGCGGAGCTCGCATTTGCCCGCCTCCATCCAGATCGGCAGCGTGCGCTGGTTCCAGGGCAGAAACGCGTCCTCGATTTCAAACGCAAAGCCCGCGCCCGGCTCGTCCGGACGGCACGGATAGAGCTCGAAGAACTGCTCCGCGTCCACGATGCGGCCCATGATGTACGGGCGAATCATCTCGCGAATGTCGCCGTCGTCCATTTCAAACGCGATCGGCTCGTTGAAATACGAATTGCCGCGCACCTCGTCGATCATCGAATCGTGCGCGCGAATGTACTCCCACAGACCCATCTGCGCCTCGCGGTCGAGATAGATCATCTCCTTGATGTGCATGATATCGTCCTTGATCAGATAGACCATGTAGCCGGTCGGCGTGTCGTGCACATCGTAATAGATCGCGACGAACGTGTCGTCCTCGTCCCAGCGCCAGTATTCCTCCCACGCGAGGCTGTTGCGGAACAGACAGCCGTGCGTCGCGCTGGCGAACCGCGCATGCAGATTCATGAAATCGCGGTTTTCCCAGTCCACGCGGCGCACATGGCCCGGTGCCTTCGCCTTCGACGGGATCTGGCGATCCTTGACCGTGAACGAAATCTTGTTGGAAATAATCTCCCAGCCCATTTTGCGATACAGCGGAATCGAATACGGAAACAGCATCGCCAGCGGCTGACGGCGCTCTCGCATGTGCGTGAGGCTCAGCCGCATCAGGCGCTTCATGATGCCGCGGCCGGTGTATTCCGGATAGGTGCACACGCTGGTGACGAAGCCGATGGGGTAAATCGCGCCGTAGACGTTCGCCTTCAGCGGATAGACCGCCACCTGCGAGACGAGCTCCTCGCCGTCGAAGCAGCCGAGTACGTCCGCGCGCTTCAGGACGGGGAATTTCGACTGCTTGATTTCCTCGTCCTTCCAGCCGGTGTCCGAAAGCTCCTGCTCCGTGACCTGAAACGCGTATCGCAGCAGCGCGTTGTACTGCTCCAGATCGCCCGTGGTGAGATAGCGAATCTGATAATCCATTGCCTCCATCGTCATTTCCCCTCAAGCGCGTCGATTTCCTTCAGCCACAGATTCGCCGACGCATCGGACGGCATGCGCCAGTCGCCGCGCGGCGACAGCGTGACCGAGCCGACCTTCGGGCCGTCCGGCAGACACGAGCGCTTGAACTGCTGGGCGAAGAACCTTCTGAAGAACGTGCGCAGCCATTTGAGGATCGTTTCCTCGGGATACACGCCCGCGAACGTCCGCCGCGCGAGATAATAGATCTTCCGCGGCGAGAAGCCGAAGCGCTGCGAATAATACAGGAAGAAATCGTGCAGCTCATACGGGCCGACCAGATCCTCCGTCCGCTGCTGAATTTCGCCCTCGTCGGTCGCCGGCAGCAGCTCGGGCGAAACGGGCGTGGCCAGAATGTCGGTCAGCACTTCGCCCGCGCGGCCGCCGATGCGCGAAGCCTCGTAGCGCACGATATAGCGCACCAGCGTCTTCGGCACGCTCGCGTTTACGCCGTACATCGACATATGGTCGCCGTTATACGTGGCCCAGCCCAGCGCGAGCTCGGACAGGTCGCCCGTGCCAACCACCATGCCGCCGAATTTGTTGGCAAAATCCATCAAAAGCTGCGTCCGTTCGCGCGCCTGGCCGTTTTCATACGTCACGTCGTGGACGGCTTCATCGTGGCCCAGATCCGCGAAATGCTGGCGCACGGATGCGGAGATGTTCACCTCGCGGAACGAAACGCCCAGTTCCTCGGCCAGCAGCTCCGCGTTGGAGCGCGTGCGGCTCGTGGTGCCGAAGCAGGGCATGGAGACGGCGAGGATGTCCTTGCGATCGCGATGGAGCAAATCCATCGTGCGCACCGCGACCAGCAGCGCCAGCGCGCTGTCGAGGCCGCCGGACACGCCGATGACCAGCGATTTCGCGTGCGTATGCTCCACGCGCTTTTTCAGACCCCAGCTCTGAATGTGCAGGATTTCCTCCGCGCGCTCGGCGAGCTTCTGGTCGGACGCGGGCACGAACGGGAACCGCGGGTAGGCGCGCGTGAGGGGCGTTTCGCGCATTGGCTGCGAAAACGACACGCGCATATATTCGCCGGAGAAGGCGTCGATCGGCGAATAGCTGGTGGTTCTGTGGCGCTCGATCATCAATCGATCCACGTCCAGCTCGGTCATGATCAGGTCGCTATCGCCAAACGGCGGGTTTTCGGCGAGAATCGCGCCGCTTTCGGCGATCATTTTATGCTGCGCGAACACCATATCCTGCGTGGATTCGCCGGAATCGGCGCTGGAATAGACATAGCCGCAGAGCAGGCGCGCGGACGTGGACGAAACGAGCAGCCGGCGGTAGTCCCTCTTTCCGATGACCTCGTCGGACGCGGAGGGATTGACGATCACGGTTGCGCCGGCCTGGCAGAGCTGCCGCGACGGCGGGTCGGGGGTCCAGAGATCCTCGCAGATTTCGATTCCGAAGGTGAATTCCGGCTTTTCGGCGCATTCAAACAGCAGGCGGTCGGAGAACGGAACCTCCTGGTCGCCGAGCCTCAGCGCGTTCGGCCGGGTGGGGTCGTCGGCGGGCGTAAACTGGCGCATTTCATAGAATTCGCCGTAATTGGGCAGGTATTTTTTGGGGACGACGCCGAGGATTCTGCCGTCGTGGACGGCGGCGGCGCAATTATACAGCTTGCCGTTTACGCGCAGCGGCAGTCCGATCACAGCGACGGGGAAGAGGCCCTTCGTGGCCGCGGCGATTGCGAGCAGCGCGTTTCGGGCGGCGCCGAGCAGCGTTTCGGAATAGAACAGGTCGCCGCAGGTATATCCGGTCAGGCACAGCTCGGGCAAAGCGAGAAGGTTGACGCCCTCGCGGTCGGCGCGGAGGATCATTTCGCGAATGGCTGCGGCGTTCGCCTCCACGTCGGCAACGGTCAGCCGCGGCGAGCCCGCAGCAACCCTGATAAATCCATATTGCATAAAGAAAGCCCTCTTTTCCCGGAGCGTTTAGGTTTCTAAGAAACGCCGATTCGAAAACGAATCAGGCTTGCCGGCGTTGACTTGCCGGCATTCGCTTACCAGATCAGTTTTTTTAGAGTACCGGCTCTGTTTTCCAGAGCTGGATTCACCGTAATTATACAGGAAAATCCCCCCGATTGCAAGCGCGACAACATTTTTCGCAGCCGGTCAGGGGGATTGCAGGGAGAGCGGGCGTTCCAAAGGAGTGGGCCAGTAGCTCTTAATTCCGTTTTTTCTTGAAAATACTGCGCAACCATCCTTTCCCGCGCATGTCTTTTTCAGAAATACCCGCAGGACAACCGTAGAACATGTCGTCCATGTCCGTGACGTTAGAAGTATCGAAGCCGCTAACGTCGAGCGAGGTCAGGGAGGAGCAGAGAAAGAACATGTAGCCCATGTTCGTGACGTTAGAAGTGTCAAATCCGCTAACGTCGAGAGAGGTCAGGGAGGAGCAGTGATAGAACATGTAGCTCATGTTCGTGACGTTGGAGGTATCAAAGCTGCTAACGTTGAGCGAGGTCAGGGAGGTGCAGCGATTGAACATGTAGTGCATGCGCGTGACGTTGAAGGTATCGAAGCCGCTAACGTCGAGCGAGGTCAGGGAGGAGCAGCGATTGAACATGCTGCCCATGTGCGTGACGTTAGAAGTGTCGAAGCCGCTAACGTCGAGCGAGGTCAGGGAGGAGCAGCCATTGAACATCCCGCACATGCTCGTGACGTTGGAGGTATCGAAGCCGCTAACGTCAAGCGAGGTCAGGGAGGAGCAGTGACTAAACATCCAGCCCATGTCCGTAACGTTGGAGGTATCGAAGCCGCTAACGTCGAGCGAGGTCAGGAAGGAGCAGTCTTCGAACATGGAGCGCATGTTCGTGACGCTGGAGGTATCGAAGCTGCTAACGTCGAGCGAGGTCAGAGAGGAGCAGCGATTGAACATGTTGCCCATGTCCGTGACTTTGGAGGTATCGAAGCGGCTAACGTCGAGCGAAGCCAGAGAGGAGCAGCCACCGAACATGCATCTCATGTCCGTGACGTTGGAGGTATCGAAGCTGCTAACGTCGAGCGAGGTCAGGGAGGAGCAGTTCCAGTACATAGCGCGCATGCTCGTGACGTTGGAGGTATCGAAGCGGCTCAGATCTAGCTTTGTCAACAAACTACATCCTTCGAACATGCTGCTCATGCTGATTGTATCGCTCGTATCAAAGCAGTTTTGAAAGATAATCCGCTTCAGATACTCGCTCACAAATGTCACTACACCGTTCTTCGTTTCCTTTCTTCCCGTAAACAGCTCGGAGCAGTCCTTGGGCGCGCGCACGCCTCCGGGGCCCAGAATTCGCAGGGTGTTTCCCTGCATGTAGGCCAATACGCTTCCGTTTTGAGCCTCGGAGAGATCCGTTGCGCGATTTTGATCGAATTCTACGCAGTTAGAATCGAGGAAGCAGATTTCCGTCGTTTTTTCATAGTTCGCCATATAAAATTCCCGGAATCGAGCCTTGCTGAGCACGCCGCGCGGCTTCGGCGGCTGCACGGGGGTCGACTGAACCTGCTGCTTCGGCGGCTGCACAGGGGTCGACTGAACCTGCTGCTTCGGCGGCTGCACAGGGGTCGGCTGAACCTGCTGCTTCGGCGGCTGCACGGGGGTCGGCTGAACCTGCTGCTTCGGCGGCTGCGCAGGGGTCGGCGGAACCGGCTGCACGGAAGCTCCGCTCTTAGCCGCTCCGTCGTTTTCCGTTTTCTGCTCCGCTTTTTCCGCCGTTTTCGCCCTGTTCTGCCTTTCCGGAGCGGGCGTGAGGTTCAAGCAGGCGCGAATGAGTTTGATCAGCCTGATTCCCGTTGAAAAATCCGAAAGGTCGAGCGCTTGCAGATGGCAGAAGTCGCTCGGCAGATCCTCCGGGCGCATGTCCTGATACACGGGGATTAGCAGCTTCTCCGGATGGCTCCGCATCAGAGACAGGAACCGGTTCCATTCGTTCTTCACCCAGTTGGATTCAAGGTTTTCCCTTTTTGTCGCAACCACAATCATCACGCGCGCCGAATTCAGTGCCGCGAAGACGTGCGGCTCGTACTGCGCGCCCGCGATGTTCTTCAGCGTTTCCGCCGCGAAAAATGTGTGGACGCCCTCGGAGGAAAGCAGTTCATAGAGATGGCGCGCGATCTGCGCGTCTGTTCCATCGTTTTTGTAGCAGATGAACGCATCGTAATGCATTTCCCGGTTGAAAAGCGCGTAGAAGCCTGCCTGAATTTCGTTGATGCGCGCCGCCTCGCATTCATAGAACCGCGCCTGCGCGTCAGTCGCATAATGAATTGCGCTTTTGTAATCCTCGTCGGAATAGATGGAGCCGCCGATCGGCATGCGCCGGATCGTTGAAACGTATTTGCCCTCATCCACTACGTATTCCACGCCGAAACGGCACAGCACGAGCGACCAGTACGCCTCCGCGTCGGTTGGATCGGAGTCGAGAATTCTCTCGTAGCTGGTCTTTGCGCGTTCGAAATCGCCGTTGCGGAACTGATGGTTCGCGCGTTCGAATAGCCGGGCGCGATCGGGATTGGCGAGTCCGCGCGGCAGCGCCTGCAGTGTTCCGCACCACGGACACAGCACCTCGCGGTCGTTTTCATCGACCGCCATTTTTGCCTGGCAAAACTTGCATTCAAAATGTATCTTCACGGATAGATCCCCTTTGTTAACTGATAGTATTGATTATAATACAATGATATGCATTTGTAAATAAGAAGGGCGTTTTTCCGAAAAAATCGGGAGAGCGCATGCTCTCCCGATGAAATGATGGGGAAAATCAGCTTTCGCCGCAGAGACCCAGCGTCAGGATTTGGCCTACGTAAATCAGATTGGGGTTGGCAATGGAATTGATGCGCGCCAGGTCGGCGACGGTGGTTCCGAAGCGCGACGCGATGCCGGAGAGCGTATCGCCGCGGCGGACGGTATACGTATCGCAGCACGCGATCGGCGTGGAGGCGGGCACGCGGATATACAGCCGCTGGCCGGGGTAAATGCGGTTCGGATTGGAGATGCGGTTCAGCCGCGCGATGGCGTTTACGCTCGTTCCAAACAGCTTCGCGAGCGCCGAGAGCGTATCGCCGTAAACGACGGTGACGCAGATCAGCTTATCGCCCGTCGGCGCGGGGGCGGAGGCGCGCACATTCGAGGTAAACAGGCTCAGCGGAAGCTCGTTCGTGCCGTCGATTTCGCCGTATTCCGCGTATTGCCAGCCGGTCCAACCGGGCCATTTGCCGCTGTTTACCTCCGGCGAGGCGACGTCGTAATCGGCGACCCACAGCGGATACCGGTTTGCGAGCGCCTCCGACCAGACGGTATTCGCGCTTTCGACGCTGGTGAAAATCAGCGGCGCGGAGCCGGTTCCGGTTTCGACGGCGGACAGAAATGCCTCGGCGATTTCGTTGATGGCGCTTATGTCCAGTCCGCGGAAGCGATCGAACGCCATGGCGGCGCGCAGCGGTGTGGTTCGCCCGGAGATGGCGCGCAGGAAAAACGCCGCCTGCTCCTGCGCCTCGGCCACGGTGCGCGCGGTCAGATAGTGCAGAAAGCCCACGTCCAGCTCCGCTTTGGTGGCGGCGGCGTAATTCGCGTTCAGCTTGCAATCCACATAATCCGCGCCCGAGGTTGCGCGCAGGTAGAGAATCGAGATGCGTGCGTCGTGAACGCGCGTGAAATTCACATTGCCGTCCGATTCGCGCACCGTCGCGCCCAGCAGAGAGGCGTCGCCGAGAGGAGAGAGAAATTCAGCCATGTCAATCACACCCTTTCCCGGCAAATCTACGCGCGCATTCGGCCGGCTATGCCTGCCGAATCAAACGGCAAGCGCCGCGCATACGCTTCAGGGGCGGGCAAAGCGCGCCCGCAATGCGGGAAAAGGGGGAGTCGGCATGAAGCGGGAGGTGGAGAATCGCGTGCGCGCCGTGGCGGAATACGTGACGCATACGGGCGCGACCGTGCGCGCCTGCGCGGGGCGGTTCGGCGTGAGCAAAACGACGATTCACAAGGATCTGCGCGAGCGTCTGCCGGAGCTGGATCGGTCGCTGGCGGGCTGTGCGGACGCGGTATTAAATCGCAATCGCGAGCAGCGACACCTGCGCGGCGGCGAGGCAACGCGCGAAAAATATCGTCGCAGGCGGGAAAAGCGCCTGAAAGGCTGAAACGGCTTGCATTTTGGCGGGGAAATGGGTATACTAGAGGTGAATCTGAATCAAAAGGAGCGAAACAGCATGGAACTGAAGCCAAGAGCCGAAATGGATCCGAAATATATGTGGGATTTAACGCCCATTTTCCCGAATGATCAGGCGTGGGAGGACGCGCTGAAGAGCGCGGGCGAGACGGTGAATACCCTGAAGGCGATTCCCGGAACGCTCGGCAATTCTCTGGAGGCGTTCAAGAGCGGCCTGGACAAAATCTATGCCGCGACCGAGCAGATCGAGCGCGTGGCCAACTACGCGTTTCTGAAGAAGGCCGGCGACAATGGAGACACGAAGAATCAGGAAATGGAGGCGCGCTGCATTTCGCTGATCACGGCGTTCCAGTCGGCCATTTCGTTCCTGAATCCGGAGATTCTGGGCATGGATTCGGAAAAGCTCGACGCGTTCATGCAGGAGGATTGCGTAAAGACCTATCGCCACATGATCGAGGACATTCGCCGCATGCGCGCGCACACGCTCGACGCGCAGAGCGAGAGAATGCTCGCGATGCTGTCCGACGCGGCGGGCACGCCGAGAAACGTATTCGAAATGTTCGAAAGCGTCGATATGACGTTCCCGAACGTGATCGATGAAAACGGCAACGAAGCGCCGCTGAGCCACGGCACGTTCTCGGTCTATCGCGAGAGCAAGTCCGCCGCGGTGCGCAAGGACGCGTTCGAAAAGTATTTCGGCGAATTCCAGAAATACATCAACACCCTGACCGCGACCTATGCCGGCAGCGTGAAGTTCGATTGCTATGATTCCGACGTGCGCGGCTATGCGAGCGCGTGCGAGGCGGCGCTGGACGGCAACAACGTTCCGGTTTCGCTGTACGACAACCTCGTTTCCTCGCTGGAGAGCGGCCTCGGCACGATGAAGCGCTATCTGGAAATGCGCAGAAAGGCGCTGGGCCAGAGCGAGCTGCACCTCTACGATCTGTATGTTCCGATGATCGACGAGGTCGATTTCGATATGCCGTATGAAAAGGCGCAGCAGCTCGTGCTGGAAGCCACGAAGCCAATGGGCGAGGAATACGGCAGACTTCTCCGGTGCGCGTTTGCCGAGCGCTGGATCGACGTTTATGAAAACAAGGGCAAGACCACCGGCGCGTTCTCGTCCGGCGTGTTCGGCGTGCATCCGTATGTGCTTTTGAACTACACCAACACGCTCGACGACGCGTTCACCCTCGCGCACGAGCTGGGCCATGCGATGCATTCCTATCATTCCGATACCACGCAGGACGTCGTGAACCACGATTACCGCATCTTCGTCGCCGAGGTCGCGTCCACGGTCAACGAGGTGCTGCTGACGAAGTACCTGCTGAAGGTCGAAACCGATCCGAAGCGCCGCGCGTATATTCTTAACCACTTCCTGGAGGGCTTCCGCACGACCGTGTTCCGCCAGACGCTGTTTGCCGAATTCGAGAGAAAGGCGCACGACATGTATCAGGCGGGCCAGCCGCTGACGGCCGAGGCGCTGAACAAGGTCTACCACGACCTGAACGCCAAATACTATCAGGGCGCGGTGATCGACCCGATTACCGATATCGAATGGGCGCGCATTCCGCATTTCTATCGCGCGTTCTATGTCTATCAGTATTCCACCGGCTTCTGCAGCGCGGTTACGATCGCGGACAAGCTCTTCCGCGGCGAGGGCGTGGAGGATTACCTCAGGTTCCTGTCGCTGGGCGGCAGCGATTATCCGCTGAACGAGCTGAAGGTCGCGGGCGTGGATCTTTTGAAGCCCGAGGCGATTGAGAATGCGATGCGCGTGTTTGCCGAGACCGTCGACGAGCTGGAAAAGCTGATCGGCTGAGGATAGAGAAATGCATTACGCACGAATCATACTGCTGTTTTTCATTTACGCGTTCCTCGGCTGGTGCATGGAGGTCGCGTTCGCCGCGTGCAAGAGCGGCCGATTCGTCAACCGCGGCTTCCTGAACGGCCCCGTATGCCCGATTTACGGCTTCGGCATGGTGGGCGTGGCGGTGCTGCTGAGCCCGCTGAAGGACAATCTGCTGTGGATGTATCTGGGCTCCGCCATGATTACGACAGTGATTGAATACATCACCGGCTGGATGCTCGAGCGCATCTTCCATGCGAAATGGTGGGATTATTCGGATATGCCGCTGAACATCGGCGGCTATGTCTGCCTGCTGTTTTCGCTGATCTGGGGCGCGCTGTGCGTGGTGATCGTTCGATATGTGCATCCCGCTATCGCGGGCCTGGTCGAGCATTTGCCGAACTGGCTCACGATCGCGCTGGACGGCCTGTTCGTTTCGGCAATCGCGGTCGATCTCGCGGCCACGCTGGCCACGATCCGCAAGCTCGCTTCGCGCCTTTCGACGCTGGAGCGCATGGCGGGCGAGATCCACAGCATGTCCGACAACATCGGCAAGCGCATTTCCGACGGCACTCTTGCGGCCAAGAGCCGCGTAGAGGCGGGCGAGGCGCGCCTGAAGGAGGAAACGGCGAAGCTCGAAAGCGCCAGAGACGCGCTTTCCGATCGCATGGCTTCCGGCCGCGAGCGCGTGACGGAGAAGCTCGAGCAGTCCGCAGAGGCGAGCCGGCAGCGGCTGAATGAGCTGAAGGCAAAATTCGACGCCGCGCTGGAGGAAAATACCGCCGGTCAGCGCCGATTGATGAATGCGTTCCCGAATCTGAAGAGCCGCCGCAATCCCGAGGCGCTTCAGGCGCTGCGCGAGCGCATCGAGCACATGAGAAACGAGAGACGGAAAAAATAACCCATTGCGGAGACCGCCCGGCTTCAGGCGGCCTCCGTTTGAATTTTACGGAATTGTTTTGCGCCAGAAAAGACTGCAAAAATTTCCGGAATGCGAAGAACTTTAACCGGAATCGGTTGAAATGCGCGAGCGCATTTGGTATGATAAAAAACAATACAATCAGAAAGGGTGTGTTTGGGTTGGCGATCATTCGCGAAGGTCTTACGTTTGACGATGTGCTGCTCATTCCTCAGAAGAGCAATGTGCTTCCCAGAGAGGTGGATCTGTCGGTTCAGCTGGCGAAGAATCTGCGGCTGAATATTCCTATGCTCAGTGCCGCCATGGACACGGTCACGGACAACAAGATGGCGATTGCCATTGCGCGTGAAGGCGGACTGGGCATTATTCATAAGAATATGTCCATCGAGGCGCAGGCGGCGATGGTGGACAAGGTCAAGAGAAGCGAAAACGGCGTTATCAGCGACCCGTTCTATCTTTCTCCCGAGCATAAGGTGCGCGACGCGCAGGAGCTGATGAGCCGCTACCGCATCTCCGGCGTGCCGATTACCGAAAATGGAAAGCTGGTCGGCATTCTGACCAACCGCGACCTTCGCTTTGAAACCGACTTCGATCAGCCCATTGCGAACGTGATGACGAAGGATCACCTCGTGACCGCGCCGGTCGGCACGGATCTGGATACCGCGAAGGCGATCCTCGCCAAGCACCGCATCGAAAAGCTGCCGCTGGTGGATGAAAACTTCAATCTCCGCGGCCTGATTACGATCAAGGACATCCAGAAGAGCGCGAAATACCCGAATTCCGCGCGCGACGATCGCGGCCGTCTCCTTTGCGGCGCAGCCGTCGGCGTAACGCACGACACGATGGAACGCGTCGCCGCGCTGGTCGAGGCGCAGGTGGACTGCATCGGTCTGGACACCGCGCACGGCCATTCCGAGGGCGTTCTGAAGATGGTGGAAAAGATTCGCGCGGCCTATCCGGAGCTGACGATCATCGCCGGCAACGTCGCGACCGCCCCCGCCACAGCGGATCTGATTCGCGCGGGCGCGGACGTTGTGAAGGTCGGCATCGGCCCCGGCTCGATTTGCACCACGCGCGTGGTCGCGGGCATCGGCGTTCCGCAGATTACGGCGATCATGGATTGCGCGGAAATCGCGGACAAGATGGGCAAGACGATCATTGCCGACGGCGGAATCAAGTATTCCGGCGACATTCCGAAGGCGATTGCGGCGGGCGCGAGCGCGGTCATGATGGGCAGCCTGTTCGCCGGCACCGAGGAAAGCCCGGGCGCGACCGAAATCTATCAGGGCCGCTCCTACAAGGTCTATCGCGGCATGGGCTCGCTGGCGGCAATGGCCGACGGCAGCAAGGATCGCTATTTCCAGGAGGGCCAGAAGAAGCTGGTTCCGGAAGGCGTCGAAGGCCGCGTGCCCTATAAGGGGCCGCTCGCGGACACGGTGTTCCAGCTGATCGGCGGTCTGCGCTCCAGCATGGGCTATTGCGGCACCGAGAATATCCAGGCGCTGCGCGAGCGCGGCGAGTTCATTCGCATTACCTCCGCAGGCCTGGTCGAAAGCCATCCGCACGACATCAACATCACCAAGGAAGCCCCAAACTATTCCCTGCACGTATAAACCGGAAAAGGAACGCGCGATTCAAAAGCGCGTTCCTTTTTTGCGCTTTTATGATGATTTCAGAAAGTAATGTAATGCTGCTGACGGGTCTGAAGTGCGCGTTTGCAATTGCATTTCGCGTGCGATGATCGCTGCATGTAAGGCATATGCGATACTTGATATGTTGTTATAAATTTTACGGAAGAATGCGAAAGTACTTGCGCAAAATTTGATTATACAATATAATGGAATATGATATGATATTTGAATTAAAATATTGATATCAATGTTATATCGAGTTAAAATTGTGAAAGAGTTTCGAACGCAAGCGATTACAGGAGGTATCGTGTATGCAACAGGATTTTCGCGTAGAATGCCCTAAATGTAGTAGACCCCTACAAAGATTCAACGGTCATATCGGATACTGCTCACAGCACAAATGGGTTTCTCCTGCCGGATTGGGCTTTGAAGCCGAGGCGGCTGAGCAGAATCGACAGGACACCGTCACTGCCGAGCAAACGCGCCTTGAAAAGGAACGTTTGGAACAGGAGGCAAAGAATCAGAAAATCAGAGAACAGCACCAGAGCGCTATTCGCAAGGCGATTGCTGTTGTCATTGCGTTGGCTCTCATTGCTGGAGCGGTAGTGTTCTTTGTCGTGCGTCCCAGCATTAATTACGGCAATGCAACCGGAAAATTTGCTGCCGGTGAATACCAGACGGCGAGAGATGGGTTCAATGCACTTGGCGATTATAAAGATTCTGAGGCATACACCCTTCTTTGCGACGCGATGATCGATCTGCAGGAAGGGCGCGTGGAAGATGCAGCGGAAAAACTTGATCAGCTGACCAAAGACGGTCAAGGGGAAATGGCCGGAAAGCTCGCTGAAGCGCTGCTTCCCGTTATGGCCGATTGGAAAGCGAAGGGACTTACGCCGCAGGCACTGTTGTTGCTTCTGAGCAAAGCGGATACCATTGATCGCGATGGTAAGCTGGATATTGGCAAATTAACGGAAGAGGGGCATATTGCCCTTCTGGATGGCGCGCAGCTGACTGCTTATACTGACGATGTGAACGGCGACGGGAATTTGGAACTGATTGCGCTGAATCCCGATTATACGGTTGCCGTTTATCGCATGACGCTCGACGGCAATGCCCGGATGGCGGTCGATAATGATACGGCTTCCGCATGTGCAATGGCGTTCGGCAATGAGTATAAGGATATCGATATTGCCGCTTCTGTCGCATGTTTCTCGGAAGCTTATCGCCTCCTTCCCAACGATGAAACCCGCGCCGCGCTGGTTCTGGCTTATCAACAGCGTTCGGCGAGCTATGAAAATGCGGGCGATATGAATGCGGCCATCGACGACGCTCGCAACGCAATGGAGACGGATGGAACGACAGATGCATTCGCCTTCTTTTATGAAATCAATTTGCGCAATTGCAAAAACGGCCATGATGCGGCAACGGCGATCGCGATGTGGGATGAATTTGCTGCAAATTCCAAGGCTGAGCTCGCGCGCTTCTCCGCCAAGGAGCGCTGGCAGAGCGACGCGGCCCAGCTTCATATCGCTCGAGCGACTGAACTCGCCGCGCAGAAGGAGGATGGATGCATCGCTGAGCTTCGCACTGCTGCCGAAATGGGAGCGGATGTGACAGACGCAGTTGCAGATGCCGAATCTCGTTTTGAACCCGGTTTAACGCTTGCACAGTTGCGATTGATGGAAATCGAACTGCTGGGCTCTGATCCGGCAAAAGAACAGGATATCCGTTCCAGATTAGCCGATGAAGTTCGATCGGCAATTGACGAATGGAAGTCGCGTGGCATTGCGTCTGCCGACGTTCCTGCGCTCATTCATCTCGCAGATGACCAGAATATCGATCTTACAGGAATAAATCGCGAGGCGATCTACGAGGAAGCGGCGGTTGCCTCTGCGGGCAATATTTCCCAATATACTTTCGTTGATTGGGACAGGGATGGATACAAAGAATTGCTCACGCTCGATGCTTCAGGAAAACTTTCCCTGTATGCAATGAATGAAAAATGGATGGCGGTGGCCTCCATTGAGACCAAACTGCCGGGCTCTTCTTACGATATCGTCGATGAATCTGCGCCCCTGATTCTGATCCTTTCCTCTGCGAAGGATGAAATGCTGGCGGTTACTGGAACGAGTCGAGAGCTTAGCTCTCTCTTTAGAGAACAGGGAATCAGCCGTTATGCGGCGGAAGGAAGCACCGTGTCGTTCTCTCGCCTGTTGGAAGGTTCAATCGTTCGGTACAATGACTACACCTACGAGGCTGTTGGAACAGCGAATCGCCCTGTGCGGACGGGCGTTGACTGGCAGCAGAACGATTATCCTCAGCCGGAAAATGCATTGGAAGCCGTACAGCGCTATTTTGAAGCGAGGGCATATGAAATTCCGGAGGAAGCGGAGCTGCTAACGGAGGAATCCGCGAGCAGTGGAATATTCAGTGCGGAAAACCTTGCGCTGCTGGCGAATCCCGATATTCCCGGAACGGTGAGCGCAACGGCTTATCAAACGCAGGACGAGAGCGAGCTGTTTGAAGTAACCTATTCCTCCGGAACGCAGAGCGTGCGCACCTGGATTTCCACCGAGTACATCGATGGATGGAAGGTGACGGGCGCTGCGGATACTTACGGCGCCGGCATGCTTGCAAGCGACATTGATTATTCGATGCCGCTAATCAGCCTGAACGCGGAAACTGTCGATACGATTTCAACAAAGGGCGGCAGAAGCACATACCGGCTGCTCGTTCCTTCCGCTGGCAGAATGCTGCTGGTATGGCAGTCCGGAAGTAAGGCTGTTTCCCGCACCTCCCATACGGTGACGATGTATCGCGGTTCTCTGACGGGAGACACCGTATTCAGCTTCCAGCTGCAGCCCAGCTCCAACAGGCAGCAGAGTAAGGATATATTCGTATCTGCAGGCGTTTATTATGTGACGGTGGAAGCGAATATCTCCGATGCGGAGCAATATCACATGACGATCAGCTATAACGCTGAGCCACATGTTGAGCTGGAGAACAACGATACTCCCGCAAGAGCGACGGCGGTTGAACTCAATACCGGCTATGCGGGAATGCTGTCGAGCGCAAAGGACGTAGACTACTTCTCCTTTGCGCTGGACGCGACAAGCGCCGTAAATGTGACGCTGGGCATTCCGGGCAATGGAAACAGGAATACGGCGTATACGTTTGCCGTGATTAACGGAGCGGACGGCGGCAAACTGTCCACCGTCAGCGTGCCTGGAAACGCGCAGCTTTCTGAAACGGGCAATCTCTATCTTTCTCCGGGTACTTATCTGGTGCAGGTGGCCAAGGGAAGCTCCTACACCAGTGATGAGTATATGCTCACTGTCAACGTTGACCAGAACGGCAATATGGAATCCGAGCCGAACAATACGCCGGAAACCGCGAACGCCGTTCCGGTGAATGAAGACGTCCATGCATCCATAGGACAGGAGGGTGATGTTGACTGTTTTACCTTTACCCTGGATGGAGATGCTGTCATTCAGCCGCGATTTACATTTGCGCCGACAGACAGCGCCTCCAAGACCTACGTGCTGACCATTATGGACGCCGGCCGTCGCGAATTGCTCAAGGCAAATATCGGCGGTAAGGAATCCACCAAGGTCATTGCTCCCATTGCGCTCACGGCGGGCACGTACACCGTGAAGATCGAGAATCCGAGGTTCGTTCGCCAGGACTACACGCTGCACCTGGTCAGTATGGCGGTAGATCACGCGGAGAAGGAGCCGAACGATTCAGCGGCGCTGGCGACGGCATTGTCTGTTGGGCAGGCGCGCACCGGCGTTCTCACTACGGATGCAGACGTCGACTACTACAAGGTGACCTTTGCGGAGCAGACGACGGTTATGCTCAGCTTCTCCTTCGCACAGAGCACCAGCAAGAATACGGCCTTTGTGTTGACTGTTGAACAGAACGGAAAAACGCAATGGACCGCCAATATCAAGGGCGATAGCGGCGGAATGGAGCAGCCGCTTCAGTTCCCTGCCGGGGAGTACTACATCAAGGTAAAGCCGTCGACCTGGCTGGGCACGGTTTATACCCTCACTTTGGAATAATTGAATGGAGGTTTGACTCATGAAGAAGATTCTTTCGATGTTGCTCGTTCTTATGATGCTGCTGACGGCTTCTGCCGCGCTGGCGGACGGCATGGGCGTTCAGGTAATTGGCGGGCCGGAGGCGGAAACCGAGCCGGTATCGCTGGATGATATCAAGCTGAACGTGGAGATTGAGATTGAAGGCTACGCGACCATAACGCCCACTACATTTGCTTTCCAGGATGGACTGGGGGCATATGAGGCAGGGAAAAATCGTCCAGGCGCTCCTGGTGCTAGATATTATGATTACTATTGGTCTGGAACAGAGGCAGAGTATGCAATTCTGTTTATGGATATGCTGAATATTACGGCAAACCCGCAAGACTACTTGGCAAACTGCGAAGTAAAGGTCGTTTACGATGATTCATTCGAATATGCCGGGTGGTATTATCAGAGAAACTATGATAACCTAACAAATGATTGGTGCTATGAGTTGGATGCGGATAAAGAGCATCAGAATATCAACTGGGCGATCAACGCCGCGGATCAGTTTGCCATTGACCCTATGTATCAGGGACACTATATTTTCGGTTGTACGCTGCCGAATGCTGTTGTAAACAGCAAGAAGCCCCTTCGCTTGGTTATTACCATCGATGGTAACGAACTGACCTACAATATCCGCAAATGACGAAACAACTTGAAAATCTGGAGGTGAAGAAAATGAGAAGAATCGTCACACTACTTTTTGCGATAATTCTTATGTTGAACGTCGGATGTGCTTTGGCTGAAGGTGATCTTGGAGTACAAGTTATTGGAGAAGATTCTGGAACGGCAGAGTCAGTTAGTCTGGATGACATCAAGGTTGGTTCGACCTATAAAATTGCGGGATACGCAACGGTTGCACCCGTTAGTTTTGAGTACGTCGATTTCTTTGCTCAATACAAGGCTGGCATGCGTGGAGACAATGCGATTGAATACAAAGATGACAATGATCCAGCATTAGTATTCACAGGCTATAAGCCGGGTTACATTTACACCAACATGACTTATCAAAACAGCGGTGGTAGTGCAGATTTTGCTCAGCTGAAGGTTGATATTACTAATCTGAGCAAAGAGGCTGCAACTTTCATGAAAGATGCAAAGGTTACAGTTTATTATGATAACGACCAATATGAATTTGGTGGATGGGTTCGCCAATATGATTATGATGTGAATGATAGAACCGTCAAATACGATTGGACAGAAACAGGTCCTGCTGTCTTCACTCCGCAAGACGAACTTGAAATCGCAACAATGTATACTGGTCACTACGTGTTTGGTTGCACACTACCTATGGCTGTAATCAATGGCTCGGAATCTCTCCAGATGGTTATTGAACTTGGCGACAGCGAGCTGACCTACAATATCCGCAAGTAATCCACGATCCGTCGGCGGTTGGAATTCCGTCCGGCCGCCGACGGGTATCCGGACGTCAATCCACGAAGATGCGGCTTGACGTCTGGATATTGATGTTACAGAAGGGGGATTGCATATGGCATTCTGGAAAAAGCATTCAATTATCGAGGTTATCAAGTACGACGGCCCTAATGATATTCTCGTATGGAAATATCCCAATGAGGATTTCAATACCAACACGCAGCTGATCGTTGGCCCGGCGCAGGAAGCGATCTTTGTTAAGGGCGGGCAGGTGCTTGGACGGTTCATTCCGGGCACGTATACGCTCAGTACGAAGAATTATCCGTTCATCCGAGCGCTTGTCGGCCTTGCCACGGGCGGGGTTTCGCCGTTTTCCTGCGTGGTCTACTTTATCAACAAGGTCGTATCCATGGGCATTGAATGGGGAACGGATACGCCGATTTCCGTTGTTGATCCGGTTTACAAAGTGCCGATCGATATCAGAAGCTATGGCGACTTGTCGCTTCGCGTGGAAAATGGGCAAATGCTGCTGGAAAAGCTCGTCGGCCAGGCGCAGGGCTACAGCCAGCAGGAGGTTACGCAGTTTTTCAGCAACCTGATGGCCACACAGGTGCGCGGGGTGATTTCAGGCACGATGATGTCGCACGGGCTTTCGCCTATCGGCATTGACGCATATCTTGCCGATATGTCGAATTATGCCATGGAACGCATCAAGCCCATCTTTGAGCCCTATGGCATGGCGGTGAATCATTTTACTATTACTGCGATCAATGCGCCGGAACTTGATGCAATCAAGCGAAAGGCTCGCGATCTGCAGGAACACCGCATGGAAACGGATGTCGGCGTGGAAGACAAAAGGAAATTCGCGCAGGCGCAGGCATATGAAAACCGCGAACTGGGAATCAGCGAGCAGCAGAAAATGGTCGGCCAAGCGATGGAAACCCTTGCCGGAAACCCCGGGCCTGTCATGGGTGCGGCCGGCGGCGCGGCATTTCCGGGCATGATCGGCGGCAACATCGTGCAGCCTTCCGCAGCCGGTACGGCCGAAATGGCGCGCATGCTTCTTGGCCAGCAGGTAGAACAGCAGCCTGCGCAGGATTATAGCGGAACTATGCCGGGCGGCGGAATGCCGGGCATGGGGATGATGGAGGAAGCGGATGCTCAGCCTGTTCAACCGCAGGAAACGTTTGAACAAAGAGCCAAAAAGATTAAGTTCCTTCTGGACAATGGAATGATTACCCAGGAACAGTATCAGGCCAAACTGACTCAGCTGATGAGCGAAATCTAAAACAGGGAGGATAAATGCAATGAAAAAAAGCCATGCCGGATTTTGGGTAGGCGCCGCGTCGTTCCTGATTGCCGCCGTCTACAGTGCGATTCTCTTTCTTGTTAAGCCTGGATTCGATATTGCTTCGTGGGTACTGTATGGCGCTACGATGGTTGCCTTCCTTCTGTTTGGCATGCAGGCAATCGCCTCTTCCCGCAGTGGAGCGGGAATAGCCATGGATTCTGCACTGGGTATTATCACTGCGATATACTTTGGGTTGCAGGTGATTTTCGGTGGCATCGTCTGCATGTGCTTTAAGGAAGTACCTCTTACGCCGGTGATTGTCTGCGAGATCATTTTGCTGGCTGCATATCTGGTTATTGCGTTCCTGATGTATGCCGCGCAAAGCAGCAACGCCGCGCAGGAGCATAATGATCAGAAAACTGTACAGAAAATGCGCCTGCTGGAAAACGACGTGCAGAGTATGATGGAAGAAACGACCAATCCCGACGTCAAGAGGGCGCTAAAGGACTTAGCGGAGACCATTCACTATAGCGACGTTGTTTCGCTTCCGGGGCTTGCGGACGTGGATGGGCGAATTGCGCAAAACGTCGCTATCTTGCAGGATGAGTTGATGGATGAAACTGCAGATCCTCTTGCCAGGATAGAAATACTTCGTCGATTGCTGAAAGAACGTGACCGGACGGCGGCGATCTTGAAGCGATAAGCAAAGAGAATTCAGCCGTGCAGCCGCGCTTGCACGGCGTTTTTTGCAGGATGCGGCTGCACCTCGTCCAGTGGCGGAGGTTTCGCTCCTTTCCAAATCAATAAGAGATAGGCTGGAATATTGACTGATTAGGCATGCGGCGGACATCAACTTTGGGTGCGGCTCTGAGCTGCAAGAATTTGAGAGCGTAAAGAACTGCTGGAAACGGCATAACCGATTATTTGTGGAAGGAAAAGATATGGCTGGTGGATTTAATGTAGATAAAGTGCGCGCTCTGATGCGTACGAAGCCCGGCGAAGCGATATTCTGGTCCGGAACGACGAGCTTTGCAAAACCGCAGAATATGCCGGAAGAAGAATACAGAGCAATGATGGCGGATATGGGCGGAGAAGAGACGGCCAAGGCTTTTGCGCGCGCTCATGACGGAAAAACTCTGGAAATGTTGATGGAGGAAAATCGCGATGCACTAATTGAGGCCGGTTTTCCCTATGACGAAGAAAGAGGGCAGTTTGTTTATTCCGATGGATCGCCCAATTCGGATGGAAGTCCCTCTAAATGGGGAGACACGAGAGAATACTGGGATGAAATATCGGACGCATTTGCTCAAGGCGCATCAGGACAGGTGCGCGTTGTGTTTGGGAATGATGAAAATGATCTCCGAGAGGACGCTGATGAGAATATTCATTCCTATGAATCGACATGGCATCGGGCAGAGCTTTCAAGAATTAAAAGGAACCCGAATATTACAGGCGTAACTGCACTGGATCCGTTTTCGCATGAAGAAATAGATACGTTTACGCCTGATGAAATCGTCGTAAACGCTCAATACGAGCCGAGAGACTATTCGGCAACTCCGGATGCTGCGCATATCGAATCATCTTTTTTTGCGAACGAGTCCGCAGAACTTGCGGCGGCCTCAATTCCTCAGAATGAAACGCATGCAGAAACGTCGCAGAATGATTCTGCGCAATCGGCTTCTCGTAGCAACGGGTTCCAGAGTTCCTATGCAGATCGCATTCGGCAGACGCCTTCCCTCGAATCAAACAGATGGGCGGGAGAGCGCGGCGAGGCGGTTTGCGCACCTCAAAGCGACGCTGCAAAACAGATACTGCAGGAGCGCGGCATTGCCGGCGTCCAATATCAGAATGGCGTTCCGGACTTTTCACCGTTTTCCGAATCAACTGTCAAGCTTGGCTATATGACGGACGCGCGCCATAGCAGGGGGCTGGATGAAGGCCGGGATGGAAAGAATACGATTTATGCCCATTTTGAAGACGATGAGCTGGTTTCCAGGTCTCATCGCGCAGACAAAAGCTCTATGTCCGACCTGCATATGAAGTATGACAAGCCCGGCAATTTTGAACAGGCGGACATTCTTACCGCTGAACAGTGGACGGCGGATGGCAGAGAAGATAGAGAGTGGACGGCTGAAGACGTGGCCCAGTACCGCCAGGAGAATGGCTTGACGTGGCATGAATGCAACGACAGGGAAACCATGCAGATGATTCCCGAAGCAATCAACGCCGATTTTGGCCATTTGGGCGGAGTGGCGGAAGTCAAAGAGACGCAGCGCATTGTCAATGAAGTTCTTCGCGATGATGAAGATCAGATATTGGAAGAGAAAGATTATGACGCGATGTCCCCAGAGGATGTGGATTCCCTCAAGCGTGAACACGGTCATTATGATGAAGAGGGTGCATGGATTTCGGACGCCCAAGTGGAGTCTGATGCAGAAGAGGTTGCAGTTGACGGGACGGCGCAGGAATCGCTGGGAACGGTAGAGGCCGGCTTGGATGCTGCAGAAGCTGAGATAGATGAGAGCGCTGATGCAGAGGACGCGTCGCTTGATTTGAGCGATAATGGTGAAAATGACGATCCATCGGCGGACGAAAGAGTCGATGCAGACGACGATCTGCCGGACGAGGAATGTGATGGAGATGTTTTACCTGAAGGTGAGTCGCAGATTGATGAAAAGTTCGATGATGCCGACGCTGATTTAAACAATTCCGATTTCGATGAAGAACTCGAGTCGGAAGAAGTGGAAGAGCAGGCGGAATGGGGAGCGGAAGAACAGGCTGAACAAGAAGCAGCCGAGCAAGGGGTAGAAGAGCAGACCGAGCAGGAAGCAGCCGAGCAGGAAATGGAAGAACAGGCTGAACAAGAAACAGCCGAGCAGGAGATGGAAGAACAGGCTGAGCGGGAAGCAGCCGAGCAGGAAGAAGAACAAGCTGAACAAGAAACAGCCGAGCAGGAGATGGAAGAACAGGCTGAGCAGGAAGCAGCCGAGCAGGAAATAGAAGAACAAGCTGAGCAAGAAGCGGCTGAACAGGAGGCAGCCGAGCAGGAAATAGAAGAACAAGCTGAGCAAGAGACGGCTGAGCAGGAAATAGAAGAACAAGCTGAACAAGAAACAGCCGAGCAAGAGATAGAAGAACAGGCTGAGCAGGATGTAGAAGAGCAGGTTGAGCAGGAAACGGCTGAGCAAGAAGCAGAAGAACAGGCTGCACAAGAAACTATTGACGAGCATGCGGGTGCTCCCGATTGCAATGATCTGGAGGATACCCTCCCGGATGAGTTTGAAGACGATCCTGATTGCGATGATCTAGAGGATGAATCTTCGGATGAGCCCCTGGACGATCCGGATTATGACGATCTGG
>CAKUKM010000004.1 GCA_934663595.1 uncultured Clostridia bacterium | reverse complement strand
GTGCTGTTCCCGCTGAGCGGCTGGCTCGCCTCGATGATCGGCTATCTCACGTCCGGCGGCGTTCCGGAGGCCGATGCGATCTCCGTGCTGATCAAGTCGATCCCGCTGAACTTCTATTGCATTCTCGCGGTGTTCGGAACGCTGCTGGTGTGCATCTTCAACATCAACATCGGCCCGATGCGCGCGGCGGAAAAGCGCGCGGAGGAAACCGGCATGCTCGACGCGCCCGGCAAGGGCAGCGGCATTTCTGAAACCGGCAAGGTTGCGAAGAATGCGAAGTCCCGCGCGATCAACATGCTGCTTCCGATGGGCGTGCTGATTCTCACGATTCTCGGCGTGCTGATGATCACCGGCAACGGCAATCCCACGCAGGGCTCCGGCATGCAGGCGCTGCTCTGGGGCTGCATTCTGGCGGTTGTTGTTGCGTGCGCAATGTGCGTAATTGAAAAGATCTTTACGGTTGATCAGGTCATTTCCGAGATGTTCAAGGGCATGGGCTCGATGCTGCCGGTCGCGGCCGTGCTGCTCTTCGGCTTCACGATGGGCACGATGGTCAAGTCGCTGGACACCGGCAATTACCTCACCAGCGTGTTTGAAAGCCTGCTGACGCCCGCGCTGCTGCCGGCGCTGACGTTCCTGCTGTGCATGCTGCTGTCGTTCGCGACCGGCACCTCGATGGGCACGATGGCGATCATGTCGGTCATTTGCCTGCCGATGGCGATCAATATGGGCACGAACATCCCGCTGGTGGCCGGCGCGATCTTCGGCGGCGCGATCTTCGGCGACCACTGTTCCCCCATTTCGGACACGACGATCATGTCCTGCGCGACGAGCGGCTGCGACATCATCGACCACGTCAAGACGCAGATGCCCTACGCGCTGAGCATGGCGGCGATCTCGCTGGTGCTGTACGGCGTTCTGGGCTTCGTAATGTAATCCGGTTGCATAGCAAAAGGGCGTTCGCCTGCATGGCGGACGCCGTTCTTTTATATTTCCGCCAAAAAGCAGCGAAGCCTCGCGATTTCTCGCGGGGCTTCGATTCGAATTCGAACGAAAATTATTTCGCGTCGGCTTCGACCTTGACGATCTCCTGACCATCGTAGTAGCCGCAGAACTTGCAGACGCGATGGCTGAGCTTCATCTTCGCGCAGCGCGGGCACTTTACGATGCCGGGCATGGAAAGCTTCCAATGCGCGCTACGGCGAGAATTTCTTCTTGCCTTGGATACTTTTCCCTTGGGAGTGGCCATGGTTACACCTCCTCATTGTGATCAACAATCAATCTCAGCGCCGCGAAGGGATTCGAATCATCTTCATCCTTCGGGCAGGAGCAGGAACCCTTATTCAGGTTCGCGCCGCATTTCGGGCATAGCCCTTTGCAATCCTCCTTGCAGAGGAAACGGAAGGGCAGAGCCAATACCAGCGCGTCTCCGATCGCCTGTGAAAGATCCAGCGTGGTTCCTTCAAAGGTATACAGATCCGGGTCCTCGCTATCGGGCTCGCGGGCAAATTCCGCGTCCAGCTCCGCGACGATCGGGCGAAACACTTTCTCCCGGCACCGCGCGCAAAGGGACTCTACCTTTGCCCGGATTTCGGCCTTCACACCAACCGTTGCGCCCGTTCCAACCACCGTACCGGATACCGTGATTTCCTCAAAGCGAACCGGATCGCCCAGCACCTCCATTTCCGGAACCATCGCGTCCGCCTCAAACGGAAACTCCTGACCCGGATTTTTCAGCGCGTCGCCAACCCTCAGTGTAGAAGCCAAACCCTTTTCCCCCTTAACCTACAGTATTATACATTATTTAGCGAATTTTGTAAAGTTATTTTTTCGTAGCGATCTCCAGCGTATCGCGCGCAATCGCGAGCTCCTCGTTGGTCGGGATGACCCAAACCTGAATTCTGGAATCGTCGGTAGAGATCATGCGCTCCTCGCCGGCGACGTTGTTGCGCTCGTCGTCGATCTTGATTCCGAAATAGGACAGGCCCTCGCAAACCCACTTGCGGGCGCGAACGTGGTTCTCGCCGATGCCGGCGGTGAAGATGATCGCGTCGCAGCCGTTCATCGCGGCAATGTAGGAGCCGATGTACTTCTGAACAGTGTAGGTCCACATTTCGATCGCAAGCTTCGCGTTCTCGTCGCCCTCGTCCATGCGCTTGGTGACGTCGCGCATGTCGGAAGAACCGGTCAGGCCCAGCAGGCCGCTCTTCTTGTTCATCATGTTCAGCACGTCGGAAACGGTCGTGTGCTCGGTATTCGCAATGAATTCAACGCACGCCGGATCGAGCGTGCCGCAGCGGGTGCCCATCAGCAGGCCGTCCAGAGGGGTAATGCCCATCGTGGTATCGACGCACTTGCCGTTCACAACCGCGGACAGGGACGAGCCGTTGCCCAGATGGCATACGATGACCTTCTTGTTCTCGCCGAACAGCTCGGTCGCGCGCGCCGCGATGAAGCGGTGAGACGTGCCGTGGAAGCCGTATTTGCGCATGTGCAGCTCGGTATAATACTTATTCGGCAGGCCGTAGCGGAACGCCTTCGGCGGCATGGTCTGATGGAACGCCGTATCGAACACCGCAACCTGCGGCACGTTCGGCAGCACCTTCTGGCACGCCTCAATGCCCATCAGGTTCGCCGGATTGTGGAGCGGGCCCAGCGGGATGTTTTCCTTGATGGCCTCGATGCACGCGTCGTCAATCAGGCAGGACGCGGTGAACTTCTCGCCGCCGTGCAGCACGCGATGGCCGACCGCGCCGATTTCGGACAGGTCGGAGATCACGCCCGTGCCGATCAGGTGCTGGCCGTCGTCCGCGACTTCCAGATCGGTGCGATCCTTGCCGACGAGCACGTCCAGAACCATTTCCATCGCTTCGGAATGGGTCTTGGACTTCTTCAGCTGCTTTTCCTTGATCTTGTTGCCCTTCCAGCTGTAGGTCAGATCGGTCGTGGGATCGACGGTGCCGATGCGCTCGACGAGGCCCTTCGCGATTACGGATTCATTCTGCATGTCGATCAGCTGGAATTTCAGCGACGAGGAACCCGCGTTGATAACCAGAATTTTCATTTTGAATCTCTCCTGTTCTTCATCATCCGGTTCGTGTATTTGAATAGAAAGCTGCGATCGGAGGACGCGTTTCCGCCGCTCGCAGCTTCAAAAACACGCTTTAGCCCTGCGCCTGCGCAGCGGTAATGGCGACGGTGGCGACGATATCCTCGACGGAGCAGCCGCGGGACAGGTCGTTGCACGGCTTGGCAATGCCCTGCAGGATCGGGCCGTAGGCTTCCGCGCCCGCGAGACGCTGAACGAGCTTATAGCCGATGTTGCCCGCCTCGAGCGACGGGAAGATCAGCGTATTGGCCTTGCCGGCAACGGTGCTGCCGGGCGCCTTGAGCTGGCCGACCTTCTCCACCAGCGCCGCATCCAGCTGCAGTTCGCCGTCGAGCATCAGATCGGGGGCCATTTCCTTGGCGATGCGGGTCGCTTCCTGCACCTTGGTCACCGCGTCGTGCTTGGCGCTGCCCTTGGTGGAGAACGAAAGCATCGCGACGCGCGGCTCGATGCCGGCCAGGGAACGCGCGGAATCCGCAGCGCCCAGAGCGATGTTCGCCAGCGCCTCGGCGTCCGGATCGATGTTGACCGCGCAGTCCGCGAAGATCATTACGCCATCGTCGCCATACGCCTTATTCGGGCACTCCATCAGGAAGCAGGAGGACACGGTCTTGATGCCGGGCTTGGACTTGATGATCTGCAGCGCCGGGCGCAGCATATCGCCGGTGGAATGGATCGCGCCGGAAACCAGGCCGTCCGCGTCGCCGGACTTGACCATCATCACGCCGTAATACATCGGATCCTTTACCAGCTGGGCGGCCTTTTCCTCGGTCATGCCCTTCGCCTTGCGCAGCTCGAAGAGAAGATTTGCGTACTCGGCGCACTTCTCGCTCGTCGCGGGATCGATAATTTCCACGCCCTCGAGGCTCGCGCCGTTCGCCGCGGCCTTGACCTTTTCCGGATTGCCCAGCAGGGTCAGCTTCGCGAGGCCTTCCTTCGCGATGATCGCCGCCGCCTGCGCGTTGCGGGTTTCTTCGCCCTCGGGCAGAACGATGTGCTTTACATCGGCCTTTGCCTTTGCCTTGATCTTATCGATAATAGCCATATGATTCCCTCCATAGTATTCCGCAGCAAGTGCGGTTTTTATCCCTATTATTATACGCTATATTTTTCCATTTGAAAAGGGATATTTGTTAATGTTTTCTTCTTACTTTCCAAATCCCTGCCCGCAAAGCCATGCCTGGCAGAGCTCCGCCCATTTGCGCACGTCCGCGCAATCCTCCGCGAGGCCCAGTCCGTGCCGGCCGATCGGGAAGATGTGCAATTCAAACGGCACGGCGTTCTTCGCGAGCGCCGTCGCCAGCAGCAGGCTGTTTTCCACCGGCACCGCCTCGTCCGTGGACGTGTGCCAGATGAACGCCGGCGGCGTATCGGGCGTTACGTTCTGCTCGGCCGAGAAGAAGCGCACGAACGGCATTTCGTTTGCCCGCGCGCCCAAAAGCGAATTGCGCGAGCCGATATGCGTGTACTGGCACAGGCTGACCACCGCATAGCACGGCACGAATGCGTCCGGCCGGCTGGACAGGCGCTCGATCGGGTCGGGAGAATCCGGGTTGCCGGCGTCGTAGTGCGTGGCCGCGCTGCAGCAGAGATTGCCGCCCGCGGAGAAGCCGAGAATGCCCACCTTCTCATAGCCGAGCGAGCGCACCACGCGAATGGCGCGCGACGCGTCCGAAAGCGGCGCGAGATAGTGGCACGGCTTTACGCGGTAGTCCAGCACATACGCGCTGATTCCGGCCCGATTCAGCATTTCGGCAATCGGATCGCCCTCGTGCGGCGCCTTCATCTCGTAGCCGCCGCCCGGGCAGACCACGACCGCGCCGCGGCTTCCGGGCACGGCGAATTCCTTCACGCTCGGCTGCGCCTGCTCGGGCGATTCCTGCGTATACGGCGCGATTTCGCTCCAAATGGGAATGATTCGGTTCATGTTCGTTTCCTCCGTAAATCAAAACTGATTGGCCTTCAGCCAGGTCTGAAACAGTCCGCACCACTGATGCGCAATCGGGTTCTTCGCCGAAATGCCGATGCCGTGGTGCCCGTGCGGGAAGATGTGCAATTCCGTCTTCACGCCGCATTCGGTCAGCGCGCGCGCCATGATGTACGCGTGCCCGACGCTCACCACGCCGTCATCCATCGTATGCCATATAAACGCCGGCGGCGTGTCGGGCGAGACGTGCAGATACGGCGAAAACTCCTTGAGCGTCTCCGGATCGTCCGAAAGCGCGCCCAGGAGGTTGCGGCGCGAGCCCTTTTGATCGTAATGAATCAGATCGACCGGCGTATAGCACAGCGCGAACGCGTCCGGCCGGGCCGAAAGGCGCTCAATCGGATCCTCCGCGTCCGCTTTGCCGTCCGTATCCGAGGTCGCGACGATCGCGGCCATGTGTCCGCCCGCCGAAAAGCCCATGATGCCGACCCTTTCATAGCCCATCGACCGAAGCACGCGCATGGCGCGCATCGCGTCGGCCACCGGCGCATAACGGCTGCACGGGAGGATTCGATAGTCCAGCACATAGGCCGAAACGCCGATCTCATTGACCATTTCGGCCACCGGATCGCCCTCGATCGCGGCCTTCATCGTATATCCGCCGCCGGGGCAGACCAGCATCGCGCTCCGGCTTTCCGGAATTCGAAATTCCTTCATCGCCGGAATCTGCTCGGGATATCCCTCGGCATAGGG
Source organism: uncultured Clostridia bacterium (assembly GCA_934663595.1). GTDB lineage: Bacteria > Bacillota > Clostridia > Christensenellales > Aristaeellaceae > Faecivicinus. Next base: position 139,824 of record CAKUKM010000004.1, on the reverse strand, counting down.
AAGCGCGCCCGTATAGAGCGGAATCATGCGGTTCATTGCTTTTGCGTCCTCCTTGATACACAAATCGGAGAGAACGCGCTTGTCCTCTCCGGTTTGTTGTTTTTTTACAGCAGGTCGTTCATGTCGGACAGGCGGCCGAACTTGAGATCCGGCACCGTCTTGGACTCGGCCAGCATTTCCTCCGTGGTTTCGCCGGACATGACCAGAATCGACAGCATGCCGCTGCGAAGGCCGGTTTCGATATCCGTGTACAGGCGGTCGCCCACCATCGCCAGCTCATTGACGTTCAGGCCCGTTCTGCGCTTTACGGCCTCGACGATGCCGGTATAGGGTTTGCCGACGATCAGATCGGGGCGGCGGCCGGTGGACGCCTCAATGAAATCCATGATCGCGCCGATATCGGGCATGAAGCCGGTCTCGGTCGGGCAATTGAAGTCCGGATGCGTCGCGATATACGGAAGGCCCGCGCGCACGAAATTGCACACGTCCCACATCTTCTGATACGTAAGCGTCGTGTCGAAGCCGATTACGACGATCTCCGGGTTTTCATTGTCCACCGGAATGCCCGCCTCTGCGAACTCCTCGAGCAGGAATTCGTTGCCCAGCACGAACGCGCGCTTGCCGGGATACAGCTCGTTGATCTTCTCGCACGTCGCCTCGCCGGAGGTCATGACCTTGCTGCGGTCGATGCTCAGGCCCATCTTCGCCAGCTTCTGCACATAAAAATTCGCGTTGTGGGAGGAATTGTTGGTCAGGAACATGAAATCGCGGCCGGAGGAAACCACCTTATCGATAAACGAAAGCGAGCCCTCGATCAGCTGATTGCCCAGATAAAACGTGCCGTCCATGTCCAGAAGAAAGCATTTTACATCCTTGAGTTCCATTTTCAATCATCCTTTGCCTTAATCAAATTCAATGACATTTTCCGCCATGCGGCGAACCGGCGCGAGCGCCTCGACCGCATAGCCCGCCTCGCGCAGCTTATTCAGACCCGGCTGGAACGCCTTGGCGATCACCACGCCCACGCCCGCGACCTGCGCGCCCGCCCGCTCGATCAGGCGAATGCCGCCGAACGCCGCCTCGCCGTTGGCGAGAAAATCGTCGATCAGCAGCACGCGATCGCCCGGCTGCACGTAGCGACCCTTGAGCGTAAGCTGATAAGAGGCGTTTTTCGTAAACGAGAATACCTCGGTCTGCAATACGCCTTCCTTGAGAATGCTGGATACCGATTTTTTCAGAATCACCATGGGAACGTTCAGCGCAAGCGCCGTCATCACCGCCGGAGCGATGCCCGAGGATTCGATCGTCGCCACGCGCGTAATGCCCGCGTCCCTGAATCTGCGCGCAAACTCGTCGCCGATATCGCGCATCAGCGCGGGGTCCACCTGATGGTTCAGAAACGAATCCACCAGCAGCACCTGATCGTTCAGCGCGCGGCCTTCCTCCAGAATTCTCCGTTTCAGCTTCTCCATGCCGTTTGTCTTCCCTTCCGTTTGTTTATTCGTCGTCCTTTTCCGCCTCGGGCAGCTTTTCCACAATCGCCCATTCCACGCGCCGGTCCGCAATCTCCGTAACGCTCACGCGAATGCCGAAGCATTCCACCACCGGCCGCGATCCGTCCGCGGGAATTTCCGCCAGATGATTAAACACCAGTCCGCCGAGCGTATCGTATTCCTCGTCCAGCGGAAGCTCGACGTCCAGCTCCTCGCCCAGCGTTTCCAGATCCACCGATCCGGCGACGCGCCAGCGGCCGTCCGGCAGCGGCGTGATGTCCTGTTCCTCGCTGGGATCGAATTCATCGTAAATATTGCCGACGATTTCCTCCAGCAGATCCTCCATCGTAATCAGGCCGCTCGTTCCGCCGTATTCGTCGATCACGATCGACATATGCTGCTTGCGCGTCTGCATTTCGCGGAACAGCACGTCCGTATGCACCGTTTCGGGAACGAAGTGCGCCGGGCGAATCAGCTCGCGGAAGGATTTCGGGTTCTCGCGGCAGCGGTTGATCAGAAAATCGCGCGCGGTCAGTATGCCGACCACGTTGTCGATCGAGCCATCGTAAACCGGGAAGCGCGAAAGGCCGCTTTTGGCAATCACATCCAGCACCTTGTCCTCGCTCATCGCAAGATCAATCGCCGTAATGTCCTTGCGGTGCACCATGCATTCCTCGGCGCTGGTGTTGTTGAATTCGAAGATGTTCTCGATCATTTCCTTTTCATCGGATTCGATCGCGCCCTTTTCCTCGCCGATATCCACCATCATGCGGATATCTTCCTCGGTCACGCGCTCGGCATTGCTGCCGATCTGAATGTGAAAGGGCTTGAGCATCGCCGCCGCCAGCCAGCACGCGGGCTTCGTAATCACCGAAAGCGCCACGATCGCGCTCTCCGCAATCAGGGACACGCTGTTCAGCGCGCCCTCCGGCGCGTGCATGGCGATGCTTCCGGGCAGAATCGCCGTGAGCACCGCGGCCAGAAAGCCGAACGCCACCAGCAGAAGCAGCGCGCTCGCCAGCGCGGACAGCGAAAGCGCCTTCGCAATCGCCGGAGAAACCGCCGTTTCCAGGCACGCGAACGCCGCGCAGATCAAAAGCGCATACGTCATGCGAATCTCGCCATAGCCGCCGTCGAACCGCTTGAGCAGCCGAAGCGCGCGCTTTGCGCCGGCATTGCCGCCGGAGGCCCGCTTTTCCAGCTCAGCCTCGTCCGCCGCGGGCAACGCAGTATTCAGCGCATACACAAACGCCGCAATGAAAAGAAATACCGCCGAAAGGATACACGGACTTAAAGGGACATCCATCCTGACAGACAACCTCCTCGCACGTTTCAAAACAAATAGAAACGGGTATTCAATTTTTATTATAGCACATTTTCCCTGCCGTAGATAGCGTTTACGCAAATTTTCTGTGATTTTGGTTTGCATTTCTCCCCTTTTCTTTTTCGCCGGAAGCGTGTATAATGGAAAAAAAACGCCACGGAGGAACACATGAAACTGTTTCACAAGCCGCGCTTTTTATGGCTGTTCGGAATTTTTCTGCTGTATCTCGCGATTCACTATTGGGATGCGCTGCTGCTTCTTTTAAGCGCCGCGCTTTCCGCCGCGAAGCCGCTGATTCTGGGGCTGGAAATCGCGTATGTCGCCAATATTTTAATGAGCCTGATCGAGCGCCACTTCGCGCCGAAGCGCGAAACGCCGCGAATGAAAAAGCTGCGCCGCACGGCGAGCCTGCTGATTTCGTTTCTGGGCGTGCTGATTCTGGTCGGGCTGCTGGTCTGGTTGATCCTGCCGGAATTCGTGCGCTGCATGCAGCTGCTCACGCAGCAGCTGCCGGGCCTGTTCAACGTCGCGGCCGAAAAGCTCAAGCGCTGGGCGTTGACCGACACGAGCCGCGTTCAGGAACTGGAAAAGACGCTTGAGCAGTGGTTCAGCGTGGCGCTCGGGTTCATGGGCGACGGCGCGACCTGGCTGATTTCGCAGATTACCGGGCTGGTATCGAGCATCAGCACGCTCGTAATCGCCATGGTATTCAGCGTTTACATGCTCGCGAGCAAGGAAAAGCTGACCGCGCAGTTCGGCCGCGTCTGCCGCGCCTACATTCCCAAAAAGGTGCGCCGGCCCGTTCACCACATTCTCTCCACGGCGAACACGTATTTCCGCAGCTATATCGTCGGCCAGTGCACCGAGGCGGCCCTCCTCGGCACGCTCTGCGCGCTCGGCATGCTGATTCTGGGCATTCCCTACGCGGCGATGGTCGGCTGCGTGGTGGGAATCACGGCGCTGATTCCGATTCTCGGCTCGTATATCGGCGCGATCGTCGGCGCGGTCATGATTTTCACCGTTTCGCCGATCAAGGCGCTGGTCTTCATCGTATTCCTGATTCTTTTACAGCAGGTCGAGGGCAATCTGATTTACCCGCGCGTGGTTGGCTCGTCGATCGGCCTGCCCGGACTGTGGGTGCTCGCGGCGGTCACGGTCGGCGGCGGCTTCTGGGGCATTCCCGGCATGATCGTGGGCGTTCCGATCACCGCGACGTGCTATGCGCTGCTGCGCGAGGATCTCCATCGCCGGGACGGCGCGCATTCTCCGGAGGGAACTTAAATGAAGCCAGTTTACATGTTCATCGTTATTCTGCTGATCGCGGCCGCGGCGGTATTGGCGCTTTCGCACCTTCTGTACCGGCTCGCATTCGTCGTGCGGCGCGCCAAAACGCTCGATCCCCGGCGCGTTCCCCGGAGCGAACAATATGCGCCCCTGCGCGAAAGAATGCTCTCCATGATCGATTCGGCGGCGGCGATACCGTTTCAGCCGGTTGAAACGCAATCGACCGACGGGCTGACGCTGCGCGGGCGCTACTATGAAACCGCGCCGGGCGCGCCGGTGCAGCTTCTGTTTCACGGCTATCGCAGCACGGGCGCGCGCGATTTCTGCGGTGGACTTCCGCAGGCGCTGCAGGACGGCTACAATGTCCTGCTCGTCGATCAGCGCGCGCACGGCGCGAGCGACGGCAAATGCCTGACGTTCGGCATTCGCGAGCGCGAGGACTGTCTGGAATGGGTGCGCTTTGCGCTGAAGCGATTCGGGCCGGAAACGAAGATCACGCTCGTGGGCGTGTCTATGGGCGCGGCGACGGTGCTGATGGCCTCGGAGCTGCCGCTTCCCGAAAACGTGACCGGCATCATCGCCGATTGCGGCTATTCCTCGCCGGAGGCCATTTTGAAAAAGGTGATTCGCGACCGGCACGGGCCGGCGGGGCTGATGCTTCCGCTGCTCCGGCTGGGGGCGCGGCTCTTCGGCGGATTCGATCTGCGCGCGGCGAGCGCGGAGGACGCGCTGAAAAAGTGCCGAATCCCCGTATTGCTTCTCCACGGCGAGGACGATCGCTTCGTTCCGTGCGAGATGAGCCGCGTCAACTATGCCGCCTGCGCCTCCGAAAAGACGCTCGCGACCTTTCCCGGCGCGGGCCACGCGCTTTCCTATTTGATAGATCGGGACAAATACACGCGCGCGACGCACGATTTTCTAAGCAGAACCAATCCGGTCAAACGGCCATAAAGCAAGCGCCCTGCGAAGCGGTTTCGCAGGGCGCCCTGTTTTTGAATCAGTCCTTGATGATTGCGGCGAGGATCACCAGATCGTGATCGCCGGTATTTTCTACCGCGTGGCCATGGCCGCTGAACGTCGCCATGGAATCGCCGGCGGTGATGTCGTAAAAGCGATCGTCGTCCTGCACGCGGCCGCAGCCCTCGATGAAATAGAACATCTCGGTTTCATTCTCGTGAACGTGATAGCCGATGGACGCGCCGGGGACGAGCGTCAACACGCTGAACAGGCGCGCGTTTCCGGGCAGCTCGCTGGACAGCGCCGCGAGCTTGACGTGCTTCCTGCCGCCGCGCATGTATTCGCGAATGCTGATTTTCTGTTCATCTTTGCGGGTAATCATGGTATTTGCCTCCTTGGGGTCTTCGAAGCGCGTATCGCGCGGAAAATCCGTTTTTTATTGGATGCCCATATTATAGCATGCGCGTTCGGGACTTACAAGGGCGTGAATTTCTTTTTAACACAATGTGGTTTTACCGCGGCGGCCGGGTATGCTATAATGAATCGTCGGCATCTTCGGAGCCGAACATCGTCGGTCATGGTAGGTTCGTCTCATCCAATTCGTCGGGTATCTGAAAAATGAACTCAAACGGAGGAACGCAAAATGGACGTTAAAACCCGCAAGCTGGCGCTAACTGCGCTGTTCGTCGCCTTTATACTGCTCCTTGGATTCACGCCGCTGGGAATGATTCCGCTGCCGTGGATCAAGGTTTCGATTCTGAGCATTCCGGTTTCGGTCGGAACGCTGATACTGGGCCTCCCCTCCGGCCTCGTGCTGGGCGCGATGTTCGGCACGGTGAGCGTCTTGAGCGCCTTCGGCATTGTCGGAACGCCCTCCGCCCTCGCCGCAGCGCTGGTGAGCGCGAGCCCGATTCTGGCCATTCTGCTGAGCTATGTGCCGAGATTGCTGATTCCGGTATTCGTTTATGAAACCCACCGTCAGGCCACGCGGAAAAGCGCGCAGTCCAAACGCGCGATTTCCTATGCCGCCGCCGCGGGCTCTTTGTGCAATACGGTGTTTTATCTGGGGCTGATGCTCCTGTTTTATATCCTGTGCGGCCTGAATAATTCGAGCGTGCTGGCCGCCATCGGCGGAACCGGCCTGATCGCCGGCGCGAGCGAGGCGATCGTCGCGGCGCTGATCGTGACGCCGGTCACGCTTGCAATCCGCAAAATCCAAAAATAAACGCAGGGGGAGCTTACCATGATTCTGACCCTCGATATTGGCAATACCAACATCAAAACCGCGCTGTTTGACGGCATGGAAATGCGCCAGTACTGGCGCATTTCCACGAACCGCGCGCGCTCGTCGGACGAATACGGCATCATTCTGATGGGGCTTCTAAGCCACGAAGGCATTTCCGCAAGCGCTGTCGACGGCATCATCATATCGTCGGTCGTTCCGCAGATCAATTTCACGATCGAGCACATGTGCCGCAACTACTTCGGCCACGAGCCGATGAAGATCGAGCCCGGCGTAAAGACCGGCATCAACATCAAATACGAAAATCCGCGCGAGGTCGGCTCCGACCGCATTGCAAACGCCGTCGCGGCCTACGAGCTCTACGGCGGCCCGTGCATTACGATCGATTTCGGCACCGCGACCACCTTCGGCGCGATTTCCGAGCGCGGCGAATTTCTGGGCGGCGCGATCTGCCCCGGCCTGAAGCTGGCCGCCGAGGCGCTGACCGAACGCGCGGCAAAGCTGCCGCGATTCGAGCTGGCGAAGCCGGAAACGGTGATCGGCCGCAATACGATCACGAACATGCAGTCCGGCATCGTATACGGCTATATCGGCCAGGTGAATTACCTCGTGGAGCGCATGAAGCGCGAATTGGGCGCGCCGAACGCGAAGGTCATCGCAACGGGCGGTCTGGCCGTGCTGGTCGCCGAGGAATCGAACGCGATCGACGTAATGGACGGCCTGCTCACGCTGAAGGGCCTCTGCCTGATTTACGAAAAGAACGCCTAACCTCGCGCGATCAACCGGGGCTTGAAGCAAAAGGCCCGGCGAAGGGGTATGCATGTCTAAATTTGAAGGAACGGTGGAAGACGTCGTCTTTCGAAATGAACAGAACGGCTGGACCGTAGCGTCGGTTCGGCTCGACGGCTCAGGGCGCACCAGCGTCGTGGGCATTTTGCCGTTTCTGAAGCCCGGCGAGCACGCGATTTTTGAGGGCGAGCTGGTCGAGCATCGCGATTACGGCGAGCAGATTCGCGTTTCGCGCTATGAAACCACGCGCCCGGAAACGGGCTCCGCAATTGAGAAATACCTGTCGTCCGGGCTGGTACGCGGCGTCGGCCCCGCGACCGCGAAGCTGATCGTGAAAAAATTCGGAGCGCGAACGCTGGATATCATCGAAAGCGAGCCGGATCGATTGACCGAGATCGCCGGCATCGGCAAAAAGCGCGCGCAGATGATCGCCGAATCGTTCGCCTCGCAGAATGAAATGCGCAATACGCTGATTTTTCTGCAGAATTACGGGCTGACTCCCGCGCTTTCGATGAAGGTATACCGCGCCTACGGCGAAATGACGGAGCGCGTACTGCGCGCCAATCCCTATCGGCTGGTGGATGAAATCGACGGCGTGGGCTTTCGCACGGCGGACGGCATCGCGCGGTCGCTCGGCTTTGCGCCGGAATCGGAGTTTCGGCTGCGCAGCGGCGTAAAATATGTTTTAAACGAGGCCGTAAACGGCATGGGCCACGTGTATCTGCCGGAAAATCTGCTGATTCAGCAGGCCTGCCGCATATTGGGCGCGGACGAGGCGTGCGTGCAGAAGATCGTAAACCAGCTGATACTGGACGGCAATCTGATTACCGGGAGCTTCGTTTCGCCGCGCGCGATCTATCCGCCGCGGCTGTACGAGGCCGAATGCGAAACGGCCCGGCTGCTGCTGCGCCAGAAAAACGCGCTCGTGCCCGCGCTGGCCGACGAGGCACGTCTGAACCGCGAGATCGAAGAATACGAGCGGGACGAGCGCGTTCATCTCTGCAAAGAGCAGCGCGAGGCGGTCATTTCCGCGGCAACCGACGGCGTAATGGTCATTACCGGCGGCCCGGGTACCGGTAAAACGACCTCGATCAACTGCATCATTCGCCTGATGCGCAGGGCCGGCGCGGTCGAGCTCTGCGCGCCGACCGGGCGCGCCGCAAAGCGCATGTCCGAGGCCACCGGCTGCGCCGCGCGCACGCTGCACCGCCTTCTCGAATACGGCGGCGAGGGACAGGGCTTTGCGCGCGACGAGGACAATCCGCTGGATGCCGACGTCGTGATCGTGGATGAAATGAGCATGGTCGACCTGTTTCTGATGCGGTCGCTCCTGCGCGCACTGCGGCCCGGCGCACGGCTGATTCTGGTGGGCGACGCGGATCAGCTGCCGTCGGTCGGCGCGGGCAATGTGCTGCGCGATTTGATCGATTCCGGCGCGGTGCCCGTCGTGCGGCTGACCGAGATTTTCCGCCAGGCGCAGGAGAGCATGATCGTGGTCAACGCGCACCGCATCAATCGCGGCGAAGCGCCGCTTTTGCGCGCAAAGAACACGGATTTCTTCATCGAGCGCCGCGAAAGCGCGTCCGAATGCGCCAAATCGGTGGTCGGACTGGTGCGCGACCGGCTGCCGAAATACCTGAATGTGGATCGGCTGCGCGGCATACAGGTCATGGCCCCGATGAAAAAGGGCGATCTGGGCGTGTACGCGCTCAACCGCATGCTGCAGGAGGCGCTGAATCCGCCGGAGCGCGGCAAGTCCGAGCTGCATCGCGGCGAGGTCGTGTTCCGCCTCGGCGACAAGGTCATGCAGATCAAAAATGATTACGATATCGAATGGTCGCTCTCCGGCAAGGACGGCAAGGGCGTATTCAACGGCGATATCGGCTATATCTGCGGCGTGGATCGCGAAAACAGCGAGCTGGCCGTGGAATTCGACGACGGACGGCGCGCGACCTACGATTCCGGCATGCTCGACGAGCTGGAAATCGCCTATTGCATGTCCGTTCACAAGAGCCAGGGCAGCGAATTCGAGGCGGTCGTGCTGCCGCTGCTGAGCGGCCCGCCGATGCTGATGACGCGCAATCTGCTCTACACCGCGGTCACGCGCGCAAAAAAGCTGGTCGTGATCGTGGGCCGCGAGAGCTGCGTGGGACTGATGGTGGAAAACAACCGGATTCTCACGCGCTACAGCGCGCTGGCGCGCCGCCTGTCCGGGGAGGTGCGCGCATGAAACGCGAACAGCATTTGCCCATTCGGGAGGCGCGCATGAAATGCGAACAGCGTTTGACCATTCGGGAGGCGCGCATGAAATGCGAACAGCGTTTGACCATTCGGGAGGCGCGCATGAAGAGCGAAAAGCATTCGGCCATTCGGGAGGCGCGCATGAAGAGCGAAAAGCATTCGGCCATTCGGGAGGCGCTCTTATGAGGCTGCTTCGCGCGCTGATCGACCTGCTCTTCCCCACCCGCGCGATCTGCGTCTGCTGCGGAAGCAAGGCGGGGCTCGAGCGCGAATGGGTGTGCGAGCCGTGCCGGAGGATGCTCGCGCGCAACTGGATCGGCGCGTTTACCGAGCACCGGATGGACGGCATGGCGGTCGCGTATCGCTATGCGGGTCCGGCGGGCGGCATGGTGCGCGCGCTCAAATACCGGAGCGTGACCGGACTTGCCGAAATGATGGCGAGCGACATGCTGCGCGCCTACGAGCAGATTCAGCCGACGGGCGCGGAGGTCGTCTGCGCGGTGCCGATGCACAAAAAGCGGCTGCGCAGGCGCGGCTTCAACCAGTCGGAGCTGCTCGCGCGGCAAATCGCAAAGGCGCTGAATTTGCCGTATGAGCCGCTGCTCGTCCGCACGCGCAACACCTCGCAGCAGGCGCGCCTGCACGGCGCCGCGCGCAGGCAGAACCTCTCCGGCGCGTTCGCCGCAAATCCGGCCGCCGCCGGTCGGCGGGTGCTCCTGATCGACGACGTGTATACCACCGGCCAGACCGCGCATCAGTGCGAACGGGCGCTGCGCGACGCGGGCGCGAAGCAGGTATATCTGCTCGTGTTCGCGAAGGGAAACAGCTGATCGCCGTTTTTCATTCAATCTGTTTGGGGAGTGAACCATACGATGGATTTGATTACCAGCGCAAAAAATCCGGCCATTCGCGCGCTTCGGGCGCTGCGCGAACGCGCGGGACGCCTGGAAAGCGGGCGCATTCTCGTCGAGGGCGAGGTCATGCTGCGCGAGGCGCTGCAATGCGGATTGCCCATTCACGAATTGATCGCGGACGAAAAGCACGTCCCCCTCGCCCTCGAAATGGAAAAGCGCGGCGCGCGGGCGCATCAGGTGCCGCGGAGTCTGCTGGAAAGCGTGTGCGATACCAAAACGCCGCAGGGCGTTTGCGCGAGCTTTGATTCGCCCCTCGCCGCGCCGATCGACGCGCTGCCCGATATCGTCGTCGCGCTCGACGGCGTTCAGGACCCCGGCAATCTGGGAACGATCTGGCGCACGGCGGACGCGGCGGGCTTTCGCGGCCTGCTCATCGGCGGCGGCAGCGCGGATCCGCTCTCGCCGAAGGTATTGCGCGCGGCAATGGGCTCGGGCTTCCGGCTGCCGTTCGCGCAGGCCGAATCGCTTCCGAATGCGCTGACGGCGCTGAAGGCGCGCGGCTATACGCTGATTGCATCCGATTTGAGCGGCGAGGACTTCTATTCGCGGCCCAATCCGGGAAAAAAGCTGGTTCTGATCATCGGAAACGAGGCGCGCGGCATCAGCGACGCGGTGCGCGCATGCGCGGATATGCGCGTCAAGCTCCCGATGCGCGGCGGCGCGGAATCGCTGAACGCGGCGATCGCGGCGGCAATCCTGATGTACGACCTGATGCGCGAATACGAGCGCTGAGCGCCGGTTCGCGTTGAATGGAATAAAAACAATGCGCGGTGATATTCGCTGCGACAACGGATAAGGAGGCGGTTTTACATGAAAACGATGCGCGAATGGAGGGTGCGCAATTCCTGAGGCGTTTGCCGCGCCTCGACCCTCCAAATGAAAAAATGGAGGATTTGCAATGAACCATTCAATTTGGATTCGCGAGGCGGATTCCGCACGCGATATCGACCGATTCTGGGCGCAGCTGCGCGCCTATTTCGCCCGCGACGTCTTTCCCGACCCGGAAAGCGAGGAGCGCGCGTACTTCCTCGACGGCCCGGAGTATCCGGCGAGCATTCAGCGCCTTCATGAGCGCGCGGAGAACCGGCTGCGTTATCTCTTTTTCGTGCGCGATGGAATCGAAATCGGCCTTGCGATGGCGGTCGTGTTTGATTCCGAGGACGGGAAATGCTTCATCATGGAATTCTGCGTATATCCCGAATTCCGCGGCGGCACGGGCACGGCGTGCGCAAACGCGCTGCTCGACTGGTCGAAGGCCGCCGGCGCGAAATATTGGGAGCTGAACTGTTCGAACGAGCGGCGCATTCGCTTCTGGACGCGCCTGGGCTTTGTTCCAAACGGCCTGGACGAATGGGGCGAGCCGCTGATGCTGAAGCGCGGAGAGGAATCGCCGGTTGCCATCGCAAATGCGGCGGAGGATTGGCAGCTTCGGCGGCTGGAAAACGGCTTTCTGCACGAAATCGGCGAGGAAAAAATGGACGACGCGCGCTTCGGTCGGCTGCTTTCGGCAATGCGCGATCGGCGGATTCAGTTTTTCTTCGCAAAAACGGGAATGCAGACGGTCGGCATGGCTTCGGTCGTGCGCAGTTTTTCCACGTTTACCTGCGCGGACGTCGGCGTGTTCGACGATTTTTACGTCCTCCCGGCGTTTCGCGGGCAGGGAATTGCGCGAATGCTGGTGCGCGCCGCGCGCGACTGGTGTGCGGCGAACGGGCTCGCGTGTCTGAACGTGTGCTGCGCGCCATGCGACGAGGCGATGTATTCGTCTCTCGGCTTCGGTGCAAAGCTGGGAATCGGTCTTTCCATGGAAACTGCTGAATAAGCAAGCAGCGCCTGGAGCCGCAATGGTTTCAGGCGCTGCTTTGCAGATAAGCGCGGCCCAGATACGCATTCCGGGCCGCGTTTTTTTGGACAAATGCTTTAGATCTTCGGCGCATGCTCGAGCAGATACGCTTCCGCCTCGCCGCACCAGAGGTTGTTGTTCTTGCCGCAGATCTCGGCGAGCTTCTTGAACATCGGATCGGTTTCGCCCTTCTTCGCGAAATCGTCGATCGCGGTCAGCTCCATATGGATGTTGGGGTAAATCAGCTTCTTGCCGCCGGGGATCTTCGGCAGGTTCAGCGTGGTCTCGACCACCGCGTTCAGGCCGCCGACGTGCGTGATCATGCCCGCGGGATTCAGCTTGCCCTCGGCGATCATGTGCAGCGCCTCGCGCATATCGTCGGTATTGCCGCCGGACGTGCCGACCAGATGGTGCGCCGCGTAATGAACGTTGTAGAAGTTGAAATTCGCGCTGAGCGCGGGATTCGTCGGGCCCGCGAAGAAGTTCAGGCAGCCGTCGAACGCCAGGACCGCGTCCGCCTGCTCAATAACCGCGGGAACGGGCGCGAACACGAGCACGTCGTCGTAGCCCTTGCCGTCGGTGAGGCCCATCAGCGTTTCCACCGCGTTTTCGCGGGTGTTCGCATACACGAGCTTCACGCCGTTCTTTGCCGCTTCCTCGACCGTGTAGATCGAAGCCGCGCGATCCAGGCGCGCCTGATCGATATCGGTCACGACCAGCAGTCCGGGCTTGCGATCGCAGTGAATGGCGTAATCGATCGCGCCGAGGCCCATCGGGCCCGCGCCGGCCAGAATCGCCATGTTGCCGCCCTCGCGAATGCCCATCTCATGATGATAGCAGCCGGGCTTGGTATGGTACTGCGCATGGAAGGTGCCGATGATGCAGCTCAGCGGCTCGGACAGCGAGCCATAGAAGAATTCCTTCGCGCGGTACTCCAGCAGGCAGTCCTGCTCCATGATTTCGGGAAGCAGAATTGCGTGCTGCGCGTCGCCACCGCAATATTCAAACGCATAGCCGGGGGTCATCAGCGTTCCGTGATAAGAAATCGCCGGCTGAATGGTGAATTTGTCGCCGGGAGCGAATTTGTCCGCCCACTTCGCGCCCACCTGCTCGATCACGCCGCAGAACTCGTGGCCGATGATCGCCGGATGCTCTGCCACGTTCTCCGGAACGCGCTTGTGCTTCGCGCCCTGAATCGCAGCCTTGTAGCTGGACATGCAGATGGAATCGGAAATAATCTTCACGAGGATTTCGTCGTCATGAATCTCGGGAAGCTCAAAGGTATCGAGGCGCAGATCGTTTTCCCCGTACATGCGAACGGCTTTGGTCAACATGGGAACAACCTCCTTCAAAATGCTTGTCGCAAATCCGCTTTCGTGAAAAGGCGCTCTGCCAATTCACACCGATTCTATTATAGCACACCCCGCACAGCGCCGCCATCATTTTCAAAAAATTTGCAATATTCTCAATCGTTTATTAACGAAAGGGCGGATGCGAGCGCTCGCCCGCATCCGCCGAATTGCGCGGTGCCGTCTTAAATTATCTGCCGCGTCCGGCGCCGCCGCCGCGGGTCGTGGGGCCATGGCCGCCGCCCGAATGCCGGGATGCGCCGCCAAAGCCGCCGGAGAAGCCGCCGCTGCGGCCGCCCGTGAATCCGCCTCCGCGGGACGCTCCGCCGAAGCCGCCGCCGGGTCTTCCGCCCCTGGGCGGGCGATCCGGCCCGCCAAATCCGCCCATCGGCGGGGGCGGCGACCTGCGCGGCCGCGGGCCCATCGGCGGCATGTGCATATGCATGTGCGGCGGGGGCGGCGGCATGAATCTGCGCCGTCTGCGCCCCATGCGCATGACATTGCTCAATACAATCAGCAGAATGATGATTACAACAATATATCCCATCAGGGATTCTCCTCCCCCGCTGCGCGAAGCGACGGTTCCATGCTCCTCGCGCACGGCGGTCATTTCCATCGTCGTGTGCTGCGCGATATAGTCCTGCGCTTCCTTCCGGGCGTCCGCGGCGCTCAGATTCAGGTTCAGCTCGTCCGAAACGCGCCGATACGCGGCTTCAAAGAACTTCCGCGCGCCCGCATCGTAATCCTTCGCGGCGAAATCCGGCTCGAGATGCTGATTCAGCATTTCGGAAAGATCGCCGGCGGAAAGATAGTTTTCCAGCTTCGTGCCAGTCATCGCGTAATAATCGTCGTCGTCGATCGCCATCACCAGCAGCATGCCGAGATACGTGTCCTTGCCGATCTGCCAATTGTTGAACAGCTCGTAGGTGTAGTCGCTCATGCTGAGATTGCCCGTGGAATTCACGGCGACCACCACGATCTCCGCGCCGCACGCATCGTACAAATGCTGATTGGCAAAGAAGATCTCGCCCTCCGTCTCGTCGGAAAGCACGTTCGCCGAATCGAGACACCAGAAATCGTCGCCCGGCTTCGGGATTTCCGCAAACGCAAGCGCGGCCGTCAGCAAAAGCGCCAGCGCCAGCGCGCAAACGCGCGCCATTTTTCTCTTCATATTCCCTCCTTACGGATCAAACGGATCCAGCTCGGAAAGATTCCACAGCCCGGCCACCGCGCCCGCGGGAAAGCCGGACGCCTCCGAATTGTAGTCGCGCGCGAGCGAATGGTATTCGTCGTACTGAATCTTGTTGTGCTCGGACTTGAAATTCTTGTAGGCGCGGTCGAAATCGCGCGACGCGTCCTCGTCGGTCACAGCGGCGTGGAAATCGGTATACAGGCTTTCCACATCCGCAACGAGCGCGCGATAATCATTCAGCCGCTGTCCCGGCTCGCCCGAGAGTATTTTTTCCGCCTCTTCGGCGATTTTCGCCTGGCCGTCCCATGCGGAGCCGACGCGCAGGCGGTATTCCTCCGCCATTTCGCGCGCGTAATCGGCGCTGTTTTCCAAATACGCGTCCACGCTCATGCGCACGGCGAACGAGGTGTCGATTCCCTCTTCGAACACCTTCATGGCGTTTTTGCGTTCGCCCGCGAGATGCGCGCCGCCGAAGCCGAATACGCTTCCGACCGCGCACACCGCGAGCACACCGGCGGCAAATCGCCGGCTCTGAATGAGCTTCAATGGGTTTTCCTCCTCAAATTACCTGCGCGTTTCGAGCATCTTTTTGCGCAGCTCGTCCTCGATCGTGGCGAGCTCCGCCTCGGCCGCCTTGCGCTTTTCGCGGCCATGCTGCTGGATGGCGAGCACCTCGTCCATGGTGCTGATCAGCTGCTGATTCGTCTGCTTCAGCGTTTCGATATCCACGATGCCGCGCTCGGCCTCCTTCGCGCTCTCGACGGTCGCCATGTGCATGCGCTCGGCGTTTTTGCGCAGCAGATCGTTCGTCAGATCGTTGACCGCGCGCTGCGCCTCCATCGCCTCCTGCGTGTGCGCGATGCCGAGGGACAGCACCATCTGGTTCTTCCACAGCGGAATCGTGTTGATCAGCGAGGTCTGGATCTTTTCGGCCATCAGCTGGTTGCTGGACTGAATCAGGCGAATCTGCGGCGCCATCTGAATGGAAATATTGCGCGTCAGCTCCAGATCATAGAGCTTCTTTTCAAAGCGATCGGCCTTGTCGGAAAGATCCTTCGCGGCCTGC
The DNA here is from genome assembly GCA_934663595.1 of uncultured Clostridia bacterium. Taxonomy (GTDB): domain Bacteria; phylum Bacillota; class Clostridia; order Christensenellales; family Aristaeellaceae; genus Faecivicinus. Next base: position 124,129 of record CAKUKM010000004.1, on the reverse strand, counting down.
GCGTCCTCGGGAAGGCCGGACTGCTGGGCCTTGTCGTAAGCGGCCTTGACCTCATTGGCGCGGAACTCTTCCAGGCGCTTTTTGCCCGCCGCGATATACATCGAAAGCTCCTTGAAATACATCAGGTTCTGATCATACAGCTTATCGAGCATCGCGATATCCTTCAAGAGCTGAATCTGATGCTTTTCGAGGCTCTCGCAGATCTTGTTGACATTGCCCTCGACGCTGGTATACCGTGCCTTCAGCGCCGCCACCGACTGGCTCTTGCGCTTGAAGAAGCCGAGAATGCCCTTGCCGTCCTCGTCGTCGGCGTCAAAGCCGCGCAGCTCCACCACCAGATCGCCGATCATGTCGCCCACCTTGTCCAGATCGTGCGTCTGAACGTTTTTCAGCGCCGAATCGGAGAACTGCGAAATGCCCTGCTGCGCCGCCGCGCCGTAGGAGAACACCAGATTCGTGTCCAGAATGTTGATCTGGCGGGAGAAATCGTCGATCATCTTCTGCTCTTCGGGCGTAAAGGTCTGCGAGGACTGAACGTCCTTTTCCACCTTTTCCTCGGCCTGCTGCTGCGCGGTTTCAAACGCCGCGGCGGTCGCGGCCTGCGGCTCCTCAAGGGTCGGATTCAAAGTGAGCTTGATTTCATCGGACATGGAATTTACCCTCCTTATGTTATATGCCGGTCTGCTGTCTGTTTTCAAAATCGCGGTTTCCCGCCAGGCCCTCGCTCTTCAGCACCGTTTCCAGCACCGTGACCTCCGCGTCCATATCGAACGCCTGATCGCGATACAGGCTGTCGAGCTGCTTGTCAAACGCGTCCGCAATCATGCCGAGGCTGTTTTCCACCGATCGCATCGCCGCGCGGATGTTTTCGCCCTTCGCGGGAGAATCGTTGAGCAGCACGTAATTGGCCATGATCTTCGAAAGCGTCGGCAGATAGTAATTCATAAACCGGCGCACCTGCGGCGCCTGCGCGGGATTGCGCTCGAGCGAATCGAGAATCGCGCCGCCGGACGCGTGCATCCGCTCCAGATATTTGCTGACCGTCGGATCGGGGATCTTCGCGTCGTACACGGTCAGCGCGTCGAGCGATTTGCGGCTCTCGGCAATCTGGCGGTCGATCTCCGCGTTTCCGGTGGAAACCGGCTCGTGCACCTCGATCACCTTGTCCTTGAAGATCTTCGTTCCGGCAAAATAGGCCGCCGCAGACAGAAGAATCGTGATCGCCAGCGTTCCCATTTTCAGAAGCATTCCCGGCCGAATAATTCCGACCAGCGCCCACACCGCCGCCGCCATATAAATCGGCGCGGCCGAGCGAATTCGAACCTTTTTCATTTATCCATCACCTGCGCTTATTTTATCGCAACATACGTTTTGTTTCAAGCGTTTTTGCACGAATTATACGCTTTTAACGCCCGAAACGTCGTCCTTGAGTGTCAATTCCACAGGGCAGTGGTCGCTGCCCATGATGTCGGACAGTATTCTGGCCCCCTCCATCCGCTCCTTAAGGCGCTCGGACACGACGAAATAGTCGATTCGCCAACCGGCGTTCCGCGTGCGCGCCGCGCCAATATAGCTCCACCAGCTGTACGCGCCGGTCGCGTCCGGATGGAAATAGCGGAAGCTGTCGACGAAGCCCGCGTCAAGGAGCCTTCCAAACTGCGCGCGCTCCGGATCGGAAAAGCCGGCGCTGTTGTGGTTCGTGGACGGATTCTTCAGGTCGATCTCCTGATGCGCGACGTTTAAATCGCCGCAGAGCACGACGGGCTTGGTCTGGTCGAGCTTTTGGAGGTATTCCCTGAACGCGTCCTCCCAGCGCATGCGATAATCGATGCGCGCCAGCTCCTTCTGCGCGTTCGGCGTATAGCAGCACACGAGATAGAACGCGTCCGTTTCGCAGGTAATTACGCGGCCCTCGTGGTCGTGCTCGTCGACGCCGATGCCGTAGGTCACATTCAAAAACGGCACGCGCGAGAACACCGCCGTTCCCGAATAGCCCTTTTTGTCCGCCGAATTCCAATAGGCCTGATAGCCGGGCAGCTCGACATTGTACTGGTTCTTCTGCATTTTCGTTTCCTGCAAACAGAGTATATCCGGATTCAGCGCCTCGATATCGCGAAAAAAGTCCTTTTTCACAATCGCGCGCAGGCCGTTGACGTTCCACGAGATCAGCTTCAAAAAATAACACCTCTTTCGGCCAAAGTATGCTATAATAATTATAGCATAGCGGGTTGTTTTTTCGCAACCCCGGAAAGGCGGTTCTATATGGATTTCAATGCGCGCGCAGCGGCGGCAGAGCGGGCGGCCCGGGCGGCGGGCGAAATGCTCCTGCACCACGGTTCCCTGCACTATAAAGAAAAGGCCGACAACGATTTTGTCACCGAGCTGGATCCGAAGAGCGAAAAAATGATTCGCGATATCCTGCTCGGCGAATTCCCCGAGGACGCGTTTTACGGCGAAGAAAGCGGCGGCGAAACGACTGCGCACGGCCGCTGGATCGTCGATCCCATCGACGGCACGCAGAGCTTCATGCGCGGTCAGATCGGCTGGTGCATTTCGATTGCCTACGAGCGCGAGGGCGAGCTGGTCGTCGGCTGCGTATATGCGCCGATGGTCGATGAAATGTTCCTCGCCGTGCGCGGCCAGGGCGCGACGCTGAACGGCAAGCCGATTCACGTCTCCCCCGTCTCCGATCCGCACAAGGCGATTCTGCACTTCGGCTACGGCCATCGCGTGCCGGATTCGTTCAAACGCTTCATCGCGCTGGTTCCGGATCTGTTTCACAAAATCAGCGACGTGCGCCGCTACGGCACCGCCGCCTACGGCCTGTGCACCGTCGCCTGCGGCCGCTCGGACGCGTTTGCGGAGCTGAGCCTGTGCATTTACGATATCGCCGCGGCGAAGGTCATTCTTGAAGAGGCAGGCGGCAAAATGACCGGCTGGGCAAACGAGGCGGACGCGACGATCACCGGAAACGTCGTAGCCACGAACGGTCTGCTGCACGATTTCTTCCTCGAAACGCTGCGCTGACGCGGTGTAACCATTAATTTACAGATTGCGCTATTGACATTCACCCGCAGTTGCGGTATAATATTCCTCGAGCGTTGAGGGAAAGCCGAAATGCAAGTGAATATCTGGGTGTAGCGCAGTTTGGTAGCGTGCTTGAATGGGGTTCAAGAGGCCGGAAGTTCGAATCTTCTCACCCAGACCATCTAAGTGGCGAAAACCATGGGGTTTCGCCACTTTTTCATGCCGATTTTAAGCATACGGACGAAATTTCCAGTTTGGTTCATCCCCGTTTAGTCCGCCTAGTCCGCTTAGTTTTTTGTGTATGTAGTCAAAATGTAGTCAGCTTTTCGAACTATACCGCCCGCGCTCTTCCCACACAAAATGCGGCTTGCCCATAGCTTGCCGCATTTTATTTTATGCACTTTTGCACACGAACAGCAATGGTCCGTCCGCCCGGGCATTCCTATTCGCAGATACAGGCGGGACAGCGCAAATATTGTGGAATCTTTTCTCTCCAGCGTATTCAGCCATTCTCCTTTCGGAAAAACGCCGCAATGACCGTTCCGGGGCCCGCGTGCGCGCCGATTACGCTGCTGGCCTGCACGCTTTCCAGTTCCGCAAGGCCGTTTTCCCACAGCGCTCGGCTGTCCTCGACGTATTTTTTTAAAAGCACGTCGGTCACGCCCGTATAACCCAGCAGCACAGGCAGCGAAAAATCCACGCCGCCGCTTTCCTGAATCTTTTTCACCAGCAGATTGTTGCCCTGCTTCGAGCCGCGCGCCTTGCCGATCAGCGCAATCGCGCCGTCCTCAATCGTAATAACCGGCTTGATATTCAAAAGTGCGCCCGCCGCGGCCACGGTTTTGGAAATGCGTCCGCCGCGCTTTAAGTATTCCAGCGTGTCCAGCAGCGCGATCACGCATACGTCCGCGCGCTTTTTTTCGACGAGCGCCTCGATTTGCTCCGCCGGCATGCCCGCCTCCGCGCAATCGATCGCGTATTCCGCCAGAATGCCCGCGCCAATCGACGCCGAGCCGCTGTCGATCACGCGCACGTTCGGATAATCCTGCGCCGCGATGCACGCGCTCTGATACGTGCCCGACAGCCGGGCGGAAATTGCAATCACAATCGCCTCTTCTCCCCGCAGCGCCTCGTATTCAGCCGCAAACGCCGCCGGAGTGGGCTGGCTGGTCGTGGGCAACGCGTCGCTTTCAATCAGCATTTCATAGAATTTCTGGCGCGTGACCGTCACGCCGTCGGTCAGCTCCTGATCGCCAAACCGAATCGTGAGCGGAACGACGCGCGCCCTTTTGCGATACGCTTCTGCGATATCCACCGTGGAGTCGATGATGATTCTGGTATTCATTGCTTTTCTCCCCTGTTTTCCAGGCGCGCGCTGATTGCGGCCAGCGCGCGGTACATCGCCGCGCGATCCGCGCCGTCCACGTCCGCGCTTGCCCATTCCACAACGCCGTCGATCTTTTTTACGATGGATTCCGCCACGCGCACGCCCTTTTCCGTAAGCGCAAGCCGACTGCGATAGCGCCTGCCCTCGCCCGCCACATATCCGTTTGCCTCCAGATATTCCAGCGAGCGCGAGATCGCCGCCTTGTCTTCCTCGCACCTTTCGCACAGCTCCGCCGCCGTGAGTTCTCCGGCCATATACAGATAATACAGGCAATTCACGTGCGTCGCCTTCAGGTCGTATTCCGCCATTTCCTCCGCCTTGATACGGCGAATGCTGCGGCCGATCTTCGCAATCAGCACCGTAAACGTCTCAAACCGCTCCTCCATGCCGCGCCTCCTTATCTTGTTGACAAATCAACAAGTGAATGTATTATAGCGCATGGATGTTGATTTGTCAACATCTAAAGTAGATCCAGCGCTATTCTTTCGCGCGAAAAGATTCCCTTACGCTTGATATGCCCCGCCGAAACTGCTATACTATAAGTGTAGGGAGGCGATGGAAATGCCAGAATTGAGCCGATTTGCGGGCATCATTATCAAGATGCTTTTTAACGATACTGTGCAGCACAACAAGCCGCATGTTCATGTATATTATGGGGAGTATCAGGCTTCCGTGGGCATAGACGGCGAACTGCTGGCAGGTTCCCTGCCTGTGAAGCAGCTGAAGATGGTCGTGGGCTGGCTGGCCCTGCATGAGGAAGAAGCCTATGCCGCGTGGAACAAGGCCGTTCGCGGCGAGAGCTTTGAGAAAATCAAGCCCCTGAGCTAAGGAGGTTGTCTATGTATATTGCAAACGGAATTGCCTATGCCAACGCGAAAATGCACGAGACCTCCGTGAAGGCGGTCAAGCCGCTGGACGATATGATGATGATCGTCACCTTCGGTTCTGGCGAAAAGCGCCTGTATGATGCGACACAGCTGCTCGCGTTTCCCGCGTTTCAGCCGTTGAAGGACGAGAAGGTTTTCAAAAACGCGAAGGTGGAATATGGCGTGGTGACGTGGAATGACGGGGCAATTGACATCGCACCCGAAACCATGTATGAAAACAGCTACGAATATCCAGAGATGCAGACATTATAAGGCAATGGGGCAACGCGCGATAAGCGCGTTGCCCCATTTTCATTTCTTGGTGCCATCTACGGCAATTCAGCAAACCGTTTTCAATGCATCAGAATCACGATGAACTGCGAGCACAGCACGACCGACACCAGCGCGATCGGATAGGTGGCCGCGTAGGCGCTTGCAACGTCGTCGGTGCCGGCTACGCTGATCAGCGTGCCGAGCGCGGGCGTGCTGGTCATGCCGCCGGTAATGGAGCCGAGGTTGTTAAACAGGCTGAGCTTGAGCAGCTTCGCCGCCACAAAATAGCCCACGATCATCGGAACGAGCGTCATGATCGCGCCATAGACGAACAGCATCGCGCCCTCCGCCTGCAGCGTTTCGACGAAGCCGTGGCCGCCGTCCACGCCCGCGCCGATCAGGAACAGCATCAGTCCCAGCTCGCGCATGGTTTTCAAAACGGAGGTCGGCACCTCGATATCGATCGGGCCCACATGCGCGAAATGGCCGAACAGCAGGCCCATGATCAGCGCGCCGCCGGTGGTTCCCAGCGAGAACTCCGCGCCGCCGGGCAGCGGGATTTCGATTTGGCCCAGCAAAATGCCCAGCGCAATCGCCAGCGTGAACGCGAAAAAGCCCATCGGATCGAGCTTGATCAGCTTGCCGGAATACTGCTTGATTTCCGCGGAATTCGCGCGCATGAAGCGTTCGCGCTCGCTCGCAACGTCCACCTTCAGAATCTTCGGCATCAGCTGCACAAAAAGCACCACGCCGACCACGCCGAACGGATAGGCGATCGCATAGCCGGTGCTCGCGAGCTTCGCCAGATCCCCCGCCGCCTCGCGCGCCGCGGCCAGGCCGGGCGTGCTGGTGAGCGCGCCGGTAAGCAGACCGACCGCCAGCTCCGGCGAAATGCCGCCGATTTTGACCGTCAGCACGCAGCAGGCCGCGCCAGACAGGATGATCAGAAAGCCGAGCAGAATGTAGCTCGCCGCATTTTTCTTGAAATCGCGAAAGAATTTCGGGCCCGCGATGAATCCAACCGCCGCAACGAACGTCGCCAGGCCGAAGTTTCTCACGACCGCGTCGATCTCAACGCCGAAATGGCCGAACACCAGCGCGACGAGCAGCACGCCCGCCGTTCCCAGTTCGATCCCCTTGATCTTGATGCTTCCAAGCAGATAGCCGATGGCTGCAATGACAAATATTGCCAGAAACGGGCTCATGCTTAACCTCTCCTTTAATGTCGCCGGCGGTTCGGTGAATTCGCCGGGGTGCAAAATCCGGTTTTGCCAATTCCTGTTTCCCGAATCATGCCGCAGCCGGCATTTGCACGCGGCTGCGGCGGTTTACGGTCAGTTGAACTTGCGCGTATAGTCCGGCAGCAGCTTCGGCGACGGGGTCGTGCTCTCCACGCCCGCGTCCTTCAGCATCTGCGCATACTTATACACATGCTCCAGCGTGAGCTTGCCGGTCACGGTGTCCTTCGCCTTCGCGCTCGCCTGCTGGCCGGCGTTGCGGCCGAACACGATGATATCGAGCAGGCTGTTGCCCATCAGGCGGTTGCGGCCGTGAATGCCGCCGACCGCTTCGCCGGCGACGAACAGGTTTTCAACGTTCGTCATGCCGTTGACCTTGATTTCCAGGCCGCCGTTCTGATAGTGCAGCGTGGGATAAACCAGAATCGGCGTTTCGCGCATGTCGATGCCGAACTTCAGATACATTCTCAGCATCGCCGGCAGGCGCTTTTCCAGCGTGCCCTTGCCGTGAATCAGATCGATCATCGGCGTATCGAGCCAGACCGCCTTGCCCATCGGCGTGGTCACGCCCTTGCCGCGGGTCGTGCATTCGCGAATGACCGCCGCGGCGTTTACGTCGCGCGTTTCGAGCGGGTGCACATAGACCTCGCCCTCGGCGTTGACGAGCTTCGCGCCCAGCGAGCGCACCTTTTCCGTCACCAGCGCGCCGTAAATCTGCTGCGGGAACGCGACGCCGGTCGGGTGATACTGCAGTGTGTCCTGATACAGCAGCTTCGCGCCCGCGCGATAGCCCAGAATCAGGCCGTCCGCCGTCGCGCCGTAGTGGTTCGAGGTCGGGAAGCCCTGATAATGCATGCGGCCCGCGCCGCCGGTCGCGATCACGACGCACTTCGCGCGCGCGATTTTGACCTCCCCGGTTTCCATATTCAGGAGCACCGCGCCGGAGGCCTTGCCGTCTTCATCGAGAATCAGCTCGATCGCCGCCGTGAAATCCACAACCGGGATATTGTGATTGAGCACCTCGTCGCGCAGCGTGCGCATGATTTCCGCGCCGGAATAGTCCGCCGCCGCGTGCATGCGCTTTCTGGAGGTTCCGCCGCCGTGAGTGGTGATCATCGTGCCGTCCGGCTCCTTGTCGAATTCCACGCCCAGCTCGTTCAGCCATTTGATTGCGCCGGGGCCGTCCATGACCAGCTTGCGCACCAGCTCCGGTCGATTGACGAAATGTCCGCCGCCCATGACGTCCAGATAATGCTGCGCGGGCGAATCGCCGGGCTTGTCGGCCGCCTGAATGCCGCCTTCGGCCATCATGGTGTTCGCGTCGCCGATGCGCAGCTTGGTCACGATCATGACCTTCGCGCCCGCCTTGTCGGCCTCGATCGCGGCCGAAGAGCCCGCGCCGCCGCCGCCGATGACCAGCACGTCCACATCGTAATCGATCTTATCCAGATTCACATTCAGGTCCAGCACGCGGCTGCGGCCCTCGATCATCTCTTCCAGCTCAACCGGCGCCTTTTCGCCCTTGTTGGGGCCGACCTTGATCGTGGTAAATCCTGCGCCCTTATAGTCCGGATGGTACTCCGCCAGCAGCGCGTCCTTTTCCTCGGCGGTCATGCGGCGCGGCTCCAGCGCGAGGTTGTATTCGCGCGCGGCCTCGACCTTCTTCATGGAGTCGATCATTTCCTGAGTAAATACCATGTTGCCGCCCCCTTACTTCTCGATATCGCGGTGGTTGTAGAGATCCTTGAGCTCGTCGATCGGCTTGGCCATGATCGCTTCGATCGCGTCCGTGCACAGGCCGTCCTCGATTTCCTTAACGCGGTTGGTCAGATGCACCGATTCGGGAGCGATGTATTTGCCGTTCAGGCGGCGCGCCAGCATCGCGACCTGCGGATGCGAAATGCCCGCCGGGCAGCGCGAGGAACAAATGCCGCACATTACGCAGTCGAACGACAGCTCGGCGCACTTTTCATATTCGCCGCGCTGCGCATAGGCGATGTACTGCATCACGTCCAGGCCCTGCGAGCAGCTCTTCGTGCACGCGTTGCAGCCCACGCAGGAATAGATTTCCGGATACAGCTGCATCATGATCTGCTCGTCCGGGCGCACTTTTTCGATATCGTAGCCCTCCTTCACCAGCGGGAAGAACGGCAGCGTCGCGACATACATGTTGTCCTCAACCTTTGTCGAGCATGCGAGGCACGCCTTCAGCTCGCGATCGCCCTTGATGCGATAAACGGTCGCGCACGCGCCGCAGAAGCCGTTGCGGCAGCCGACGCCGCGCACCAGCTTATAGCCGGCGTATTCGAACGCTTCCATGATCGTCAGATCGCCGGGCACTTCATATTTCTTTCCGTACAGGAAAACATTCACCGTATTCGCCATGTTTTTCCCTCCATCAATACTCGTTGGGCAGCTCGCCGAGTTCGTCGAAGCGGAACACCGGGCCGTCCTTGCAGACGTATTTGTCGCCGATATTGCACCGGCCGCATTTGCCGACGCCGCACTTCATACGCAGCTCCATCGTGGTGTAAATCTGGGTCTTTTCAAAGCCCAGCTCCATAAGCGCCTGAAGAACGAACTTGATCATGATCGGCGGGCCGCAGACCAGCACCGTCTTGTTCGGATCAAAGCCCAGCTCCTTGACATACGTCGGCACGAACGCGACATGGCCGTCCCAGCCCTCCTGCGCGCGGTCGATCGTCAGATGCACGTTCACATTGTTTTCCGGCTGCATCCAGCTGTTCTGGATCTCGTCGAGGTCGAGCAGGTCGTCCTTCGACCGGGAGCCGTACACCACGTCGATCGCGCCGTAGTTCGCGCGATTCGCGAGGCAATAGTTGATCACCGAATGCAGAGGCGCGAGGCCCACGCCGCCGGCGATGAACAGAAGGTCCTTGCCCTTCAGCTCCGTATCCACCGGGAACGGCTTTCCATACGGCCCGCGAATGGTGATCTGCTGGCCGACGTCCATCTGATGCAGCCAGCTGGTCAGGCAGCCGCACTTTTTGATGGAGAATTCCTGATATTCCTCAATCGTGGGCGACGAGGTAATCGAAAACATCGCCTCGCCCACGCCGGGGATCGACAGCATCGCGCACTGGCCGGGCATATGCTCGAAGCACTTGCCGCCGCCGATCGCCTCCACGCGGAAGGTCTTAATGTCCGGCGTATCCACGCGAATGTGGGTCACGACGCCCAGCATCGGGATTACGTTATCATGCATCTTCCTTCACCCCCAGAGCCTTGATGACCTTGACGATATTCAGCGACTGCGGGCACTTCTCCAGGCACCGGCCGCAGCCGACGCAGGAATAGAGTCCCTCGTTGTTCGCCGGGAAGTAAACCAGCTTGTGCATAAACCGCTGGCGGAAGCGCTGCATCTGCGTCGGGCGGTTCGTCGCCGCCGCCATCAGCGTGAAATCCGAATACATGCAGCTGTCCCAGCAGCGATAGCGCTGAATGCCTCTGCCTGTGTCAAAATCGCGGATGTCATAGCACTGGCAGGTCGGGCAGACGAACGTACACGTTCCGCAGCCGAGGCACGCGCGGCTGAGCTCCTCCCACTTGGGATCGCTGAATTTGCTCATCAGATGCTCGCCGTCAAAGCCGGTCAGGTTCAATTTGCCAAACGGCAGCTTTTCGGTGATTGCGCGAATTTCCTTCTGCGTTTCCGCAATCGCCGATTCATCTGCGTCTTCGAGACTCCGAAGCAGCTTTTCGCCCTTTTCGGTATTCGCGCGCAGATACATCGTATCGCCCACGATCCATGCCGTCGCGTCGCCCGCGGGATTGGCCGCGTCGATGCCGAAATTCGTGCAGAAGCAGGTTTCCTCGGGGCGATTGCACGCCAGCGTAATCACCGTGCCGTGCTCGCGGCGCGCCGCATAAAACGGATCCACCGGCTCGGACAGGAACACGCGATCGAGCAATTCAAAGCTCCGCGCGTCGCATGCGCGCACGCCGAACACCACGAAATCCTCATTCAGCACCTCGGGCGCGCCGATTTCGATGTTCTTTCCCGAAACATGGAATTTCAGCATGTCCTCCACCTGCGGGAAGAACGCGCCTTTCGCGCTCTTGACGGTCTTCAGAACGTCCAGGCGCACAGTTTTGCTCTCGTCCCATACGCCGTAATCCACCTGGCCGGCGCCTTCGATCGGGAGAATCAGCGTCTGCGACTGCGCGATTTCCGCGTACAGCCGATTCAGATCGCTCATTGCGATTTTCTTCATGCGTTCGCGCCTCCTCTCGAGGAAACGATGCTGGGCTCCGCGTCGGTCTTGGTGAAATCAATCAGCGGATGGCGCTGGCCGATTTCCTCGCCCGCCTGATATTCGCCGTACAGCTCGTCAATATCCTTGATGAATTTGCGATTCAGCAGGTGCAGCGGAATGCCCTGCGGGCAGACGCGCGTGCATTCGCCGCAGTCGGTGCACCGGCCGGCCACATGGAATGCGCGGATGATGTGGAACATATTTTCCTCAAAATCGTCCGCGGCGGCCTTGTTCTGAACGCCGGAATTCGGATTGTCGAACACGCATTTGACGCAGCTGCACGCCGGGCAGACATTGCGGCAGGCGTTGCAGCGGATGCATTTGGACAGCTCGCTCCGCCAGAACTCGAACCGCTCCTCGGGAGACATTTTCTCGAGCTTCTCCACCATATCGAAGCGCCCGCCGACGGTCGTATCCTCCGATTCGCCGATCGTCTCGTCCGCGATTCTGTGCTCCTTGCCCTTGCAGGACAGGCATTTGGTCAGAAGCGCATCGGCCCTTGCGATTTCGTGATCGCCGTAGAGCGTATGCACGGTGAGCCTGTCGCCGTTTTCCTCGATTCCAGTGATGCCGCGAATGCCCATCGCGCGGATTTTTTCCACATCGATCTTGCCGCGGCAGCCGACGGCCAGCACATACACCTTTTCGCGATTCACGCGATGCTCGGTCAGAAGCTGATTGAGGCTGTAGGAATCGCAGGGCTTGATCAGCGCGATGACCTTGCCGTCCTTCGCGGATTCAGAAATCAGATATTTGCTCAGATTGCAGCCGCAGAGCGAATCGTATTTCAGGGAATCGATATTTTCCGCGGTATACACGGCGGGCGTGCGGTCGTAAGCGCTTTCGCCGGCCTCCCACGCGAGCACGCGATCGCCCTTTTCCTCGCTCAGCAGCTCCTTGACGCGTTTGATAATCATTTCTTGCATCTCAGATCCCTCAGCTTCCTGTTCTCACCAAGCTCAGTGATGGTGCGAACGAAATCGTTCATCGTTGCGGAGAACTTCGCGCCCTCGGCGGCGGAGACCCATTCCACGCGCGTGCGGCCGCGCTCGATGCCCAGATAATCCAGCATGCTGAACAGCATCGTCATGCGGCGGCGCGCATAGTAATTGCCGGTGGAATAATGGCAGTCGCCCGGATGGCAGCCGCAGAGGATCACGCCGTCCGCGCCGCGCTGAAACGCGCGCAGCACAAACAGGGGATTCAATCGGCAGGAGCACGGAATGCGAATGATCTTGACGTTCGCCGGATAGGCCATTCGCCCGGAGCCGGCGAGATCCGCGCCCGCATAGCTGCACCAGTTGCAGCAGAACGCGACGATGGTCGGCGTCCATTCCTTATTCTCGGTCATCGACATATCGCATCCACCTCCGCCATGATCTGGTTATTGCTGAAGCCCTTCAAATCCATCGCCGTGGACGGACAGGCGACCGTGCACGCGCCGCAGCCCTGGCAGACCGCCTCGTTGACGACCGCCACGCGCTTGACGCCCCTGAATTCGGGCCCGCGCACTTCCTTTTCGACATAGCTGATCGCGCCGTACGGGCAGACGCGCTCGCACTGGGAGCAGCCGTTGCAGAGCAGCTCGTTCGAATGCGCCACGCAGGGATTGCAGGTCAGGCTGTTCTTGGAGAGCAGTCCGATCACCTTCGCCGCCGCCGCGCCCGCCTGCGCCACCGTTTCCGGAATGTCCTTCGGGCCCTGGCACACGCCGGAGAGGAACACGCCCGCCGTCGGGCTTTCGACCGGGCGGAGCTTCGGATGCGCCTCGGTGAAGAAATCGTTGGTATCCATGCTCGCCGTCAGCATCGTGCCGAGTGCGCGCGCGGTGGGATCCGGCTCGATCGCGGTCGCGAGAACGACCATATCGGCCTTGATATGCACCTGCTCGTTCAAAAGCAGATCGCTGCCCTGCACGTTCAGATGATCGCCCTCGACGCTCACCTTGCCGACCATGCCCTTGATATAGTCCACGTCGTACTGCTCGACCGCGCGGCGATAGAACTCGTCAAAGCCCTTGCCCGGCGTGCGTTCGTCGATGTAGAACACGTGCACCTTCACGTCCGGATACTTTTCGCGCACAAGCATCGCGTGCTTCGCGGTATACATACAGCAGATCTTCGAGCAATACGGTTTGCCCTTCGTCGCGTCCTGCGAGCAGCGGGAGCCGACGCACTGAATGAACACGATTTCATGCGGATGCTTGCCGTCCGACGGGCGCACGAGCTGGCCCTTCGTCGGGCCCGCGGCGTTCATGATGCGCTCGAATTCCAGGCTCGTCACCACGTCCTTGGACTGGGTATATGCAAATTCGTCGAACGCGCGCGCGTCGATCGGCTTAAAGCCGGTGGCGACGATGATCGCGCCGTACTGCCGCTCGAGGTATTCGTCCTGCTGATCGAATTTGATCGCGCCGGCGGAGCAGTTCTTTTCGCACAGGCCGCATTTGCCGGTGCGGAAGTGAATGCAGTTCGCCGAATCGATCACGGCGACGTTCGGAATCGCCTGCGCAAACGGAATATACACCGCGCCGCGCGTATTCAGGCCCATGTTGAACGCGTTCAGGCCCTTGCGCGACGGGCATTTCTCCGTGCACACGCCGCAGCCGGTGCACTTCGTTTCATCGATATAGCGCGCCTTTTTGCGGATCGTGGCCGTGAAATTGCCCACATAGCCGGCGACCTTTTCCAGCTCCGCATAGGAGATGATGTTGATTTTCTCGCTCTGCGCCGCCTCGACCATCTTCGGCGTTAAAATGCACGCCGCGCAGTCCAGCGTCGGGAACGTCTTGTCCAACTGCGCCATGCGGCCGCCGATCGTGGGTTCCTTTTCGACGATATCAACCTCGAAGCCCGCGTCCGCAACGTCCAGCGCGGTCTGAATGCCCGCGATGCCGCCGCCGATGACCAGCGCGCGCTTCGTAACCGGGCTCGTTCCCGCGGTCAGCGGCGCGTTCAGATTGACCTTTGCAATCGCCGCGCGCGCCAGGATGATCGCCTTCTCGGTGCCCTCGGGCATGTCCTTGTGAATCCACGAGCACTGCTCGCGGATGTTCGCGATCTCGACCATATACGGGTTAATGCCGGCCAGCGTCGCGGTTTTGCGGAACGTCGCCTCGTGCATTCTCGGCGAGCACGAGCAGATGACCACGCCGGTCAGGCCGTGCTCATGGATGGCGTTTCGAATCAACGCCTGTCCGTTTTCCGAGCACATATACTGATAATCGGTGCTGAAGACAACGCCCGGCTCGGCCTTCACCGCCTCGGCGACCTGTTTTACGTCCACCGTCGCAGCGATATTGCTTCCGCACCAGCATACAAATACGCCTATTCTCTGCATTGTCTTATCCCTACTTTCTGTACTTGCGCATCGCGCTCACGATCGCCTGCTGCGGAAGCTTTTCATCGAGCTTGCCGGGAATGTCGTCCGGCGACATGTGATTGCCGTTCTGCTGGCGCACCACCGCGAGGCGCACCGCCTCGATCAGCTTCGCCGGCTCGACGTTGCGCGGGCATCTCTCCACGCACGCAAAGCACGAAAGGCACATGTAGATCGATTTGGATTGCATCAGCTTGTCGATCTCGCCCTTGCGCACCATCGCGACGAACTGATTTGGATGATATTCCATCTCGTCGTAGTTCGGGCAGGTGCCGGAGCATTTGCCGCACTGCATGCATTTGCGGGGATTCACGCCGCTGATCCGAAGAATCTCTTCCTGCAGAAATTTATCCGACATGCTTTCCCCTCCTTATTCCTTCACGCCCAGCGCCTCGGCCAGCAGCTCGGTAAAATACTTCACCGGCAGCGCGTGCTTCGTCGCGTTCGCGTCCAGATTGTACATGCACAGCGGGCATGCGGTAATCACCATTTCCGCGCCGGCGTCCTGGGCGGAGGCGAGAATCGCGTCCACGCGCCTCTGCGCGCTTTCCTTCTTCTCCAGCGCGATATAGCCGCCGCAGCATTCGTTGCGCATGGAATACTTCACCGGAGTCGCGCCGATCGCGCTGATGAAGTCCTCGATGATCGACGGATTCTCCGGATCGTCAAACGCCATGACCTTGCTGGGCCGGAGCAGCAGGCAGCCGTAATACGCGGCGATCTTTCTGCCCTTGAGCGGGTTTACGACCTTCGCCTTGAGGTTGTCGAAGCCCACGCGGTCGCGCAGCATTTCCAGATAATGAATCACATTCGTTTCGCCCTGATACGGCTTTTCAAGCGCGAGATAGTTGTTCGCGCGCGTGCGGATATATTCGTTATCGCGCATATCGCCGTTCACGCGCTTGATCACATGGTGGCACGCGGAGCACAGCGTCAGAAGCTCCTGATCGTGATCCCTTGCGTCCACCAGCGCGCGCACGGCGGACAGCTTCGTCGCGATTTCGTCCTCGGCCTGAGGATACACCGCGCCGCAGCACTGCCAGTTTTCGATCTCTTCAAGCTCCACGCCCAGCGCCTGCGCGGCGCGACGGCCATAAGCGTCCAGCTCCTTGGCCTTGGTCTTGAGCGTACAGCCGGGATAATAGCTGAATTTCATAAACGAAAACCTCGCCTTATTTAGAATCAGACCATCTGTTCCGGATGGAACACCTCGTCGAACCGCTCCGGCGTCAGGAAGCCGAGCCGCACGCACGCTTCCTTCAGCGAGATATTCTCCTTGTGCGCGAGCTTCGCGGTCTTGGCGGCGTTGTCATAGCCGATATACGGATTCAGCGCCGTGACCAGCATCAGCGAATTGTGCAGGTTGTGGCTCATCTTTTCGCGATTGGCGGTGATTCCGGACACGCAATGATCGTTGAACGACCGAATGCCGTCCGCCAGCAGCCGCACGGACTGCAGGAAGTTGTAAATGCACACGGGCATGAACACGTTCAATTCAAAATTGCCCTGCGAGGCCGCCATGCCGACCGCAACGTCGTTCGCCATGACCTGAACGGCCACCATCGTCATCGATTCGCACTGCGTGGGATTGACCTTGCCCGGCATGATCGACGAGCCCGGCTCGTTTTCCGGAATGTGAATCTCGCCCAGGCCGCAGCGCGGGCCGGACGCGAGCCAGCGAACGTCGTTGGCGATCTTCATCAGGTTCGCCGCCAGCGCCTTCAGCGCGCCGTGAGCAAATACCAGATCGTCCTTCGAGGTCAGCGCGTGGAACTTGTTCTCCGCGGTCACGAATTCCTTGCCCGTCTCCTCGGAAATCGCCTTCGCGACGGCCACGTCGAAGCCCTTCGGGCAGTTCAGGCCGGTGCCGACCGCCGTGCCGCCCAGCGCCAGCTGCTTAAGGCCCGGCATCGCCAGCTTCAGCATTTCCAGCGTCTTTTCAATCATATTGCGCCAGCCGGAGATTTCCTGCGAGAATTTGATCGGCGTCGCGTCCTGCAGATGCGTGCGGCCGGACTTTACGCAGTCGTCGTTTTCCTTTTCCAGGCGCTTGAACGTCTCAATCAGGCGCTCCATTTCCGGCATCAGCGCGTCCTCGATGCCCATCACCGCCGCGATGTGCATCGCCGTCGGGAATGTATCGTTGGAGGACTGGGACATGTTCACGTCGTCGTTCGGGTGCAGAAGCTTCTTGCCCGCGATTTCGTTGCCGCGATTGGCGATAACCTCGTTCGCGTTCATGTTCGACTGCGTGCCGCTGCCCGTCTGCCATACCACCAGCGGGAAATGATCGTTCAGCTTGCCCGCGATAACCTCGTCGCACGCCTCGGAAATTGCCGCGAGCTTCTCGTCCGTCATCTTTTCGGGCTTGATCGCGTGGTTCGCAATCGCCGCCGCCTTTTTCAGAATGCCGAACGCATGCGTGATTTCGCGCGGCATGACCTCGCCGCCGATTACAAAGTTCTGCTTGCTCCGCTGCGTCTGCGCGCCCCAATAGCGGTCCGCCGGAACCTGCATTTCGCCCATCGAATCCCTTTCAATGCGATACTCCATGTGTTCTCCCTCCGTCTTCCTGTTCGTTTAGTTAAATATCTCTAATTACTCTATTGCGTTTTATGCAAGGCTCTTCCTCACCTTGTCTATATTTTATCAAGATCCATAGGGAATGGAAGGGCATTTATGTTATATTGATATTGATATATCGATTAAATTCCACCGATTGATTCTTTCCAAATCTTAATGTTTGATTCGAATTTTCTCTATTGAATGAGTATTTGTTGCACTACGGTAAACTTTTGTTCTAGTTAGAGACTTCTTCAACGCTTTATGTTAAGAGTTAGCACGCGCTTTCGGCGCTGTGAAATCGATTACGCGATTTGATTGTTAAATAACGCCGCGCAGCTCCGAATAGGAACTGCGCGGCGCAGATGGGCATATGGATTCAATTTTATCGATTGCGTCAGCCGAAGATCGCGTCCACGAATTCGCGCGCGTCGAACGGCTGCATGTCGTCGAGCTTTTCGCCCAGGCCGATATAGCGCACGGGCAGATTCAGCTCGTTGCGAATGGCAATGGCGATGCCGCCCTTCGCGGTGCCGTCGAGCTTGGTCAGGATGATGCCGTCGAGATTGGCAACCTCGCTGAACACCTTTGCCTGCGCAAGGCCGTTCTGGCCGGTCGTCGCGTCGATCACGAGCAGCGCGCTCAGCGCGGCCTCGGGATACTCGCGCTCGACCACGCGGGAAATCTTCTTCAGCTCTTCCATCAGGTGCGCCTTATTGTGCAAACGCCCGGCGGTATCCACAATCAGCACGTCCGCATGGCGCGCCTTGGCGGCCTGAACGCCGTCGAACACGACCGCGGCGGGATCCGCGCCCTCGGTGCGCTTCACGATCGGCACGTCCGCGCGCTCCGCCCACACGGTCAGCTGATCGGCGGCGGCGGCTCTGAACGTATCGCCCGCGCAGATCACCACGCGGCGACCCATGGCCTTCAGGCGCGAGGAAAGCTTGCCGATCGACGTGGTTTTGCCCACGCCGTTGACGCCGATGATAATCAGCACCATCGGGCTGCTCAGGCGCATCGGATCGGCCTTCAGGATATCCACGAGGATGTCCTTCAGCGCCTCGCGCGCCTTGGCCGGATCGCCGATTTTTTCCGCCTTGCACTTTTCCTTCAGGCGATTGACCGCCAGCTCGGTCGTCTCCATGCCGACGTCCGCCATGATCAGAATATCGCTCAGGTCCTCGTAAAACTCGTCGTCCAGCTCCTTGTAATTCTCCACCAGCTCGTCCATGCGCCCGGAAAAGACCTCGCGCGTGCGCTTCATGCCGCTTCGAATTTTATCAAACAAACCCATTCGGAGTCCTCCTTGTTCAATTCTATCGCCGGTCAGACCGCTTCGTTCAGCACGACCGAAACGGTCTTCGAAATGCCCTTTTCCTCCATGACCACGCCGTACAGCGCGTCGCAGCGCTCCATCGTGCCCTTTCTGTGGGTGATGACGATGAACTGCGTATTCTCGGAATACGCCTTCAGGTAATCGGCATAGGTATCGATGTTCGCATCGTCCAGCGCCGCCTCGATTTCGTCGAGAATGCAGAACGGCGTGGGCTTCAGATCGAGAATCGCAAACAGGATCGCAATCGCCGTAAGCGCCCGCTCGCCGCCCGACAAAAGCGACAGCATCTGCAGCTTCTTTCCCGGCGGCTGGGCCACGATTTCGATGCCGCAGCCGAGCGCGTCCTTCGGATCGTCCAGCCGCAGCTCGGCCTTGCCGCCGCCGAAGAGCTTGACGAACGTCTTCTGGAAATTCGCATTCATCAGCGCGAACTGCTCGCGGAACTGCGTTTCCATCTTCGTCTCCAGTTCCTCGACGATCTTCTGCAGATCGTCCGCCGCCTTGACCAGATCGTCGCGCTGCGCCGTCATTTCGTCCACGCGCGCGCAGGTGGTTCGGTATTCGTCCACCGCGGCGACGTTGACCGTTCCCATCGCGCGAATGCGCTGGCGAATCGCCTGAATGCGCTTTTCGGATTCGGACAGCTTGAAGTTCTCCTGCCGGAACGATTCCGCGCCCGCGTACGTCAGCTCGTAATCCTCCCAGATTCTGTCCTGAATCTGCTTGTATTCGGCCTCGACGCGCGCCAATTGCAATTCGCTTCGGTGGTGCCGGTCGGAAAAATCGTCCAGCTGCGCGCGAATGGAATCGATCGTCTCGGACAATTCCTTGAACCGCTTCTGCACGCCCGTGCGCGCGGAATCCGATTCGTTAAACGCGCCTCTGGCCGAATCGAGCGCCGCGCGGTTCGTCTTCAGCGCCGCGGCCTCCTTCTCCAGCTCGGCCTGATTGCTCTTCAGCTCCGCCTCGCACGTCTCCAGCGCCGCCGCGCTCTCGACCAGAATCCGCTCCGCGTTTTCCACGTCCGCATTCAGCCGGTCGCGCTCGCTCACGCGCGATTCCAGCACGCGCCTGCGGGACGCGAGCGCCACGCGGGCGTCGTCCTTCTTCTCGCGCAGCGCCTCGGTATCGCGCCTGCGCCGGTAAATTTCCTCCTGCAGCGCGCGCACCTCCTGCTGGCGGGTGTCGGCGGCCCTTTCCGCATCCTGCTGGCGATCGTCCAGCCCGGTCAGGCGCTCGGAAACCTCGTTCAGCTGCTCGGTCAGGCGCGCCTTTTCCTGTTCGGCGCGCGCCACGCGCTTCTCATTGGATTCCTGCTCGTCCAGAATCGCCTTCAAATGCGCCTCCGCGCGCGCGGTTTCGATCTCCTGCCGGTGCACCGCGTCGTACAGCTCGCCGCGGCCGCGCTTGAGCTCCGTGCGGCGCGCCTCCTGCGATTCGTAGGTCTTTTTCCTGGTTTCCAGTTCCTCCGCGAGCCGCGCGATCGCCTTTTCCGTTTCCTCGATCTCGCGCGTGCGGGAAAGCAGACTCGTCGCGCGCGACTGCACGCTGCCGCCGGTCATCGAGCCGCCGGAATGCATGACGTCGCCCTCGACCGTCACCAGCCGGAACTGATACCGCCCGGCGCGCTGAATCGCAATGCCCGCGTCCAGATTCTCCGCAACCACCGTTCGCCCGAGCAGATTGTCCACCACGCCCTGGTATTTCGGATCAAACCGAACCAGCTCCGACGCGAGGCCCACGCAGCCCGGCATGCTCAGCAGCTGCCGCTCCTGCGCGTTCAGCGTGCGCCCGCGCACCGAACCGACCGGCAAAAACGTCGCCCGGCCGAACCGGTTTTTGCGCAGGAATTCGATCATGCGCTTCGCGTCCTCGTCGCGCTCGACCACGATGTTCTGCAGCGCGCCGCCCAGCACCATGTCCATCGCGCGCTCGAGGCGCTCGGGCACGTGAATCAGATCGGCCACCACGCCGTGCACGCCGCTATTCGGCATTTTCCGCGCCTGCAGAAGCACCTGCTTGACGGAATTGTTATAGCCCTCGTAATCGCGCTGCATTTCGCGCAGCAGCTTCAGCCGCGAATCGCGCTGCTTGAGCTGCACGTTCATTTCCGCGATTTCGTTGTTCAGGCGCGTGTTTTCCTCGGTGAGGCTTCTGACCTCCTGCGCGGTCTTCTCGGCCTGCTCCGAAAGCGCGCGCGCCTGCTCGCGCTCCGATTCCAGCTCGCTCCGCGCCTCCGCCACCTGCGTCTCCAGCGAATCCACGCCCGCCTGCTCGCTCGCGCGCTGCGCGTCCATATTGGAAAGCTGGTCGGAAAGCGCGGTCTTCATCGCGCTCAGGCGCGCGCGCTGCGAACGCACGTCGCCCAGCCGATTCATCGATTGAATGATCTGCTGCTTTTTTTCCTCAGCCTCGCTCTCCATCGCGGAAAGCGCCCTTTCCTGCTCCGCAACCTGCGCCTCCAGCGCCTGCTGATCGCTCTCGTCGCGCGCAAGATCGGCCGTTTCCTGATCGATCCATGCGCTCAAATCCTGAATGCGCCTGCGAACGCCCTGGCTGCCCTCGCCGGCGGCGCTCCTTTCGGCGTTCAGGCGCTCCCGCTCGCGATTGCCGGAGGAAATGCGCTCCTTGAGCACCTGCACGACGCCCTCGCCGGCCTCGACCTCGCGAATCAGCTCCTGCACGCGCTCGCGCTTTTCCGCCGTTTCGCGCTCGAGGCGATCCAGCGTTTCCTGCGCCTGATCGCGCTCGCCGCCGGTCTTTTCCAGCTGCGCGTTTGCCTGAAGAATCGATTCGCCCAGCGCCGCGACGCTCTCGGTCAGCTCCTTCCGGCGCGATTCGTATTTCTCCGTGCGCAAAAGGAACACGTTCAGATCGAGAATTTTCAATTCGTCGCGCAGCGCGAGGTATTCCCGCGCCGCCTCGCTCTGGGCCTTCAGCGGCTCGATGCGCTCCGTGAGTTCGGACAGAATGTCCTCTACGCGCGTCAGATTCTCGCGCGTATGATCCATTCGGCGCTGGGCCTCCAGCTTGCGTGCCTTGTATTTCACGATGCCGGCCGCTTCCTCAAAGACCTGGCGGCGATCCTCGCTCTTGGCGGAGAGAATCTCGTCGATTCGGCCCTGTCCGATCAGCGAATAGCCGTCCTTGCCGATGCCGGTATCGCGAAACAGATCGATGATATCGCGCAGGCGGCAGGGCGTGCCGTTCAGCTTGTATTCGCCCTCGCCGCTGCGATACACCCGGCGCGTAACCGCCACCTCGGCATATTCGATGGGCAGGGATTTATCCTCGTTGTCAAACACCAGCGTGACCTCGCAGAACGCGAGCCGCCTGCGCTTCTCGGTGCCGTTGAAGATGACGTCCTCCATCTTCGAGCCTCGAAGCGTCTTCGCGCTCTGTTCGCCGAGCACCCAGCGCACCGCGTCTGCGATGTTGGATTTCCCGCAGCCGTTCGGGCCGACCACGCCGGTGATTCCCTGTTCAAACGAAATCTCCACGCGGTCGGCGAACGACTTGAATCCATGAATGATGAGTTTCTTCAGTCTCAATTTCCGGACACTGCTCCCATTCTATTCAGCGCGTCCCTCGCAGCCTCCTGCTGAGCGCTCTGCTTGCTCGTTCCGCTGCCCTCGCCCAGCAGCCTGTCGCCCAAATACACCTGATAATGAAACACCGGCGCGTGCGCGGGCCCCTCCATCGATACATAGCGGTATTCCGGCATGGCGCCGTCCTTCTGCATCGTCTCCTGCAGGCGCGACTTCGCGTCGAGATGATCCTGCAGCGTTTCCGGATTCAATTCATCCTTCATGGCGCACAGAATCGCCCGCTTTGCGCATTCAAAGCCCCCGTCGAGGTACACGGCGGCAAACATCGCCTCCATTACATCCGACAATATCGACGCCTTTGCGCGCCCGCCGGTGCGCTCCTCGCCCACCGAAAGCCGGATATAGCGGCCCAGCGAAATCCGCTTCGCCGCGCGCGCGAGCGTCTCCTCGCGCACAATCGCCGCGCGGATGCGCGTCAGCTTGCCCTCGTCTACCTCCGGAAGCTTTTCAAACAGATACTCGCTCATCGTCAGCTCAAGAACCGCATCGCCCAAAAACTCCAGCCGCTGGTAATGCGGCACATGATGATCCCCGCCATAGGAAGGATGCGTCAGCGCCGTTACCAGCAGCTCGCGGTTCCTGAATGAATAGCCGAGCGCTTCGCACAGCTTCTCCATTCCCTATCAGCCCTTTACCTTCATGATGGCGTCCACGATATCGCCCACGGTGCGGATGGTGCCGATCGCATCGTCATCGACGGTCAGATCGAATTCCGCCTCAAGATCCATTACCAGCATCATCAGATTCGCGCTGTCCGCGCCCAGATCGTCCACCATCTTCGCGTCCTCGGTCACGCGCTCCGGCTTGACCGGCAGCTGCTCGAGGATGTACTTCTTGACCGTTTCAAAAACCTGTTCTCTGTTCATGTTTGTTGCCTCCTTAAATCATTCCTGTTCGCCCAGATCGGCGAGCCCCGACCGTATTTTACCCACGACGTCGCCCGCGAGCATCTCTCTCGCCTGGCGGATCGCGTTGGCGATCGCCTCTTCGCCGGAGCTTCCGTGCGCCTTGACGATCGCGCCCTCCACGCCCAGCAGCGGCGCGCCGCCGTAGGCGTTGTAGTCCAGATTCTTTTTAAGCTTCCTGAAGCCCGGCTTGCAGAGAAGCGCGCCGATTTTCGTCCGGATGGACGATTTGAGGTTCTTCTTGATCATGCCCAGCAGCACGCTCACGAGACCCTCGGTGTATTTCAGAATGATGTTTCCGTTGAAGCCGTCCGCGACCACGACGTCGAAATCGCCGGTCGGCACCTCGCGCGCCTCGCAATTGCCCGCGAAGCGATAGCCGGTCTGCGCGCTCATCATCTGAAACGCTTCTTTGGTGAGCCTGTTTCCCTTTTCGGTCTCCGTGCCGATGTTTACCAGGCCCACGCGCGGCTCCTTTACGCCCATCACGGCGCTCATGTAAACGCTGCCCATCAGGCCGAACTGGTTTAGATACTTCGGCTGGCAATCGACGTTCGCACCCGAATCGATCAGAAGAAACGCGCCGTTTGCGCCCGGCAGCACCGGAGCGAGCGCCGGCCGCTCAATGCCGGGAATGCGGCCCACGCGCAGCATGCCGCACGCGAGCACCGCGCCGGTCGAGCCCGCGGACACCGCCGCGCCCGCGCGCTTTTCGCGCACGGCGAGCATCGCCTGCACCATCGAGGAATTCGTCTTTTTGCGAACGGCCATCATCGGGTGCTCGTCCATCGTGATCACCTCGTCGCAATCCACGATTTCGATCCGCCCGCGCACGTCGCCGGCGTCTCCGAGCAGCGCCTCGATTCTGTCCTTCGGACCGGTCAGAATCAGTGAAACATCCTCAAAGCGCCTCAGCGCCTGCACCGCGCCTTTCACGGTCGCGTCCGGCGCATGATCGCCGCCCATCGCGTCCAACGCAATGACATACCGCTCCATCCCATACCTCCGCCATTTTGAAATACCTTACCAATTATACCCGAAATTTCTCCAATAATCAACCCCCAATCGCGCGCGGGCGACGGGGGGAATTCTTATAGAAGCGCTTCCAGCGCCTGCGCGATATCGCAGTTCATATAAATGCTCTGCGCGGCAATTTCCTTCGGGCCGAGCGCCTCGCCCCGATTGATGCAGGCGTAAACGGCGTTCGGATTTTTTGCCGTCATCCGCCAGAAGGGATATTTGATAATGACCGGCGTATTGTAGCCCACGCCCAGCTCGAGAAACAGTATTTTCTGCCCTTTGCGTGTGCGGAGAAAGTTTTCATACCGCTCGGCGGCGGCGTGCCAGCCCTCGTCCTCAACGAATTTGTCGTCGGAGCGCAGATTCATGGTCAGAGGCTTTCCGCAGTGTGGGCAAACGGGAATCAGCTCGGTCGGAACACGCATGTCTTTTTGTCGATCGACCATTTCGCGGATAACGGTTTCGTTGTCCCACGTCTCCTGGCAGCAGGGCTCGCTGCACTGGAACAGTCCGTAATCGCCCTGCGTGTAAAACAGCCGCTTTTTATCAAAGCCTGCCTTCTGGAAGCAGTGATCGACGTTCGTGGTGATCGCAAAATAGTCCTTGCCCCGCACCAGCTTGAGCAGGTTTTCATACACAGGCTTCGGCGCGTCCATATAGCGATTGACCAGAATATACCGGCTCCAGTACGCCCAGAATTCCTCCTGCGTCGGATACGGAAAAAAGCCGCCGGTATACATATCCGAAAAGCCATATTTGGCCGCGAAATCGGAGAAATATTGATTGAATCGTGCGCCGGAATAGGCAAAGCCCGCCGAAGTGGACAGTCCCGCGCCCGCGCCGATGATTACCGCGTCCGCCTGATCGAGCGCATTTTTCAGCCGCTCAAGCTCCGCGGAGAAGCCGGGCGTAGATGGATTTGTCGATTTCCTTGAAAACATTGAAGATCACCTTTTTCACACTGGTTGGTTGATGGAGGAAACTTTTGACCGTCCTCACGGCGATTTCCGCCGCCTGCTCGTTGGGAAAATGGAATTCGCCGGTGGAAATGCAGCAAAACGCGACGCTTTCCAGATCGTTTTCCGCCGCCAACTCCAGGCAGGCGCGATAGCAGCTTGCCAGCAGCTCGCAATTGCGCTTTGTCGGCGCATCGGCGATGATCGGCCCCACTGTGTGAATCACATACCGGCACGGCAGATTGAATGCCGGCGTGATTTTGGCGCGCCCGGTCGGCTCGGGGCGTCCCTGCCTTTGCATGATTTCCTCGCAGGCGAGCCTGAGCTGAACGCCCGCGAAGGTGTGAATCGCGTTGTCGATGCAGCGATGATTGGGCACGTAGCAGCCGGTCATGCCGGAATTCGCGGCGTTGACAATCGCGTCGCACTGGAGCGTCGTGATATCGCCCTGCCAGAGGTAAATGCCCGGCTGAATGGGCGAAAGCGAATCCGCGTCCGTCACGCCCTTCTGCGCCGTCGCTTCGCGCAGATATTCGTCCTGAATCTTCAGGAATTCCGCGCCGGAATTCTGCGCCGGGCGCACGTTCACCAGCCCGCGCAGAAGGCGTTTCTGATCGTCCGCGCCCTGCGGCACGCCCCAATCGCGATATGCCGGGTTTTCCTTTAAAAGCGACCGAATCAGAAACAGCCGCCGTTCCGATTGATTCATATTTGCCTCCGTTAAAACATGGATAATTGCGCCGATACATACGTCTCCTGCCGCGCCTCGACGACGCTGTCGCCCTCGCGCAAATGGCCGATCAGTAGCGGCGAGGCCGGATCGTGCAGCCGCCGGTTCTGCTCCACCGTTTTTCGGTCGTAATTGGCATAACAATAGACGCAGCCGTGCGAGCAGGTATTGTACATGCCGATGTCCGCGCCCAGCAGGCAATCGCACTCCGCGCGCGGCGATTTCTTTGATTTCGGCACGTTCAAGCGGCAATCAAGCGCCCTTTCCAGCACCTCGCGCGTCATGCAGCCAGAAACGTCCGCGCCGTATTGCGCCAGAGAGGCGTTTTCGCAGCAGGTACGAATGGGAATGCGGTATTTTCGCCCGATTGCGACGAACGCCTGAATGAGCCGCCTTTGTTCCTCCATCGAAACCGCCCGCGCCTGCGGGAAATTGCGCTTCGTCTTTTCATACAAATCGATGAAGCTGACCACACAGGAATTTACGCATCCGGAAAGCGCCGCCGCCATCGCTTCAAAGCTGCGCAAATGGGTTTCGATCGAATACTTCTCCGTAATAAACACCGGATCGTATCGCCAGCCCACCGCCCGCGCGCCGACCAATGCCGACAGCTGCCGGACGGATGCCAGCACGCGCGCTTTATCCGGCACAAACGGCTCGATCTCCTTGCCGTAGGGCGTGACGGTAACGAACCAGAATTGCCGGAACGCACTCAGCTCGCCCAGCCGCGCAAGCATCGGCTGCGGGTTCTTGGTGCAGAAGCACAGCGCATCCACGACCGCCGGGTCGAGCCGGTATTTCAGCACCTGCTCCGGGCGATAGGGATTGCGCGCCAGCACAAAGCCCGCCCGAATGCGGTTATAAAACCATTCGCCGTAATAAGCGGGAATGTCCGTGCGGCAGCCGGTGTTCAGTATCATGCGGCGTTCTCCTTTAATCCTGCAAATAAACCTTCAAATCCGAAACGAACGCTTCCGTTCCGATATCCACATAAATGCCAAGCGCCCCTTTAGCGCCTTTTCCATGCTTCATACAAGGAACCTCCAGCACCGGCGCATCGCTTCCATTTAAATAGAAGCGGGCCGCTGCATCCTGCACGACGGCCTTGAGCGTAAACCATTCGTCCAGCGCGACCTCCACGGGCGCTTCATACGCCGCAATGCCGAATTCACGGAAATAGCTAAACGTATATCCCGGATACGAAAAATACTGGCATCCATGCGCCCTTCGCACGGGATCCGCGCAATTCCGCCCGTTGGTCGGCCGCACATAGAAGCTCTCGAATTCCGAAGCGTCGGCCGCCGTGCGATACACAATGCCGATAAAGCCCCGCGCGTAATCCGGCGCGTCCGGCAAAAGACGGCTGCGCAGGCGCGCCTCGATCGTTCCATTATGAAACGAAATCTCCTTCAGCGCCGCATAGGTGTTTTCATCCGGCGTCTCCAGCTTGTCCTTTTTGACGATGCGCAGCGCGGGAACGCCCTCGAGCCGCACGTCTTCGATCTGCGTGTGCACGGGCAAAAACCGATCGGCGCTTATCTGAATTTCAGGATTCATTTTTCTCCCTCCTTTTTCATGATTATAGCGCATTTGGGATTCGATGAAAAGTACGCACCTTTTTGTAACCGCCGCTTGACAGGCGGGCGCGCAATGGTTACAATTAGAATGCAACATTCCAAATGAAACTGGAGGGACTCGCCATGCTGACGAAGGCCGAGCTGCCGGAATGCCCCGTCGCCACCGCCGTTCAATTGATCGGCAATAAATGGAAGCTGCTGATCCTGCGCAATCTGATGACGCGCCCCTGGCGATTCAACGAGCTGCTCAAAAGCCTCCCGGGCCTGAGCCAGAAGGTGCTCACCGACAACCTGCGCGCCCTGGAAAACGACGGCATCATCACGCGCACGGTCTATCCGGAGGTGCCGCCGCGGGTGGAATACGCGCTATCCGAGCTGGGCGAAACGATGCACCCGATTTTAAAGGCGCTCGAGGTCTGGGGCGCAAGCTATCAGGAGCTGGTGAAAAACGCATAGAGAAACGGTCTCCGCGCAATGCAGAGACCGCTTTTTTTACCGCGCCGCCGGGAACAGGAAGCCGGCGGTCATTTCCAGATAATTCTCGCCCGCGTAATCCGGGAAGGCTTCGCGCATCTGCGCAGTGAAATCCTCGGCCGATTCAGCGCTTTCGGCGATTTCGGCGGTTCTGGCCAGATAATCGATCTTGGTCTGCACCGCGTCCCTGCCCTCGGGCGCATTGTGGCCGGTCAGCACCAGATCATAGTCAAAGCCCTCCAGCTCCGCCTTAAAGGCGTTGATGTGGTCGACGCTGGTCAGGATGTTGTGCGTGCTCGAGCCCAGCATGTGAATGTAAATAATGTTCATCGCGGGGATTTCCACGCCGTAAGCGTCGTCGCCCTCATTGCGGATCACGAAATCCAGTCCCGCCAGCGCGACGGTATCGCCGAAATTCACGATCTGCGCATTCGCCGGATGATCCGCCGCCACCGCGTCGCCGAACGTTACGATAAAGCCGTCCGTCAGCGCGCGGATGGAGCCGCCCTCCGCCCAATTGGCCAGGGCGTTCTCGGTGGCATAGGGCGCGTCGGCGCTGTAGGCGTCCGAGCCGTTGGGATGATACGCCATCAGCTTGCCCGCCACGGGCTTGTTCAGGCTGTCTACATAATTTTTCCATTCCGCATTGCCCGCGATAAACGCCGTGCTCTCCAGCAGCGCCACGCCCTCCGGACTCTCGATCGCATAGCAGACGTCGCCCAGCGCGTCGCTGGAAACATAGGCGTGCAGGCGGTTCTCGCCGAAATCGTAAACCTGAACGCTGCCCGTTTCCAGCGCAGCGGTTTCATACGCCGCGCCGTTTTCGGCATAAGCGGCGGCAAAGAGCATCATGCAGGCGAGCAGAATCGAAATCATTTTCTTCATTTGGGGTTCCTCCGATTGGGTTGGTCGTTTTGAAAGGTTCTTATCTCGTGGCCACAATCACAGGATACACGTTTTCTGCCCGCAATACAAGTACGCACTTTTTTATTAGGGAGGCACCTTTAAGTAACCGATGCGGAATGCGCCTCTAACCGAAATTTCGCTGCTTCTGCGGAGCATTTTAATCGGAATGGAATAGACAGGCCTTGCGAAATCAGGTAGAATCTTCTTCGGTTAGACACGATTAACTGCATAAACGAACGCTCTTTTCTCCGCGCGGCGACGCCGATCGGGGACGGCGGTCGTTGCAGTATCGCATGGGAAGAGGAGGCAAGCCATGAAAACGAAGGAAAAAAGCTGGATTCAATCGCTGTTCGCCTACGCCAAGGGCGAAAAGAAGAAGCTGATTGCATCGGTGATTCTGTCGGTCGTCAGCGTGTCGGCCGGGCTGGTTCCGTTTTACTGCATGTATCGGGTGATCTGCCTGTTTGCGGACGGAACGGCCAGCGCGGCGGGAATCGTCGGGTGGTGCCTGTGGTCGCTGTTGGCATACGCCGTAAAGATCGCCGCATTCACCCTTTCGACGGGAATTTCGCACAACATGGCCTATCATGTGCTGGAGGGCCTGCGCCTGCGGCTGGCGGATCGCTTTCTGCACGCGCCGCTGGGCAATGTCGAAAACCACACCATCGGCGAAATCAAGGGCATGATGGTGGACAAGATCGAAAACCTCGAGCCGCCGCTGGCGCACATGATCCCCGAGGGCGCGGG
Organism: uncultured Clostridia bacterium; assembly: GCA_934663595.1. Lineage (GTDB taxonomy): Bacteria > Bacillota > Clostridia > Christensenellales > Aristaeellaceae > Faecivicinus. The sequence continues at coordinate 94,859 of CAKUKM010000004.1, read as the reverse complement.
CCACGTGGTGCTGCCGATCGTGAGTATTCTTGCGCTGCTGATGATCGACTGGCGGCTGGCGCTCGCCTCGCTGGTCACCTTCCCGCTGTCGATGGTCTGCATGATGCTGACGATGGTGATCAGCGGCAAAAACTTCAAGACCTACGACGAGGCGAATGCCTACATGAACAGCACGATCGTGGAATACGTCGAGGGCATCGAGGTCATCAAGGCGTTCGGCCGCGCGGGCGTGTCGTATGAAAAGTACGCCAAGGCGATTACGGATTTCCGCACGTTCGTGGTCAAATGGCTGTCGTCGACGTATCTGACGATGAAGCTGAGCTTCGCGCTGTTTCCGTCCACGCTGATCGGCACGCTGCCGGTGGCGCTGACGCTGGCAAACAACGGCACCATCACCGCGCCGATGGCCGCGCTGGCCGTAATGCTGTCGATTTCCATGGTGGGCTCGCTGGCGAAGCTCGAGGTGTTCTCCGAAAACATGCGGCAGGTGGAATTTACGGTAAAGGGCCTGCAGGAATTCCTCGAAATGCCCGAGCTGCCCGAGCCGAAGGCGCGCGCGCAGGTAAAATCCACCGGCGTTGCGCTGAGGGACGTGCATTTCTCCTATACCGGCAAGGCCGAGGACGAGGTGCTGCACGGCGTGGATCTGTCGCTTCCGGAGGGAAGCTTTACGGCGCTGGTCGGCCCGTCCGGCGGCGGCAAATCCACCGTGGCCAAGCTGATCGCGCGCTTCTGGGACGTTTCGTCCGGAAGCGTCGAAATCGGCGGCGTGAACGTCAAGGATATGCCGCTTTCGCAGCTTTCTGAATACGTGAGCTTCGTAACGCAGGACAATTTCCTCTTCCGCTGCTCGCTGATGGAGAATATCCGCCTCGGAAATCCGAACGCGACGGACGAAGAGGTCAAGGCCGCGGCCCGCGCGGCGCAGTGCGAGGAATTCATCCAGAAGCTGCCCCAGGGCTACGACACGCCCGCCGGCGAAGCGGGCAAACGCCTGTCCGGCGGCGAAAAGCAGCGCATCGCCATCGCGCGCATGATGCTGAAAAACGCGCCGATCGTGATTCTGGACGAGGCCACCGCATTTACCGATCCCGAAAACGAGGATCGCATTCAGCAGAGCATCGCCGCGCTGACGAAGGGCAAGACGCTGCTGGTGATCGCGCATCGCCTGTCCACGATCAAGAACGCGGACAACATCGTGGTGCTCAAGGACGGCGCGATTGCGGCCGAGGGCACGCAGGAGGAACTGCTTGCGAATTGCCTGCTGTATCGCGACATGTGGCAGGCGCATATCGGCGCGAAGAACTGGGCGGTTTCGTCCGCGGCAAGGGAGGCGTAAGGCATGTTCAAAACGGTAAAGCGCATCATCGACTGGTGCGGCGAATTCAAGGGGCGGCTGTACGCCGGGTTCGTCTGCTCGTTCTTTTCCCACATTTTCGCGGCGCTGCCGCTGATGGTGGCGGCATACACGATCGGCCAGCTACTCGAGGGGCGGCTCGATCCCAGCTGGATCTGGAAATGCATCGTCATTCAGATCGCGCTCGTGCTGCTGCGGTTCCTGTTTAATTATCTGCGCGCGCGCTATCAGGAATCGATCAGCTACGAGCTGACCGCGCGCGACCGTCTGGCCGTGGGCGACGCGCTGAAGCGGGTGTCGCTGGGCTATTTCCAGCAGACGTCGACCGGCAATATCCTCAATTCCATCACCACGGGTCTCGGCACGCTGGAAAACATGGGCATTCGCATGATCGACAATTTCGTCGGCGGATATCTGAATTTCCTGGTCGTATTCGCGGGTCTCGCCGCATTCAGCCCGGTCACGGCGCTGATCGCGCTGGCCGCCGCGGCGCTGTCCTTCCTGTGTCTGCTGGCCATTTCCCATTACAGCGCGAAGAACGCGCCCGTAGAGGCCGCGGCCAACCGCGATATGACCGGCGCAATTCTCGAATACGCGCGCGGCCTTGCGGTGGTCAAATCCTTCGGAAAGAGCGGCGCTTCGATGGCCTCGGTGAAAAAGGCCGTGGCCGACAGCCGGCGCATTCATTTGAAGATTGAATGGGGCTATCTTCCCGGAAACGCGCTGCATCTGCTGGCGCTGAAATGCGGAAGCGTCGGCCTCGCGCTGGCGGCGAGCCTGATGTGCCTAAACGGCCAAATGGATTTCTCCGTAGCGCTCGTGTTCCTGTTCTATTCATTCAGCATCTTCGCCAGCCTCGAGCCCATCAGCGACAGCGCGCACACGCTCAGCGTAATCAACGACGCGATGAACCAGCTCGACGCGCTGCGGGGTGAGCACCTGATCGACGCGGGCGGAAAGGACATTCCGCTCAAGCGCTTCGACATCGCCTTCAGGCATGTGGATTTCGGCTATGATTCGCGCAGGGTGCTGAGCGACGTGTCGTTCGAGATTCCGGAAAAGACCTCCACCGCGATCGTCGGCCCGTCCGGCAGCGGCAAAACCACGATCTGCAGCCTGCTCGCGCGGTTCTATGATCCGCAGAAGGGCAGCATTACCATCGGCGGCCACGATCTGAAGGAGCTGACGTGCGACAGTCTGCTTTCCAACATCTCCATGGTGTTCCAGAATGTGTATCTGTTTAACGATACCATTCGCGCGAACCTCTGCTTCGGCAAGCCCGACGCGACCGAGGAAGAAATGATCGCCGCGGCGAAGAAGGCGCGCTGCCACGACTTCATCATGGCGCTGCCGAACGGCTACGACACCGTGGTCGGCGAGGGCGGCGGCACGCTGTCCGGCGGCGAAAAGCAGCGCATTTCGATTGCCCGCGCCATGCTGAAGGACGCGCCGATCATCATTCTCGACGAGGCCACCGCCAGCATCGACCCGGAAAACGAGCATCTGATTCAGTCGGCGCTGTCCGAGCTGACGCGCGGCAAGACGATCATCACCATCGCGCATCGTCTGGCCACGATTCAGAATGCCGACCAGATTCTGGTGGTCGACGACGGCCGCATCGCCGAGCGCGGCACGCACGACGAGCTGATGCGGCAAAACGGCCTGTACCGGCGCTTCATCGAAATTCGCGAGAAGGCCGAGGGCTGGCGCATCGACGGCTAACGCCCATAAAAAACAGGAGGCGTCCCTTGCAGGGGGATGCCTCCTGTTTGCTTATTTCCGGCAATTCATTTGCCCGCGATTTTCAGGCTGAAATCGCAGCAGTCGTCGCCGCGGCCGAGCGTCTTCGTTCTGTGCCAGACGAGCCTCGGGTGCATGCCGTCGTAGGTGATATCGTCGCTGTCGCAAAAGCAATGGCACAGCTCCGGGCAGCCGTATTGCGCGCACGCGTCGTGGTAGGGGCAGCGGAGCATATCGATGCGCCACACGCCGCCGGAGGTTTGAATCTCGCGCGCGGCAAAGCCCGCCGTTTCGCCGAACAGCTTGGGCGTTTCCCTGGAAAAAATGCCCGGAACCGCGCGATACAGCCCCGGAATGCGCATCAGCTTCAGGATCGCGCCCTTTATTTTCCACGCGCGCTTTTCCACATAGCCGTGCACGGTCGAAAGCGCCGCGTCCTTGGGCATTACGGCCTGCAGCGTCTCATACGCCGCGATTCCGGGCAGAATCTGGCTTTCCAAATGGCGGCGCTTTTCCGGAGACGCGCCGGCGTTTTCCGCGCGCAGCTGCGTAAGCCGCGATGCAAATGCCGCGTTCAGCGCGCTCTCCTGCGCGGGAAATTGATGAATCGTCCGCTTCAATTCCGCAGCCAGATAGCTCTCCTTCATGCGCCCTCCTTCTTTGCGCAATCGCGCCGATGCGCCGATTGCACCTCCTGAAAAAACTGCCCGGGATGCTCGCCCGCCAGACCGCCGTGGCCCAGATCCGTAAAGATCTTTTCCTCAAAGGGATAGCCGCCCTGCCGGAGCGCCCCCAGATTGCGGGACAGCTTTCTGTCCACGCTGCCCTTGATTCCGTACCAGAGATGCATGCTCGTGCGGCCAAACAGCGAATAATCCGTCTTTTTGCCAATCAGGAAATAGTCCTGATTCTTCCAGCTTTGCCATGTGGCGCGGCCGTAAAGCAGGCGCTCGGCTTCCTCGAGCTTTCTCCCGGTGATTTTCGCGAGAAATTTCTTCCTCCGCGGGCCGGGATGGCCCATCACCGCATAAAACAGCCCCGTAAAGAAGAAGCAGTAAACGTCCCTGCCCCATTTGCTTTGGATGTTGGGATAATCGCGCAGACCCATGCCGTCGGCAATCGTGGTGGTGATCGTCAGGCGCGGATCGGCCAACACCTCCATCATCACCCGGCAGCCATAGGAAATGGCGTAGAGAACGTCGATTTTTCCGCCGTATCGCTCCGTCACATAGTCGCCCAGCCGCCGCGCCTCGTCCATGGGCGACTGAAACACCGTTTCCGGCTCGTCGGGATTAAAGCCGTCGTAGGCCACGAGAATCACGTGATAAGCCTCCGCCATCTTCTCCGCGACCGGCATTATGCCGCGATAGCACACGCCGCCGCCGTGGAGCATCACCATCAATTCCGAATGCTCGCGCCCGAATTCAAAATACTTCATCGCGACTTCTTCCCTTTCCGGCAGATAAACCATGCGATGCCCTTCAGATTGCCGACCCGCGCGGTTTCATACATGCCGCTCAGCCGCGCCCGCAGGCTGCCCGCCGTTTCATAGGGCGGCGTAAAGAACTTCGCGCGCTCGTAAATATGGCGAACGAACCAGTCCGTGCGCGCTTCCTCGCCCTTTACATAAAAGCAGCCGCAGAACACTCCGCCGGGCTTTAAAACGCGGAAGGTTTCCCGATACGCGGCCTCCTTGTCCGGAAACGCATGAAAGCCGTTGAGCGAAAGAACGATATCGAAGCTGCCGTCCGCATGGGGCAGCGCGCCCACGTCGCCCTGCTGAAACGAGACGTTTTTCAGCTTCAGCCGCTCCGCCTTCTCCCGCGCCTGCGCCATCATGTCCGGCGAATAATCGAGGCAGACGATCTCCGCGCGCGGCAGCGTCTGATACAGCGGCATGGTGAGAATGCCTGTTCCGACCGGAACCTCCAGCAGCCGCCCCGAAAAATTCTCCGGAATGCCGGACAGCGCCTCGGCCAGATAGGCGTCGCATTCCGCCTTGTTCATGTTCCACACCAGGCGGCAAACCGCCTTTCCCGGCAATGTGGAGCAGGTGATCATGCCATCGTAAAAGCCGTTGCCGCCCGTTAAACGATAGGCATTGCGAATGTTCTCCTTCCGGTCCATGCTTCTCGCTCCTTATCGCTTCAGTATTTCCGTAATTTTGCCGAAACCCTCCCGGGCCTCCTTGAAATACGGCAGCATGCAATAGCAATGCACCATTTTCGGCCGGGCAAAGGCGGTATAGGGCACGTTCGCCCGCCTGCAGGCCGCCTCAAAGTCCGGCAGCGCCCCATAGAGCACTTCGTCGGCGGAATAGAAAAAGTGAATATCGCCCGTTCCGGAAAAATCGCCGCGCGAGCCGGAAATCATGTAATCCGGCACGTCCCTGCACCCGTGGCGCATGAATTTCTCCACCGTGACCATAAACGCGTAATCAATGGCCGCGTTCCTTTCATTCAGCGCCTGCATGCGCGCCCTTTCCGCATCGTTCCACGGCACCTCGCCGGGCGATACGGCCACGATATGCCGCGGCTGCGGAAGCGGCGCGCCCTGCGCGCTGTTGTGCGCCGCAATTCCCAGCGCCAGCGCGCCGCCGGAGGAAAAGCCGCAGGTGCTGACGTTTCCGCCGCCATAGAGCTCGATCATCTGCCGATAGCATTCATAAACCATATCGTAGGTCTCGGAAATGCAATGCTCCGTGCAGAGCGGATAGAACGGGAACCACACGTCGCAGCCGGTATCCCGCGCCAGCTTGCGCATCACGGGCAAATCGCCCCTGTCCGGGCCGATCACCATGCCGCCGCCGAAGAAATAGAGGATCGCCCGCGCCGCCGGCTCCGGCCTTTCGCGAACGATCAGGCACGGAAAGCCGTTTACCTCGATCATCTGGCAATGCGCCTTGCGATCGGTCGGCACGAATACGCCGCGATGGCGATTCTGCTTTTCAATCACCTTCCGGAGCTCGTCCTCCGGCAGCGAAAACGCCTTCTTTGCGCCGACGAGCCTGTACGCGCCGCGCAGCAGCGATGCAAAAATGCTCATACTCTCTCCCCCTGTTTCCGCGCCTGAACGCAGAGCCAGCCCTTTTGGTTTCGGTGAATCCGAATTTCGCCAAAGCCTGCCTGCTCCAGCGCCGCCTGCAGCTGCGCGCCGGTGTAAACGGTCATGCCGTCGATCCGCTTTTCCCAGCGGCCGCCTTCGCTGCATTCATTGCAAATCAAAAACGCGCCGCCCGGCTTCAGCACCCGCCAGATCTCGCGGAAGCACCGCGCCAACTCCGGCCAGAAATACACCGTTTCAAACGCCGTGACCGCGTCGAAGCGCGCGTCCTGCAGCGGAAGCGCCGCCACGCTCGCCTGAAGCACCTCGCAGCGCCCGGATTGAATTGCCGTTCGATTGTATTTCCCGGATTTCTGCACGCTGACCTCGGAATAATCCACGCCCACGGCGCGGCCGCCCGGGCACTTCTTCAAAAGCGCCCGCAGATTCGCCCCGCCGCCGCAGCCGCAATCCAGCGTTTCCGCGTTTGGAGAAAGCTGCAAAAACCGAAGCCCCCAGCGGGAAAGCGCGCGATGCCCGAGATTCATCATCCAAAGCATCGCTCTTCCGTCCCTTCCGGACGGCCGTTTGGTATTTTCTAAAAAGGACATGCCGCACCCTCCCGTTTGCCGCGCGCCCACGCCGCGTTCGCCAGCATCCACAAAAGCAGCGCCGCGTTGCCCGAGCCCTGGCTCAAAACGAAATCCCAGGTTGAAACCTCCGCGCCCAGCGCCTGACGAATGTCCGGAATCAGCATCAGCGCCAGCTGCCAGACCAGCATATGAACAGCCAGCATTCCGCGCGGCAGAACGGTTTTCTTCGTCCCAACCGCCCAGGCGCTGCCCAGCATGAGCAGAACCATGGCCGCATAGGGCAGCAGCATGGCCGGCATCAGGCGCTCGTACTTCGCCTGAATGAGCGCGGCCATTTTCTCCCGACCGAGCAGCGGCGCGAGCGTGCTCGTCCAGTCGGCCAGACTGCCGATCAGAAGGTGCAGCGCCCCGGCGGAGGTCAGGTAAATCACGCCGCAGACCAAAAGAAGCCACCGCGTTTTGCGATATTGTGGCTGAATCTGCTCATGAATCACCCTTACGCTGAAGCACCCCAGCGCCATGCCGATCAGCCCCGTCGCCAGCAGCACCGGCAATCGCCATGCGGGATAGCCGCCGCTTAGATACGCCTCCCGCATAAAAAGCCCGCTGTCGCCGCTCGCGGCCGGAATCACGCTCAGACACAGATCGCCCGCGAGCATCAGCGCCGCTCCCAGCGCGCCCAGCAGACAGTCGCGCCGATAGTTCTTCGGAAGAATCGCCATGCAATGCCGCCTCCTGTTCAGACCGGGCGCGTCCCTACGCCCTCGAAATCCGCTTTTTTCTGTATCCGCAATCGCAGCAGGGCCCGCCGGAGGCCAGCGTGTATTCCCGCACGAAATCCGAGCTGCCGCCGGCCTCGCTCATGGTGTAATCCAGATGGCACAGCGCGGGCGTCAGGTCGTACAGGCCCAGCTTCTTCATCAGCACGCAGATACCGCATTTCGTGAATCGCGCCTCGTAACCGCCGCCGTCCGGGTATTCGTAATAATCCATATTCCAGGAATAGGGATTGCGATCGGCGGCCTTCAGCGCGGCCGTAGCCTTCATGCCCGCAATGTCCTTCGGCGTGAATTTGGCCTTGCCGCTCTTCCGGCAAAACCATCGCATCATCCCGGTCATCATCGCGCGCGCGTAATAATCGGTCAGCCTTTCCACGTCCGGCCGTGCGGGCATTGAAAGGATAAACGCGCCCAGCATCGCGCAGTTGACGATGTTCATCTTGAACCGGTCGCCCTTTTCAAATTCGGGAATTTCCGAAATGATCCTTCGGTATTTCGGCTTCGCCGCGCGCGCAATGCGCTTTGCCTCCGCGGAATCATAGCCGAACACCTCCGTCAGCTGCGCGCGAAACGAACGCGCGAACAGCGCCCACATGCCCATCGGCATTCCCGCGTATTTCATTTTTCCCGCCTCCATTTCGCAATCGCGGCCGTTCCGCGGCGATCGATATCGCATCGCGCCGCCCGGCATTCCCGCGGATATTCCCGCGCCGCCTTGAACATCATTTTCGCAAACAGCCCCGAGCCCACCGGCAGCATCGTCCGCATCATGCCCTCCGGGAACACGAAATGCGTCGCGTGCGGATAGACCACGGCCTCGACCGCGCACTCGTGCGGCCTTTCCGCAAGGCGCTTTTCCATGCGGCGAATGTATTTGGCCGTGTCCCACAGGCAATCGTCCTCCGCGCCGATCAGCAAAAGCCGGCCGCGAATGGCCTCCACCGGGATCGTCTCCGCCTCGGTGATCGGGTGCGCGGCCTCGGAATCGTCAAACAGCTCGCGCGACGCGATTTTGTTGCCTGTGCGCTTGGCCTCCGCCTCCATCTTCTGCCAGTATTGCGGATGCTGCACGTTGAACGGCATATAGGGCAGCGGCTTTCCGCGATAGGAAAACAGCGATTCGCCCTCGATCGGCCATTCGCCGCAGCCGTCCCTTTTGCCCTGCATGAAGCCCTGCCAGATGAAATCGCTGGGCGTAAGCGCGATGGTCAGCGTAAAACCCGGAAGCATCGCGCTCGCCGTGAGCGCGAGCGTACCGGTCGTGGACGCGCCGACGATGCCGATTTTGCGATTGCCGCGCGCCTTCAGCCATTCCATCGCCCGCTCGATGCGCTCCAGCGGGTAATTGTGGTGGCCGTAGTCCTTTTTGCCCGGCGACATGGTCATTACGTTCACGCCCTGCCGGAGCACCCATTTCACCGACGAGCGCGCCAGATAGTCCTCCGGATCGTCGCCCAGCATCGCAATCAGCGCGCAATCGGAATCGCATGCCCAATACGCGCCGTAAAACCCGTCCTTCTCCACATCAAAATGAATGTGCTTCATGCCCTATTCTCCTTTGAATTCCAGCCGCACAATCTGCATTTTCATCATTCCGTCGCCCACTTTGGCGAGGAATCGGAAGAACCCGCTCACCGCCGGATCGCGCAGATCCTGATAGCCCAGCATGTAGCCCCGGCTGGAAACGCGCAGCCCCTCGCACCAGCCGGAGAGCTCGCGCTTTGCGTCCGAAACCGCGAAATACGCGCCGACGTCCTGAATCTTCGCCGTTTGAATCCACGTCTTCAGCATCAGCTTCACCGCCGATTTGCCCGCCGCGTCGAACACCAGCCGGCCTCCCGGAAACGCCTCCGCCATCGCGCGAACCAGCGCCCGCACCTGATCGGTCAGGAAATAATAGAACACGCCCGCCGCGAAGAACACCGCGCCGCCGGAGGCGTCGATTTGCCGCATCCACGAAAAATCATTCAAATCGCACGCGACGTTCTGCTCGCGCTCGCCCGCGGGCAGCAGCTGGTTGCGCGCGGCGATCACCTCCGGGAAATCAAGATTGTACATCCGGCACGCGCCGTTGTCGCACCGCCGGGCGGTATCGTCCAGCCCGCAGCCCAGATTCACCACCGCTGCGCGCGGATGCGCCTTCAGATAATCGCGCACCTCCCACGCCAGATCGTTCTGCCGCATCGCCGCTTCGAGGAAGCCGAAGCGCTGCATCATGCTTCTGGATTTCCTCTCCAGCAGCGAAAAATCATAATCCACGCTGTCGATCAGGCGAATGGCCGTCTCGTCGTAAAACAGCTTAGGATACAGCTCCGAGCACATTTTCCGCCCGTACAGCGGAATCACCAGCGTTTCCTGAACGGTGTTTTTCTCAATCGCAGTTTTCATCGATTCCTCCTGTAGCCCGCCGAATCGCGGTATTCGGGATGCGCCTTCAGATATTCGTCGCAATCGCCGCAGATCGTGTAATCGCATTTGCAGCCGTTGGCACACGTCGTGGTGCGCACCAGCCGCGCGTGAATCAGCTCCATGCCCGTGTAATCCGGATTGCACAGCGCGGGCATGACCTCGAGCAGATCGTGCTGCCTGGCAAATTCCGCCGTGGGACAGCGGGTGAATTCATAGTAAATCGGCCCGTTTTTGTCAAACGGCGCGAGATGCATTTCAAAATCGCCCCAGCGGTCGCACTGCTTCTTCGCATTCTGAAACGCGCGATGCAGCAGCTTTTTGAAGATCGGCCGATTGCAGTTTACGAATTTCAGCTTCTTAAACGCCGGCAGGAACAGCGCGCCCTCCATTTCCTCGATCTCGTCCAGACTCGTCTTGTCCCGGCAGACCACGTAATACGCCATCAGCGCGATGCAATCGTAATTGCCGCCGCGGCCGTTGTGGAAGTTCTTCTTGCCGCCCAGATCGGTGCGCCAGTCGGAGAGAAAGCGCTCGTACTGCTTCTGAACGCGCGTCCAGACCGCCTCGCGCTCCTCGGGCGGATAGTGCAGCGCAATTTTCCTCCGAATCTGCTTTTTGCACGGCCGCGTGTACAGCACATGGCAGCTGCGGTCGAATTTCAGATCGCGATCCTTCATGCTTCAGCCCTCCTATTCCGCAATGCTCTTAACCAGCTGCGCCCAGCGCTCCGGATGGCAGGCCAGCAGCTCTTCGTGGCGCAGATCCTGCTCGTGAATCACGGGATTCCGGAAATGCCTCTCATAGCGCGCGCGATACTTTTTGCCCATTCTCAGCGCGTAAAAAATGTGAATCCGCGTTCCGGGAACGTCGATTTTGTCCGGCAGCGGCGTAATCAGATCGGAATAGAACTGCGTTTCGCAGCTGCGCCGCGTGACGTACGGCCGCGCGCCGCCGAACATTTCCATGAACGCGCGCTCGTATTCGGAGCTTTGCCGTTTGGAGATGCTCTTCGAGATTTTGCCGTCGTGGATCATCGGGTAAATCATCGGAAGCATCAGCTTCGTTTCCAGCTTCGCGAGCCATTTCGGCGCCTGATCGAGATCGGAGCTGCCGAGAATGCCCGCGTCCATATGGATATTCCCCCGCGCCGCGAGCAGCCCCACGAACGAGCCGCCCAGCGAGCAGCCGTAAGCCGCGCGAATCCGCCCGCCGCAATTCTTTTGGATATACGCCTCGAGCTTCTCCGTTTCCTCGATCATGCCGGGAAACTCCGCGCTCTCCGTCTCGTCAAAGCCGTCGTAGCTCGCGCACAGCACGCGAAAATCCCGCTCCAGCAGCGGTATCACGCGCCCGAAATTGCTCTTCCAATGGCAGCACGTGCCGGGCAAAAGCAAAATCGCCGGCGCGTCCGGATTGCCGAATGCGTAAATCCTCACCGGCCCACCCCCTGCAAATAGCCGCGGCGCGCGTTTTCCCGCGTGTCGTCCGATTCGTCGTACGCGTCGTAGGGCGCGGTCGGATCGGGCGCGCGCTTCTTAAACGGCGAGCAGAGCGCGTCCTTATGCGCGAAGGCAAATTCGAAATTATCCGTCCAGCCGGTGTGCCCGGTAATGAACATCGGCCTGATTCCGCGCGCCCGAAGCCTCTTCTCCAGCGCTGCCAGCGATCGAACTGCCAGCTTATTGTCCTCCGCCAGCGCGGAGATGAAGCTGTAGCCGCCGTCTGCGCCCAGCCAGATCGTATCGCCCGTAAACAGGTATTTCTCGTCGATCAGATAAACCATATGCCCCCACGTGTGCCCGGGCACTAGGAAGCATTCCACCGAAACGCCGCCGATATCGAGCTTTTCGCCGTCCTTCACGAGCCGCTTTTCATTCGGAATCGTCACCTGCGGCAGCTTGTAGAGGTGGTAAATCACCTTTCTGCGCACTTCGCCGGTCAGATACCGGTTTTCAATTTCGCCCACATACAGCTTCGCCTTCCGGAATAGCCCCGGGCTGTCGGCCTCCACCGCGCCCACGTGGTCCGTGTCCTGATGCGTGACCAGAATATCGCGAATCGACCGCGGATCGATGCCCAGCCAGCCCATCTTTTCCTCCAGGCGATCGTAATTGTAGCCCGCGTCGATCATCAGTACTGTATCGCCCTTGCGGTAAAAGAAAATGTTCGCCACTCATTCGCGCACGCACGCGACATGCTCGTCGATCCAGCCCGTGTTCAGGGGCTTGAAGATCGCCTTGCCGCGATACATTTTGCTCATTTCCTTCTTCTGAAACTCCGTCGCCTGTCTGGACATGCTTCGTCCTCTCCTTCAGTGGTTAGATTTATCTAACTTAAATTTGATAAAAAGCTGCCTATCCGGCAGAACTCGTTTTCGCCCCTATTGTACCACGCTCCGCGCGATAAATCAATCCGGGCGCAATCTTAAATTCTTGAAACGGCAAAAGCAGGCGCAGCCACGTTTTTCTGTGGCCGCGCCTGCTGCGCTTTTAATCCAGTTCGTTCACGAAATCGCGAATGCGGGTCATGCCCTCGACGATGCTCTGGCGGCTGACCGCGTAGCTCAGGCGGACGTAATTGTCGTCGCCGAACGCGAGCGCGGGCACCACCGCGACGCGCTTTTCATCCAGCAGCATCTCGGCAAAGCGGGTGGAGCCGTCGATCACGCGCCCCTTGTGCGACCGGCCGATGATTTCCTTCAGGCTGGCCATGATGTAAAACGCGCCCTTGGGCAGATTGCAGCTCATGCCGTCGATATCGTTCACCATACGGTGCATCAGGCGGCGGCGCGCGTTGTATTCCTCAATCATCGATCGAATATACTTGTCGCCGCAGGAGATCGCCGTCGCGGCCGCGTACTGCGCGATGGAGTTCGCGTTGCTCGCCGCATGGCTCTGGAACGAGGTCATCGCCTTGATGATCGGCTTCGGGCCCGCCGCATAGCCGATGCGCCAGCCGGTCATCGCGTAGGTCTTGGATACGCCGTTGACCACGATGCACTGCTTCTTGATTTCCGGGCCGAACGACGCCATGCAGTAGTGCTTTTCGCCGTCGTAAATCAGCTTTTCATAGATTTCGTCGGAAATGACGTAGAATCCGCATTCCACCGCCAGCTCCGCGATCGCCATCAGCTCGTCGTGGCTCCATACGCAGCCGTTCGGGTTGTTCGGGCTGTTGATGATCAGCGCCTTGGTCTTTTCGGTCACGTACGGGCGCAGCATATCGGCGGTCACGACGAAATTGTTTTCCTCATAGCCGTGCACCATTACCGGCACGCCGCCCGCCATGCGCACCATCTCCGGATAGCTCAGCCAGCACGGAGAGGGCAGAAGCACCTCGTCGCCGGGATTCAAAATCGCGTTCAGCGCCGTAAAGATCGACTGCTTCGCGCCGCTGGAGACGATCACCTCCGCGGGCGTATACTCCACGGAATTGTCGCGGAAGAACTTTTCGCAGATCTTCTGGCGCAGGTCGAGCGTGCCCGCAACGGGCGTATAGCGCGTAATGCCGGCGTCGATGGCGAATTTGCCGGCGTCGTTGATGTATTCCGGCGTGCAGAAATCCGGTTCGCCGGCGGAAAAGCCGATTACGTCCATGCCCTCGGCGCGAAGCTGCTTGGCGCGCGAGTCGACGGCCAGCGTGACCGACGGAGAAATAGCGAGCGTGCGCTCGGAAAGCGAAAGAGGCATATCGTTACGTCCTTTCAGCGGCCATGCCGCATAAGATAATGACATTATATGCGATTCAATCGCCCAGATTCACGCGTAAAAGAGCGAATATTCGGTTAAAATTTGAATGAACGCAAAAACAATCCTGCAAAATCGACTTTTCCAGGCGAATTCCGAGGAAAGAAAGCCGGACAAAGACGAAAGGTTTCAAGATTTGTGCGGCGTGGCTTGCAAATCGCTGTTCATTTACATGTTTATAACCATTATCACATTAACTTTTTATCCCTCCCTGATAAAATATAGGCAGTCAGAAATTGAAGGAGCGGTTTGAAGTGAAAGCGAAAGCGAACAAATGGACGTACCCGGTATTGCTCATTTTGAGCGTTCTGTATCTGGTTTATTGGGCAAACGTTCTGGCCTATACCACAATTGGCTTTTTCAATGTAATCTCCATATTCTTCCCTGTCCTGTTTCCCATAGCGACGCTCATTCTGATTGCACGAAATCGAAAGACTGCGGCCTACATCACGGGTATCCTCTATCTGCTTTATGCTCTCTACGATACTTTCTCTTCCATGCAATCATTCAGCGACATCGGTTGGGTTTTATTATGTCTCCTGCCCGATATGCTGCTGGGACTGGTGCTATTCGGCGTTATAAAGAACCGAAAAATTCCCGCAATCATCCTAGTTTGCAGCGGGCTAGCATCTTGTATTTCAACATTTTTTCTTCTTCTACCAACTTTTCGCTCATCAATAATAAGCCTACCGTCGCTTATAGTGGAATGCATATCCGACGCCTTACCTCATTTCGTATTGAGCGTAGCGATGCTTTGTCCGTTCCAGTTTTCTCGAAGGCAGGAATCCACCGAATCCGATTCCTATCTGGAATCCTATAAAAAGCAGCATCATTATTAAGGAGGAAAATCCATGAAAATCGGCGGCAGAATCAAAAACCTGGCTACCCTGGTGCGCGCTGTTGGACTCGGCGCATCCATCCTCGCCGGTCTCGGCTTTATCCTTTACGGAGCCGGAAGTTATCGCGGCGGCGGCGCATTGATCGGCATTGGCTTCGCCATATTGATCGGCGGCACGCTGTCCTCGTTGATCACCGCGCTGCTGCTCGACGGCTTCGGCGAGCTGGTTGAAAACAGCGCCGTAATCGCCAATCTGATGGTCAAGGCCGACGCACAGGAATCCGAATCGCAAAACGAAGATGACAAGGCCGACGCGCAGGAATCCGAATCACAAAGCGATGCCGAATAACCTCCCTCGCCGCTCCTTCCGGGCGGCGATTTTTTTGCCCTGAAAACCCTTGCCGCGCGCGCGGAAAGCTGGTATAATGAAGTGAATGCTGAAAGGGGGCGCGGCGCGTGGAGCTGGTTCGTGTTGAGGTGAATCGCGAATGGCGCGAGGGACAGGCCGCTCGCACGGCGGACGCGCCGCTCGGGCGCGGCAGATTGACGATCGGCGACGCGCGCGCGGAGCTGGAGGCGCTGCTTCCCGAATGGGCGGGCAAAATCAAGCTCGTGTATCTCGATCCGCCGTATCTTACGGGCGAAAAATTCTCGATGCGCGTGCGCGTGGGCGAGGACGAATGGAAATCCGGCAAGGGCACGCTCGCGTTGCCCGCGTTTGAGGACACGAAAAACCGCGAGACGTATCTTGCGATGATGCGACCCGTGCTCGCGCTGTGCCACAAGCTGCTGCGCGACGACGGCATGCTGTTTCTGCACATCGATTATCGCGCGCATCCCTATATGCGCCTGATGCTGGACGAAATCTTCGGCGAAAGCAATTTCCTGAACGAGATCATCTGGGTGTATCAGTCCGGCGGACGATCCACGAAATACTTCAGCCGCAAGCACGACGTGATTCTCTTTTACCGCAAGAGCGCGAAATACGATTTCAACCTCGCCGAAATCATGACCACGCCGAGCGAGCCGCGATCCAATCACATGCGCCGCCACGTCGACCCCGACGGCCGCGTGTACCGCTCGATCCGCTCGAACGGCCGGATTTACACCTATTACGACGACGATCCCGTCGCGCCTTCGGACGTATGGAACGATTTGAGCCATCTGCAGCAGCGCGATCCCGAGCGCACCGGCTACGACACGCAGAAGCCGCTGGCGCTGCTGAATCGAATCGTTCGGTGCGCGTCGCGGCCGGGCGAATGGGTGCTCGATCCGTTTGCCGGAAGCGTGACCACGCTGGAAGCCGCCATGCGCAGCGGGCGCAATTATCTGGGCATTGAAAAGTGCGCGCTGGCGACGAATATCGCGCGCAGAAGGCTGTTTGGCAGCGAATGCGAGCTCGCGTTTCCCGCGGCGGAGGGCGATCCGGTCTGCCGCGCGTCGATCGCGCCGGGAATCGGCTTTTATCAGGTCACGCTGGAGGAATTTACGCTGGAGGCGGGCGTTCTGAATCGCGAGCTGCGCGGCCTCGACGCGGTGGACAACTGGTCGGTCGGCTATTTGCGCGAGGATGGCTACCACTGCATGGTGGATTCCGTGCGCAGACGGCGCGCTCCCGAAATTACGGCCACGCTCGCCGCGCCGGTTTACGAAGGCGAGCTCGCGCTGTGCGTGTCCGACGTGCTGGGCAGGAGCTTCTATTATCGCATTGTTCAAGCATAGTTCATGGTCAGTTCACAATTACCCGATATAATGAAAGGCATTCAGGGGGTGTAGGCATGCTCTTGCATGTGGGCGATCGGGTGAAAATGCGCAAGGCGCATCCGTGCGGAAACGACGTCTGGCAGATCACCTTCGTGGGCGCGGACATCAAAATGCGCTGCGAGAAGTGCGGCCGGATCGTGATGCTGGAGCGCCCCGTATTCGATAAGCGCATGAAAAAGCTAATTGAAACTGCGGCCGAAAGCGACGCGCAGGAATGAAAAGAGGAAGCGGCATGGACGAAATGAATCAGAAGGATCTTCTCAATTCCGATAAGACCGAAGAGAGCGCGCAGGCGGAGGAAACCGCAGCGAACGCCGAAAACGCGCAGGCCGCCGAGCCGTCTCCGGAGGAGATTAAGGCAAAGCGCAAAAAGAAATTCTGGAAGGAAGTGCGCGAGTGGGTCGTCTCCCTCGCGGCGGCGCTGCTGATCGTGTTTCTGGTGCGCTTTTTCCTGTTCACGATCATTCGCGTGGACGGTTCATCGATGGAAACGACGCTGCATTCCGGCGAGCGGCTGTTCGTGACGGTGGCGGACGTTAAATTCGGCGGCGGCGTGGAGCGCGGCGACGTCGTGATCTGCCATTACCCGAACCGCGGATGGACGAATTTCGTCAAGCGCGTGGTCGCGGTGCCGGGCGACCGGATTTACCGCAAGGACGGCGTAACGCACGTGATCTATTCCGTCGTGAACGGAAACACCACCGAAATCGTGGACGAGGCGCTGCCGGGCTCCGGTTCGCGCGGCGATATCGAGGAATACGAGCTGGGCGAGAACGAGTATTTCGTCGTGGGCGACAACCGCATCAACAGCCATGATTCCCGCAGCGACGACGTGGGCGTAATCACGAAGGACATGCTGGTCGGCCGCGTGCGCCACGTAATCTGGCCGCTGAGCGATATCCGCGCCGTAGAATAAGGAGGACGCATGGCAAAGAAAAAGCATTCCTCCCAGCAGAAAAAGCGCCTGGCCGTGCGGCTGATTGCGATTCTGCTCGCCGTATTGCTCGCGGGCAGCGCGCTGGTCAGCGTGGTGTTGAGCGCGCACGTGCATGCTGAGGAGGCCGTTCGGGATCAATACGAATTGAACATCGAATACATGGAAGACGAACAGGCGCTGCGGGTAACGCAGCGCCTTGTCTATCATAATCGCACCGGCCGCGCGCTCGATCGCGTGGTATTCACGGCCGCGGCCAACGTCTTTCGCCGCGAAAGCGCGCTGAATTATGAAAACGACGAGCTGGAGGCCGTATTCCCCTACGGCTTCGCGCCCGCGGGCATGGAACTGGAGGCCGTTTCGGTCGATGGGCAGGAGGCCGATTGGGGCTGGCAGGGCGCGAACGAAAGCGCGCTGCGCGTTTCCTGCGCGCTCGAACCGGGCGCGGAATGCGCGTTTGAAATGCGGTATTACGTGCTGCTCGGCAGCAATCGCGCGTTTCTGGGCCAGGGCGATATGGATGTGCGGCTCAGCGCGTTTTACTTCGTTCCCGGAATCTACCTTCCCGATTACGAGGAATTCCTGATCAGCTCGCCCCTGTCCTATGCGCAGTGGCTGCGCTCAGAGGCGGCAGATTACGCGGTTACGCTCGCGATTCCGGACACGTATCTGCCCGCCGGCACCGGAACGCAGCGGCTGATTCGAACGGAGAATCACATTTCCGTCTGGCAGTTCACCGCCGAAAACGCGCGCGAATTCGCCGTATCGTTCGGCCGGCGCTATCGCGAATACACCGCCGAAACGGAATCAGGCGTGCGCGTGCGCGTGCTGGGAAACGATCGCAGCGCGTCCAAAGCGGCGCTGAACTGCGCAATCGAGACGATCGAGGCCTATGAAAGCCTGCTCGGCGCGTTTCCGCTTTCCGAAATCGAGATCACCGAGAGCGACAACCCGCTGGACGCCCTCTGTTTTCCGGGATTGCTCTGGCTGCCCTCGAATCAGATGCAAAACGCCGACGCAATTGCGGGCATGATCCGCTTCGGCCTCGCGAAGCAGTATATCGGCTTTGCCGCCTATCCGATGCCGGTGGACGACGCATGGCTGTCCGATTCGCTGTGCAGCTATCTGGCGCTGCTCGCCATTGAGGAAACGCGCGGCTACGACGCGTTTCTGACCGCGCTGAACGATCAGGTGCTCGACGCGCTGCGGATCACCGTGCCCGGCGGACTGTACGTCACCGCCGCGGCCGATCTGTTTCAGGCCGAAAGCTATCGGCTGATCGTGCGCGATCGCGGCGCGGTGGTGCTGCACGAGATGCGCGCCGCCATGGGCCGCGAGGCGCTGATTGCGTCGCTGCGAGCGTTTTACGAAATGGGTCTTCAGCAGGACGTGCTCGGCGAATACGATCTCGTGGACACGATGAACGCAGCGACCGGCGGCGACTGGGAGGATTTCCTGACCGACTGGCTGTTCAACGTGGGCGACTATGTGGATCAGCAGCTGGAATACTATGAATAGACAAAAGCGTCTCCGCAATCCAAGCGGAGACGCTTTTCGCTACAGCGCCATTACATAGACCTGGCAGGGATTCCATTCGTCCCACAGCGTGGGAAACACCTCGAATTCCTGAAATCCCAATGCGAGATAGAATCGGTTGGTTTGATCGTATGCCTCGTATTTGCCCATCTGCACGGTCTTTACCTGCAGGAAGGAATAGCCCGCCTCTCTGGCCGCCTGCTTCGCGCTTTGAAACAGCCGCCGGCCAATGCCCTGCCGATGATATTCCTTCAAAACGCCCATGACATACAGCTCGGCGGTGGCGCGCCCCGTTTCCTTCAGATACAAAAAGCCCACGGGCCGCTCCCCGTCGCAGGCGCAGAAAAACAGCCTGTCGCCGCTTTCCCGGATGTATTCCTCCCGGGACTCCGGAATGCCGAACCATTCCGGAAGCGATTCGAGAATGGCTCGCGTCACCCGCTGTTTTTCCCGGCGATCCGTCAGTTTCCGGATTTCCATTTCATTTTTCCTCCAGATTCCGTTTTCGTGCGCGGCGGAAGCTCGCTTCGGTGTGCAGATCCAGAATCAGCGGCGTTGCGCACAGCGCGGCGTAGGCCAGATAAAACGCGCACGAGACCGGCGTGATCTGCGCCATTCGAATGGCCGGGCTGAATCGCATGTAGCTCTGCCGGAGCAGTACGCCCATGCCGAGCGCCGTCAAAAGCGCGAACAGCGCAATCACAAACGCCCGATCGCGATTGTCGAAGCGATAAATGGAAAAGGCGGTGCGGCCGCGCAGATTGCTTCCGCGGCTGCGCATGGACTCCGACGCGCCGGTCAGCATTTCAATCGTCCATGTAATCAGCATGGACAGGATTTTGAGCGCGTTGCCCATCCTTTGAAGGGGATTGCCCTGATTCGCGCCCCGGCCGATTCCGCAGCGCGCGGCGTTGATTTTCCGGGCCTGATTCTTAATGCGCGGCGCCATTCGCAGCAGAATCGCCAGAAACAGCGAAAGCCGCGGGCTGACCCGGCCGAACAGATACACTGCCTTGTCCGCGGTGAATATCGCATGCACGCACGAAAGCCACAGCAGCGTCGCCGCGATGCTGAGCCCGATCGCCGCGCCGCAGCAGAGCGCCTCGAGCGTGGTGTTGTTCTGAATGAAGTTCTGCCGCAGCACCGTGATTCCAAAATGATGCGTGGTCGAATACCACGCGGCGAACGCCGCCGCGCACGGAAGCAGCGCCAGTCCGAACGCCGCCGCGCGCCCGCGATTCAGCTTCACCGCATACGCAAACGCGCAAATCAGCGAAATCGCCAGATACGCCGGATGGCGAATCAGCACGCCCGCCGCGATCACGCAGCTGAAATAGATCAGATTGATCGCCGGATGACAGGCCGAAAAACCCATGCTATTCCTCCCGAAGCCCGAACTTCAGCTTCACGCGATCCAGCTTCTCCAAAAACGGCTCGCCCAGCAGCAGAATCGTTAAAAAAGTGCACAGCGCCTGAAGCGCGTTTACCGGAAGGCCGGACAGATAAATCGGCCACGCAGTCTGCGGCGTGATTTCCGTAAGCATCAGAAACACCGAGCACGTATCCAGCAGCGGCCCTACAACCAGCAGCACGCACGCCGCGCCGAAAATCGCCATCGGCAGCGGCTTTCTTTTCAGCCAATGCATCTGAAAAAACAGTCCGCCCAGCAGTCCTGCGGAGCCGTAGGCCATCATCTGCCACGGCGTGTACGCGCCCTGCCCAAAGAAGAAATTGCTGGCAAACGCGCCCATCGCGCCCACGAGAAAGCCCGTTTCCGGCCCCAGCGCAAAGCCGGAGAGAATGATAATGGCAAACATCGGCTTGAAATTCGGAATCGGAATCGCCGCGCGCGCCGCCACCGCGATCGCGCACAGCACGGCCACGATCACCAGCTCCCGCGCCTGCGGCTTTCGGCCCTCGAACGCCATGATGAACGGAACCAGCGCCTCGATCATCACGAGCGTTCCGGTAATGTAATAGCTGCGGCCGGTCAGGCGAAGGCCCAGCGCCAGCGTGAGCGGAATCGCCGCGAGAAACACGACCAGCATCGCAATTGTGGATTTTTTCATTTAAGCGTCCTCCCTGTTCTTCCGATAGAGCTCGATCACGTCCTCGCAGGAAACGGCGTTTTTAAACACGCAGCGGCTCATGCGGTTGGCCGCGGAGGTATAGAAGCTGTTCTGGCCGAAGAAGCGGCGCGGCGTGTCCACGGTCAGCACCTGGCCGTCGAAGAACATGCCCACAAGATCCGCGTATTTCGCGCAGAATTCCACATCGTGCGAAACCATCAGAATCGTCACGCCCTGCGCCTTCAGCTGCGCCAGAATGCCGGCAAACGTCTCCTTGAAGAAGCTGTCAATGCCCTTCGTCGGCTCGTCCAGCAGCAGAATGGTCGGCTTCGTCATCAAAACCTTCGCCAGCGCCGCGCGCTGCTGCTCGCCGCCGGACAGATCGTAGGGGTGGCTGTTTAAAAACGGCTGAATCTGGCAAAGCGCGGCAATGCGGTCGAGCTCCGCCGCGTCGCCCATCTCCTCCAGCTCCTCGCGCACCGTCTTTTTCACGAACAGGCTCTTCGGATCCTGCGGCAGCATGGCGAGTTTGCCGCGGAACAGCTCGGCGATTTTGTATTTGTTCAGCGCCTTTCCATCGATCTGAATTTTGCCGCGATACGCCCGGCAGGTGCCGCAAATCGCCTTCAATGCCGTGGATTTGCCCGCGCCGTTGCCGCCCACGATGGCGAACAGTCTGCCGCGCGGAACCGTCAGATTCACGCCGCGCAGCACGTCCGGCGCGTCCTTTTCATAGCGGAACCAGACCTCTTTCATAATAATCGCCACGTCGATTTCCTCGCCCAGCGGCGCTTCCGGCTCCGGCTCGCAAACGCGAATCGGCCGGTTTGCAAACGCGTCCGTCAGCCATGCGCGGCCCTCGCGCACCGTCAGCGGGCACTCCCCCGCCGCGCCGGAACCGTAAAACGCGCGCACGGGCGTGGGCATCGCGGAAAACATGGGATTGCCCTTCCGATACAGCTCGGCGCAGACCTCGCGCGGCGCGCCGTCGGCAATGATTTCGCCCGCGTCCAGCACCACCGCGCGATCGGCATAGGGCAGAATGTCCTCCAGTCGGTGCTCGGTGATGATCACGGTCGTGCCCAGCTCGAGGTTGATTTTGCGCACGGTATTTAAAAAATCCGAGGCCGCAATGGGATCGAGCTGGCTGGTCGGCTCGTCCAGAATCAGCGCCTCCGGCTGCATCGCCATGATGGATGCGAGATTCAAAAGCTGCTTCTGGCCGCCGGACAGCGTGGCCACGTCGCGATGAAACCAGTCCTGAATGCCAAAATAGCAGGCCATTTCCGCCACGCGCAGCCGCATGGTTCTCTGGTCGCAGCCCAGGCTCTCCAATCCAAACGCCAGCTCGTGCCACACCTTGTCGGTCACGATCTGCTCGTCCGGATTCTGCATCACATAGCCGATCTTCGCCGCCTGATCGCGCTGGGAAACCTCCGAAAGCGGAACGCCGCCGAACAGAATCTCGCCGCTGCGCTTTCCCGCGGGCGTGAGCACGGTCTTCAAATGGCGCACGAGCGTGGTTTTGCCGCTGCCGCTGCGCCCGCAGAACACGACGTATTCGCCGCGCCGCACCGAAAGACTCACGTTTTTCAGGCTCTCGCGCTCCTTCTCGCCCGCGTGGCGAAAGGTCAGATTCTTGATCTCGAAATGATCCATTGCAATTCCTCTTTCAGATTCAGAAATGTCGGCAGCAGCAGAAACAGCGCGTACGCCGCAAGCCCCCACCCGTTTTCGCCTTTTATCGGCGCAATCGCCATTTCAGGCGTGTAATTCGCCGCGCCGCCGCCGTGAAGCAGCGCAATCAGCGCGCAGATCAGCAGCGCCGCCAGCGCGAGCGCCACGCACAGCGCGCTCCTGTCCATCCGATAATTGTGATAGCAGCTGCGCCGGCCGGTTCCATAGCCGCGGCTGTTCATGCTGTCCGCGGTCACGACGCTGCCCTCCAGCGCCCAGCTGGTCAATACCGAAAGGGCGTTCAGGCCGCTGTTCAGCCTTTCGCGCGCGTCGCCCTCGCCGCCCAGCCCCACGCACCGGCGCGCGGCCAGAATCTGTTTCGCCCGGCGCAGGAGATTCGGAATCATTCGCAGCACCGTGGTCAGCAGCAGCGCCATCGACGGCGCGAGCGCGGCGAACAGATACGAAAACCGGTCCTCGGTCATCACCGCGTTGTAAACCGCCATCCATTCGAGCATCGCCGCAAACATGCCCGCCAGCACCATGCCGTAGCACAGCGCCTCGAGCGTATACGGCCGGCCCAGATATTCAAACAGCACCCGCTCGCCGCGCAGATTCAGAATCGGATTCACCGCCGAAATCAGCGCCCAGAGCGGCAATATGCGCACAAAATTCTTCACCGCGCGCCGCCCGGACAGCGTAATATTCATACACAGCGCCGCCAGCACGCTCGCCAGCAGATACGCCGGATGCTGAATCACCACCGCCATGCAGATCGCCGAAACCAGAAATCCAAAGCACACCGCCGGGTGCAATCGCGCAAAATACGTCTCCCGCATATCCCTAAAAAACGCCGCCGCCCACGTCCTCGCCGAGGCCCACGCAGGTATAGCACCATACGATCGTCTCGCCGCCGGTCAGCTTGTATTCGGAGCAGCCGTAATTCGGGAACCACTCGTTGACCTTGTACATCCAGCCGGACTGCGGGCCGCAATCGAATTCGTAGAGCTGGTGAATGCCCTCGACATAATAGCTGTTGTACATGGGCGTCCAGCTGTATTCGATCTGAATGTCATAGGCGTCGCACACGCGCTTGAGCACGTCGAACACCGTTTCTCCCGATTCAAACTCCACCTGCGTGGGCGCAAGAATCACGCCGTCCGCCGGCACATAGCTGGCCTTCGCGGTATCAAGACTGTCCCAGTTGTTCAGAATGGTATCGCAGTAAATCGCAATCGAGCAGGTCAGGCCGTCGCCGGTCACGAGCTGCGCGCCGATCGCCGCCGCGCGCTGCTGCTGGAGCGCGTCCAGCTCCTCGTTCGTCACGCACAGCGCCTTCGTCTGGTTGGCGGCGCGAATCTGCGCAATCGCAAAATCATTCAGCGCCTGAATATTTACGCTTCCGATCGTTTCGTCCCGCCCGACCCAGCTCACGACCTGTCCGGCGTTCGCGCCGTCCACGCTGCCATCCAGCACCGTCAGCGTCTGCGCGCTGCCGCGCACCGAAACCAGCGCCGCGGCATTTTCAAACGCGAGCGTCCTTTCGGCAAATTCCAGCGTGGAGCGCGCATTGACAAACGCCTCGCCGTCCGTAAGCTGCAGCCGGAATTCCGCCGCCTCGGGATCCAGAACCTCCGCCTCCGCGTTTCCGCCCAGCGCGAGCGCGCCGTCCTTTACGCGAATCGCCGCCGTCGCACCCGCGGAGAAGCTGAGCGCGTCGCCCTCGCGCAGCGCCATTTCTTCCTCCACCGGATAGCTCACGCCCGCGCGCGTCAGCGTGACCACACCGCGCACGTCGCTGAGCGTCGCCGCATCCTGATTGCCGCCAAACCAGCCGCGCACGCTGCCCACTGCAAACAGCCCCGCCGCCGCAATCAGCGCGATCAGGGCCACCATGACGGCGTTTGCCGCGCGCCGCTTCTTCATTGCGCATTCTCCTTTACAACGTCGGTCATGTCGTACAGCCGGGTCTTGCCCGCGAGCAGCCGGGCGTAGGCCGTCAGCGCGTAATACGCCTGCTCGGTAGCCATGCCGTCGCGATCGTTATCCAGCAGATGCTTAAATCCGCCGCCCTCGACATAGTAATCCAGCAGCGCGTCGATCGCGGAGCGGCCGTTTTTGAGAAAGCGTTCGTCCGCATTCGGATCAATTCCCAGCGCGCACAGCGCCGTCACGACCTGCGAAATCGATTCGCTGGTGGGCACGATACCGCCGTTTCCATCGAAGGTGCCGTAGCTTCCGTCGTCAAACTGCATCTGGGACAGCCGGTCCAGCGCCGCGTCCACCGCCGGGTTCACGTCCACGGCGAAGGTCTGCGTCTCGCCCTCGCGCACATAATAGCGCGCCAGCGACTGCAGCGCCATGCCGGTCATGTCCGAATCGGCCTGCGTTCCGGCAAACGCCCAGCCGCCGTCCTCCAATTGCATGTTCAAAACCGCCTGCACCAGCATTTCGCGAATGTAATTCGCGCCGGCCGGGAGCTCATAATCGCCGCTGTCCAGCGCAATCAACGCCCAGATCGGGCCGTTGTTGCCCTGCTTGGACAGGAAACTAAAGTCGCTCAGCCCATTCAGGAGATTCACGCCGCCCACGTTCGTCACGTCCGCGCCAATCGCCGTAAGCGCCAGAATCATGCGCGAATTCTCGGTGGATTTCGCGCGATGCAGGCGGCCGTTTTCGTCCGCGCTCTCGCGCACATAGGCCTCGGCGTTGGCATAATAGCCGTCCGGAACCGCACGGCCGCTGCGCGCAAGGCCGATCACCATCCACTCGCCGCCGATCGAGCCCACGCCGGGCGTGCCGAGCGTTTCCAGATAATCGCCGGTGGTCTGATAGGCATTGTTTACGTTTTCGGGCATCGCGCCCTCCGCCAGCGCGCCGCTCATGCACATCAGCAGCGCCAGCAGCATTGCAATCATTTTCTTCATGGTCTGGAAAATCCCCCTTTGTTTTTTTGCCGGATTTTTCCGAAAGCGCCCCGTTTCAGGCGCTTTCGGAGAAGCCCCGCGGCATTCATAAATACGCCAATGGGAAGGCATGGTTCTCCATGCCTTCCCCGGGTTCCATTCGCCTTATGCGACAATGCCGATGTACAGCTCGAGCGGCTCGATCTTCTCCGCTTCCGCGTCGAAAACGTCCGTCATGTCGTACAGGCGGGTCAAATTCATCAGATAGCGCGCGTAGGCGGTCAGCGCATAATAGCCCTGCTCGGTCGCCATCGCGTCCGCTTCACCGTCCGCCAGGTGCTTAAATCCCTCTGCAGTGCCGTAGGCCACCAGCGCGTCCAGCGCGGAAACGCCTTCCTTGATGAATCGCTCGTCCTGATCGGGATCGATGCCCAGCGCCGTCAGCGCCACGATCACCTGCGACACGGATTCGCTGGTCGCCACCAGCTCGCCGTCCGGGCCGAAGGTGCCGAAGCCGCCGTCCGCCAGCTGCAGTTCGGACAGGCATTCAATGCCCTTCTCCACTGCCGCGTTGATCGCATTTTCGCCCTCGATGGTCGGATCGTAATCGCCGGCCAATGCCGTCAGCGCCATCGCGGTCATGTCCGCATCGGCAACCTCGCCGGCATACGCCCAGCCGCCGTCCGTCAGCTGCGCATCCAGAATGCGCGCAATCAGCGCCTCGCGGGTCACGTCGCCCTCCGGCTCATAGCCGTTGCTGTCCAGCGCGATCAGCGCCCAGATCGGGCCGTTCACGCCCTGCTTTTCGATATACGCCATCTCGTTCAGGCCGGAAAGCAGGTTCACGCCGTCCACGTTCGTCACGTCCGCGCCCAGCGCCGTCAGCGCCAGAATCAGCCGCGCGTTGTCGGTGCTCTTGTTCGCATTCAGCCGGCCGTCCGCATCCGCATTGGCCTTTACGTATTCGGTCGCAGCCGCCAGATACGCCTCGTCCACAGTCCGTCCGCTGCGCGCAAGGCCGATCACGCGCCATTCGCCGCCGATCGAGCCCACCGCGGGTACGCCGAGCCGATCCAGCGCCTCGCCGGTCGCGCGATAGAGATTCTCGTAATCGCCCAGGCCGTTCAGCCGCGCGTACGCTTCCTCCGCCGCCTCCAGCTTCGCGATATTGGTCACCAGCGCCTTCTGCGTGTCAGAGAGCTTGTCGTATGCTCTGCGCGCCGCGCGAATCGCCGCCTCGGACGCATCGCTGATGCGATTTCCGATTGCATCGATCAGATCCGCCGCGCCGGACGCATTGCTGCGATCCTCGCCGGTCGCGACCTTATTCGCAAGCGCATATTCAGCGTCGGTGAGCTTTTTGTAATTGGTCACCAGTTTCTTCTGCTCCGCAGTCAGCGCGTTGTAGGCCGCGCGCGCCTTCCGAACGCTTTCCTGATCGCCACCCATCTGGTTGATGAGATCGATCACGGCGCCGGCCTTCTTCTGATCCTCCGCCTGCTTCAGCGCCGCATATGCCGCCTCCGCGCGCTTCAGATCGTCGTAATTGTCCACCTGCTTCTTTTCCGCATAGGAGAGCTTGTCGTACGCCCTGCGCGCCGCATCGATTCGCGCCTTGCACGCATCGTCGAGCGTCACAGCGCCGATATTCTCAATCAGCTTCTCCACCGCGTCCACCATCACGCTGTCGCTACCGTCGCCGGGCTCCGGATTAAAGCCGGTGTTCTCGGCGGTGTAGTCGTCCGTGTAGTGCAATACGATGCGGTCGCCGTCCTTCAGCTTCTGCTCGGACACGCCCAGCAGCGGGTATTTGCCGTTCAGCGTGTACATCCAGCCGGAGTTCTGGCCGTTGTCGAACTCGGCAAGGCCGTTTACAGAGGAAATGTAATTGCCGCTCGGATTCTCATAGGAGAGCTTGTGCGCGTCCAGGCAGCTCTTGAGCACCTCCCACACGGTCGCGCCGCTCTTTACGTTCACGCTTTCGGCCTTCACCCAGGTCGTCAGGCCGCCGTTCGCGAGCGTATGCGTCTTGCCGGTTCCGTGGTTGGAATCGCCCAGCACCGATACGGTCACGTCAATCGTGCCCGCTGCGCGCGTTACGGTAATGGTAAAGCTCGCGGAAACGCCCTCGTAGGCGAGCGTCACGGTCTTTTCGCCGCGCGTTTCGGTGTCAAAGCCGGTCACGGTCGCATCGTCGGTCGCGATGATGCGGGTCGTGCCGTCGGAATAGGTCACGGTCAGCACCATGCCATTCAGATCGAGCTTGTCGCCGACGGCGTAGGTCTTCTTATAGCTTCCGGAGATGGCAAGCTGAACCGGCTTCGCGTCCGGATCCACGCCCTTCTCCTCGACCTTCACCCAGCATCCGGGCGCGATGATCGGGCAATCGGTTTCCACATTCGCGCCGCCTGCGCTCCAGTCCTGTACGGTATCGCGGATCGTGCCCCCTGCGGTCAGCAGATACGTGCCCGCCTTGGCGAACGTCGCCTTCACATTGCCGTCCGCATCCAGCTGCGCGCCCTCGAGAGAAGCGAATTTGCCGTTCTCCCAATAACCGATCGCGATCTTGTCGGAGCCCATGCTTCCCTTCAGGGAAAGCCTGAATTCCTGGCCCACGACGGCCGTGGTCGAGCGCTTGTCGAAGGTCGTGTAGTGGTCGGAATAGTAGGTATTGTCCTTGTTCACGGACGCGACCAGATAGTCGCCCGCGTGCAGGACGGAGGTTTCGCGGTTGCCCACGTCGTTCTTGAGCGCGCTGTCGTTCAAATAGAACAGGCAGTTCATCGTGTCCACGCCCCACAGCTTGCTCACGCTCACGCCCCATTCCGTGTTCGCGCTGACATAGCCGTTCGGGCAATACGCCGCGTGCGCCGCGATCAGCGCCTCGTCGTAGGTGAGCACACCGTCGGAATTCACGTCCGCGACGGTCACGCTGCGATTGAACATCGCCGAGCCGTCCTGCGCCTTCGCCAACACGCCGCGATCCGAAACGGTCATGTACACGTTCACGCTCTCGGCCGGCTCCGCCGTGACGTTTACGGTGCACTGCGCGGTAAATTCGCCCGCCTTTGCGGTAATTACGGCCGTGCCGAACGCCTGCGCGGTGATCACACCATCCTGAACAGTCGCGATCGCTGCGTCGGAGGAAGCCCAGGTCACGGTCTTGTCCGTCGCGTTCTCGGGCGTAACGGTCGCGGTCAGCGTCTGCGTTTCGCCGATCTTGAGGTTCATTTCGCTCTGATCGAGGCTTACGCCGTCCACCGGAACGATCGCAGCGCCGTCGGTGCGCATCAGCTTCGCCGCGTCCGCGCCCAGCGGGTCGTCCGTGCGGTTGTGCGCCTTTTTCCAGTTGCAGCCGGTCACGCTCGGGCAGCCCGCCGTGCTGGTTTCGGTGTTGAAATAGGTCGCGCCGCTTTCGGTTTCGTGGGTTTCGCAATTGGTATCGACATAGTCGACGAAGCCGAAGCCGCTCTTCGCGCCGCAGGAGGAGGCGTAGTAGTTGTCGGTTATATTATCCATCTTATTCAGGCTCTTGTAATAACCGATCACGCCGCCGACATAGCTGCCGCCGCTGACCTTGCCGGTAAACGAGTTTCCGGAGAAGGTATACTCGTTCCACGCCTGCGCCACATACGTGTCGCCGCCGAGGATGCCGCCCACCTTGCTTCCGCCGCTGACGCTGCCGGAGGCCGAGCAGTTCTTTACCGTAACCTTAATTCCGTTCGGCGAGGTAGAATTGGAATAGCCGCCGCCGACGATGCCGCCCACATGCTCGCCGCTGGCGGTAACGCTGCCGGAGAATCGGCAACCCAGCACCTCGCAGGCGCCCATCGCGTTGTCGCGCGTGCCGATGACGCCGCCGACATAGTTCGTGCCGTACACGGTCGCCGCGCTGACGCAGTTCGAAATCGTGCCCTGAATGCGTCCCGCGATTGAGCCGATCATGGACTGATCCTTATTATAGCCGATCACAACGCCGCTTTCAACCGTGCAATTGGTAATGCTGACCACGAAGCCCGCGGAAACGCCCGCGAAGGGATTGCTGCCCAGCTCCCCGCCGATCAGGCCGGACTTCAGCGTGGAAGAGCCGGACTTCAGCGTCACATGGTCGATTACAATCGCCGATCCGGAAAGGCCAACGCCGTAGAGATTGTTCACCAGTCCGTAGCCGGCGATCTTCTTTCCGTAGAGGTTGAGGTTCGCGACCTTCGCACCCTTGACATAGCTCAGCAGCGGAAGTCCGCCCTCGGCCATGGTGAGCGTCTTGCCGTTTCCGTCGAAATCGCCGCTGAAGGGCTTACCGACGCTTTCACCAATGGGCGTCCAGCCGTCGGGCAGGGTGATATCGTTCACCATCTTCAGGTGCTCGCCCGCAAAGCTCAGGCCCTTGCTCGCCATATCGCGAACGGTTTCCAGATCCTGATAAGTCTCAATCAGCCACGGATCCTCCTCCGTGCCGCTGCCCTTCAGGCTGCTGCTTACGGTAATCGGCAGAACGATCTGCGCGCCGTTGTAAGCGAGCGTAATCTCGGTTACTTCCGTCGTAAGCGGCTCCGCCGGGCTGAAGGTGATCTGCTCCACCGGCGCGGTTTCCGTGCCGCCGTCGGCATACGTCGCCTGCAGCACGATGCCGGTCAGATCAAAGGTATCGCCCGCCGCATATTCGGTCTTCGGCGCAGTCAGCACCTCAAGCGACGCGGGGCTCTGATTCAGATGCACGGTATACACCGTGTCCTGCGCGCCCTCGGCGCTCAGCCGGAGGACCAGCTCCGCCGTGCGGCCGTTCCATTCGGGGGTAATGGTCTTGGATTCGCCGCCATTGCAGGTCAGGCTCACGCCCTCCGCCACAACGGTCGTCGCGTTCACCGTCAGATCCGTGCCGTGCGGTACCAGTGCGCTGTATTCGCGCTTGAACGCCGTCAGCTTTTCGGTCAGTTCATACGTCGCCTCGCCCGCCGTAAAGCTCAGCGCGCTCAGCGTCGGCTCGCGCAGAATGTGAATCGTGTAAGCGTCTATGCCGCCGATCGCAATCGTCACCGTGTTCCCCTGAAGATCCTTCGCCTTGAACGCGCCCATCAGCGGCGTTCCAGAGGCCTTGCCGGAGGTCACGGTCATCTTTACTTCTTTGTTGTTGTTCGTCAGGGCGACATATTTCGCCTCGATCTTGCCCTCCGCGTCCTCGGCAAGCGTCGCCCAGATGCCGAATCCGGATACGTTCACCACATCCGGCACAACTACCGTGTATTCGCGCACATCCGGATCAAACGCCGGGCTGATCGGCAATTCGGCCTTCGTGGCCAGAACGCCGTTGCGGAACATCAGCTTGGACAGCTTCGGCCGGATCACGACGGTCACTTCGCAGGTCGCTTCAAATTCGCCGGCCTTTGCGGTGATCGTGGTCGTGCCCTCGGCAATTGCGGAAACAACGCCGTCCGCCACCGTCGCGACCGCTTCATTCGAGCTCGTCCAGACGATCGCGTCCGTCGCGTTCTCCGGTTCAACCGTCGCCGTCAGCGTCCGCGTTTCGCCCACACCCACCGAAAGGGCGGCCTCATTCAGCGCAATACCCGTCGCGGGAATCGCAACCGCCTTGACCGTAACCACGCATGCGTTCGGCATGATCGGCGCAGTGCCGAGCGTGCCCTCGGCGGTCAGGATGTACGTGCCCGCATTGGCAAACGACAGCACGACCTTGCCGTCCGAATCGGTGGTCTTGCCGTCGAGCGCGGTGAACGCGCCGTTTTCCCAGGTCCCGGCCTGCGCGCCTGCCGCGGCATAATCGCTGACGCCATAGGGCTTCGCCGTCAGCGTGAGCTCGAATTCCTCGCCCGCGTTCACGGTCAGCTGTTTCGGATTGAACACCGTGTAGCAATCGCTGTAGCCGCTCGCATCCTTCATCACGGCCGCGTACAGCCGGTCGCCGTCGGAAACGGTGGAATTCGCGCTGCCCACGCTCTCGGAAAGCGAAACGTCGTTCTTAAAGAACAGATAGCTTCCGCCGTTCGCCACGTTCCACAGCTTGGTCACGAGCAGGCCGTAGCTGCTCTCGGTGGTCTCATAGCCGCCGGAGCAATAGGCCGCGTGCGCCGCCTGCATCGCCTCGTCGTAGGTCAGAATGCCGTCGGAATTCAGATCCTTGACCGTCACCGCCGCATTGACCAGCGCAAGGCGGCCCGCATTTGCGATCGTGACCGTCACCTGCGCGTCCGCCGCAGGCTCGGTTGCCTCCAGCGTCGCCGCGGAACTGGTCAGCGCCATATACGCGGCCATCGCGCCGGTCAGCAGATCGTAATTGGAAACCTGCGCCTTCTGCGCGTCGGTCAGCGCCTCATAGGCGGCCTCGGCCGCGGAAACAGCCTCGCCGGAATCCTCGTTCACCGCGCCGATCGCGTCGATCAGCGCAATCGCATTCCGCACCGCCGCGTCCTCGGGCGCGCGCAGCACGTTCGTGAGGCGCTCGTTGCCCTCGGCGATCTGAAGCAGCGCAAACGCCGCCGCGTCGCCGGCAAACGTCGCCTTCTTCAGTTTTACGCAATCCTTGAACGCATCCTTGCCGATTTCGGTAAGGCTCTCCGGCAGCTCGACCTTCTCGAGCTTCTTGCAGCCCTCGAACGCCTGCTCGCCGATGCGCTCCAGCGTGTCCGGAAGCGAAATTTCCTCCAGATTCTCATAATCGCCAAAGAACGCGCAATCGCCGATGGACTGAACGTCCTTTTCCACCTTCACCGCCAGAATCTCGGCCGCATACGCCGCCCACGGCTGGGTGTTTTCATCGGCGTAATCATCCATTTCGCCCTTGCCGGAAATGGTCAGCACGCCGTTTTCCGCAAGCGACCAGGTCAGCTCGTCGCCGCATTCGCCGGAAACGGGATAGACGCTCTTCTCTTCCTCGACCGGCGCGGAAAGCGTCGCGAGCTCCGCCACTGCGTCCACCAGTGCGGCATAATTGCCCACCAGCTTCTTCTGGCCGTCGGTCAGCGCCTCGTAGGCCGCGGCGGCGGCTTCGATCTTCTGCGCCGATTCCGCCGTCACCGTGCCGATTGCATTGATCAGCGCCTCGACCGCCTGCGCGGCCTCCTGATCGGCGTTCGGCTCTTCCGGCGCGGGCTCTTCCTCCGCAGCCGGTTCCTCTTCGACGACCGGCTCTTCCTCAATAACCGGCTCTTCCTCAACGACCGGTTCCTCTTCGACAACCGGCTCTTCTTCAATAACCGGTTCTTCCTCAGCAACCGGCTCCTCCTGTACGGGCTCCTCCTGCTCGGGCGCGCTCTCCACCGCGGCCGCGATCTCCTCTGCGATCGCGCCGTCCTCGGCAAAGGCGCTGCCGGTCATGCTCAGCAACATGGCCAGCGCGAGCAAAAGCGCCGTCAAGCGTCTCTTCATTTTCAAGCTGCCTCCTTTGATCCTGTTGATCTTGCTCATGGGGTTCATGCGCGTTTACTCGCTCGGCAAGCCAAAGCGCGCGTGGATTTTCCGGAATTTTCCGAATTGCTTTTGAACCGTTCGGCCCTGCGGCGCGGGAAGCTGCAAGGTCGCTCTTCTGGGATCATTCCTCCATCTCCTCTCCGCTTTGAATTGCTGACTGTTTGCCGCGCGCCTCGCCCGCGAGGGCAACAAAAAGACCGCTTCCGCGCGGGGAAGCGGTCAATGAATCCAGCGCACACCGAGCGGCGCCGCACAGGACGTCGCTCCGTCTTTTCCAAACAGTCCTCATTTTCCCCGCAAAATGAGCTGCGATTCAAGGCAGGTCTCCTGGCTCAGGTTCATCCTGCGCGCACTCCTTCTCGGCCCGCCGGGCCAATGGATTCAGCGTGCGCTCGTCGCCTTTACAGTAGGTCGAAGCTGCTTCGGGTTTGCACCGAATTCCCTTTTCACCGCGTTCGGGCATGCCAAACGCAGCACCTTGAAATTATGCATCCTTATTATACGCCATGGGCCGCCTTTCAGCAAGGCTGCGCCGCGGGCCGCGGGGTTGTTCTTCTGTTAATTTTTGCATTCACTTCTCCCGCGCCAGCCGGCGATACTCCATCGGCAGCAGGCCCGTGCTCTTTTTGAACAGCTCCGCAAAGCGGCTGGAGGTGGAATAGCCGATCATCTGCGCGATCTGGCCCATGGTGAAATCCGTGTCGATCAAAAGATGCTCGGCCTGGCTCATGCGGCGCGCCTGAATGTATTCCGTAATGGTCATTCCCTGCCAGCGCTTAAAGCAGCTCTTGAGCTTCGTCGCGCTCATGCACGCCACGCCGGCCAGCCGCTCCAGCGGCAGATCAAAGGCATAATGATCGCCGATATAGCTGGCCACGCTTTCCAGACCCGCCAGATCGTTTTGCGAAAGCGGCCGCTCCGCCTTGCGCCGCTGCTTTTTCTGCTCGCTCGCCACCAGCGCGATCGCCTCGGCCACCTTCGCCTCGTAAAACAGTCCGGCGGCCATGCCCGTTCCGCGATAGCCCTCGATTTCAAACAGCAGCCGCGACATCGCCGGAAAATCCTCCGACAGATCCACGCTGGAAAACGCGGCGGACAGATCGAAATATTCCTCCGGAAACTGCTTTTTCAGATAGTCCTCATAATACGCCGGAAAAATCTCCACGCCTACGGCCCGCACCGGTATGCGCCGGTGAATCAGCGCCTTATACCGCCGCCCGCCGCCCACGATCGTCTGAATCGTGCCGGCCGACAGCCGCCGATAGGGATTCAGCTGCTCGCCCGAGATGGATTCATACCGTGAAACGCTGATGCATTCCGGAATGTCGAAATTCAGAAAGAAATCCTCGTGAAACGAAAAGCTGTGGATCTTGACGTCGAACCAGTCCTTCCTGGCGTAAATCCAGTAATACCCCTCGCCCAGCGCCGGCGACAGCCGCCAGCAGCTGCCCGCGCTGCAAAATCGATCTCCGCACTCGGCGGGCAGAAAGCTGCTCTTTTCCAAAAGCGGATTGTAATAATCGGTGATGATCTCGCTGCTCATCGCGCCCTCCTTGAAACGATCGGACATTTTTTTGAAACGATCCGGCCAATTCCCCGAAAAACCATTGCGGGAAAATGCGCCGCATGCTATGATTCGCCTCGTGGTTAGATATGATTAACCGCAGCATACAGTACGGCGGCGAAAATGTCAAGCCGCTGCGAAGGAGGAAACGCAATGTATACAAACGCAACCGACAAAAGAGGACTGACCGCGCGCGATCTGGTAACGATCGGCATTTTCTCGGCGCTGTTTCTGGTGTTCGCGCTGGTGGGCGGCATATTCTTCGCGCCCAATCCGGTGCTGACGTTTTACATGCCCGTGGGCAGCGCGCTGCTGTGCGGGCCGGTGTATCTGCTGATGCTGGCGAAGGTGAAAAAGCGCTTTGCCGCGTCGATACTGGGCGCGCTTTTGTGCGTCGTGTGGTTTGCGACCGGCATGCACTGGGCGATGGCCGTGGGCTATCTCGCGATGGGAATCTGCGCAGATCTGGTGGCCGGAACCGGGAAATACCGCAGCCGCGCGCTCAATTCGCTTTCGTATATCCTGCTGTCGCTGGGCAGCACGGGCTCGTATCTGGTCTTTTTCGCAAATCCGGACGGCTGGGCGCGCACCATGCTGGGCAACGGCACCGAGCAGAGCTATATCGACTCCATGCGCGCCGCCGGAACGAGCTGGATTCTGATCGCCATGCTGGCGGGCACGGTGATCGCCGCGGCCATCAGCGCGTTCGTCGGCTGCAGAATGCTGAAAAAGCAGTTCGAAAGGGCCGGGATCGCCAAATGAAGCCGCGCGCCTTCGATCCGCGCACGAAGCTCGCGCTGATGCTGATCTGCGTGCTCTGCGCGTCGCTCGCGCCCGGCCTCGGCTGGCAAATGGCGCTGGTTATGCTGATTGGATTGCTCGCCGCCGCAAGCGGAAAGGGGCGGTACGCGCTGAAGGGCCTAATCGCCTACGCGCTGATCTGCCTGCTCACCGTGGCGACCAGAAACGCATTCAGCGGCGTGTGGCGCGCGATTTTCGCGGCGTTTCTGGGGCTGGTGCATAAGGTGTATGCCTGCGGCATGCTGGCGGGACTGACCATCGCCACCACGCGCGTGGGCGAATTCCTGTCCGCCATGGAAAGGCTGCATTGCCCGAAAAGGCTGACCATTCCGATTGCCGTAATGCTGCGATATCTGCCGACGATTCGCGAGGACTGGCGATTCATCAAGGACGCGATGCGCCTGCGCGACGTATCGCCGACGCTGCTCGGCTTTCTGAAAGCGCCCGCGGCGACGGTGAATTGCATTTACGTGCCGCTTCTAACGGCGGCCTCCCGCGCGGCGGACGAGCTGTCCATCGCGGCGGTCACGCGCGGCGTGGAAAATCCGAAGCGGCGCACCTGCCTGATTCGCATTCAAATGCGGGCGACGGACTGGGCGGCGATGCTTGCGTTCGCGCTCTTTCTGGCCGCCGAACTGCTCTCGAGGGGAGGTTTGCTGCATGCTTGAATTCCAAAACGTGTCCTTTTCCTATGCAGACGGCGCGGACGGCGGGCTGAAAAACGTGAATCTCACCATTCCGGACGGCCAGTGCGTGCTGCTGTGCGGGCGCAGCGGCTGCGGCAAAACCACCCTGACGCGGCTGGTAAACGAGCTGATTCCGCAATTCTTTCCCGGGAATTTGAGCGGCGAAGTGCTGCTGGACGGCAAAAATCTGTTTGAATTGCCCATGTATCGCATCGCCGAACGGGTCGGCAGCGTGTTTCAGAATCCGCGCACGCAGTTTTTCAACGTCGATACCGACAGCGAAATCGCCTTCGGTCTGGAAAACGAGGCGGTCGCGCAGGAAGCGCTTGGGCCGCGCGTTGCGAAAACGGCGAAGGAGCTGCGCGTTGAATCGCTCCTTGGCCGCAGCATCTTCGCGCTCTCCGGCGGCGAAAAGCAGAAGATCGCATTCGCGTCGGTTTACGCGATGAATCCGCGCGTGCTGCTGCTGGACGAGCCGTCCTCTAATCTGGACGCGCGGGCGATCGACGATTTGCGCGAGCATCTGCGCCTCGCCAAGGCGCAGGGCCGAACCATCCTCATAGCCGAGCACCGGCTGTATTACCTGATGGACGTCATCGATCGCGCGCTGTATCTGGAGGACGGCCGCATCGCGGGCGATTACACCGGCGCGCAGTTCCGCGCGCTTTCCGCCGCAAAGCGCCGGGAAATGGGCCTGCGGGCGATCGATCTGCGCGAGGAAGCGCCCGCGCAATTCAATTCTCCCGGCGCCGCGCCGGTTCTGGAGCTGAAAAACGTTTCGCTGGGCTATTCCGATCGGCCCGTGCTGCAAAATGTTTCGCTTCAGGCCGCGCCCGGCGAGGTCATCGCCATCGTCGGCCATAACGGCGCGGGCAAGACGACGTTTTCCCGCGCGCTGTGCGGACTGCACAGGGAAACCTCGGGCGAATACCTCTGGAACGGAAGGCCGGAGGGGCGCAAACAGCGCATGCGGCGCGCCTATATGGTGATGCAGGATGTGAATTACCAGCTGTTTGCCGAAAGCGTCGAGGCGGAATGCACGCTCGGCATTCGCCATCCCGATCCGGCGCTTGCGGAAAACGCGCTTTGCGAACTGGGCCTTGCGTGCTTCCGGAAACGCCATCCGGCTACGCTGTCCGGCGGGCAGAAGCAGCGGCTGGCCGCGGCGGTCTCGATGGTGTGCAAAAAGGATCTGCTCGTGTTCGACGAGCCGACCAGCGGGCTGGATTACGACAGCATGGCGCGCCTGTCCGCGCTGATTCGCCGTCTGGCGGAGCGGGGCAAGGTGATTTTCATCGTGACGCACGATTACGAATTCGTCTGCCGCACCTGCGCGCGGCTGCTGCATTTTTCCGGCGGCGAACTGAAGCGCGATCTGCCGATTGCGGAGGAAACGCTTCCGGAAATCAGAAAACTGCTGAATTAGGAGGCGAAACGCATGAATTCAAAAAGGAGCGCGGCCGGATGGGTATTCTATTTTGCCGGGCAGAAAAGGGGCAAATACATTTCCAGCGTAATTCTCGCAATTCTCGGCGCGGCGTTTCAGATGCTGCCGTATTTCGTCATGGCGCGCATTCTCGCCCGGCTGCTCGGCGGCAATCGTGATCTGCGCGGCTATCTCATCGACTGCGCCGCAATGGCGGGCATGTGGCTGGCGCGCGTGGCGCTGCATTCGCTGTCGACCTCGCAATCGCATCAGGCGACGTTTGCGGTGCTGGGCAATATCCGCAGGCAATGCCTGGAAAAGCTCGCCCGGATGCCGCTGGGCGATGTGCTCGCGCGCGGCTCGGGCACGCTGAAGAGCGTTCTGGTCGAGCGCGTGGACAGCATGGAGCCCACGCTCGCGCACGTAATTCCCGAAATGACCGCAAACGCCGCCGTCGCGCTGGCGACGTTCGTTTACCTGCTGTGTCTGGACTGGCGAATGGCGCTGGCCGCACTGATTCCGCTGCCGGTCGGCATGCTCTTTTTTATGCGGATGATGGCGGGCTACGGCAAGAACTACGCGCGCACCGTGGCCGCGACGAAGGCGCTCAACGACGCGGCGGTGGAATACATCGGCGGCATCGAGGTCGTTAAGGTATTCGGCCGGGCGAAGCGCAGCTATGAGAAATTTGCGTCCGCCGCCCGCGAATGCGCGCAGAGCTATATCGACTGGATGAACAAAAGCAACTTCTATTTCACCTTCGCCGTAAACGTCATGCCGGCCACGCTTCTGACGGTTCTGCCCATCGGCGGGCTCCTGATGTGGGCCGGAACGCTCGCGCCGGAGCGGTTTATCGTGATTCTGATTCTGTCGATGGGGCTGATTGCGCCGCTGCTCGGCTGCATGAAATTCACCGACGATCTGGCCCGCGTGGGAACGATTCTCAGCCAGGTCACGGATTTGCTGACCGCGCCGGAGCTGCCGCGCCCGGAAACGGATCTGGAAACGCCCATCGGCGCTGCGGTAGAATTAAAGGACGTGCATTTCGGCTATGGCGAGGCGGAGGTGCTGCACGGCGTAAACCTCGCATTCCGCGAGGGCACGGTCAACGCGCTGGTTGGCCCGTCCGGCAGCGGCAAATCCACCATCGCGCGGCTGATCGCGTCGTTCTGGGATGTAAAAAGCGGCGCGATTACCGTGGGCGGCGCGGATATTCGCCGGCTGTCCGCCGAGCATTCCAGCCGGCTGATCGCCTATGTTTCGCAGGACAATTTCCTGTTTGATACCACCGTGCGCGAAAACATCCGCATGGGCCGGCCGGGCGCGACGGACGCGGCGGTAGAGCAGGCGGCGCGCGACTGCGGCTGCTATGATTTCATTCAGGGGCTGGAAAACGGCTTTGACACGCGCGTCGGCAGCGGCGGCGGACGGCTCTCCGGCGGCGAACGGCAGCGCGTATGCATTGCGCGAGCCATGCTGAAGGACGCGCCGATCGTGATTCTGGACGAGGCCACCGCCTACG
The DNA here is from genome assembly GCA_934663595.1 of uncultured Clostridia bacterium. Taxonomy (GTDB): domain Bacteria; phylum Bacillota; class Clostridia; order Christensenellales; family Aristaeellaceae; genus Faecivicinus. The sequence continues at coordinate 56,045 of CAKUKM010000004.1, read as the reverse complement.
CCGATCCGGAGAGCGAGGCGCTGATTCAGGAATCGGTCGCCCGGCTCGTGCGTGGGAAGACGCTGATCGTGATCGCCCATCGCCTGTCCACGATTGCCGACGCGGATCAGATCGCCGTGGTCTCTGATGGAAAAATCGAGGCGACGGGCACGCAGGAAGAGCTGCTGCAAAGATGCGCTTTGTATCGCGATCTTTGGAACGCCCACATTTCTGCCCGGGACTGCGCGGAAGGAGGCCATGCAAATGCTTGAAATTCTCAAAAGGTTTTTCGCCTTCTGCGATGAAGGGGATCGGCGGAAATTCCATGTCTCCATCGCGCTGGGCGTGATCGCCGCGCTGTTTTCGGCGATTAAGATTCCCGCCATCGGCGCGATGCTGCAGGCGATTCTCGCCGGGCGCGTTACGGGCGGGGCGATTCTCCTCTCGCTGGGGCTGATGCTGCTTTCGGTAATCGGCGCTTCTCTTTTGAAATACGCCGCCACCGCGCTGCAGACCCAGGGCGGCTATTCCACCGCCGCCAACAAGCGCGTGCAGATCGCCGAGCATCTGCGCTATCTCCCCATGGGCTATTTCAGCCAGAACAGTCTGGGCGCGATCGCCTCCGTCGCCACCAACACGATGGAAAACCTCTCCGGCGTGGCCACGCGCGTGGTCATGCTGGTGACCGAGGGCCTGTTTTCCACGGCCGTACTGACGCTGGCAATCTTTTTCTACGACGGGCGCGTCGGCCTGCTGATTCTTGCGGGGCTTGCAATTTACGCGCTCGCCAACCGCGCCCTTCAGCGCGCGTCCGAACGCACGACCGAAAGAAAGGCCGCCAGCGATACGGCGGTGGTCGATCGCGTGCTGGAATTCATCTGGGGAATCGCGGAGGTAAAGGCCTATTCCCTCGCGGGCCAATACAATCGCCGTCTGCAGAGCGCCATCGACGAAAACGTGGCCGCCAACACGGAAATGGAATTAAAGCTCCTGCCCCTGATGCTGCTTCAGAGCGCCGTGGCGAAGCTGATCGACGTGGGCGTGGTCGCGCTTTCGCTGATTCTGTACACCGGCGGGCGCATGGAGCTCTTCAGCTGCGTCATGCTGGCGATCTGCTCCTTCCTGCTCACGGAGGGTCTGGAACAGGCGGGCACGCAATCGAGCCTGCTGCGGGTGGCGGATACCTGCATTGGGCAGGCGAACGCGATTCTTTCGCTCCCGACGATGGACATTTCCGGCGCGGACATTGCGCCGCAGCGCTGCGATCTGCGCGCGGAAAACGTCTCCTTCTCCTATGATCAGAAGCTCATTCTGGATCACGTGTCGCTGGAGATTCCCGAAAAGACCGTCGCGGCGATCGTCGGCCCCTCCGGCGGCGGAAAAACCACGCTCTGCCATCTGCTGGCGCGCTTCTGGGACGCGGACGGCGGGCGGGTGCTGCTCAGCGGGCGCGACGTGCGCGAATACGACATGGACAGCCTGATGCGGAATTTCAGCTTCGTGTTTCAGAATGTGTATCTGTTTCACGATACCATCGCCAACAACATCCGCTTCGGCCAGCCGGACGCGCCCATGGAGCAGGTGATCGCCGCGGCCAAACGCGCCCGCTGCCACGATTTCATTCAGAAATTGCCAAACGGCTATGACACGGTGATTGGCGAAGCGGGCGCGTCCCTGTCCGGCGGCGAACGGCAGCGGCTGTCCATCGCGCGGGCAATGATGAAGGACGCGCCGATCATCATTCTCGACGAGGCGACCGCAAACGTCGATCCCGAAAACGAAAAGGAGCTGATGGAGGCGATCGCCGAGCTGACGCGCAGCAAAACGGTGATTCTGATCGCCCACCGGCTGAAAACCGTGCGCCATGCCGACCAGATTTTCGTCGTCAATCGCGGCAGAATCGTTCAGCGCGGCACGCACGAGGCGCTCGCCGCGCAGGACGGCCTCTATCGCCGCTTCCTCTCCGTGCGCGAAAAGGCCGTCGGCTGGAAGCTGTAAATCGTCCCCCCGGCGAAGGAGTCTCCCCCACTCCTTCGCCTTTTTCATTTGACTTTTGCGCGGAATTTGGGTATAATCGAGATCGCATCCGCGCTTTTCCCATTGCATCGGCCGACTCGAACGTTTTTCGCCCGGGCCGCTGATTATAAAACGTTAAGGAGAAATACCCATGAAAAAACTGCTCTGTTCCCTGCTTGTGCTGATGATTCTGCTGGGCGGCTCCGCGCTCGCGGCCGGAAAGCTCGAGGTCACGCACGAAAATCTGCTGGTGCTGGATTCCTACGGCATCGAGGGCTATGCGTTCGCGCGCGTGGAGAACGTCGGCAACAAGCCGATCAAGGTCAATGCCGGCGTGCTGGAGCTGTACAATGCGGACGGCGACCCGATCGCTTCCTCGGACTATCTGTATGCCTACGGCCAGTATCTCGAGCCCGGCGAATACGCCTACGCGCAGATCTACGCCTCCAATTCCGACGCGGCCTTCGAGGACGTGGACGATTATCTGCTGACGATCACCGGAAAGAGCGACAATTCCTATACCACGCTTCGCCTGCCCGCCACTACTGAGCTGGCGCTGGATGTGGATGACGGCTATTACACCACCGATTACATGTACGTGACCGTAACGAACGACACCGAGGAGCCGGTCTACGACGTGCGCGTCGCGGTCGTGCTGCTGGATGCCGAGGGCAACATCCTCTATATCGGGGATGAAAGCATGTACAACAAGGCGATCATGCCGGGCAGCTCCGTCCTGATTCGCGAGGAAATCCCCTCCTATTTCTCCGATTGCTTCGAAAAGAACGGCTATACGCCCAGCGCGGTGGATGCGATTGCGTATGCCGAAACCTATCAGCCGTAACCCGCGAGGGAAAAATTAATCTCGCCCGCGGTTGCAATTGCCGACAAATTCTGGTATACTGGCAAGGGCTCATTGATGAGCGCCCGTGATTGGGCGCTCATTTTATTTTTGGAATCTTTGCGGAGGCGGAAACATGAGGAAATGTGGATTTGACAGTCAGAAATACATTCAGCTCCAGTCGCAGCGCATTCGCGAGCGCATCGACCAGTTCGGCGGCAAGCTCTATCTCGAATTCGGCGGCAAGCTCTTCGACGATTACCATGCGTCGCGCGTGCTGCCCGGCTTCGCCCCGGACAGCAAGATCCGGATGCTGCTCGAGCTCAAGGATCAGGCCGAAATCGTGATCGCCATCAACGCCGGCGACATCGAAAAGAGCAAGCTGCGCGGCGATCTGGGCATCACGTATGAGACCGACGTGGTGCGCCTGGTGGACGTGTTCCGCGATTTCGGGCTGTATGTCGGCTCGATTGCGCTGACGCAGTACACCGGCCAGCCGTCCGCCGACCTGTTTACCGAGCGGATGCAGAAGCTGGGCCTGCGCGTATTCCGCCTCCATCGCATTCCCAATTACCCCTCCGACGTCAAAACCATCGTCTCCGACGAAGGCTACGGCAAAAACGATTACATCGAAACCACGCGCTCGCTGGTGGTCGTGACCGCGCCCGGCCCCGGCAGCGGCAAGATGGCGACCTGCCTTTCGCAGCTGTACCACGAGCACCGGCGCGGCGTAAAGGCCGGATACGCGAAGTTTGAAACCTTCCCGATCTGGAACCTGCCGCTGAAGCACCCGGTGAATCTCGCCTACGAGGCGGCGACGGCCGATTTGAACGACGTGAACATGATCGACCCGTTCCATCTGGAGGCCTATGGCGAAACCACCGTCAATTACAATCGCGATATCGAAATTTTCCCCGTTCTCCGCGCCATTTTCGAGCGGATCTACGGCGAATGCCCCTACAAGAGCCCGACGGACATGGGCGTGAATATGGCGGGATATTCCATTATCGACGACGAGGTCTGCCGCGAGGCCTCGCGCCAGGAGGTCATCCGGCGGTATTTCAAAACGGCGTGTCTGCTGCGCCAGGGCCGCGCGAACGAACAGGAGCTGAACCGCCTGGAGCTTCTGATGCGCACGCTTTCCATTGATCCGTCCATTCGCAAAACCGTACCTGCCGCACTGGAGGTCGCAAAACGCACCGGCCAGCCCGCCACGGCAATCGAGTTGCCCGATGGAACGATCGTGACCGGCAAGACCTCGTCGCTGCTGGGCGCGTCGTCCGCGGCGCTTTTGAACGCGCTTAAGGCGCTCTCCGACATTCCGGACGAGCTGAAGCTGATTTCCCCCAGCGTGATTCAGCCCATTCAGCACCTGAAGGTCGACCACATGGGCAATCACAACCCGCGCCTGCACACCGACGAGGTGCTCATCGCGCTCGCCATCAGCGCCGCGACCGATCCCACCGCCGCCCGCGCGATGGACGCGCTGTCCGACCTTAAGGACTGCGACGCGCATTCCACCGTCATCCTCTCGCAGGTCGACGACGGCATGTTCAAAAAGCTCGGCATGAACGTTACCTGCGAGCCCGTGTACCAGAACAAAAAGCTGTATCACAAATAGGCGTTCGCCCTTCTTCCCCGCCTTCCCGCGGGGATTTTTTTCATGCTTTCAGTTTAGTTTTACTGAACTTTGAATCGCATAATACAACTACACATATATTTAACAGCCGGAAGGGCCAAAACGTATTGACAATACGGGCGTATGGTGGTTTAATATAAATCGCTTTTCTGTTTAGTAATGATAAACCCGGAGGTTCGGGGGAAGGAAGCGAGCGAAAAGTGGAAATCGGAAAGAAGATCAAGCGCCTTCGATTGCAGCGGGGCCTTACGCAGGAGGAGCTTGCAGACCGCTGCGAGCTTTCGAAGGGGTTCATATCGCTGCTCGAGCGCGATCTGACCTCGCCGTCGATCGCGACGCTGATGGATATACTCGAATCGCTCGGCAGCGATTTAAAGACGTTTTTCAGCGAAACCGGCGATGAAAAGGTCGTCTTCGGCGCGGAGGACATCTTCGTAAAGGAGGACGCCGAATCGCTTCAGGGCAGCATTCGCTGGCTGGTGCCGAGCGCGCAGAAGAACCAGATGGAGCCGATTCTGGTGGAGCTCGGGCCGGGCGGAGAGACGATCGAGGACGATCCGCACGAGGGCGAGGAATTCGGCTATGTGCTGTCGGGAACGCTGAAGCTGGTGCTGGGCGACCGGGTGCTGCGCGTCAAGCGCGAGGAGAGCTTTTATTTCCGCTCGAACGTGCCGCACAAGCTGGTCAACGCCGGCAAAACGCCGTGCCGGGTGCTGTGGGTGAGCACGCCGCCTTCATTTTGATTTAGGGGGATGAACGCTATGGTTCAGGATACGCGCCTGATTGAGCTCAAGGGAATTTCGAAGAGCTTTGGCGAAACGAAGGTGCTTCACAATATCGATCTTTACATCCGCAAATGCGAATTCATCACGCTTCTGGGGCCGTCCGGCTGCGGAAAAACCACGCTTCTGCGCATCATCGGCGGCTTTGAAACGCCGGATACGGGCAGCGTGCTGTTCGAGGGCGCGGATCTAACGGCCGTGCCGCCCTACAAGCGCCGCATCAACACGGTGTTTCAGAAATACGCGCTGTTTACGCACCTGAACGTGTTCGACAACATCGCGTTCGGCCTGAATCTGAAGGCGCCGGAGGCGCTGGGCGTAAAGACGCGCAAGCAGAAGAAGGAAGAAATCAACCGCCGGGTCACGCGGATGCTGAAGCTGGTCAAGATGGAGGGCTATGAAAAGCGATCGATCGATCAGCTGTCCGGCGGCCAGCAGCAGCGCATCGCCATCGCGCGCGCACTGGTAAACGAGCCGGAGGTGCTGCTCCTGGACGAACCGCTGGGCGCGCTGGACCTGAAGCTCCGCAAGGAAATGCAGGTCGAGCTCAAGGCCATGCAGCAGCAGCTGGGCATTACGTTCATTTACGTCACCCACGATCAGGAAGAGGCGCTGACGATGTCCGATACCGTCGTGGTCATGAACGGCGGCCGCATTCAGCAGATCGGCGAGCCGAAGCGCATTTACGACGAGCCGAAGAACGCGTTCGTGGCCGATTTCATCGGCGAGAGCAACATTCTGCCCGGCGTTATGCTGGAGGATTGCCTGGTTGAAATGCTGGGCGTGGAATTCCAGTGCATCGACGAGGGCTTCGCGCCGAACGAGCCGGTGGACGTGGTGGTTCGCCCGGAGGATATCATGATCGTCGGCGAGGACGTGGGCATGCTGACCGGCGTGGTCGAGAGCGTGACGTTCAAGGGCGTGCACTACGAAATGATGATTTCGACCGGCGATATGCACTGGAAGGTACATTCCACGGCGATGCAGCCGGTGGGCAGCCGCGTGGGCATGAGCATCGTTCCCTATAACATTCACATCATGCACAAGACGCCCGAAATTGAGGAGGCGGCGGAATGAAGCGCAGTTGGTTTGCCGCGCCGTACGCGCTCTGGATGCTGCTGTTTACGATCGTGCCGCTGCTGTTCGTGTGCTATTTCGCATTCACGACCAAATCCGGCGCGTTCACGATGGACAACCTGACGGTAATCCTGAAATACACGCCCGTGCTCATGGACAGCCTGCGCCTCGCGCTGTACTGCACGATTCTGTGCCTGCTGATCGGCTATCCGGCGGCGTATTTCATGGCGGGCAAGGACATGTCGAGGCACAAGGCGCTTACGGTGCTGGTGCTGGTTCCGATGTGGATGAACTTCCTGCTGCGCACCTACGCGATGATGACGCTGATGGAGAACAACGGCGTGATCAACACGATTTTCGAGGCCCTCGGCCTTCCGAAGCAGAAGATGATCGGAACGGAGGGCGCGGTGCTGGTCGGCATGGTGTACAACTTCTTGCCGTTTATGATTCTGCCGATTTACACGGTGCTCAAAAAGCTCGATACGCGCGTGATCGAGGCGGCGGAGGATCTGGGTGCAAACCCGGCGCGCGTGCTGACGCGCGTGGTGCTGCCGCTGTCGGTGCCCGGCGTGGTCAGCGGAATTACGATGGTATTCATGCCGGCGGTCACAACCTTCGCCGTGTCCCGCCTGATGTCGTCCGGCAATATCTATCTGATGGGCGATATGATTGAGGAATACTACATCACGATGAACAACCGCAACGTCGGCAGCGCCATGTCGCTGGTGATGATGGTGCTGATTCTGATCTCGGTCGGCCTGCTGCGCCGCGTGGATCCGGATGGAGAGGGAGGCGGTCTGTGGTGAAGAGGAAAAGCCTGTCGCGCGGACTGAAGGGAACCTACCTCGCGCTGGTGCTCGCGTTTCTGTATCTGCCGATCGCGGTCATGATCGCGCTGTCGTTCAACGAATCCGTCTCCCGCGCGGAATGGACGGGCTTTACGTTCAAATGGTACGCAAAGCTGCTCGAGCGGCAGGACATCATTCAGGCGCTGAACCTGACCGTCCGCGTCGCATTCGAGGCCACCGTCGCGGCCACGATCATCGGCACCTTCGGCGCCATCGGCATTCACGCGATGAAAAAGGGCTGGGCGGGACTGCTGATCAATGTGTCCTACCTGCCGATGACCACGCCGGACATCGTAACGGGCGTATCGCTGATGCTGATGTTCATCTTCGTGAAAATCCCGCTGGGGAGGGCCACGATGCTGCTGGCGCACATCGCGTTCGACACGCCCTACGTGCTGTTTTCGGTGCTGCCGAGGCTCCGGCAGATGAATCCGAATACGTATGAGGCCGCGCTCGACCTCGGCTGCCATCCGCTGAGCGCGCTGTGGAAGGTCATTCTTCCGGAGATCATGCCCGGAATCGTGACCGGCGCGCTGCTGTCGTTTACCATGTCGCTGGATGATTTCGTCATTTCGTATTTCACGTCCAGCACCGACCAGAATCTGTCGATGATCGTGTATTCCGCCGCCCGCCGGGGCGTGGAGCCGACGATGTACGCGCTGTCGACGATCATGTTTGTGGTTATTCTGCTGTTGCTGCTCGCCATCAACCGCAGATCCAGCCTGGAAGATATGAAAAACTGATTTGAAAGGATCGATTGCCATGAAAAAGTTTGCCCGCGTTTGCCTGCTTATGCTGCTGATGCTCGCGATGGTTCTGTCGCTGACCGCCTGCGGCGGCGATAAGACCCCCGCTGCGACCGAGGCCCCCACCGAAGCCCCCGTCGTAACCGAAGCACCCACCGAAGCGCCCGCGACCGAGGAACCGACCGAGGCCCCCACTGAAGAGCCGACTGAAGCCCCCACCGACGCGCCGACCGAGGCTCCCACCGAGAAACCCACTGAAGCGCCCGCTACCGAAGCGCCGACCGAGGCCCCCACTGAAGCTCCCGTCGTGACTGAGGAACCGACCGAGGCCCCCGCTGAAACGGCTAAGGTGGAGCAGACGGAGACCGACGGCGTTGCGGAAGCGGTATCCTTCAAGGGCACGACGCTGACGGTATTCAACTGCTACGATTACATCGATCCCAGCGTGATCGATCTGTTCGAGCAGGAGACCGGCGCGAAGGTCGATTATGTCAATTACACCACGAACGAGGAAATGTACACCAAGCTCGAGGCGGGCGCGGCGATGTACGACGTGATCTTCCCGTCCGATTATATGATCGAGCGCCTGGTTGCGGAGGATCGGCTGGAGACGCTGAATCTGGACAACATTCCGAATCGCGCGGGCCTGATCGACTGGCTGAAGAACACCGATTACGATCCGGAGGGCCAGTATTCCGTTCCGTATATGTGGGGCACGTTCGGCATCCTCTACAACGAGGACATGGTGTCCGGCCCGATCGACAGCTGGGACGCGCTGTTTGACGAGACCTACAAGGGCCAGGTGCTGATGATGAATTCGCAGCGCGATACGATCGGCCTGGCGCTGAAGAAGCTCGGCTATTCCATGAACAGCCGCGATGAAAAGGAACTCACCGAGGCGCAGGAGCTGCTGGTCAACCAGAAGACGAGCGACATTCCCGCGGGCTATCTGCTGGACGAAACGAAGGACAAGATGGTCGGCAACGAGGCCGCGCTGGCCGTGATCTATTCCGGCGACGCGCTCTATGCGATGAACAAGAACGCAAAGCTCAACTATGTCGTTCCCAAGGAAGGCAGCAACGTCTGGGTCGACGGCATGTGCATCCCGAAGGGCAGCCAGAACAAGGAATGCGCCGAGGCGTTCATCAACTTCATGTGCCGCGAGGACATCGCGCAGATGAACATGGACTACATCACCTATTCCACGCCGATTCAGACGGTGGCCGACGGCCTGAAGGAAGAGGACGCGCGCACCTACGCGGTCATGAATCCGTCCGACGAGGTGATCGCCCGCTGCGAATTCTTCCACGACATCACCGATTGCATGGACCTGTATGAAAAGGTCTGGATGGAAGTCCGCCTCGCGCGGTAAATGAAAACCAGAGCGCCTTTCCGATTTCGGAGGGCGCTTCTCTTTGCGACAATGTCCGCGCTTTCGGTTCTTGACAGCGATGGAAAATCATTCTATACTAAGCTTGAGAGGTGAATTGCAATGAAGGAATTCAAAGACGGTCTGGAGGACGCCGCTGCGAAGCTGCAGGAGGGCGTCGATTGGGCGATCGCCGGCGCGAAGAGCGCGCTGAAAAAGGCGAAGCCGTTTATCGAGGATGGTCTGGAAATGGCGAAGGACGGCGCGCAGAGCCTCTATGAGCGCGCAAAGCCCACGCTCGACGATCTGGCCGACCGCATCAAGGATGAGGTGAAACCGGAAGACAAAGCCGAGCCGGACGAAGCGCGGCCCGACGTGCGCGAGGAAATCTCCCGCGAGGTGGACGAGCAGGTTCGCCAGATCCACGAGGCCTCCGTTTCGCCCACGCCGTTCAGCGATTACATTCGCGAAACCTACGGCAAGAAGGATCGCTGAGTCCCGCGTCTTCCCCCACATTTCAGGCATTGAATCCGAAGGAGGGTTTTGGCATGTCCATTTTCTATGATTCCGCCAAGCGCACGTTTACGCTGAGCGGCGGAAACGTCAGCTACGTTCTGCACATCGACGATTGCGGCCGCGTGATGAACCTGTACTGGGGCGCGCGCGTGCCGGACGGCGCGATCGACGCGCAGCTTCAGAACTATCGCAGCACTGCGTCGTTCGATCCGGCAATTGCATATCTGCCGAGCGATCTGCCGACCACGGGCAGCGGCTGGTATGGAACGCCTGCGGTTTCGGTTCTGAACGCGCACGGCGACGATATGGTCGTCGCGCGGTACGTCTCCCACGAGATCTACCCCGGCAAGCGCCCGCTCGAGGGGCTTCCGGCGACGTATGTCGAAAGCGATTCCGAGGCGGCGAGTCTCGTTCTGCGCCTCGCAGACGCGCTGACCGGGCTTAAAATCGCGCTCAAATACACGATTTACGAATTCGGCGCGATCACCCGCAGCATGGAGCTGGAAAACGGCGGCGCGCAGAATCTGACCGTTCGCGACGCGATGGCGGCCTCCGTTCCGCTCTATGGCAGCAATTACGATCTGATTTACCTGCACGGCGGCTGGGCGCGCGAGCGCAGCGTGATCCGCAAGCCGGTCGGCCAGGCCGAAACGCGCGTTTACAGCGAGCGCGGCGCGTCCGGCCACGAGAAAAACCCGTTCATCGCGGTCTGCGACGCGTCGGCCACCGAGCACAGCGGCAATGTCTGGGCGATGAATCTGATCTACTCCGGCAGCTTCCTTGCGTCGGTCAACGTCGACAACTCCGGCAACAGCCGCATGTCGATCGGCATGAATCCGCGCGTATTTGCGTGGCGGCTCGCGCCGGGCGAGCGCTTCCAGACGCCGGAGGCCGCGCTTTCCTATTCCGATCAGGGCCTGAACGGCATGTCGCATCTGTATCATCGCCTGTACCGCACGCGGCTGGTGCGCGGAAGCTGGCGCGATCGCGTGCGCCCGATCCTGATCAACAACTGGGAAGCGACGTATTTCGATTTCGATGAAGAGAAGATTCTGACCATCGCGAAGCGCGCGAAGGAGCTGGGCATCGAGATGTTCGTGCTCGACGACGGCTGGTTCGGCAAGCGCAATATCGACAACTGCTCGCTGGGCGACTGGGTGGTCAACCGCGAAAAGCTGGTCGGCGGCCTCGAGGGCGTTTCGGAAAAGATTCACGCGCTGGGCATGAAGTTCGGCCTCTGGTTCGAGCCGGAAATGGTCTCGCCGGACAGCGATCTGTATCGCGCGCATCCCGACTGGTGCCTGCACATCCCGGGCCGTGACCGCACCGAGGAGCGCAATCAGCTGATTCTCGATCTGTCGCGCCGCGAGGTTCAGGATTACATCGTCCAGGCCATCTCCGCCGTGCTGGAGAGCACGCAGATCGACTATGTCAAATGGGACATGAACCGCAACATGACCGAGGCGTTCTCCGCCTCTCAGCTGCCCGAGGGCCAGCTGGAAACGCAACATCGCTATATGCTGGGCCTGTATTCGGTGCTGGATCGAATCGTCTCGCGCTTCCCGGAGATTCTGTTCGAATCCTGCTCCGGCGGCGGCGGACGCTTCGACGCGGGCCTTCTGTATTACATGCCGCAGACCTGGACGAGCGACGATACCGACGCGATCGAGCGCCTGAGCATTCAGTACGGCACGTCGTTTGCCTATCCCGCGAGCGCGATGGGCGCGCACGTGAGCGCCGTTCCGAACCACCAGACCGGCCGAATCACCAGCATGAAGCTGCGCGGCGACGTGGCGCTCGGCGGCAATTTCGGCTATGAGCTGGATCTGTCGAAGCTGAACGAGGCGGACACCGAGGTCGTTCGCCAGCAGGTGGAATTCGTAAAGCGCGTGCGGAAGCTGACGCAGACAGGCGTATTCACGCGCCTGCTCTCCCCGTTCGAGGGCCGTTATACCGCGTGGCAGTTCGTCAGCGAGGATGCGTCCGAGGCGCTGCTGTGCGTCTATCGCGCGCTGCAAACGCCGATGGAATCGCCGAAGCGCGTGTGCATGCGCGGTCTGGACGAGACGGCAACCTACGCGGACGACGCGGGCAATCGCTATTCCGGCGCCGCCCTCAACCATTACGGCGCATGGATTCACCTCCGTGGCGATTTCTCCAGCGAAGTGCTGCACCTGAAGAAGGTCTGATCCGCGAGCGATTTGCGCCGGAACTTAGCTAAGAAATCAGCCGCCGCCCGATCGCATGCCAACCAAAATGATCCCCCGACATTCGTCGGGGGATTTGTTGTTGCCGCCGATAATCGGGCGGAACGCCTGGTATGTGTAATTCAGCAATATTTCAGCTTCACCGGTCGCGCGATTCCAGGAAGCGCAGGATTCTTTCCACGTTTTCCTCAATGGGCAGCGTGCCGTCCACGCGCAGAACGGGGCAGCTCATGCCTTCGAGTCCCTTCGCGGCATAATCTTCCGGACGGCTGTCCACGAGGGCAAACCACGCGTTCTCCCTTTCAAACAAATCGCCGCCGGCAAGAATTCGATCGCCGAATTTCTGATAGGAGCGCTGCCGGACGCGCTGCATGCGAACGGCCTTCGGCGCTTCAATCAGCACCGCGCAATCGAGGGCCGCGATCAGTTTGTCGCCGTAATTTCCCTTCACCGCGGCGAATACAAAGCGATCGTTTCCCGCAATTCTTTTCTCCATAATCCGAATCGCCTCCTCCCGGCTGCGCGGATTGGCAAACGGATAGGCCGCGTCCTCCTTGGCAAAGTACAGATCCGCGTTGTCGATGAATTCGCAATTCAGGCGCCGGGCCAGCATTCGCCCCAGCGTGCTTTTGCCCGTTCCGTTCATTCCGCAAATCAGAATTCCCATAGGCCGCCTCATTCCCTCCAATGGCTTTCGCTCTTTCGATTCAGAATCACCAGCCCGCTCTCCCGCGCGCGAACGGCCAGCTCCGTGCGATTGCGGCCAGGCGATCCAGCTGCCGAAAAACGCCGGCCAAAACGAACAGACCCAGCGCCAGTCCCAGCTTCGCCACCGATTCGCGCCTCATAGCCGCACCCCCAACCGCACCTTAAACACCATTACTATACCACACCGCCAAAGGAAAAGCCAGCGTTTCGGGGGGAAATAAGGGCGATCTGTCCGCGCATGCCCGGCGCGCTTTGCAAGCGCATCCGCCACAGCAAACGCAGGCAGCACAAAAGCAGCGGAAATCGCAGGGCAAATGCCGCGCGGCTTTGCCCGTCTTCCACTGCTCATGCGCCGCCTGTATTGAATTTCCGGCAAACGCCGCCATTTGATTTTAATCCGGAATGCATTTGGCGAAACGGTTCGCTTATTTCTCTTTTCCTTCTACCTTTCCCGACGGGGCCGAGCCTGTGACTGCCTGTTCCAGAAATGTGGTTACAGCTGCGCCGGTATTGCGGGGCATAAAGCAGGTATGGCCGGTATCCAGCTTTGCAATTTGCTGCATTTCGTTTTCTGCGAGCGTGAAATCAAAGATATTCAGGTTTTCCCGCATGCGCTGCGGACTGGACGACTTGACCAGCGGCACGATTCCCCGCAGCGTCAGCCAGCGCAAAACGATCTGCGCCGGGGTTTTTCCGTGCGCCGCGCCGATTTTGCAGAGCGTTTCGTTGTGAAACAGGTCGTTTTGTCCGGCGGACAGCGGCGACCACGCCTGCATCTGAATGCCCTGCGCTTTGAGGTAAGCCAGCTCGTCCTCCCGCTGGAAAAACGGATTGCACTCCAGCAGATTCACGGCGGGCTTTACCTGGTTCCAGAACAGGAAATCCGCCAGATGATCCTGTGTGAAATTGTCCACGCCGATGGCGCGAACCCTTCCCGCCGCGTACAGTTCCTCCAGCGCCCGCCACGCGCCGAATACGTCGTGATAGGGCTGGTGAATCACATACAGATCGAGATAATCCAGCCCCAGCTTCTTCAAAGACGCGGCAAAACCGCGCTTTGCGCCCTCGTAGCTGATATCCGGAATCCAGAGCTTCGTGGTAATAAACAGCTCGTTTCTGGGCACGCCGCAGCGGCGAATCGCCCGGCCGACCGCTTCTTCGTTTCCATAGGCGGCCGCGGTATCGATCAGGCGATAGCCCGCCTGAATCGCCTGCACGACGGCTTCCTCGCAGGCGCTCTGATCCGTCATGCGAAACACGCCGTAGCCGATGCGCGGCATGGTCACGCCGTTATTCAAAATCACATTGTTCATCGAAATTCCTCCCTGCGTTTTTTACGTTTTCCCCCGCAAACCGGCAAATCTGCGCGAAGGGCGATAGGCGATCAGCGCCAGCAGAATCAGCAGCATCGTTGCGCACAGGCTGATCGGATAGGCGGCCATGATCGTCCGGAACGTCCGGTTTTGCGGGAATACGAATTGAATCCACGCGATTCGAATGCCGCATACGCCGAGCATCGTAAGCAGCGCCGGCGCGAGCGATATGCCGAACCCGCGCAAATAGCCGCTCATGACCTCGTAGAGCAAACTGAACGAATGGGACAGCATGACCATCATCAGCCGGATATAGCCGGTTTTTACGACCTCCGGATCGCTGTTGAAAATCGCCAGCAGCGATTTGCCGAAGAGCAGAAGCGCGGTAATGGCGACCGCCAATGCAATCATTCCCTCGATTATGCAAAGCGCCAGCGTTTTCCGGCATCTTCGCAGCTCGCCCGCGCCGAAATTCTGCCCGACGAAGGTCGTGCACGCCTGCGAAAACGAATTCAGGATGTCATAGGTGATGATTTCGATGTTAAATGCCGCGCTGGACGCCGCCATGACCACCGTGCCAAGGCTGTTGATCGCGGACTGAATAACGATGTTCGAAACGGCGAACACGGCGCTCCGAATGCCCGCGGGCAGGCCGATGCGGAGAATCCACCGCAGCATTTCCGCGTCTATTCGCAATTGCTTCGGCTCCAGATGAATCTCCCGCTCGGTTTTCCGCAGCCTGTGAAAGAGCAGCGCGGAGCTGACGGCGTTCGAAATCACCGTCGCGATGGCGACGCCATTTACCGTCATGCGCAATACCGCCACGAAAAACAGATTGAGCGCCACGTTCAGCACGCCGGAGGTCGCCAGCGCGATCAGCGGAATCCTCGTTTCGCCCATGCTGCGAAAGATGGCGGCTTCAAAATTGTACAAAAGGATCACCGGCATGCCCGCCAGATAAATGCGCAGATAGAGCAGCGCCAGCGGAAACACGTCCTCCGGCACGTTCAGCAGTCCCAGCATCGGCGCGGCAATCAATTCGCCGACCAGCGCCACCAGCGCGCCGCCCAGCAGCGACAGCAGCACCGAGGTGTGCACCGCATTGTGAACATCTTCGCGATTGCCGTGGCCGATGGCATGGGCGATCACCACGTTCGTCCCGAGCGCAATGCCGATGAACAGATTCACAATCAGGCTGATCAGCGGGCTGTTCGCGCCCACTGCCGCGACCGCGATCGTGCGATCTGCGCCGGTAAAATTGCCGACCACCGCCACGTCCGAGGCGTTGAACAGCTGCTCCAGTATGGCCGTCGCCGCCACCGGCAGCGCGAATTGCGGAATTTTGTTCCAAATCGAGCCGTGCAGCATGTCCAGCTGCTTTTTTCCCTCCATATCGCCGCACTTCCTTCCGGAAAGAGTATACCGCCGCGGCGAAATAATAGCAAATACTTATATTGAATGGCAAATCATTGTTGACAGGAATGATAAATCCCATTATACTGAAGCCGAGGTGAGCCGACCATGGAGCTGCGATTGCTGCGCTATTTTCTCGCCGTCGCGCAGGAGGAAAACATCACCCGGGCTGCGGAGCGCCTGCACATTTCCCAGCCGTCCCTGTCCAAGCAATTAATGGAGCTGGAGCAGGAAATCGGAAAGCCGCTGCTCGTTCGCGGAAAGCGAAAGATCGCGCTGACCGAGGACGGCGTGCTGCTGCGCAGGCGTGCGGAGGAAATTCTCGCGCTCGTAGAGAAGACGCAGCGCGAGCTGCATGCCGACGACGCGCAAATCGCCGGCGAGGTCGCCATCGGCGGCAATCCGAACACATCGGTGCTGCGCGCCGCCGCATCCATCCGCGCAGCGCATCCGGGCATTCGCTTTCAGTTTTACAGCAGCGACGCGACGGATGTGACGGAACGCCTGGACCACGGCAGTCTGGATTTTGCAGTGCTGCTGGAACCGGTAGACACTGCGAAATACGAATACCATTCTCTGAATGACTGCGCCCGCTGGGGGCTGGTTCTGCCGGAGACTTCTCCAATTGCAGCGAAGGCGGCGATCGAAAAAGAAGACCTGCGCGGCATTCCGCTCATTCTGCATCACCGAATCGGTCTTCAGCAGGAGATCGCCCATTGGGCGCAGACGGAGATTGAGCAGCTGGACGTCGCCGCGACCTACAATATCGTAAACGGCGATTCCTCCGCATTCGTGCAGAGCGGCCTCGGTTTTTTGCTGACCGCAGACGATCATTTGCCAAACCAGCTCAATCCCGGTCTCTGTTTCCGCCCGCTGCATCCGCCACTGAAGGTGCGCCACGCGCTCGTCTGGAAGCGCTACGCCACATTCAGCAAGGCGGCAGAGACGTTCTTGCAGGCGTTTCAGGAAAACTCCCCATAAAAATCAGGCCCGAAAACGGGCCTGATTCAGCTTGTCAAAAAAGCCTTTTTGACAAGCTGGTGGACGGGGGAGCAAGCTCCCCCGCCACTACCACCCCCTCCAGATTTTGCTTGAGTCCTGCGGACTCCGGCCGCAAAATCTGCAAGGTAGCTATTTTCTCTCCGGGAAATGGGATTTCCCTGCGATAAAATAGCCCCGCCCCCGACGTACACGCCGCCGGGTACGATTTTAAGTTCGAGAGGGCTTCGGCCCTCTCGAGCTCTCCAGGGGATCGAGAGTCTGAATCAGGCCCGAACGTGGGCCTGATTGCTTTTTTGCAAATCGATTTATCGCATGCTCTCTACCGCGCGCAGCATGTCCGTGCGGGAAATCGCCGGCTCGGCGCTGATGGAATAGGCGTATGCGCCGTCCGTCCAGGTCGCCAGCGAAACGGCGCTGCCGTCGCCCTTCAGGAGCACGTTCCAATCGCCAATCTCCGCCGTTTCCTCCTGCGCGTACTCATTGTAATCGCCGCTGATATCCTCGGTGCCGGGCGCCATGCGGACGCAGAGCGAAGCGCCGCCCGCGCTGTAATCGATTTGCGCAAACGTTTCAAACATGGCGCTGTAGGTGATCTGTTCCGGCTCGAAGGGCAGCACGGACGGAGCCTTGACGGCGAAGCCCAGCGCCTGCGACAGCTCGGCGATAGACGCGCATTCCGTCGCGCCGTAGGGATTCATCGCGAGGGGCTCGTTCGTCGGCTCCGGCGCGCGTCCGGCGAATTTTCCAATCATCAGCGCCAGCACCAGACAGGCCGCCAGCGACGCGGCACCCGCATAGATTCTGCGCAAACGCTTTCGCCGCATCTGCGCTGCGCGGCGCTCTTCCAGATCGTCCAGAATGCGCGCGCGCATTTCGGGAGTGACCTCGATTGTGTTCATCAGCTCTTTATACTTCAAAATCGTAGTCCTCCTTCAGAATCTCCCGGAGCTTTCCGCGCCCGCGGCTGAGCAGCGAGCGCACCGTCGCCTCGTTGCGCCTCAGCAGCTTCGCGATTTCCGCGCAGGAATAGCCCTCCTGATAATACAGGTGAATCACCTCGGCACACTGCTGCGGCAGCGCTTTGACCGCATCCCAGACGTACTGGAGATCCGGCTTTTCGTCGGCGAAAAAGTGGTCGTCCAGATCCTCATGGGCGCGATAGCGATTGGACTCGATTTTATTCTTGGACAGATTGATGGCGACGCGCAGCAGCCACGCCTTCTCGTGGGATTCGCTTTCCAGCGCCGGCTCCGCGCTCAGATACTTCATCAACGTCTCCTGCAGAATATCCTCCGCGTCGCTGCGATTGTGCAGATAGGAATAGGCCAGGCGCAATATGGAATCGCCGTAAGCGTCCAGCAGCTCCCCGACCCGGATGCGAAAGGCGGCGCTGCGGCTTTCCGATCGGGCGCTCTGCTCCCGCCATCGCTCGAACGGCCGCTGAATGAGCGCCATGAGCCATTGAAGCGCCCTCGGAACCGGCTTTGTGCGCAGTGTAAGCTCCATCTTGTATTCCTCCAAAGGGCGGCGCAGAGCGCGCCGCCGAATGTATTCAGATTCCCAGCTCGTTCAGGATGGCGACCATCTCGTCCATCGAAACGCCGGTTTCGCGAATCCCCACGGAATAATCATAACCGTTCTGCGTCCAGATTGCAAGGCTGACCTTTTCGCCGTCGCCCTTGAACGTCACGGAAGCCTCGCCGACCTTCTCAGTATTTACGCTCGAATAATCGACGTAATCGCCGCTGTTGTCGCCGTCGGCCGCGGGAGAGACGCGATAGCAGAGCTCCTGCTCGCCGTTTGCGTAAATCGCCTGCGCCAGCGTATCGATGGAGAAGAGCGTCGTCCGCTCAAATGCGCCCAGCTTTTCCGGCGCAACGACCGCAAACCCCACCTTCTTGCTCAGCGCGTCCAGCGATTCCTGTTCCTCCATCGGATTCGGCATGCCCTTGATGAAATAGCCGTCGTTGCGGATATACACGCTGTCCGCCTCGATGCGCACCGCATCCTCGCCCAGCACGGCGCGAAGCAGCTCCGCCGGAACATAGACCTTTCCATCTTCTTCCACCGCCGCAGCGCCGAGCTGCACCGTTTCCGCGGGCGTTTCTTCAATCCGGTTCGAAATCGTGCAGGAATCCACGCCCAGCTTAAACGCCGCGCTGTTCAGGCCGTTGTCCAGCGTGTAATCGTCGCCGTCCGCCGTCGCGACAAGCCCAAATACCGCCTCCAGATCCTTCAGCGCCAGCATGACGTGGCCGCCGTCGCAGTACGCCTCCACGGCCGTCGGCTGACTCTCGTAAACCGCCGCCGGCGTCTTTTCTGCCATCGCGGCCGCGCCGCACAATCCCATGACCACAACCAGAAGCATTGCAAACATCTTTTTCATACCATTCATCCTCCTTATTCCGAACCGCTCAGGCGGTTTCACTATGTATACCGCTCAGGAGGCAAAAACGTTGCAGCACGCCTGAAAAAATTTTTGAAGAATGGATTCATTCATAAATAGCGCCCGGATATCGCATCGATATCCGGGCGCCGGGTTGTTCTCCTTTGGAATTATGCCTTTCCTTCGCCCACCAGCATGCACAGGTAGGCGGCGGCCGCGTCGTAGCGCGCGTCGTGCGGATGATCGCCGCCGCCGAACCAGCGCGCGCACTTTTCGGCAATCAGCTCCTGCGAAAGGCCGAAATGCTCCGTCAGCTCCGTCAGCTTCGGCGGCTTCAGCTGGTTCGGATTCTGCTTCATCGGGATGTGCGCTTCCTCCGTATAGTGCTTCAGCGTGCAGAAAATCGGGATTTCCGGAAGCGTAACGCCCACGCGCTTGAATTCCGCACGCAGATAGCGCATATCGCCCGCCACGTCGTGGCCGATCACCAGCTTGCAATCCTTGAAATCGTTGTAGATTTCATCCGCGCGGCAGGCGAAAATGTCGCCGCCGGACAGCTTTTTCAGCTGATATACGCCCAGGCCGTGCACCTTGCGCGCATAGCGATTGATCGCCTTGGCCTTGAAATACATGTTCTTGCCGCGCACGCGCCGCCCGTCGATGATCAGATAGGACAGCTGAATGATCCGGCTGGGGTGCATGCCGTCGAGCTCCACGTCCAGCGCGATCATTCGATCCGGCTTTTTAAACAGGTTCCTTAAATTGATCTTCAATGCTTATCGACTCCGTATCGCTTTGTTCAGATTCTCCATCACGCGCTCCATATTGCGCCGCGGCGAGGCAAGGTTCAAACGGAAATAGCGGTCGCCCTCTTCGCCAAAGTCCGTGCCGCTCGTAAAGGCGATGTGCGCTTCGTCGATCAGCATCTTTTTCAGGCTCTCGTGGTCCATGTTCAACGCGCGCATGTCCAGCCACAGCAGATACGTGCCCTCCTGCGGATGCGTCTTGATCATGGGCAGGTTTTCCTTCAGGTAATTGCAGACGTAATCGCGGTTTTCGCGGATGTATTCCACCACCGCGTCCATCCATTCGTCGCCGGTTTCATAGGCCGTGCGCTGCGCGATCGCGCCGAACAGATTTGGATCCATCGCGTGCGCGAGCTGCATTTCATGGCGCACCTTTTCGCGCAGCTCGGGGTTTTTGATGATGCAGGACGACTGGCGAAGGCCCGCGAGGTTGAACGATTTGGTCGCGCTCGTCAGCATCACGCACCGGTCCGCGCCCTCCACGTCCAGAATGCGCGTCTGCGGGCGCACGCCCATATTGAAGTCCGCGTGAATTTCATCGGCAATGACGATTACATTATAGCGGTTCGCGAGCTCGATCACGCGCGTGAGCTCCTCGCGCGTCCAGACGCGGCCGACCGGATTGTGCGGCGAGCACAGAATCATCATCTTTACGCCGGAAGCGAACTGCTTTTCCAGATCGTTGAAATCCATCCTCCAGCCGTCCTCGGTCTCCATCAGGCGATTGCGCACGAGCCTGCGGCCGAAGCTGTTCACCGCCGCGAAGAACGGGCCGTATACCGGCGGCTGAATCAGGATCGCGTCGGTATCCTCGGTCAGCGCGCGCACGCAATAGAACAAGCTGTCGATTACGCCGGCGCTGAACAGAATCCATTCCGGCTGAATTTCCACGCCGTAGCGCCGCTGAATCCAGCCGCACTCGGCCTTTTTTTCGGCGACTGCATTGTCGGTATAGCCGTAAATCGCATTCTGCGCGCGCTCCACCAGCGCCTGCTGAACCGTCGGCGCGGTGCGGAAATCCATATCCGCCACCCATGCGGCGATCAAATCCGGCCGCCCGAAGGTGCGCTCCAAATAGTCCCATTTGATGCAATTCGTGCCGTGCCGATCAATTTCAGCGTCCAGATATTCCCGATAAAACGGATTCATGGTGATACAATCCTCCACATCTATAAATGATAGCAATCCAATTATACGCCTTTTATTCGAAAGATGCAAGCGCTTCGCGCAAAGATCGTTCCGTCTGCGGTTTTCACCGAATTAGCATGTTTTTTATATTCTTCGATTGACAAATCGCGAATCCGGAGTATAATGACGGTATCACAAAGCGGAGGAGGCCTGCAATATGATGCGGAATCAGAATCATCGTGCGGTCTCGCGCCGTCTTTGCGGGAACCGCTTTGCGTTTTTGCGTGCGATGCGCTTTTTTGCGTATCGCTATTTTTATCGGTTTTATTGCTTTATTCGGGCAAATGCACACGCGCAAAGGGCGGTTGCCGCAGCGATGCGGTAAAGAAAAATCGTAGGCTATCCAAGCGATTTCCTTTGCGGAAGTCGCTTTTATTTTCAATCGGACAGCCTGACACGCCCGGCTGACAAAAAGGAGGAGCTGTTTTATGGAATCGCTGAAGGACGCAAGAACCGAAATCGACGCAATCGACGGAGAACTGGCGCGGCTGTTTGAGCGCCGCATGAACGTCTGCCGCGACGTCGCCCGGTACAAGCGCGAGCACGGGCTTTCCGTGCTGGACGCGGCGCGGGAAAACGCCGTGATCGAAAAGGGCCTTGCGCGCATCGAAAGCCCGGAGCTGAAGGAATACTATTC
This sequence comes from uncultured Clostridia bacterium, assembly GCA_934663595.1. GTDB lineage: Bacteria > Bacillota > Clostridia > Christensenellales > Aristaeellaceae > Faecivicinus. Next base: position 34,572 of record CAKUKM010000004.1, on the reverse strand, counting down.
CTGCTTTCTGCGGGACGTGATGAAAATCTCGCGCGATTATCAGTCGCGGCTCAACGAGGGCATGCGCGTGGTTTACAGCGGCGTGGAGGGCGCGTTTGCGCATATCGCCGCCAAGCGCGCGTTCCCGAGCGCGTCTCTTTTCTCCGCGCCGGACTTCAAGGCCGCCTATCGCGCCGTGGAGGCGGGCGAATACGATTGCGCCGTGCTGCCGATTGAAAACAGCTATGCCGGCGACGTCGGCGCGGTGATGGATCTGATGTTCTCCGGAAGCCTCTATGTCAACCGCATGATCGAGCTGGAGGTGGAGCACAACCTGCTCGCCTGCTCCGGCGCGTCGATTGAGAATATCCGCACCGTGGTCAGCCATCCGCAGGCGCTGGATCAGTGCGCCGAGTTCATTCGCGCGCACGGCTTGAACACCATCGCCTATTCCAACACCGCGCTGGCCGCGAAATACGTCTCCGAGCAGAACGATCCGACCGTCGCGGCGATCGCCTCCGAGGAAACGGCCGCGCTGTTCGGGCTGAATATCCTTCAAAAGCGCATCAACGCTTCGCACACGAACACCACGCGCTTCGCCGTGTTCAGCCGCGCGCCGCACCTGCCCGACCCGGCCGCGAACGACGGAACCGAGCATTTCATCCTCGTATTCACCACCAAAAACGAGGCCGGCGCGCTGGCGCTTCCGCTGAACATCATCGGCGCGCACGATTTCAACATGCGCAATCTGCGCAGCCGCCCGATGAAGGAGCTGATCTGGAGCTATTACTTCTTCGTGGAGGCCGAGGGCAATATCGCCTCGCCCAGCGGCCAGAACATGCTCAAGGAGCTCTCCGCCGTCTGCGCGAAGCTCAAGCTGGTCGGCACCTATTCCGGCGAGGTGAAAGCATGATTCTGCCGGTCAAAACCGCCTCGGGCGGCTATGATATCGCGCTTGTGCGCGGTGCTCTTTCCCATTTGGGCGATTACCTTCCGCATGCCGGAAGGGCGCTGATCGTTACCGACGACGGCGTGCCCGCGGAATATGCGCGCGCGGCGGCCGCGGTTTGCGAAAACAGCGCGATTATAACGCTCCCGCAGGGCGAGGCCACCAAGAGCCTGGACAACCACCGCATGCTGCTTTCGCGGATGCTGGAGCTGGGCTTTACGCGCGCGGATCGCGTAATCGCCGTGGGCGGCGGCGTAATGGGCGATCTCGCCGGCTTCGCCGCGGCGGTCTATATGCGCGGAATCGACTTTTACAATTTGCCCACCACGCTGCTTTCGCAGGTGGATTCGTCGATCGGCGGCAAGGTCGCGGTCGATATGCAGGGCGTAAAAAACGTCGTCGGTGCGTTCTATCCGCCGAAAAAGGTCGTCATCGATCCGGACGCGCTGAACACGCTGCCGGCGCGGCAAATCGCGGCGGGCCTTGCCGAGAGCATCAAGATGGCGGCGACCTCAAACGCCGGGCTGTTTGCGCTCATCGAACAGAGCGACCATCTGAATCGCGATCTGGATGCGATTCTGGAAGGCTCGCTGAAAATCAAGCGCGACGTGGTCGAGCAGGACCCGACCGAAAAGGGCCTGCGCAAGGTGCTCAATTTCGGCCACACAATCGGCCACGCGATCGAAAGCGCGATGGACGGCCGCTGGCTGCACGGCGAATGCGTCGCCGCGGGCATGCTCCCGATGTGCGCGCCCGCCGCGCGCGAGCGCCTGGAGCGCGTATTGCAGAAATACAATCTCCCGACGCACGCGGACGTGCCGGCGGACAGACTGATCGCCTATATGCAGCACGACAAAAAGGCAGTCGACGGCGGCGTAACGGCGGTCTGCGTGGACGAAATCGGTTCGTTCTTCTTCCGGAAAATGACCTGTTCAGAGCTTGCGGAGAGGATGAGAGCATGAAAAATACCTTTGGCAGCCATATTGCGCTCACGCTGTTCGGCGAAAGCCACGGCCCGGAGATCGGCGCGGTGCTGGACGGCCTCTGCCCCGGCATGGAGGTGAATGAAGCGTTCATCGCCGAATTGCTTTCCCGCCGCCGCCCGTCGTCGCCGATGGACACCGCGCGGCGCGAAAAGGATGAATTCCGCATCGTCAGCGGCGCTTATCAGGGCAAAACCACCGGAACGCCGCTGACCATACTGATTCCAAACGCCGATCAGCACAGCCGCGATTATTCCGCGCTGCACGGAAAGGCGCGCCCCTCGCACGCGGATTACGCCGCGCACTGCAAATACCACGGCTATGAGGACGATCGCGGCGGCGGCCACTTTTCCGGCCGCATCACGGCGGCGCTCGTCGCGGCGGGCGGCGTGCTGATTCCCGCGCTGAATCGGCTGGGCATTTCGATCGGCACGCACATTCGCCGCTGCGCGAAAATCGACGACCGCGCGTTTGCCGATTTGCCCGGCGATATCGCGCGCCTGAACGCCGCGACCTTCCCCGTGCTGGACGCGGAGGCGGGCCAGAAAATGGCGGAAGCGATTCTGAGCGCGAAGAGCGAGCAGGACAGCGTGGGCGGCGTTACCGAAACGGCCGTGTGCGGGCTTCCGGCTGGACTGGGAGAGCCGTGGTTCGACAGCGTGGAGGGACTGCTTTCGCACGCGCTGTTCTCGCTCGGCGGCGTAAAGGGCGTGGAATTCGGCGACGGCTTTGCGCTCGCGGACAGCCGCGGCAGCGCGGCAAACGATTCCTTCCGCATGCAGGACGGCCGGGTAATCACCCAGACGAATCGCAACGGCGGCGTCAACGGCGGCATTACCAACGGCATGCCGGTTACGTTCCGCTGCGCGGTAAAGCCCACGCCGTCGATCGCGCGCGCGCAGGAAACGGTGGATTTCCTTCAGAACGAAAACACGGTTCTGACCATCGCCGGCCGCCACGATCCCGCGATCGTGCGCCGCATTTGCCCGGTGATCGATTGCGTGACGGCGCTGGTGCTCTCGGATCTGCTCGCCGGACGGTTCGGCACGGACGTATTTGCAAGGGAGGCGCTCTAAATGGAATACGGATTGATCGGCGCGCGCCTCGGCCACAGCTTCTCGCGCGAGATCCACCAAAAAATCGCCGATTACCATTACGAGCTGCGCGAGCTCACGCCCGAGGGCGTAGATCAGCTGCTCCGAAGCCGCGATTTCCGCGCGATCAACGTAACGATCCCCTATAAGGAAACGGTAATTCCGTATCTGGACGAAATCTCCGAAAGCGCGAAAAAAATCGGCGCGGTGAATACGATCGTGAACCGAAACGGCGTTCTTTGCGGCGACAACACCGATTATGCCGGCGCGGCGGCGCTGATTCGGCATGCAGGCGTTTCGATTCAGGGCCGGCGCGTGCTGATTCTCGGAACTGGCGGCACCTCGAAGACGCTGCGCGCGGTGGTGCGCGATCTCGGCGCGCGCGAAATCGCCGTCGCCTCGCGCCACCCGAACGCTCAGCAGATTTCCTACGACCAGGCGCGCGCGTTCGACGCAGAGGTGCTCGTAAACACCACGCCGGTCGGCATGTTCCCCGGAAACGACGCCTGCCCGATCGATCTGGACGCGTTTCCGTCGCTTTCGGGCGCAATCGACGTGATCTACAATCCGCTGCGCACGCGGCTGATTCTGGAGGCGCAAAAGCGCGGCGTTCCGGCGGAGGGCGGACTGTATATGCTGTCGGCGCAGGCGGTATACGCCTCGGCGCTGTTTACCGGAACCAAAGCCGACGAGGCGCTGATCGAGCGCGCGTATCGCGAGGTGCTGCTGGAAAAGGAAAACGTCGTGCTGATCGGCATGCCGTCGTGCGGCAAGACCACCGTCGGGCGCGTGCTTTCGAAAATAACCGGGCGGCCGCTGCTGGACACGGACGAGGCAATCGTCGCCCGCGCGGGCCGCAGCATTCCGGAAATCTTTGAATCGGACGGCGAGGCGGCGTTTCGCGCGCTGGAGCGCGAGGCTGTCGAGGAGGCCGCGCGAAGCAGCGGCGCGATCATCGCAACCGGCGGCGGCGCGGCGATCGACCCGCGAAACGTGAATGCGTTTCGGCAAAACGGCCGGCTGTTCTTCCTCGATCGGCCGCTGGAGAAGCTGAACGTCACGCCCGATCGCCCGCTTTCGCGCAGCTCCATCGCGCTGAAACAGCGCTTTTCGGAGCGATACCCCATTTACACCGCCGTGTGCGACGCGCGGATTCCCGTAACCGGCACGCCCGAGGACGTGGCCGCGCATGTTCTCGGCGCATGGCGACACAAGGAGGCGAAATAGTATGAAGCTTTTGATTATCAACGGCCCGAATCTGAATCTGCTGGGTCTTCGGGAGCCGGACGTTTACGGCTCGCGGAACTATGCCGAGCTCGTGCGCATGATCGATCGCCACGCAGCGGAGCTGGGCGTGGAATGCACGGTGTTTCAATCCAACCACGAGGGCGCGATCGTCGATCGCATTCAGCAGGCGTATTACGAGGGCGTGGACGGCGTCGTCATCAATCCCGCCGCATACACGCACACCAGCGTGGCCCTGCTCGACGCGCTGAAGGCCGTTTCCATTCCCGCGGTCGAGGTGCACATTTCCAATGTCAGCGAGCGCGAGGATTTTCGCCAGATCAGCTATGTGCGCCTCGCCGCAATCGCGACGATCGCCGGCAAGGGCTTCGAGGGCTATCTGGAGGCGATGGATCTTCTGAAGGAGCGCCTTTCATGAACGCGGTATTTGCCCCCTCGCAGCCGCGCGGAGCCGTGCGCGTGCCCGCGTCGAAGAGCTGCGCGCACCGCATGCTGATTTGCGCAGCCTTTGCCGATGGGGAAAGCGCGCTGCATAATCTCGAATTCAGCGAGGATATTTTCGCAACGATTAACTGCCTGCGCGTGCTGGGCGCGGAGATCGAAATTGAAGGCTCCACCGTGCGCGTCCGCGGAGGCGTGAATGCAAATGCCGCGCGCGCTGAATTTAGCGCGAAAAGCAATCCCGGCGCAGCGTATCGCGCGTTCAGCACAAGCCGCTCGACCGGCGATTCTGTTCACGGCGCGCGGAACGCTTCCTCCCTCCCGGCGCTTTCCTGCCGCGAAAGCGGAAGCACGCTGCGCTTTCTGATTCCGGCCGCGCTCCTGTCGGGCGGCGGCGTGTTTCGGGGAACGGCGCGGCTGCTGGATCGCGGCGTGGGCGTTTATGAGGCGCTGCTGCGCGATTGCGCGCGCTTTGAGCGCACGGGCGATACCGAGCTGCGCGTTTCGGGCCTGCTGTGCGCGGGCAAATACGCCGTTCCCGGCGATGTGAGCAGCCAATTCATTTCGGGCCTGCTGTTCGCGCTGCCGGTGCTGAAGGGCGACAGCGTTTTGACCGTGCTTCCGCCGTTTGAAAGCCGCGGCTATGTGGATTTGACGCTCGACGCGCTGCGCCGGTTCGGCATTTGCGTCCGCCGCGAGGGCGATCGCTTTTTCATTCCCGGCGATCAGCATTACCGGGCGGCGGACGCGACCTGCGAGGGCGACTGGTCGCAGGCTGCGTTTTTCTTCGCGATGAACGCGCTGGGCGGCGAGGTGCAGGTCGACGGCCTGAATCCGGACAGCCTGCAGGGCGATCGCGCGTGCGCGGAAATGCTGCGCCGCATTCAATCGGGCGCGATGGAGGCGGATTTGTCGGATTGCCCCGATCTCGCGCCGGCGCTGTTCGCCGCGGCGGCGGCCTGCGGCCATGGCGCGCGTTTTACCGGCACGCGGCGGCTGCGGATCAAGGAAAGCGACCGCGCGGCGGCCATGGCACGGGAGCTGGCCAAATTCGGCGCGCGTCTGGACGTTTTGGAAAACGAGGTGCGCGTCGCGCCCGGAGCGATTCACGCGCCCATGGAAGCGCTGGACGGCTGCAACGATCATCGCATCGTGATGGCGCTTTCGGCGCTTGCCATCTTCACAGGCGGCGCGATTCGGGGCGCGGAGGCCGTGCGCAAGAGCTATCCCGGCTTTTTCCGGGATTTGCAATCGCTCGGCGTTTCGGTAGAGGTGCAGGAAGAAGGAGCGTAATGCCATGAATCTGAATTTCCAAAGCAAAATACTGGTCGTGGGCCTCGGCCTGATCGGCGGCAGCTACGCCGCGGCGCTTCGCGAAAAGGGCTTCGAGGTGGGCGCGATCGATCCGGACGGCAAGGCGATTGATTTCGCGCTCGAAAAGGGCTTTATCTCTTCCGGGCGCACGCAGCCGGACACGGAATACCTGCGCAAATTCGATATCGCGGTGCTCGCGCTGTATCCGCATGTGCTGATTCAGTGGCTGGAGGAAAACGCGAAATTCCTTCGCCCCGGCGCGTTTGTAACGGACGTAACCGGCGTAAAGAGCGGAATCGTCGAGCGCGCGCAGGCCATATTGCCCGCCGAAATGGAATTCGTGGGCGCGCATCCGATGGCGGGGCGCGAGGTGAGCGGCGTTCAGAACGCGCGGCCAAATCTGTTTTGCGGCGCGAATTACATCGTTACGCCCACCGAAAAGAACACGCCGGAGGGCATTCAGCTCTGCGAGGCGCTGGGCCGGGCGATCGGCGCGGGCTCAATCAGCCGGCTCTCCCCGCGCGAGCACGACGAAATGATCGGCTTTCTTTCGCAATTGACGCATTGCATCGCCGTGGCGCTGATGACGTGCAAGGAATCGCGGCATCTGGTGGATTACACCGGCGATTCGTTTCGGGATCTGACGCGCATTGCGAAGATCAACGAAAACATGTGGACGGAGCTGTTCTGCTGGAACCGCGACGAGCTGCTTGAGCAGATGGATCTGTTTTTAAACCACTTTTCCTCGCTGCGCGACGCGCTCGAACGCGGCGACACGGAAACGATGAAGGCCATGATGCGCCTGTCCACCGAGCGCAGGCGCTATTTCGACAAACCCTGAGCAGGAAAGGAAAGCAAATCTATGAATATGGAATTCAAGCGCAGGCTGCCCGCGCCGGAGGAAGTCATCAATATGTATCCGGTCACGGAAGCGATGAAGGCGCAGAAGGCGAAAAACGATCAGGCGATTCGCAGCGTATTCCGCGGCGAGAGCGACAAGCTCCTGCTGGTGATCGGCCCGTGCTCGGCCGACCGCGAGGACGCGGTGCTGGATTATATCTCCCGCCTGCGCCCGATTCAGGAAAAGGTCAAGGACAAAATCGTGATCGTGCCGCGCATTTACACCAACAAGCCCCGCACCACCGGCATCGGCTACAAGGGCATGCTGCACCAGAGCGACCCGCACGCGCGGCCGGACATGCTGCGCGGACTGATGGCGATTCGCCGGCTGCACGTGCATGTGCTGGAGGAAACCGGCTTTTCCGGCGCGGATGAAATGCTCTATCCGGAAAACCATCGGTATCTGGCGGACGTGCTTTCGTATGTCGCCGTCGGCGCGCGTTCGGTGGAAAACCAGCAGAACCGCCTGACCGCGAGCGGCCTTGAGCTGCCCGTGGGCATGAAAAACCCCACCAGCGGCGATCTTTCGGTCATGGTCAACGCCATTCGCGCGGCGCAGGCGGGCCACGTCTTCAGCTATGGCGGCTGGGAGGTCGAGAGCAAGGGCAATCCCCTCGCCCACGCCGTGCTGCGCGGCCGCGTGAATCAATACGGCCAGACCTTCCCGAATTACCATTATGAGGATCTGCGCGAGCTCTGCGCCATGTATGTCGAGAGCGAGCTGAAAAATCCGGCGGTCATCATCGATACCAACCATTGCAATTCCGGCAAGCGCTGGATGGAGCAGCCGCGCATCGTCAAGGACATTCTCTACAGCACCCGCCATTCGGAGGACATCTACCGCCTGGTAAAGGGCGTCATGATCGAAAGCTATCTGGAGGACGGCTGCCAGAAGATCGACGGCGGCGTTTACGGCAAATCCATTACCGACCCGTGTCTGGGCTGGGAAAAGACCGAGCGCCTGATTCTGGAAATCGCCGATTTGCGGTAAATCCGTTTTCGCCCTCGACGTACACGCCGCCGGGTACGATTTTAAGTTCGAGAGGGCTGAAGCCCTCTCGAGCTCTCCTAGGGTTTTCGACAGTTTTCGCCCCCCGGTTGTCGCCGGGGGCGGTTGCTTTTTTTCGCGCAATGCGCTACAATAGCTACATGGAGCGTGATGAATATGAGCGAGCATTACAAATTCTTCTCCAATCGCGAATGCGAGTATTTCCCCTGCCACAAAACGGAGCGGCCGGAGGATTTCAACTGCCTGTTCTGCTATTGCCCGCTGTATGCGCTGGGCGATCGGTGCGGCGGCAACTTCCATTACATTCAGGGCGGAATCAAGGACTGCTCCGATTGCCTGTTCCCCCACAAACGCGAAAACTACGATAAAATCAACGCGCGCTACGGCGAGATCATGGCTCTGGCGAAGCAGCGCGATAAAGGAGAATAAGATGAACGGCTTTACCTTCTTTGATTCTGCGTTTCCGGTGCTCTTTGGAATCGTGTTCTCCTTCGTTCTCGCGCTCTTCGTCATGATCGCAGTGCGCGGGCTTCGGCAATGGAACAAAAACAACCATTCGCCGAAGCTGAGCGTGGCCGCGCGCGTGGTTGCGAAGCGCGAGGAAATTTCGCACCACACCGACGACCACAACATGCATTCCACCTATACCCACTATTACGCGACCTTCGAGGTCGAGAGCGGCGACCGGATGGAATTTGAGCTGCGCGGAAGCGAATACGGCCTGCTGGCCGAGGGCGATCTGGGCAAGCTCACGTTTCAGGGCACGCGCTATCTCGGCTTCGAGCGCGGCTGAGGTGCGCGCATGAATCGCATTCTGCTGGTCGAGGACGATCCGGGCATTGTAAAGACGCTGACGGAATTTTTAAACGGCGAGGGCTTTCAGGTGCTCAGCGCGAGCGGGCAGACCGCGGCGATTGAGCTGTTCGATCGCGAGGCGTTCGATCTGGTGCTGCTGGACGTTTCGCTCGCCGAGGGCAACGGCTTTTCGACGTGCGCAAGTCTCAAGAGCAAATCGAGCGTGCCGGTGATCTTTTTAACCGCGTCCGGCGACGAGGGCAGCACGGTCGCGGGCCTGGATATCGGCGCGGACGATTACATCGCCAAGCCGTTTCGCCCGCGCGAGCTGGTTTCGCGCATTCGCAATTCGCTGCGCCGTAGCGGCAATCGCAGTCTCGTGCGGCTGGGCAACGTGGCGGTGGACTCCGACAAGGGCGTCGTGACCAAAAACGGCGCGGAAATCGCGCTTTCGGCGCTGGAATACAAGATATTGCTCACGTTCATCGCCAATCGCGGGCGAATGCTGTCGCGCGCGTACCTGCTCGACGAGGTCTGGGACATGGCGGGCGACTTCGTAAACGACAATACGCTGACCGTTTACATCAAGCGCCTGCGCGAGAAGATCGAGGACGATCCCGGCAATCCCGAAATCATCAAAACGATTCGCGGCATGGGCTACAGGGTGGATTGAAATGCGCTTTTATCGAAATCCGGAAATTCAAAGGCCGCTTCTGATGCATCTGGCGATCGCCGTCGCCGCCGTCGTCGCCGCATGGACGCTCTGCAGCGCGCAGGCGGCGCTGATTGCGCTCGCTTCGGCGCTGGCCTATGCGCTTCTTTTCCTGCGCACCACCCGCGCGCGCTATCGCGCCATCGCCGAATTGAGCGATTCAATCGACCGCGTGCTGCACGATTCGGAAATCAACCTGATTGCTTTAAGCAGCGAGGGCGAGCTGGCCATACTGCGCGCGGAGATTCAGAAGATGGTCGTTCGCCTGCGCCAGACCGCGAGCGCGCTGCAGGCCGACAAATCGCAGCTCTCCGACGCGATCGCCGATATCTCGCATCAATTGCGCACGCCGCTGACCAGCATGAATCTGACGGTTTCGCTGCTTCGGCGCGAGGGCGTATCGGAGACGCGGCGGATCGCGCTGGCGCGTGAGCTGCAAAAGTCGCTGCGCCGGATCGACTGGCTGATTGAAACGCTGCTCAAGCTGTCGCGCATCGACGCGGGCACGGCGAAATTCGAATCCGCGCGCGTTTCCGTTCGAGCGCTGGTGGATCGCGCCGTGGAACCGCTGACGATCTCCATGGAGCTTCGCGGGCTGGAGGCGGAAATTGCGGTGCGCGACGAGGCGTTTGCGGGCGATTTGGCCTGGAGCGTCGAGGCGCTCGGGAACGTAATCAAGAATTGCGTCGAGCACACGCCGCCGGGCGGCAAAATTGCAATTCAGGCGCGTGAAACGCCGATATTTACCGAAATCACCATCGCCGATACCGGCTCGGGCTTCGCGCCCGGCGATATTCCGCACCTGTTCGAGCGCTTTTATCGCGGTCAAAACGCGTCGGAGGGCAGCGTCGGCATCGGGCTCGCGCTCGCGCGTGAAATCGTCGCCCGTCAGAACGGAACCATCCAGGCGCAAAACCGCCGAGAAGGCGGCGCGCAATTCACCATTCGCTTTTATAAGGAAATTGTATAAACGAAGCCCGCATGCAAATGATGTTCTCTCGCATACGGGCTGAAATTCATTTTTTCTTCGTGGAAACCTCGAGTCCGTCGTAGGCGACGATGAAACCGTGCGGCTTCATGCGCTCCTCCAGCTCCTCATGCAGGACGCCGCCGTTATGGGAAAAATGGTTGATCACCCAAACGGTGTTTTCATCCGCGCAGCCGATCTCGATCAGCTTTTTCTGAGTCTCCAGCACATCCTCGACGCCCATATGATTCGTGCCCTCCTTGCGGGCGAGCATCGTGCAATCGAGGCTCACGAGATCGTAGCGCTTGCCGCGAATGTATTCCCACGTTTCGTCCGGAAACCAGCCGGTGTCGTTTCCGTAGAGAATGCGCTCGCCGTCCTTTTCGATCGTGTAGATATAGCATTTGATCGGCGGTTTTTCGTATTTGCCGTGTCTTGCGAGCATCGGCGTGACCTTGTAGCCCTCGATTTCACAGGTCGTATACTCCATGATCTCCTGCCATTCGAGGCGTTCGCGATCCTTCGCCCAATCCGGCAGCGCTTCGATCCACGCAATCGCGGAATCGGGCGCATACACGCTGAATTTTTCCGGAATCAGTTCCGACGCATAGCCGTGCGCGCGCATCCCGAGATCCTGCGGGTACAGGTGATCCTCGTGGGCGTGGGTGATGATGCAGCTCTTGTATTTCGGAAGATCCAGCCCGTAAAACAGCATATGCAGATACGTATCCGGCGGGAAATCAATCAGCAGGCGATCGTCAATCGCGGATTGCGAGCGCGTGCGAATGTTCTTTCCGCCGCGCCTTTTCGCTTCCTGACAGAACGGGCAAACGCAAAACAGTCCGGGCCAGCCCTCCGCCGCCGCGGTTCCATAGTATTTGATCTTCATGCTTTTTCTCCTTTTGCATAAACAGGCGTGATGGCAAACGAATTCGCCATCACGCATCGTTTTCCTCAATGGATCAGCTCTTGACCGCGCCCGCCGTCAGACCGCCGATGATATTCTTCTGCATAAACACATAGAATACCATAATCGGAAGCATTTGCAGGCAATAGCAGGCGAACGTCGCGCCATAGTCAATCGCATTTTCGCTCTGGAAATTGTATGCAAACAAGGTCAGCGTCCAATAGTTGGCGCTCTTGTTCAGTGTAAGCAGCGGCAGCATATAGTCATTCCAGATCCACAGGCCGTCCTTAATCATCGCCGTAGCGAGAATGGGCTTGAGCAGCGGCAGCACGATTCGATAGAACGTCTGCGCCGTGCTCGCACCGTCGATATACGCCGCTTCTTCGATGTCCTTCGGAATGGATTCCATGTATCCGACATACAGGAACACGCTTTCGCAGGTGCTCGAACCGATGCACAGCACCGCAAGGCCCGTGGGCGTCATCATGCCCAGCGACGACAGCAGCTTTACCAGCGGAATCATCTTTACCTGAAACGGGATGAAAATACCCAGCAGCAGGTAATAATACAGAATCCGATAGCCGCGGCTGACGCCCATCGAGCGCGAAACCGCATATGCCAGCGGCGGCATGACGATCATATTGCCCAGCAGCACGAACGCTGTAATGTACACGGTGTTCCCGAGCGCGCGCCAGTAGGTGCCGCCGTTCAGCATCTTCTTAAAGTTGTCCAGATAAATCTCGGACGGCGGCGTAATGAAACTGCGCGCGCTTTCCGCCGGACTCTTCAGGGACGTTACCACGGTAACATACAGCGGAAAAATAACGACCAGCACGCCCAGAATACAGATCAGATAGGTCAGCGCCTTCGTACCTTTGCTCAGTTTCATCTGTTCACCTTCTTCTTATTCTGGAAGATGATCTGCACAACGGAGATCAACGCCAATATCATACCGACCACGACGGATTCAGCGATTGCAAAGCTGAATTTGTTGTTCTTGAACGCGTCCGCGTATACGAGATAGCTGACGCTCTCCGTCGTGCGCGCCGGGCCGCCGTCCGTCAACGCGACGATCAGATCGAAGATGCCCAGACCGCCCTTTACCGACAGAATCAGAACGACCGTGACAACCGGGAGCAGGAAAGGCATCGTGATAAACTTGAAGCGCTGCCAGCTGTTCGCGCCGTCAATCATCGCGGATTCATACAGATCGGTCGGAATCGTCTGAAGGCCCGCGAGGAACAGGACTGTCGGCATCGCGAGCCCCTGCCAGACGCTTACGAACAAAATGCCATAGATCGCCAGCTGTTTGCTGCCGAGAATATTGGTGCTCAGCGCCTCGACGCCCAGCGCTTTGCCGAGCGCCGGAACAATTCGATAGAAGATCTGCCCGTAAATCAGGCCGACCGTTACGCCGCAGAGCACCGCCGGAAGGAAGAACGCCGCCCGGAAGAAGGTGATGCCCTTCACTTTATGATTCAAAATCAGCGCAAGAAAGATGCCCAAAACCAAAATGAGCGCGACATACATCACCGTATAGCGCAGGTTGAACGTGATCGCGTTTCTGAATCGGGGACTCCTGGTAAAAATTTTCACGTAGTTGGCAAATCCGATGAAATTCACATTTCGGGAAATGCCGTTCCAGTCCGTCAGACTGTAATAGATACCCATTAAAACCGGATAGATAAAGAACAGGCTGTAAAGAAAGATACCGGGAATGCTGAACGCCAGAAACGTAATCCGTCTGGACCGGGTCACGACCTGATTCATCGTTCCCTGCTTCTTTTTCCGATTCGCCATAATGTCACTTCCTAATTCAGCGTTTTCCTGAAAGAGGGCGGCGTCCGAAACGCGCCCGTAAGGACGCCGCCCAGTTGTTCAGAAAAGCCGATTATTCGTAGTTTTCGATGATGACGTCGTAGCAGGTCTGGTAGAAGGCTTCGTAGTCTTCGTCCATGTAGAAGTTCTGGATCGCAGCCGCGATACCGGAACGGACATTGACGCCCTGCTGCCAGAGGTTGATCTGAGTCAGGCTCATGTTGCCCGCCATAACGGTGTTGTAAACGTCCATGTAGGGCTCGCGATCATAGGTAACGCCCTTGATCATGTTGATGTTACCGTCGACGGTGTAGTACTTCTGAGCGACCTCCGTGCGGGACAGATACTCGATCCACTTCATGCAGGCGTCCGGATACTTGGTCGTCGCGGAAATGGAGAAGCCGGTGTCGATGTTGACGGGGATGATGGTCTTGCCGGTTACCGGGGACGGAATGCCGAACAGACCGATTTCGAAATCAGCTTTCGCCTCTTCGAAGGTGGACAGATACCAGGAGCCCTGCAGGCGCATGGCGGCCTTCTTGTTGACGAAATCGGCGTGCGCGGAGTCGTTGTTCATGCCCATCGCGTCGGCGCTGGAGTAGGGCTTGATCGCCTTGATGAAATCCGCAAGCGCGGTCAGGGACGCCACATCGTGGATGTCCTTCTCGCCGTCGGCAACCGCCTGGAAGTCAACGTAGGAATTGCCGTCGAAGGCGCTGATCAGGCGCTCGGCGATCTGGTTGGCGTTGTTGGCGAAGGGCAGCGCGAACGCATCGTAGCCCGCTTCCTTCAGGGTCTTGCAGACCTCGATCAGCTCGTCCATCGTGGTGGGGATCTGAATGCCCAGCTCGGTGAACAGCGTCTTGTTGTAGTGAATGCCATACAGGCTCAGCGTGTAGGGCAGGGAGATCTGAGAGCCGTTGTAGCTCGCCAGGTCCAGCATGGCCTGCTCGACATTGCTCTCAAAACCGCAGTCGGTCAGATCCATGATGTAGCCTTCGTCCAGCAGCTGACGATAGGTCTGCTCCGCGGGATACAGGCTCATGGTATCCGGAACCTCGTTGCTCGCAATGCGGGTCAGAAGAACGGTTTCGCCGTCGGACGCATAGGTCAGTTCAACGTGGATATCGGGGTTTTCCGCTTCGAAGTCCTTGATAATCTCCTGGAAGATCGACTGAACTTCTTCCTTTACGCAGAAGAATTCGATGGTCTTCTTCTCTTCGGCGAGCGCCGAGGACAGGGACAATACGAGGAGCAGGGAAACAACCAGTGCCAAGATCCGTTTCATGGTGATTACCTTCCTTTCGATTTACGAGTCACGCCCGTTAAAAAATATAAAGCGCACTTCAATGCCGAACGCGCCTTATGCCTCATTCAGGTCAAGACTTCCATAACGTGAGTGTATCATTATAACCGCAAATTGTCAATAGCAAAAAACAAAAAACGTATAATCAGCATCATTGTTTCGGCAGTTTTGCACAATATCAAAACGCAAAATCAACAAATGGGACGCTCGCGATTGAGCACCCGCCGCGCAGCGACAGCGCCCAATCGGCGGCCTGAGTGACAAAACGCTTATCGCGCTGTCACCGAGGCGTCACTTTTGTCCGGTATACTGTTACCCGAGTGAATGAAAAAGGAGAATTCTTATGGAAATCATGCGAATTGAACACCTTTCGAAGGTCTACGGAACCGGTGAAAACGCGGTGCGCGCGGTAAATGACATTTCGTTTTCGATTGAGCGCGGCGAATTTCTGGCGATCATCGGCCCGTCCGGCTCGGGCAAATCCACGCTTCTGCACATTCTGGGCGGCGTAGACCGGCCCACAGAGGGCAAGGTTTTCCTCGACGGCCAGGACGTTTACGCGCAGGACGAGGATCATCTCGCGATCTTCCGCCGCCGGCAGGTGGGGCTGATTTATCAGTTTTACAACCTGATTCCGGTATTGAACGTCGTGGAAAACATGACGCTGCCGGTGCTGATGGACGGCCGCAAGGTCAATCAGAAATGGCTGAACGAGCTGATGGACGTGCTCGGCCTGCGCGGGCGCGAGAAGAATCTGCCGAATCAGCTCTCCGGCGGCCAGCAGCAGCGCGTATCCATCGGCCGCGCGCTGATGAATTCGCCGTCCGTCGTGCTCGCCGACGAGCCGACCGGCAACCTGGACAGCAAAAACAGCCAGGAAATCATGGAGCTGCTCAAGACCTGCAACCGCGAATACGATCAGACGCTGGTCGTAATCACCCATGATGAATCCATCGCCATGCAGGCGGATCGCATCATCGCCATCGACGACGGGCGCATCGTGCGCGACGAACGGATTCGGGAGGCGCGCAGATGAACATTTTCCATTGCTTAACGCGCCGCGCGCTCGCGAAAAACCGCACGCGCACGCTGGTTACGATCATCGGCATCACGCTGTCGATGGCGCTGTTTACGGCGGTCATTCAGGGCGCGCACAGCGGCCTGGACTATTTAACGCGCAACGAGGTCGCGGCGGTCGGCGCGTTCCACGGCTTCTATCCGTCCCTTACGGATTCCGAGCTGAATACGCTTAAATCCGACGGCGAAATCAGTAAGCTCGCGACCTGGCGCACAGTCGGCTGGGCGGATATCGGCAGCAGCAATGAAAACAAGCCGTATCTGCTGGTTAAATCGATGGGCGACGGCTTTACCGATCTCGTTTCCGTGCGCATTCTCTCCGGGCGCATGCCGGAAAAATCCGATGAAATTCTGCTGCCCGCGCACCTCGCGAGCAACGGCAATGTGGTGATTCCGGTGGGCGACACGATCTCGCTCGAGCTGGGCGACCGCGTTTCCGCGAGCGGCGAAGCGCTTGCCGATCGCGATGAATACGCCGCCGGCGAACAGCTTCAGAACGCGCTTTCGCGGAAATACACGGTCGTCGGCCTGTACGAGCGGCTGGACAGCGCGCTCGAGGCCGTCTCCTGCCCCGGCTACACGGCGCTGACCGTCGGCGCGGAGAGCGGCGAAATCGGCGCGGCGTTTACCGTAAAGCACCCGACGCGCTTCTATTCCTACATGCGCGCAAACGCGGTGGCTGCGGGCTGGTCGGCGCATCGCGATCTGCTTCTGGTGTCCGGCGCCGCGGCGGAGAGCGCAGTCATTCAAATGATGTACGGCTTCGCGGCCATTCTGGTGGTGCTGATTGCGTTCGGCTCCATTTCGCTGATCTACAATTCGTTCGCGATCTCCGTAAGCGAGCGCACGCGCCAGTTCGGCATTCTGAAGTCCGTGGGCGCGACGCGCAGGCAGATTCGCGAAAGCGTCCGATATGAAGCGCTCGTTCTGTGCGCGATCGCGATTCCGCTCGGCACGCTGATCGGCTGCCTGGGCATTGGCATTACGCTGTATTGCCTGCGCGATTCGTTCTCGTTCCTCGATACGCGCGGCACGGGCATTCAGATGCGGCTGTCGATCGCGCCGCTGGGCATTCTCGTCGCCGCCGCCGCGTGCCTGATTACCACGCTGATCTCCGCGCGCATCCCGGCGCGCCGCGCGCTCGCCGTCTCCCCGATTGAATCCATTCGGCAAACGAGCGACGTAAAAATCCGCCCGCGCGACGTGCGCGTAAATCCCCTCGCCCGGCTGTTCGGCTTTGAAGGGCTGCTGGCGGCCAAGAATTTCGGCCGCAATCGCAAGAGATATCGCTCCACGGTGTTTTCGCTGTTCCTGAGCGTGACGCTGTTCATCTCGGCCACGTCGTTCAGCGCATATCTGACCGACGTCGCCAGCGGCTTCGGCACGCAGATGGCGAACGACATCCAGTATCACGTCTCCGGCGACGCGGCGAAGCGGCTCGACGGCAAAGCGACGCTGCAAATGCTGAAAAACGCGCGCGGCGTAACCGGCAGCGTTTACTACCACATCGCCCCCGTGGTGCTGGCCGCCGACGCGGATCAATACACCGATTCGATGCTGCGCGTCTACGATATCGACGCGGAAACCGCCTCCGGCTACGGCGTGGGCGCAAACGTGTATTTCATCGATGAGGACGCGTTCCGCGCGCTGTGCAAGGCGAATTCGCTGAATGCCGAAACATTCTTAAACGCCGAAACGCCGCTCGCAATCGCGTTTAACCATCCCTCGATGATCGTTGCGACGAACGATTCCAAAAAGCTCGTGGACTACGACGTGTTCAAGTCCGCGCCGATCACGGTTCGCCGCCACGAATGGGTCGAGCTGCCCGATTACGACTACACCGGCGAGGAAACCGGCGAAAACGGCGAGACGCTCTATCGCTACGAAAGCAAGGACGGCGACGACGTCAAGCTTCTCACCCGCGACGAAGCCTATCGCGACACGCCCACGACGATCGGCGCGCTGATTTCCGATGCGCCCTATTTCATCGGCGATACCACGTCCTGCGCGCTGATTTACCCGATGAGCATGGAAGAGGCCGTAAATATCGCGAGCGATCCGTCCGTCTGGTTTAAATTCACCACCGATGCGCACGCGGAAACCTATTCGGACATGCAGACGATGCTCACGGAATCGGGTCTGCCGACCGCGTATCTGTATGACCTCGTGGATGAGAACGAAGCAGGCCTGCGAATGATCACGGTGCTCAACGTGTTCTCGCTGGGCTTCATCATTCTGATTTCGCTGATCGCGATGACGAACGTGTTCAACACGATTTCGACCTCCATCGCGCTGCGCCGCCGCGAGTTCGCGATGCTGAAATCCGTGGGCCTCACCAATCGCAGCTTCGACCGGATGATGAATTACGAATGCCTGATCTACGGCCTGCGCAGCCTGCTGTTCGGTCTGCCGGCGGGTATCGGCATGTCGTATGTGATTTACCTCGTGGCCGATATCGGCTATGCGTCGGCGCGCGGCTTCTATATTCCGTGGCAGAGCGTCGCAATCGGCGTGGGCAGCGTGTTCGTGGTCGTGTTCGCCACGATGCTCTACTCCACCCGCCGCATCCGCCGCGACAACCCGATCGACGCGCTGAAAAACGAAAACCTGTAAAACCGCATAGCAAAGCCCTCCGGCAAAAACCGGAGGGCAAATTTTTATTCCATCTCGCCCTTCAGATATTCCGCGAGCGCGGCGGCGGTCTTTTTGATGCTTCTGCCGGAGGTATTCAGCATCAGATCGTAATTCTCCCGCGCGCCCCATTTCTGGTCGCTGAAATAGGAATAATACTGCGCGCGCCTGCGATCCAGCGCCGCCATCTGCTTTTTCATCTCGCGCTCGGTCAGCGTTTCGTCCGCCGGCTGGCGCTCCATACACCGCTTCAGCTTGCTTTCCTCATCCGCATAAACGAAGATTCTAAACGGCTCCTTGTCCCTTAAAATGTAATCCGCGCAGCGGCCGACGATGATGCAATCGGACTTCTCCGAAAGCTCCCTCAGCAGCCGATGCTGCTCCGAAAACACCTCGAGGCCCGGCTGCAGCGCCGGATCAGGGGCCACGCAGAAGCTGCGCCCGATGTGAATCGGAAACGACGTAAACGGGCGGCTCTCGCTCACCCACCGCACGTATTCCTCTGAAAGCTTCGTGCGCTTAGCAATTTCGGTCACGATTTCCTGATCATAATAGGCAATTCCCAGCTTTTCGGAAATTCTCCGGCCCAGCTCGCGCCCGCCGCTTCCGAATTCTCTGCCGATGGTGATAATCCTATGCATAAGAACGCTCCTTTCTCCATGCGGGGTCCATCCTTATTATACCACACCTCCGCCGGGAATTTCCAGTGGTTTTACAGAAGAATGCGCGTTTCTCCGCTCTTGAGCGCGATCTCACGGCCGTTCAGCAAAAGGCTCGCCCGCAATCCCTCGGGCACGCAAACGCGCACCGATTTCGCGTCGAACGCCACGCGCAGCTCGCCCGCCGCGGTTCGGATTCCGCCGCTCGCGCGGGAAACCAGCGTGTTCCGCGCCGGCGCAATCACGATATCCGAATATCCCGCCGTGCCCGCCCGCTGCCGAATGCCGAGCAGACCCGTAAACAGCTGCCGTACGCACGCGCCGAACATCGGATGATCCAGGCTCCGGTCGTCGCGATCGATGTATTCAAAGATCGTCGTCGCATTCCGCGCGCGCATGAAGCCGAAGCCCGCGCCCGTATCGTCCGACGCAATCAGCCGCATCGCAACGTCGCCGCGCCCCATTTCAAACAGCGTCTGGCAGAGGATATCCGTTCCCAGGAATCCGGTGTCGAACCGCCCGAGCGCCTCATAGCGCGCACAAAGGCCCGGACCGAGCGTCTCGCTCTCCGGAAGCTTCGCCCAAATCGCAAACGCATCCGCCGCGCGCACACCGCCCGCATAGTGTGCTCCGTCAAAATACCGCTCCCGGAGCGCCCGGCGATAGGGCTCCGCGTCGAAGCGCTCGCCGGTACTCAAAATCTGGGCGACGGCGTTCAGGATCTCCATCACCTTGATCAGATAGCAGGTATTCACAAACGCCTCGGGAATCTCCACCGGCCCCGGCGTGGCCCAGTCGCCCAGACACCAGCCGTTCGGCTCCTCATGCGTAAACAGGCCGCCTTCGCAGTGCGCTTCCATATAGGCGAGCCACCGCTTCATCGCCGGATACGTGCGCTCGAGCATGCTCTTGTCGCCATATCGCAAATAATACTGCCACGGAACGATCGCAATCGCGCAGCCCCAGCCGCCCGGCCCGCCGCCTCCGCCCATCAGCGGCGCGGTATGCTGAACGTGGCCCGTCTCCGCGCCCTGGCAGTCCAGTATGTCCTGAATCCATTTGGGATACACGTCCTTCATGCCCAGCGTCAGCATCGCCGCCTCCGCGCAGCACTGGCCGTCGCCGGTATAGCCGAGGCGCTCGCGATGCGGGCAATCGGACGGAATGCCGCCGTGCAGGTTGTTCAGCTGCGTGCGGATATACGCGTCGTACAGCCAGTTCACCGCCGCGCAATCGCATTTAAACGTCGATTCCACCGGAACGTCCGTGTGAATGACCTTCACGACCGGCTCGAGCAGCTCCGCCTCGCCCGCGATCTCGAAATACCGGAACGCGTGATAGGCGAACATCGGCTCGATCTCCTGCTCGCGGCCGTTTAAAATGAATACGTCGGTCTGAATCTGCCGCCGGCCGGAGGCGCAGGTGTATTCCACGCCGGTGGTCGAGGGATCGATCTCGCCGCCCCGCATGCGCTCGGCAAACCGGAGAACAAGCTTCTCCCCGCGCCGGCCGCGCGCCTTCAGTCGCACAATGCCGGAGATATTCTCCCCCGCATCGTAAATGCGCCGGTCACCGCACGCGCGCACGAGCCGCGGATGAATTTCGCGAATTACGCGCTCCGGCGGGCAGGTCTGCTCCTCCACCGTCTCCGGCGCGAAATCGGAAAGCCGCGTCTCCTCCCGCTGCAGCGGCGCGTCGAACAGGCGCGTGTCGATCGTATCGCCCAGATAGAGATTGCTGTCCAGAATCGGATAGACGAAGCATTCCTCGCTGCCGTCGGACAGAATCGTCCGCTCCCCGGCCGCATCCGCGAGCTTCAATTCATACGCCGCGACCAGCGATTCCGAATACACGCCCGGCCATTCGCACGCGCGCTCGCGCTGGCGGAACCAGCCGTTGCCGACGACGATTTCGATCACATTCTCGCCATCGCGCAGGAAACGCGCAATGTCATAGCGGCAAAACAGCGCGCGCGTCGCCATCGTATCGCGAATGGGATAGCCGGCGCGCGTCATATCGCGCGGCGCGTAATTCGTAAACGCCGGCGCAAACCAGTCGTCCGACGCGCGCACGCCGTTGATCCACAGCGTAAAATAGCCGAGGCCGCTTATCTCGATCACCGCGCGAGTCGCTCCCTGCGCGGTAAACGTCCTTCGAAACAGCGGCGTTTCAATGCTCGAATCGCAGGTAATCCATTTGCCGTTCATGCGCTTCCTCCCTTATACGATCAAAAGCATCAGCGGAATCGTGATTACGCTCAAAAGCGTGCTCAGCAGCACGACGTTCGCGGCGGTATCCTGGCCGGAGCCGAGAATTTCCGAAAACGACAAAACGACGTTTCCAACCGGCACGCAGGAGATGATGTACATCGCCAGCCGGTGGTTTTCCGCCATCGGAATCAGCGAGCAGACGGCGAGCGTAATCAGCGGGAACACGACGAGCTTTACGCCCACCGCAATATACTGCCGCGCGCTGGTCAGCATGGGACGGATCGGAATCACCGCCAGCCGCATGCCCAGAATCAGCATGCACAGCACCGTGGTCATCTTCGAAAGCATCGATACGAACGTATTCAGCGTTCCGCGAATCTCGATTCTGCCGAAATAGAGAATGATCGAGGCGATAAACGCAATCGCCGTCGGATTCAGGATCGTCTTCTTCAGACTGACGTATTTGCGGTCGCGCGTGATGATCGCCGAGCCGACCGTCCACATCATCAGATTCATCGCGATGAAAAACGCCGACGCAAACGCGACCGCCTCCGGATAATCCGGAAGCAGCGCCTCCAGCAGCGGAATGCCCATAAAGCCGGTATTGCCAAACGCCGTCGCGGTCGTGCAGATGCGCACGGCGGGGATCTCCTGCTTTTTGCGCGTAATCAGATACACCAGCGCCAGCACGCCGCCCATCAGCGCCGCGCTCACGACGATCGTAAGCCCGAGCTGGCGCGTCATTTCGCCCGAACGCGACACGCGCTGCATCGCATCCACGATCTGGAAAGGCGCGCACAGGTACAAAAGCACCACGGCGAACGCGGAAATGCTCTCCGTTTTAATCTTGCCGAGCTTGATAAACGCAAATCCCGGCACCGCGTACAGCAGCATCATGCCAACGGTGGTCAGCGCAACGGTAAATGTGGACATATTCTTCTCATCCTTCGCTTGTTTTTCTTTTCCGGAAAGCCGCTCATCGCGCATTCTGGCCGCCCGGTGCTTTCCTATTTTTCCTGCGCCGCGATTCTCTCGGCCAGGTCGTTTAAGTAAACCCAGCGCTCGGTCTTCTGATCGAGCTGCTCCTCCAGCGCCTGCTTCTCCGCGCTCAGCGCCTCGAGCTTCTGATAATCGCTCGCGTTCAGCGCGATCTGCGCGTCGCATTCGGCGATCTGCGCCTCCAAACGCGCGATATCCGCATCGATCGATTTGAATTCCCGCTCCTCATTGAACGTAAATTTCAATCTGCGCGCGCTTTCCGAGCGCCGCGGCGCGGCCTTTTCCGCCCGAGTCTGCGCGGGCTGCTGCTCCATTTCGCGCTTGAGCAGGTAATCCGAATACCCGCCCATCGACCGCGCGATCGCGCCGTTTTCGCCCACATACAGAATCGACTGCGCGATCTTGTCCAGGAAATACCGGTCGTGCGACACGGCGATCACCGCGCCGGCGAATTCGGAAATGTAATCCTCCAGTATCGTCAGCGTCTCCACGTCCAGATCGTTCGTCGGCTCGTCCAGCAGCAGGATATTCGGCTGCTTCATCAGAATGCCCAGCAGATACAGCCGCCTTCGCTCGCCGCCGGACAGCCTGCCGATCGGCGAAAACTGCATTTCCTGCGTAAACAGGAACCGCTCCATCATCTGCGTGGCGGAAAGCCGGCCCTCGCTGGTCTGGATCTCGCGGGCGCACTCGTGAATGTAATCATACGCGCGCTGATTCAGATCCAGCTCGAAGCCCTCCTGCGTGAAATACCCGATGCGCACCGTTCCGCCGTAGTCGACCGAGCCGCTGTCCGGCTCAATCGCGCCCGCAATCAGATTCAGAAGCGTGCTCTTGCCCGCGCCGTTGCGGCCGATCACGCCCACGCGGTCGTCCCGGAGCACGGTATACGAAAAATCGCGCACCACGCATTTGCCCCCGAACGATTTGCTCACATGCCTAAGCTCCACCGTCTTGCGCCCCAGCCGCGACGAAGCCGCCGCAATCGACACGCTCGAATCCGTTTCCGGCGCTTCCATCGCCTTCAGCGCCTCGTAGCGCGCGATGCGCTCGGTGGATTTTGTGGATCGCGCCCGGCAGCCGCGCTGAATCCATTCCGTTTCCTTTTTCAGAAGCGCCTGCCGCTTGCGCTCCGAGGCCTGCGCCATCTCGAGCCGCTGCGCCTTCATTTCCAGGTATTTGGAATAGTTCGCCTCATAAAAATACAATTTTCCAAACGACAGCTCGCCGATTCGGTTCACCACGTTTTCCAGAAAATAGCGGTCGTGCGTGACCATCGCGATCGCGCCGGTGAATTTCTGCAGCCGCGCCTCCAGCCACGCGACCATCTCCGCGTCCAGATGGTTCGTCGGCTCGTCCAGAATCAGCACGTCCGCCGGATGCGCAAACACCGTCGCGAGCGCCACGCGCTTTCGCTGGCCGCCGGACAGCGCGCCGATCTTCTGATCAAAATCCGTAATTCCCAGCTTGTTCAGGATCGTCTTCGCCTCGTATTCGTCCAGCGCGCGCGCCTCCGCGGGATACCCGGCGAACACCTCCTCCAGCACCGTGTTTTCCGGATTCATCTCCGGCGTCTGCGCCAGATACGCCGCGCGAATATTCGGGTCCAGCCGCACCGCGCCCTCGTCCGGCTCCGCCACGCCCGCGAGAATCTTGAGCAGCGTGCTCTTACCGGTTCCGTTCACGCCGATCAGGCCGAGCTTCTCGCCCGCGCTCAGATGCACGGTCACGCCGTCCAGCAGCTGCTTCATGCCGTAATTCTTTTTGATGTTTTCCGCAGAAAGATACATTCCGTTTCCTCCGAAAATAAGCTGCCTTCATTATACGCCCTTTCCGCCCCTCCCGGAAAGCCGCGGCGCGTTAAAAACTGGTGGACGCGGAGGCAGGCTCCCCCGCCGGGTGCGATGGAAGGCTCGATAGGGTGAAGATCTTTCGAGCCTTCCATCGCGAGACAGGAAAAGCGCCCAAATCGATTCGGGCGCTTCGTTTCTTTAGATTCTCTTTTCAATTTCGCGATTGATTCTGCGGCGCAGCTCGAGCGTCCAGCGCTCGTCATGCGGATACTGCGCAAATCGCACCGGCGAGATATCGCGATCGATCTCCTGCAGCACCGCGTCTCTTCCGGCCAGCGTCTCCAGCAGCTGCATCGCGCGCAGGTCGCAGAGCGCCTCGTCGATCAGCATCAGGCGAATCGAATCCACCGGCTCGCCGCCGCGGCCGGGATAGACCTGATACGCGTCGCCCGCGGGCGTGAAGCCGTCGCAATCGGTGTCCAGCCACGGGTCGATCAGGTAATCAGAGCCCTGCGAATAATAGAAGTTAAAGCCCCACTGCAAAAAGCCCGCGATTTCGAACTTGAACAGCGGCGCGGCCAGCGCGCGCGTGCGTGCGCCCGGCATCGCCACGAACAGATTCGATACGTCCGTGCCCTGGCCGATGCAGTAATACGCCCACAGCCCGGGGATATTGCGCTCGAGGAACGGCTCGATGTGGTTCGTGGCCGGCACCGGATGCTCGACCGCGCCGGAATCGTAAAACGACGCGTCGCTCAGCGCATCGATGATCTTATAGCCCTCCAGATACGGCTTTACGATCTCCTTCGCCGCCAGATAGCCGGCCAGCTGCTCGCCGTTCGGCTCGTCGGAAATGTGGAACAGGCAATTCTGATCCACGCCCTGCTCGCGCAGCACATTCAGCACCGCCGGGAGATACTCGCGCATGAACGCGGCGTACTCCGCGCCCGTCGCCTCGGTGTCCCAGCCAAAGATGCGCTTTTTGCCCTCCGGCGTGTCGGCCATGATCTGCGGCGCGTATTTCGCGCCCCACTGCGAGAACAGATGTGCGATCTCATAATACTCCACGCCCGAGCGCTTGCACATTTCGATCCAGCGAATCAGCTTTTCAAACCGGAAATGATAGCCGCTCTCGTCCGCCGAAATGTCCACCAGCTGCACCGCCGGGCGATACGTGCCCACGCGCGTGTCCAGCGGCGGCGTGTGAATGGGCGTCAGGATCGTATTGATGCCATGGCGCACCGCGCAGCGCACGAAGTTTTCGGTAATCCGCCAGTATTCCTCGGAGAAAATCTCCACCTCGTAATAGTCGGCCAGGCAATCGGTGTGGAACCATTTGGTGTGAATCAGCGTCTGCTTGGGCAGCTTCGCGTTGATCATGCGCACCGAAAGCGCCGCTGAGCCGAGCGTTTCGCCCGAGTCCTCGTTCAGCAGGCGAATCGAAATCGGGTATTCGCCGGGCTCCACCGCGTCGTTCGGGTCAAAATCGAACCAGATCGCCTCCCACACGCCGGGAATCGCGCGAATGCCGTGCGGCGGAATGTCGATCAGCGGATCGGGATACAGTCCCGGCGCGCCGTTTTTCAGGTAATTGTCGTCCGTATGCGGGAGCTTGCCGATGCGAACCGGCACGTATTTCACGCGCCGCGCGCGCAAATGCCCGGCAACCGGCGAATCGATCTCCATTTTCAGCCACGGGCGCGCGTTGTCCTCCGCGCTTTCGGGCCGAAACGCGAGCTGGAACGAAACGATCTCATTGCGCATGCCCTCAAACGGCACGTTGGCCGGCTGCGGCGCGCAATCGGGGAACACCTTGGCCAGCGGGGAAAGGATTCTCATTTCAAGCATAATTCTTCCTCCTCGGTTTATAAAAACGCCCTCGGCGCATTTGAATCCAAGGCGGCGCCGCGCAATTCAGCGACGCTTACCTAAAAAAATCGGAGCCCCTGCGAGCTCCGAAATATCCCAGATGTACCGTCTGCCTACGCTTTTTCACCCGCCGCTCAGGCAGGGCGGAGACCTGCGAGAATGTTCTGCCGTCCCCTGGCGATCTAAGATCGGGGGCATGACATCCGTTCGTCGACCCGGAATCCTTTTATGAATCTGTGGGTAAAAGCTTCGGTTAACGCATACCCCAGGATATCTGTTCCTGAAAGAACGATTTCATTATACCCAAGTTCGCGCCCGTTGTCAATGGCGAATTTGGCTTTTTCCCAGCTGAATCAGATGAATCTCCGATCGCACGCCGATTCGAAGCGGAATCCGGCTCGCGCCCACGCCGCGGCTGACCAGCACCTGCGCGCCCGCATGCTCGCCCATTCCGGAAACGCGGCACAATCGATACCTGCGCTCCATGCCGATCGCATACGGCGTAATCCCCAGGAAATTGAACTGCCCGCCGTGCGTGTGGCCCGAAAGCATCAGATTGGGCCGCGCCGTCAGCGCCCGCGAAAGCGGATAATGGCTCATCAGAATGCGATAAGCGCCCCGCGGCGCGCCGGAAAGCGCGGACAGCGGATCGGGAAAGCCGTATTTGGCCTCGTCCACGCCGCCGAGATACACGTTCGCTCCCGCGAGAAACACGCCCTCGTTCACCAGCAGGCGAATCCCAAATTCATGCAGCGCCTTGCCAAACGCCCGCCGCGAGCCGAACGCCTCGATATCGTTGTTTCCGCACACCGCAAACGCGCCCATCGGAAACGCGATCGACTGCAGCGCGCCCAGCATGCTCCGGGCATATTCAGCCCGATCGGCAATATCGCCGCCCAGCAGCAGCGCGTCCGCGTGAAGGCCTGCAATTTTGTCCGCAATGGCAGAAATGCGCATGCCGCGCCGCGCGTGCAGGTCGCTCGCAAACGCGATTCGCATATGCGCCCGCGCATTGGGAAACGACCGCACGTCGACTTCGGGAACCATTTTATTCAGCGTCAGCACCGCACGATCCGGCGGAACCAGTCCGATCACAGCTTCAGGCTCCAGAGCTTTTCATCGCCCACCGACACCGCCGCCGCGCCGGCCTGCAGCGCCAGCGCAATCTCGCGCGGCTCGCTCACGAGGCCGCCCGCAATCACCGGCTTATTCAGCGCCTCGCACAGCGCGCGAATCGCCTTCGGCGCAATGCCGGGCAACACCTCGGCCATGTCCGGCGGCGTGTTGCGCAGCATGCGCTTGCCATGCTCAAACGACGACGAATCCATCAGAAACAGCCGCTGAATCGTCAGCGCGCCCATCTCGCTCGCCGCCTTCAACAGGCTCGGCCGGGTGGAAATCACGCCGTCCGCCCCGTTGTTCTCCACGCACCAGCGCACCGCGATCTCGTCGCGCCCCAGGCCGTCCGCCAAATCGAGATGCACAAACGCGCGCTTTCCGCATTCGTGCGCGATGGAAATCATGTCCGGCAGCGTCAGAATCGAGCCGCCGAGCAGGAAAATCGCCGCCGCGTCCGTCTGCGACGCGCGCTTTACGCCGTCGAGCGTGCGCGCCGCGGGAATTACCGGGTTTTTCTGGAATTGCCTGATCAGATCCTGCAAGGGTAGGTCCCCTTTCCTGTTTACAGATTGTGGTTTTTGACGAACGCGCGATAGCCCTTCAGCTGTTCGCGCATCGATTCATACGGCTTCAGGCCGTACGGGCAGCGCGTCGCGCACGCGCCGCAATGCACGCAGTCCTCCACGCGCTCCATCTCGCGCTGCCATTCGGGCGTAACGTAATTCTGCCAGACCGCGCGGCCGAGCAGCTGCATCATGCGGTTCACCTGCGGAATTTTGATATTCGCCGGGCACGGCAGGCAATAGCCGCAGCTGCGGCAGAATGCGCCGGAAAGCTCGCGGCGGTCGCGCTCGATCAGCTTCTCAATCTCCCCGGTGCGCGCGGGCGGATTTTTCTCCATGCCGATCACCTGCTCGAGCTCTTCCATCTTCTGGAATCCCCAGATCGGCACCGCGTTTTCATAATCGCGCAGGAACACAAACGGCAGCCGCGCGTCGGTCACGAGGCCACCGGACAGCGCCTTCATCGCCACGAAGCCCACGTTCTTCTCCGCGCACAGGCGCACCAGCTCGCGATCGCGATCGGTGGAAAGGTGGTTAAACGGGTATTCCAGCGTGTCGTAAAGCCCGGAATTCACCGCCTGAAACGCGCGCTCGATCGAATGCTGCGTGATGCCGATGAAGCGAATCTTGCCCTCCCGGCGCGCCTGCACCGCCGCATCGTAAAGGCCGTCCTCGCCGCCGGGAACGGGCACGAAGCCCGGATTGTGGAATTGATACACGTCGATTACGTCGGTCTTCAGCTCGCGCAGGCTGGTTTCCAGATCCTTTTTCAGCGCCTCGCCCGTCTTCGCGTGCGTCTTCGTCGCAATATAGAATTCGCTTCGCCGATTACCGATTCCCGCGCCGATCTTGGCCTCGCTGTCGGAATAGGCGCGCGCGGTATCGATATAGTTAATCCCCGCGTCCAGCGCGCGATTCAGAAGATTCGCGGCCTCCATAAACGACACGCGCTGAATCGGCAGCGCGCCGAATCCGGATCGGGAAATCACCAGGCCGGTGCGCCCCAGAGTCATCTTCTCCATCGTTTTCCCTCCTTAATCCTCTACCAGCAGCGCCGCGCCGATCATGCCCGCGTCGTCGCCGAGTTCCTCGGGCAGGAACTGCGCCGGGAACCGCTGGTCCATCAGCGAATAATGGCGATAGGCGGCGATGATGCGGTCGATGAACTTCTTGCCCAGCTTCGTAACGCCTCCGCCATAGACGAATACATTGATATCAAAAATCATGTTCAGCGAATGGAACATCCTCCCCAGATACTCCGCGCCGCGGCTGACCACCTCCAGCGCCAGCGGATCGCCCGAATTCAGCGCCTTGCCGACGGCGCGCATATCGATGTTCGAAAGCGTGCCCGCGTGGTCGAGAATGCGGCTGTCCATACCCTCCTTGATGCGATCGGTGACGTAGCGCGCCATGTGAATGCCCGACGAAATGGACTGCACGCACCCGGTCACGCCGCACGAGCACGGATAGCCCGTCGAATCCGAAATGAACATGTGGCCGATTTCGCCCGCCATGCCGTGAATGCCGCGATAGAGCTTGCCGTTTAAAATCAGCGCGCCGCCGATGCCGGTGGCGATGGTGGCGTAAATCATATCGTCGTGCCCGCGGCCCGCGCCCAATTCGTGCTCCGCCAGCGCCGCGCAGTTCGCGCCGTTGTCGAGCCATACCGGGAGCTTCAGCCGCTCGGACAGCATATCGCGCACCGGCTGATCGGTCAGCGAGATGATGTTGCTCGTTTCCAGCACCACGCCGTTTTTGGAATCGATAAACGAGGGAAACGCCGCGCCCACGCCGCGAACGTCCGCGCGGGTCAGCCCCTGCTCCTTCATCAACTGCTCCGCCTGTCCGGAAAGGATGTCCAGCAGCTCATCCGCCTCGAGCTCCTTGTCCGTCAGCGTGTTGATGACCCTCACCAGATGCATTTCGGAATCAAACAGGCCGATTTTGCTGTTCGTGCCGCCAACGTCAATGCCGATCGCGTATTTCTTCATAACGCCGCCTCCGAAAGTAAAACAATATTCTATTCTAATTATACCTGAATTTCCGCAAAACATCAACGCCGCGCAGGCGAAAAATGCAAAAAAGAATGGGATAGAACGCATGTCAATTGCATATTGACAAATGCAAAACGCCGTGTTATTCTTTGTTTATGGGAAATTCCGTCAAATCGGAATTTCCCTGGCAGGAAGGAAAAGATGGCGCTTGGCTTTCTCCCTTTGCTACAAAGGGAGGTGATAGCATGTCCGATTACGAGATTCTCGCAATTGTGATTATGATGATCACTTTGGTATTTTCCGTACATATCAGTAGCGGAAAGAACAAAGGCTAAAGCAAAAGCCGCCATCCAACGCTAACTGGATAAGCGGCTCATCTCGATAGAGGGGAGAAGCCATCGGAAAAGCATCATCCCTTCCTATCTTTTATTATACCTCGCCCCGTTCCGATTGTCAAGCCCGCCCTTTTCCCATACAGATGTCGTTAAAAACTTCCTGCGCTTCTTGACACTTAACGCTCGCCCCTCTATAATTTAAAATGAATGGATTTCGTCCAACATAAGAGAGAGAAGAGATTTGGAGGAAAATCAACTATGGCTACCAAAATTACCATCATCGGCGCGGGCAGCGTCGGCTCCACCATCGCATTCATGATGGCGGTCAAGGGCATCGCTTCGGAAATCGTCATCATCGATATCAACGAAAAGAAGGCGCTCGGCGAGGCAATGGACATTCGCCAGGGCACGCCGTTCTGCCAGCCGTGCAAGATCTATGCCGGCCGCTATTCCGACGCGGCGGGCTCGGACATCGTCGTGATCACCTCCGGCATCGGCAGAAAGCCGGGCCAGTCGCGCCTGGATCTGGCGCAGACGAACGTCAATATCATGAAATCGATCGCCGCGGAAATCTCCGCCGTCGCGCCGAACGCGATGTACGTGATCGTCTCCAACCCCGTGGATGTGCTGACGTATGTGTTCAACAAGGTCACGAACGTCCCCGAAAGCCACATCATCGGCACCGGAACGCTGCTGGACACCGCGCGCCTGCGCTCGCGCCTTTCGGATTATCTGAACGTCAGCCAGCAGAACATTCACGCCTACGTGCTCGGCGAGCACGGCGACAGCTCGTTCGTTCCGTGGTCGTCGGCGCGCGTCTGCAATGTGCCGCTGGAGAAGTTCAAGGAAAGCGTCACCAATCCGGACGCGATTCCGGCCGAGCTCAGCTATGAGGAAATCGAAAACTATATGCGCACCTCCGGCGGCAAGATCATTCAGCGCAAGGGCGCGACGTTCTATGCCATCGCCATCTCCGTCTGCCACATCTGCCAGTGCATTCTCGACAACGGCAACGCCATCGTCGCGGTTTCGACGATGCTGCACGGCGAATACGGCCTCGAGGATGTGTGCCTGAGCATCCCGACGATCATCAACGCAAACGGCGTGGTCGGAAAGGTCCTGCCCGACATGACCGATGAAGAGGTCGAAAAGCTCCGCCACAGCGCGAAGATGCTGCGCGAGGTCATCGATCAGATCAATCTGTAAGGAGACGGACGCATGGAAGACAATCCCAGACCCGCCATTCCGCGCACCACGATGGAGCGTCTGCCCGGATACCTGAATTTTCTGCGCATGAAAACCGGGCCGGACTACGAGCGGATTTCGTCCACCGTCATTGCGCAGGAAATGAATCTCTCCGCGATCACCGTGCGCAAGGATCTGGCCTGCATCGCCAGCGGACGGCCGCGCATCGGCCACAAGCGCGAGGAACTGATCACGCGCATCGCCGAGGTGCTCGGCGCCAGCGAATGCAATTCCGCGGTGCTGGTCGGCGTGGGCAATCTGGGGCACGCGCTGCTCTGCTACAAGGGCTTTGCGAATTACGGCATGCGCATTCTCGCCGGTTTCGACGTCAGCGGCCATCTCATCGGCAGCGAGATCAACGGCAAGACCATTTACCACATCAACAATCTCTATTCCTTCGTAAAGCGCAGCGGCGCGAGCATCGGCATCATCGCCGTTCCCGCGCCGAGCGCGCAGGAGGTCTGCGATCGCATGGTGGCCGCCGGCATTCGCGGCATACTGAATTTCGCGCCCGCGCATCTGCGCGCGCCGAACCACGTGGTCGTTCGCCACGAGGACTTCGCCGTGTCGCTCGCACTGCTGGCCGTCGCCACCGAAAGGGGCGAACACGCCGCGCCCGCCTCCACCGATCTGTAAAGATCTGTTCTGAAAGCAACAGGACTGCTCCTTGCCGGGCAGCCCTGTTTTTCTTCATATCAGGATTCCCTCCAGATGATCGCATTCGTGCTGAATGACCTGCGCGATCCATCCGGAGAAGCGCTCCGTGTGCGGATTCAGCTTTTCATCCTGATACCGCACCTCGATTTCGCGATAGCGCGTAGTTTTGCGCGCGCCGGACAGCGAAAGACAGCTCTCTTCCGCCTCGTACGCGCCCTTTTTCTCCAGAATTACCGGGTTCAGCATCACCCGCGGCACGCCGAAGCAGTCGAACGCGATGATCCGCTTCCTTTCGCCGATCATGTTCGCCGCCAATCCTGCGCAGCGCTCGCGATTGGCAATCAGCGTGTCCCTCAGATCCCGCGCGATCGCCGCGTCTCCGCGCTCCGCCGGCTGCGATTTCCCGCCCAGAAACAATACGTCGCGCACGATTTGCCGATTCATATTCCTCACCTCGCCCTTCATTATACCAGCCCGCGCGCCGATTGCGCAAGAGGATTTTGCAGTTGACAAATCCCCGCGCGCGGCGTATCCTTGAATCAGCGAATGAACTGCAAGGAGGGACTCATTTGAAACGACTGCCTTTCGTGCTGCGCCTGAAGAATGGCGCACATCCCGATTTCGAGGCGCTGCGCCCCGCGCTGAACGCGCTGCAGGCCGACAATTTCTCCATCTGGGGCATTCAGGATTTCCTGTTCTGCTATGGCGAATACCCGGACGATACCGCGCCCGAAGCGCTGAATGCGCTGATCGACCCGCTCTCCTGCGAGCGCTTTGCCGATCCGGGAACGCTGCCGCTGATGTACCACGATATCGGCGTCATCCGCGCGGATAAATCGCTGATCCGGCATCGCGTGTTCGCCACGCATCTCCATCCCGGCTGCGCCGACGAATACAAGCGCCGCCACGACGCGCTGATCGCCGCCCGCGGGGACAAAATCTCCGAAGGCCCCGAGAGCAATTTCACCATCTGGAACGCAAACGGCTTCATCTTCGGCTATTGCGAGCTCGTTCGCGCGTTCGATCACGAGCCGACCGATTCCGAGCGCGCCGCCACCATCGCCTGGGAAACCCGCCAGCTCGAAATCATGGACTGGCTGACCGACGATGTGGACTGGATCACCGGCCAGCGCCACGATCCCGTTTGCCGCGTCTGGGCGCAATAATTATGTTTCGTTATGCATATATCACGGAATAAAATTTGATCTTATGGTGCGTATGTGATATAATACAATTCATCACGAAAACGCATGGAGAGGATCAAATATGTCAAACTCCATAATCATTCTCCGCATCTCGCTGGCGATTCTGCTGGGCACGGTCATCGGCGTGGAGCGCGAAATCAAAAACCGCCCGGCCGGCATGCGCACGCACATTCTGGTGTGTCTCGGCGCGTGCATCATCTCGCTGATTGAATCGAGCTTCGTGGCCTCGCTGAGCGCGAACACGGAATCGAGCGTCGCCTACAACTTCGGCCGACTGAGCGCGCAGGTCATCAGCGGCATCGGCTTCCTGGGCGCAGGCACGATTCTGTTCTCCGACCGCAAGATCACGGGGCTGACCACCGCGGCTTCGCTGTGGAACACGGCGTGCCTCGGCATCGCGATTGGCTATGGCTATTACCTGATTGCGATCGTGGGCAGCATCTTCGTCATTCTGGTGCTGATCATGATGCAGCGCATCATCCACGTCCGCATTTCGAAGAAGCTGGAAATCAAGTTCGTGCATCGCGTGGAAACCATCGAATACATCAACAAGTATTTCGATGAAAACACGATTCAGGTCGTCGATCAGGACTTCAACGTCACCAGCTCCGACGGCCAGAACATCTACACCAACGTCTACACGCTGCATCTGCCGTCCACGATTACGTACACCGACATCGTAAACCACCTGTCCGAGCACGTAAACATCATGTCGATCCGCACCACGAACGTATAAAACCGAAGCCGCCTCGCTGTGAGGCGGCTTATTTTTTAGAATAAATCCAGCGTATTGTCCAGATAAATTTCCTCGCGCACCCGCAGCTGGTGCTCCGGCTTCGTCATGTAATAGAGCAGAAACTCCAGAATCAGCGCGCTGCCGAGGCTGCGGCCCTCGATTTTGAAATGCGAAAAGCCCATCGGCAAATAGCGATCGCGAATGTCGTCCACGCCGATAAAGCCCGGATTGGCCATCGCCCGGGAAAAGCGATACCCGCCCGCCGCGTCCGGCGCAGCGCAGCGATGCTCCGGCCCGTCCTCGCCCAGATTCTTCCGGCTGACCGCCTCGTAGCAGGCCCTTCGATCCTTGCAGCCGAACCAGCAGCACTCGTTCACCAGAAATTCCAGCTTGTCCTTCTGCGCATCCGGCAGCGCATTCAGCCGATCAAACGCCCGATTCAGTCGAAAATCCGGAACGACATACTGAAACTCCTCCCGCGCCGCCTCACGCTGCAATTGCGAGAATTCCGTCAATACCTTCGTGGTCGAGGAAACGAAATACAGCCCCGGATACCGCGCGCGCAAATAGCTCAGCAGCAGCTCCGAATGCACGATCACACCGTTTTGCACCCCGCCGCCCTGCTCGAACGCCCGGCAAAGCGCGTTGCACCTCGGATCCGCCAGGTGCTCCTTCCGCAAAAGGGAATTGCTGAATGTCAGCCGCGCCGAAATTCCGTATTCCCGCGTCAGCGCCAGCACCGCGCGCGGATCGCAATCGCCCGTTCCCACGCGTCCGCCTCCCCAAATGCAGTCCGCCGGCGCGCCGTAAATCGATCCAATATCGCACCAGTCGTAAAAATACTCCCGATGCGCGCGATACAGCGGCAGAAACGCGCAATACAGCTCGTAGAACTCAAACAACCCGGGAAGATGATAATGCGCGACCGCCCTGTTCATGCTCAATCCCCCCATGTCATTATGCATATAAAAGCGGACGCTATGAAAGCGTCCGCGATAGAATCCGGCGACGACCTACTCTCCCGGGCCGTTTCCAGCCAAGTACCATCAGCGTGCTGAGGC
>CAKUKM010000003.1 GCA_934663595.1 uncultured Clostridia bacterium | reverse complement strand
TAGTAGCTCAGTTGGTAGAGCGCCACCTTGCCAAGGTGGAGGTCGCGAGTCCGAGTCTCGTCTACCGCTCCATATGCACCTTTAGCTCAGTTGGTAGAGCACCTGACTCTTAATCAGGGTGTCCAGGGTTCGAGCCCCTGAAGGTGTACCAGCGTTCCGGAGATTGTTCTTCGGAATTTTTTCATGCAAATTTCGTCTCCCCCTTTCCGGATTTTCCGGTTTATGGTATAATGTTTGCGGGGAAAATTGGATTGGAGGGCGAATTTGTGCATTCTTTTATTCTTTCCTGTGAATCTACGGTGGATATGCCGTTTTCCTACGTGCAGGAGCGCGGCATTCCGGTGCTGTTTTATGCGTACACGATGAACGGCGCGGAGCACGAGGACAACATGGGGCGCGATCCCGAGGCGCTTTCCGAGTTCTATCGCGAACTGGC
Organism: uncultured Clostridia bacterium; assembly: GCA_934663595.1. Taxonomy (GTDB): domain Bacteria; phylum Bacillota; class Clostridia; order Christensenellales; family Aristaeellaceae; genus Faecivicinus. The sequence continues at coordinate 155,907 of CAKUKM010000003.1, read as the reverse complement.
TGCGGGCCATTTTTCGCAGACCTCGCAGATCAATGAATTTCGCTATATCGAATTCTTCGACGCGCTTTTGCAGAAGGGCGATCTTCTGCACATCGCGTTCGGCTCGGGCATGACCGCATCGGTGCAGAACGCGTATCTCGCCGCGGAGGAAATGCGCAAAAAGTATCCCGATCGCAAGATCATCGTGGTGGATTCGATGTGCTCGTCGTCCGGCTACGGCCTGCTGGTGGATTCGGCGGCCGACATGCGCGACGCGGGCGCTTCCATGGAGGAAATCGAACAATGGCTGCTGGAGAATCGCCAGAGGGTGCATCACCAGTTCTTCTCGACCGACCTTACGCATTACCGGCGCAGCGGACGCATGTCCGGCGCGGCCGCAATGCTCGGTGCAATTCTGAATATCTGCCCGATCATGCGCCTCGACGATGCCGGCCGAATCATCGCCTACGACAAGGTGCGCGGCAAAAAGAACGCGATTCGCGAAACCGTTCGCACGATGGAGGCGCACGCGCAGGGCGGCACGGACTACGCCGGCAAATGCTTCATCTGCCATTCGCAATGCCCGAAGGAGGCCGAGGAAACGCGTGATGCGGTCTGCGCGCGCTTTCCCAAGCTCGCCAGCAAGGTGCGCATATTCGATATCGGAACGATCATTGCCGGCCATTGCGGCCCAGGAACGGTAGCGGTGTTCTTCCTCGGCGACGAGCGCACGCCGGACGACAGCATGAAGAAATGATTCTTCCCCCACTTTTTTGATTCGATCGCCGGATATTTCGGGTTTCCGGGAATATATAATCCTTGAAACAAAATTTCGGGAGGCCGGGTCATTGAAGCTATGCGCCACCCCGCGCGCCAAATCGCGCGCCATTCTTCTGATCGACATTGCATCCATTCAACCGAATCCGCATCAGCCGCGGCGCGTGTTTCCCGAATCTTCGATCGCCGCGCTGGCGGATTCCATTCGCCGTCACGGACTGCTCTCGCCGCTGCTGGTGCGCCGGATCGACGCGGGACGTTACGAGCTGATCGCGGGAGAGCGCCGTCTGCGGGCGCTGAAGAGCCTGGGACGCGCGCAGGCGGAGGCGATCGTGCTCGCCGCATACGATCCGGACTGCGCGCTGCTGGCGCTGATTGAGAATCTGCAGCGCGAAAACCTGCATTACCTCGACGAGGCCGAGGCGTATCGCGCGATTCTGGCCAATCAGGGCATGACGCAGGACGCGCTCGCCGCGACGCTCGGCGTCAGTCCCTCGGCGCTCGCCAATCGCCTGCGGCTGCTGAAGCTGCCGGACGCCGTTCGCGCCGCGCTGCGCGTTTCACCGCTGAGTGAGCGACATGCGCGCGCGCTGCTCGCCGTTCGGGATGCGGATCAGCAATTGCAGCTCGTTAAAGCGGCCGTCGACCAGCGCATGAGCGTAAAGCAGCTCGAGACGCGCATCGCGCTTCTCAACCGCACGCCGCCCGTTCAGCAGCATATCAGCCGCATGGTGCGCGACAATCGCATCTTCATCAACGCCGTTCTGGACACGGTAAAGCAGCTCAATCGCGCCGGCGTGCGCGCCATCAGCCGCGTCGAGGAACGCGGCGACGCGATCGACGTAATCGTAACCATCCGCCCTCAGGGCGAAAGCAAAGCGGATTGAGGTTTTCCTGCCTCAATCCGCTTTCTGATTCAATTTTTCCGCCCGGCGAGCTTTGCGCAAATGGCGCTGGCGGCGGCCTGTTCGTCCTCGCCCTCCGCGAGCACCTCTACCTTCACGCCGCGATGTAAATCCAATGCGAGAATGCCGATCAGCGAATCCAATCGCAGCTGCTTGCCCTCGCACGAAAGCCGTATATCCGCATGAAAGCGGGACGCCACCTGGGAAAGCTCCGCCGCAAATTCCGGCGTAAGGCCCAGCACGGCGGAAAATACCGTCTCTAATCTGACCATCTTTTCTCTCCTTATTTTCAATTTCCGAGGCCCGTATCCTCCCCGGATCGAAGATTGCGCGCTATTTCCGAGATTCTGCGCAGCCGCGCGTTCACGCCCGACTTTCCAATCGGCGGATCCAGCAGCTCGCCCAGCGCCGTCAGCGAAACCTCCGGATTCTCCAGCCGCAGCCGCGCCATGGCCTCCAGATTCTTCGGCAGCTTTTCGAGGCCCACTTCGCTTTCGAGATAGCGAATATCCTCGATCTGCGCGCTCGACGCCGCCATCACGCGATCGATATTCGAGCTGTCGCAGTTCATTTGCCGGTTGATCCGGTTGCGAAAATCCTTGCGAATCCGCGCTTCCTCCAGCTTGAGCACCGCCGCGCCCGCGCCAATCAGGCTCAGCGCCGCAGAGATCTCTTCCGCGCTCTTTAAGTATACCACAAATTTTGCTTTTCTGCACGCTTTTTTTGTGGGCATCTCATAATATTTCATTATTTCGATAACATAATCCGCAAGGTCTTCGTTGGGCAGCGCCATCTCGAAGTGGTATTCGCGCTCCGGGCTGCTCACCGCGCCGCAAAGCAGAAAGGTGCTGCGCAAAAACGCGCGCTTGCAGCAGTCGCCCTCGACCAGCTCCGGCCGCGGCGCCATGCGCACGCCGAACAGCGCCTCCGGATCCATCAGCCGCGTCTCCTCCAGCAGCTGAATCGACGAATCCTGCGGGATTTGCAGCTGATAGCGCACCTGGCCGTTCAGCGCGTCGGTGTGCAGCGTGCGAATTTCGGCCGTCACGCCCCAGAATTGCTTGAGAATGCTGAAATATCGCCTCGCAACCGCGCCGTCCGTGGCGGTAATCGAAAGCGCATAGCGGCCGAGGCCCTTAAACGAAATGCCGCCGGAGCACAAAAGCGCCGCCGCCAGCTCGCTCCTCGCGCAGCAGCGCTCGCGGCACGCCTCGCGCGCCAGCTCGCCGCGCGCATCCGAAGCAAACGACATGCCCTATTCCTCCCCGATGACGCGCACTTCCGTCTCCAGTGAAACGCCCGATTGCGCAAAAACAGCGTCCTGCACCCTCTGAATCAGGGCCAGCACGTCGCTCGCCGTGGCGTTTCCAACGTTCACGATAAATCCCGCATGCTTGGCGCTGACCTGCGCGTCGCCCACGCGTTCGCCCTTCAGGCCCGCCTGCTCAATCAGCGCGCCCGCAAAATGTCCCTCCGGACGCTTGAATACGCTGCCCGCGCTCGGGAAATTGAGCGGCTGCTTGTCGCGGCGGCGCGCGTTCAAATCGCGCATGCGCGCCTGAATCGCCTCCGGATCGTCGCTTTTCAGCTGAAAGCGCGCCGATAGCACGATTCCGCCCTCGCGCAGCGGAAGCGTCGTTCGATAGCCCATCTGCAATTCCTCGCGCGAAAGCGTCTGAATCGCGCCGTTCAGCAATACGCGCGCGTCGATCAGCACGTCTGAAAGCTGACCGCCGTAAGCACCCGCATTCATCGCGCAGCCGCCGCCGAGCGTTCCGGGAATGCCGGAGGCAAATTCAAGGCCGGAAAGGCCCGCGCGCTGCGCCTCCGCCGCGACTCTGGAAAGCGTCGCGCCCGCCTCGGCGGTCAACACGCCGTCTTCAATCGAAATATGTGAAAAGCGTTCGCCCAGCACCACGACCAGGCCGATCACGCCGCCATCGCGCACAATCAGATTCGAGCCGTTGCCGATCACGGTGCACGGAATATGATAATCCCCCGCCAGCTTGATCGCCAGCTGAAGCTGCTGCTCCATCGCCGGGAAGAACATCATGTCCGCCGGCCCGCCGATGCGAAAGGTCGTATGCCGGCTCATCGGCTCGTCGCGCAGCAGCTGTCCCGGCTCGGACAGACTCCACAGCGTTTCCCACAGTCCGTTCACGTTTACATCGCCCTCCCGATCAGAAATTGAAATAGATGAAGGGATTGTAGTCCACGACCGCGACGTAGCTCAGCGCCACCGCCATCAGCGCGGCCAGTCCCACTGCGCAGACGATTCTCAGCGCGCCGTCCGGCACATGCAGCTTTTCGCGCAGCCATTTGCCGATCGGCAGCCCGAACACCACGCCCGCGAGCATAAACCAGCCGTATTCGCGCAGGAACATGCCGGCCGTCGCGTTCCAGCCCGCCGCGCCGTTTACGCCGAACATCGTTCCATAAAAGCTCCACGCCACGCCCAGATTGTCCGACCGGATCATGACCGTGATCGTAACAACCATGAACATCGCATACAGAACGCCCAGTACGCCGCGCTTTTCCATCCATTTGCCCAGGCCCGTCAGCCGCTCGAACGCCTGCATTACGAAAAAGCCGACGCCCCACAGCACGTACGTCCACGCCGCGCCATGCCACAGGCCGGTCATGCTCCAGACCATGAACATGTTAAACAGCAGCCGCCAGACCGATTTCACCCGGCTGCCGCCCAGCGGGAAATACAGGTAATCGCGGAACCACGTGCACATCGAAATGTGCCAGCGCCGCCAGAATTCCGTGACCGATTTGGAAATGAACGGGAAATTGAAGTTCTCCAGGAAATGGAAGCCGAACATGCGGCCCAGGCCGATCGCCATGTCCGAATAGCCGGAGAAATCATAATACACCTGCATCAGATACGCGCACGCGGCCATCCACGCGCTCGCCACCGACAGATTCGCGCCGTCGAGCTTGAACGCCGTGTCCACCAGCAAGCCCAGATTGTTCGAAAGAATCAGCTTTTTGCAGAATCCGACCATGAACCGCTGGCAGCCGAGCGTGAAATCCGGCAAATTCTCGCGGCGATGCTCGATCTCGTCCGCCACCGTCTGATAGCGCACGATCGGGCCCGCGATCAGCTGCGGGAAAAACGATATGTACAGGCAGACGTTGATCAGATTCCGCTGCACCTTGCCGTCGCCGCGATAGACGTCGATCACGTAGCTCATCGCCTGGAACGTAAAGAACGATATGCCGATCGGCAGCGCGATTTTCGGAATCGGCAGCGAAAGGCCGAAGAAGTTGTCCAGATTCGTCACGAGGAACGTAAGATACTTGAACACGCCCAGCAGCGCGAGGTTAAAAACCACCGAAAGCGTCAGCGCAGGCTTGGCGTTTTTGCCCTCGCGCTTCAGCCGGTCGATCCACAGGCCGAACAACCAGTTCGCGCCGATCGAACCCATCATCACGAACACGAACTTCGGCTCGCCCCATGCGTAGAACAGCAGGCTCATCAGCGTCAAAAACAGATTCGACGCCTTTCGATTGCGCTTCAGCAGATAATACCCCACCAGCACGACCGGCAGGAAGTAAAACAGAAAGATCTTACTGGAAAAAACCATTCGGCAAACGCTCCTCACGCATAGATTTCCATAAACATTCTATTTTATTATACTCCATACCGCGCGATTTGTCCACCTTCCGCGGACACAAAAATCCCCGCGCGGATTCAACCGACGCGGGGACCGGCTATTCAATTATCGATGGAACCGCTCGCGAATCGCGCGCTCGGCGCTTTGGAGAATCGCGTCCGCCCCATTGCCCAGCGCCGCTTTGAGCAGGGCGTATTCATCCTCCCGGCCCTTTTCGTGCGGAACCATATAGGCGCCCGCATCGCTGCCGAGGGCGATTTTTCCGCCCTTTTCCGCGCAGGCGCGCACCATTTGCATCTGGTATTCCAGCAGCGGCTTCAGCACCGAATCCGGATAGCGGCCGCAGCCGATCAGGTTGCCGATCGTAACCAGCGTCGGCGTCCAGACCGTTTCGGATTCCGCGAGGCAGGCGACGCATTCATCGCTCAAATACGCACCGTGCTCAATGGAATCCACGCCGGCCCGAACGGCGCTCATCACCGTTTCCGCGCCGTTTGCATGCGCCATTACGGCAAATCCGCAATCGTGCGCGCAGGCGATCATATCGCGGATTTCGCCGTCCGAAAGCGGCTCGCTGGTGATTGTGCCGTAATGATCAAAGTCCATCAGCCCGGAAATCATGATCTTGATGAAATCGCCACCCTCGCGCGCGACCTCGCTTACCAGCGCGCGATATTCCGAAAAGCTCTCGAACGTGCGGCCGATAAACGCGCCGTAGCGGCCCATTTTGCAGATGGGAAAGATCGGCGTTCTGTATTCGATTCCGTATTCCGCCGCAAGCTCGCCCGCGCGCTTCGCCGCGTTCAATTTGTCGCCGCCGTCGCGCAGATAGGTCACTCCCGCGTCCCGATACGCGCTCAGGCAGGCGCGAATGGCCTCGTCGTTCGGCTGCGGGCGATGCCGGTTCATCGCGGCGCGGTAATCCACGCCGTCGAGGACCATATGTACATGACAATCTCCCAGCATTTTTCTCTCCTAACGATACACGCGCAGCTGATCGTGCACGACCGACACGTCGAACGGCAGATTGTCGTACAGCTCACCGTCAATCTGAATGGTGGTCGGGCGGTCGAAGCGCGCCTTGAGCTCGGGCGCGAGCGTGTGAATCGTGTATTTCTGCTTGAGAATCTGGCTCTTGAGGAGCTTGATCAGCGCGCCGGGGATCATGGATTTGCGAATGCCGTCCACGACCACGATATCGAGCTGGCCATCGTCGCAGACCGCGTCGGGGCAGATCGGAATGCCGCCGCCGATGCGTCGGCCGTTGCACGCGCAGACGATAAAGCCCTCGTGCTTCGATTCCCGGCCGTCCAATTCCGCGGTGAACGAATAGTTTTTAAAGTGAATCAGGCTCACGATCAGCGAAACGAGGTAATTCAAGCTGCCGCGCAGCACCTTCGCGCGATAGCTGCGCTTCAGAATGTCCACGTCGATGCCCGCGCCGATCACGTTCAGCCCGCGCACGCCCGAGCAGACCAGATAGTCCGTCCGCTTCGCCTCGCCGTTTAAAATCAGCTCCAGCGAGCCCTCCGGCGTGCGCGGAATGCCGATGGCCGCGGCGAAATCATTGCCGGAGCCGCACGGAATCAGCCCCAGCCGTACCTTCGACGGATCGACAAGGCCGTTCAGCACCTCGTTGACGGTTCCGTCGCCGCCCATGACGACGATATCGACCTCGCCCTGCTGCGTAAGTTCCTTTGCAATGCGAACGGCGTCGCGCGGGGCGGTCGTTTCCAAAAAGCGAAAAGAAACGCCCTGCGCCTTCAGCCGCGGTTCAATCTCCGCGCGAAAGCGCTGCGCTCTGCCCTTTCCTGCAATCGGATTGTAAATGAAATTATACATGGAAGCATTTCCCCTGTCTGGCGATTATGGAGGGGGTAAGCAGCGAAAAGCGCCTTAGAACGAACGAAAGGATGGGGGTGCGGATCGTCGTCATCCTGCTTTGGGGAAAGTCGGATGGATATATGAGGGTATATCAAAACGCTTTTCCGCTGCTTATGTGCCTATCATAACCGCAAAATATCAACTGCATATAAACTCGCGCTTTATTTTTGAGGTAAAGTTTCCTCGCGCGTGACGTTTCGAATCCATTTATCGCCGCGCAGCCGCAGCATCGCGATGATCCATTTGAAGCACTGGTCGATTCGCGTGGCCAGGAACACCACCGGCAGCGGCGCCTTGAACACGAACGCGCTCAGCGCCGTGGCCGGAAGCACGATCAGCCATCCGCAAATGCTGTCCACCATCGCAACGAACCGGCTGTCTCCCGCGCCGCGGTTGATACCGACAAAGCAGCTCGCATGATAGCTGGTTCCAATCAGCGTAACCGCCAGAATCGCGATCATCGTCGTCGCCAGCGAATACACCTCCGGATCCTGCGACGAGCCGTACAGGCGCGTAAACGGCACGCGCAGCGCAAACACCAACCCCGCCATCACGACGCCGATCATCAAAAACAGCAGCTGAATCGTCTTGGAATACTCGCGCGCCGCCGCGTAATCGCCCTTGCCGACCGCCTTGCCGACCACGACGCACGCGCCGCCCGCGAGCGCGAAGGTAAACATCGTTCCGAGATTGGCCATGCTGGTGGCGATGCTGTTCGCCGCCATGAACGCAACGCCCATCTGGCCGATGATCGCGGATTTGAGAATGCCGATCAGCGACCACTGCATGTCCGTAAGCCCGACCGGCAGCCCGTAACGCGCGTAATCGTGCGCGAGCGCGCGATCGATCTCAAAGAGATTCTTCGGCCGGATCGCGAGCTGCTTCTGAATGCAGAACGTGTAAACGACCACCATGATCATTTCAACTATGCGCGTAATCAGCGTCGCAACCGCCGCGCCGGTCACGCCCAGCCGCGGAAAGCCCAGCAGGCCGAAGATCAGCAGCGCGTTCAGCCCGATATTCAAAAACAGCGCGACCACCGTCGTTACCAATGTAATTTTAACAACCTCGATCGACCGCAGCATGCCGATCAGCGCGGTCGTAATCGCATAGGGCAGGAACGTAAGGCACGCAATGCGCAGATAATCCCGCGCGAGGGACGAGACCTGCGCCTCCTTCGCGCTGATCACCAGGCCGGTCACCGCGCCGGGAAACAGGCGGGCGACGCCCGTGAATACCACCGCAACCAGCGCGCAGATCCAGAACACGATCGAAAACACCCGGCGAATGCGCTCCATATCGCGCTTGCCCCAGTATTGCGCAATCAGCACCGCCGAGCCGCTCACCAGCCCGGTCAGCGTGGCGGTATAAAACGCGGTCAGGCTGTTGACCTGCGTGACCGCCGCCTGCGCGCTCGCGCCGTCGGGCAGTTTCGAAACCATAACGTCGTCCGCAACAACCACCAGAAAGCTCACCAGCGCCTGAAACGCCGCCGGAAGCGAAATTCGAAAGATCGTCTTATAAAACTCTCTGTCCCGGATCACGTGTCTTCTCCGTCCCTTCGAACGTTATTTCTCCTTGTAATACAGCATGCAATGGCAATAGCCCTCGAAATTGGGATCCGCAATCTGCTCGCGGAACTCCTTGCACATGCATTTGTTCTCCTCCGTGCGCTCCAGACGGCACGGGCAATAGCCGCCCGTGCGCTTCAGGCCCTCTTTGACCGTGCGCACGACCTCCGCATCCTCATTCAGGCGAATTTTCATGCTTCTCTCCCCCTTTTTATTTTTTCAGGCAATGCATGCGCGCCTCCGCCTCGTTCCACGGAACGAACACGCCCGCGCCGTGCGAACAGAACACACTGCCCGCCGGCTGTTCCAGATCGGCGTTCGGGTCGTATGGATGCGCGCGAATCACGCTCTCCGCGTCCCGGCAAACGTCGTAGCCGTCGAAGGAAAGCGTCGCTCCGCCCGTGCCGCGCGTGCTTGCGCGCAGCTTTACGCCGTAATCGGCAAAACGGGCGACCGGCCCGCGCGCACGAATGCGCACGTCGCTCTCCAAACGCTCCGGCGGCTCCGTTTCCCCGCCGAGCGCCTGAATTTCCGCCGCCACGCGCCCGGCATATTCGCCCGGCACGATGATTTCCATTCGGTAAAACGGCTCCAGCAGCACACTTTCGGCATTCATGATTCCCTGCCGGATCGCGCGATAGGTCGCCTCGCGAAAATCGCCGCCCTCGGTGTGCTTTTCGTGCGCGCGGCCGTTCAGCAAAACGACGTGCACGTCCGCAAGCTCCGCGCCGATTTTCTTTCCGCGATGCGCGCGCTCGAACACGTGCGATCGAATCAGCTTCTGATATTGAATCGCCAGCGTATCCACATGGCACCGGCTTTCAAACGTAATTCCGCCGCCGCGCCGCCCCGGCTCCAGGCGGAGAATCACCTCGGCATAATGCCGCAGCGGCTCGTAATGGCCGCAGCCGAGAACGGGCGAAGCGATCGTTTCCATATAAACGACCTCCGGCGGCAGAAAACGCGCGCGAATGCCAAATCGCTCCAGCAGCACCTGTTCGAGCACCTCCAGCTGAATCGGGCCCATTACGCGCACGAGCGTTTCCTTCGTCGCCGCGTCGAAGCGCACGTTCAGAAGCGGATCCTCGTCCTCCAGCAGCCGCAGCTTCTCGTTCAGCAGATTCGGGCTCGTTCCGTCCAAAGCCTCGACCTTCGCCGAAAGCGCAGCGCGAATCGTTCCCTCCTGCGCATATCGCCAGGTGCGCGCGCCGCCCGCCATTTCAATCCGGTCGCCCGGGCGCACGGCGGAAAGGCCCGTGACCGCTATGGCGTCGCCCGCGCGCGCCTCTCCGATCGATTCATAGCGATTGCCGAATACGCGGCGGATTTCGCCGATCTTCTCGGTCTGCTCGCCGCCGGCAAACGCGTCGCGCGGCTTAAGCGTTCCCGCCTCGAGCTTGATAAACGCCATGCGCTGGCCCTTGGAATCGCGGCGGATTTTGTAGACCGCGCCCTGAAGCGGCGCGTTGGGATCGATATTTCTCTCCGGAATCAGTTTGTCCAGCGCATTCAGCAATTCCTCTACGCCGCCGCCCCTGAGCGCGGAGCCGCAAAGCGCCGGAATGCACGCGCCCGACGCGAACGCCCGCGAAAGCGCCCGATCGAGATCGTCCTCGCTCCATTCGCCGCATAAATAGCTTTCCAGAAACGCCTCGTCCAATTCCGCGACGCGCTCGGGATCCGCCGGAAGCAGTATCGGCTCCGCATTCAGCCGCTCGCGCGCCTGGCGAAGCGTCCGCTCCGGATCGGCGCTCTCCAGATCGCACTTGTTCAGAAACAGCATTACCGGAACGCCCCGCGCGCGGGCGAGCGAATAGAGCAGCGCCGCATGCGGCCGAACGCCGTCCGACGCGTCCACCATCAGCACCGCCGCATCCAGCGCCATCAGTGCGCGCTCGGTCTCCTGCGCGAAATCGACGTGGCCGGGCGTGTCGATCAGCGTATACCGCCGGCCGTTGTGAACAAAATCGGCCTGATCGGAAAACACGGTAATTCCCCGCGCGCGTTCAATCGCATCGGAATCCAGCACCGTATCGCCCCTGTCCACGCGGCCGAGCGCGCGCACCGCTCCCGTCAAATAGAGTATGCGCTCCGAAAGCGTCGTCTTCCCCGCGTCCACGTGCGCGAGAATGCCGATCGTGCGCGCCGCGCGCTCAATCGACATCCTCAACGACCTTCTCCGGCGGCTGGTCGAGCTGCTGCGGCGAGCGGAGAATGCCGTTGAACATTCTGAACGCCGAAGCGTAATAATAGCCGTCGCAGATGCGCTCGTCCATCACCAGCGTGTAATTCAGCACCTTCTGCTCCTCGATCGTGCCGTCCTTTTTCAGAACATGCTTCTTCTCGGTCACGCCGAACGCGATAAACACCGGCACGTTTCCGAAATTGTAGATATGATGGTAAATCGGCGGCAGGCCCAAGCTCGCCATCGACGTAATGAACAGCGAGCCGTGGAACGGTGACAAATGCTTCAGCTTCATCGGGAGCAGGCCGAAATAGTCGATCGTCCGCAGCAGCCAGAACGCAAATTTCTTAAACAGGCCCGGAATGTAATCGAGAATGCGCGCGGTGTCGTCGAAGCTGGTCTGCTCGCTGCGCGCCTCCTCAATCAGCTTTTCGGTAATCGCATACACCTGCTCCGCCGTGGCATCCAGCGGAAAGATCATTGAAATTACCGAATCCGGCGAATTCAGCTTCATTTCCTTTTTGATGCACAGCATCGCCTCAAAGCGATTGCGCGCAAAGATCTTCTGCCCCGAAACGAAGCGGTTCAGTCCCGGCCGCTGCGATACCAGTCTGAGGTACGCCGCCAGCAGCACATGCAATATCGAAAAATTGGCAAGCCCCTGCTCGCGCTTTTCGCGCACATAGCGCTCCACCGCGCCGATCTCCATCGACCCGCGGAAGCTGTTGCACGCATCGCAGCGCTGCGGCATGATATAGGGCATGATCTTCATCATCGGGCTCAGCGAGCGCAGAAGCCGCCCATCGTTGCGGTCGCCCCAGCGGCGCTTTCTCTTTTGCTGTTCCAATGCTCGTTTCCTCCATCGCGCAAGGCGTTGTTTTTTCATTATTATACATGTTCTTTGATTACGAATCAAGTTCTGCGGCCGCTCAGCTTTGGTTTTACCCAATATTTTCAAAAATAAATCGCAATAAGGTATTGCAATTGGCGGGCGTTTGTGCTACAATATCATTCGTTGAGCAGCGATGCTCAGCCACAGTTGAATGATTGTAGACCGCTATGGAGAAGTCGCCTAGCTTGGTCGAGGGCGCGCGACTGGAAATCGCGTAGGCGTCAAAAGCGTCTCGAGGGTTCGAATCCCTCCTTCTCCGCTTCAATGGAGCTTCGAATGGAGCTCCATTCTTTTTGTTTTTCGAGCGGTTTTTGGCCAATTTCCGCCAAAAACCGATTGATTATTTTGCCCATGTGTTGTATAATAGAAAATACATTCTCGAACGACGGAAGGGACTGAATCAGATTGTCCGTGCGCAATTCGGCCAAGGCCATCCTGCTCCACGATGGAAAGATATTGGTCAACCGCTGCGTATCCCGATTTGGAGAATACTACGCGCTGCCCGGCGGCGGCCAGAAGAGCGGCGAAACGCTGATCGAGGCCGTCAAGCGCGAGCTGCTGGAGGAAACCGGCTATGCGGTCGAGCCGCTGCGCCTCGCGGGCGTTTATGAGCGCGTGAGCGCCTCGCACACCGACGCGAACGCCCACAAGATTTACTTCATATTCTATTGCCGCCTCGCGGACACGAATCACCGCCGCCCCACCGAGACCGATCGCTTCCAGGTCGGCATGGAATGGGTGGACGTGCGCGAGATCGTGTATCGCAATCTGTTCCCGCGCGCGATTCGCGACAACATCCCCTCGCTGATCGGCTATGGCGAAACGATTTATATTGGCTCGGAAAAGGATCGTTGAATCCACATTTCCGGGCCGTTTTATTATCCTTTTCGAAAGAACAGATTGATCTTCGCCGCATATTCTGCCCGAGATATTGATTTTGTGCGTATAACACGTTATAATAAGCACGGAGCATCCCGCTGAAGGCGGGTAAATAAGGAGAAGAAGGAACCATGATTATTACGCAGAAAAAGCCCATCGAGGAATTGATGGCAATGATCGGCGATGCGAAGAAAATCGCGATCATCGGCTGCGCCAGCTGCGCGCAGGCATGTGCGACGGGCGGCGAGGCGCAGGTTGCGGAGCTGAAGGCCTACCTGGAGGCGCACGGCAAGCAGGTTGTCGCGACCGCGATGTCCGACTATTGCTGCATGAACGGCATGACCCGCAACATCATGCTGAAAAAGATCAATCCGGCGAACCCCGACGCGGTGGTCGGCATGTCCTGCGGCGACGGCGTGCAGTGCATGGCGAAATACGCGAAGTGCCCCACCTATCCCTCGAACAACACGATGTTCCTGGGCGAATCGGTCAAGCTCGGCCTGTTTGAAGAGGCGTGCCACATGTGCGGCGACTGCGTGCTGGGCCAGACCGGCGGCATCTGCCCGATCGCGCATTGCGCCAAGTCGCTCGTGAACGGCCCGTGCGGCGGCTCGCGCAACGGCAAGTGCGAAGTCAACCCCGAGAATCCCTGCGCATGGATCGAGATTTACAACAAGCTCGTCTCCATCGGCCAGGAGGAAAAGATCGGCGTTACCCGCGAGGACAAGGGATATGAAAAGGTCGCCTATCCCAGAACGATCAACATTAGGGGGAACAAATAAATGAGCGCGCTTCAGAATGCATTGGAAAACGGTATCTTTGGCGTAACGGCCGAAATGGCGCCGCCGAAGGGCTATGATTTTACCGAACAGATGGAGGCCGCCGAGGTTCTGCGCGGCAAGGTGCATTCCATCAACGTCACCGATATGCAGTCCGCTTGCCTGAAGGCGTCCTCGATCGGCCTGTGCGCGAAGCTGAAGCTCGCGGGCCTCGAGCCGATCATTCAGATGACGGGCCGCGACCGCAGCCGCATGGCGATCATGGGCGATATGCTCTCCGCCGCGGCGTTCGGCATCGACACCATGCTCGCGCTGACCGGCGATCACACCATGGTCGGCGACTGCAAGAATTCCAAGCCCGTATACGATCTGGATTCCGTGGGCATCCTGCGCATGCTTTCGACGATGGAAGTGACCGGCAAGGACTGCGGCGGCAACGAGCTCGCGGGCGGCGCGCCGAAATTCTATAAGGGCGCGGCGGTCACGCCGGTATACGATCCGCTGGTTCTGCAGATCAACAAGCTGCGCCAGAAGGTCGACGCGGGCGCGAAATACATTCAGACGCAGGGCATTTTCGATCTCGAAAGCCTCAAGCGCTTCATGGACGCCGTGGACAAGGCGAACATCAAGACGCACATCATGGCCGGCATCATTCCGCTGAAGGCGGCGGGCATGGCGAAATACATGAATGAAAACGTTCCCGGAATCGCGGTTCCGCAGGATCAGATCGATCGTCTCGCGGCGGCGGCGGCCGAGGGCAAGGAAAAGGGCGTCAAGGGTCTGCCCGCGAAGCTCGGCATCGAAATGGCGGCGGAGCTGATTGCGAAGATCAAGGACGAAAAGCTGTGCGACGGCGTGCACATCATGGCGATCGGCGCGGAAAAGAACGTTCCGATCATCCTGGAAAAGGCCGGCATCGCGCTGTAAGGTTTCTAAAGCAAAAACACGCGTCTCTTCAAACGGAGGCGCGTGTTTTTGTATAAAGATTTCGCCGCATATCCTTAATTTGACGTTTTCGGCTTTTGGGCGTATACTATACCTTGACTATGCGAGGTGATGGTTTACGAACCCTATCGGCATTCAATGCTCCTTCGCCCGCGTTCCGGAAACGGCGCGCGCGGGCTTTGATTATCTGGAGCTTTCGCTTCGCGAAATCGCCGCGCTGAGCGAGGGCGAATTCGGCGAACTGAGCGAATACCTGAAATTTCTGAATGTACGCACGCCGGTATTCAGCGACATGCTGCCCGGCGATTTGCGCGTGACCGGCCCGGACGTGAGCGCGCAGGCGCAGCACGAATACCTCCGCAGCGCGTTTGGACGCGCGCAGGCGCTGGGCACGGAATTGATCGTGTTCGATGCGGCGGCGGCGCGCAACGTGCCCGCGGGCTTTGATTTTCTGCTGGCGCGGCGGCAGCTGGGCAATTTCATGCGGATTCTGCAGGGACACGCGGCGGACGCGAATCTCCGGATCGCGGTGCGCAATTATCGCCGCGCGGAATGCAATCTGATCAACACGATTTCCGAGGCCGCGCTGCTGTCGGCGCTGCTGATGCTCGACCGAATCGGCGTGGCGGCGGACACGGTGCAAATGGCGCTCTCCTCCGAGCCGCTGGATTCCATCGAGCGCGCGGGCGGCGCGCTGATGCACGTGTATTTCGGAAACGCGCTGACGCGGCGGCTTCCGAGCGCGGGCGACGGCGAGGATTATCCGCGCATTCTCGGGCTTTTGCAGGAGCTTTCCTATGGCGGGCGCATCAGCTGCGTCTGCCGCGACGATTTTTCTTTTCAGGAGGCGGCCGCCGCGCTGGAATGTCTGCGCGCGCTGCTGCCGACGGCTTAACAAGGAGGCATGAATTCATTGAATATCGTCATCGTAGGCAGCGGCAAGGTGGGCTATACGCTCGCGCAGTATCTGTCGAAGGACGGACACGATATCACGATCATCGACAAGAGCGATTCGGCGCTGACGCGCGCGACGGAAACGCTGGACGTGCGCTGCATTCGCGGCAACGGCGCAAATGTGAAAACGCTGATTGAATCCGATATCGAGGGAGCCGACGTGATCATCGCCGTGACCGGCAGCGACGAGCTGAACATGGTCTGCTGTCTGGCGGCGAAGCAGCTGGGCGCAAAGTATTCGATCGCGCGCATTCGCGATCCGGAATACACCGAAAGCCTGATCATGCTGCAGGACAAGCTGGACATCGATCAGGTCATCAACCCGGAGCGCGCGACGGCGCAGGAAATTTCGCGCCTGCTGCGCTTCCCGTTTGCGATCAACATTGAATCGTTCGCGCACGGCCGCGTGGAGATGGTCGAATTCCGCGTCGATTCCGGCGATCCGATTCTGGGAACGCCCGTATCGAAGCTGCACAATCACTATCCGTCGATTCAGTTCACGGCCGTGCAGCGCGCGGGCGAGGCATTCGTGCCGAACGGCAATTTCGAATTCCTGCCCGGCGACCGCCTGTATGCCACCGGCGACCGCGAATCGATCACGCGCTTTTTCAAGCACCTGGGCAAGAACACGCAGCGGCTCAAGTCCGCGCTGCTGATCGGCGGCGGGCATATCTCCTATTACCTCGCGAAGATCATCGCGGGCATGGGCGTTCGCCTGCGCCTGATTGAGATCGACGAGCAGAAGTGCCTGGCGCTGAGCGACCAGCTCGACGGCTGCACGATCATCTGCGCCGACGGCACCGATCAGGAAACGCTCGATACCGAGGACGTCGGCGAGTGCGGCGCGCTGATTTGCCTGACCGACCGCGACGAGGAAAACATCATCACCGGCATGTACGGCGCGCGGCGCGGCGCGAAAAAGGTCATCGTGAAGGTCAATCGCCTGAACACGCTCGAGGTCATGGAGGATCTCGGCATTGAATCGGTGGTCAGCCCGAAGCTCACGACCGCGAACGTAATCCTGCGCTCGGTGCGCGCGCTGAACAATTCCAAGAATTCCGTAGTGGAAAAGGTCTACGGCATGCTGGGCGGCCAGGTCGAGGCGTATGAATTCACCGCGCTGGAGGGCGCGCCGTATCTGAACATCCCGCTGCGCGCGCTGGGCATTAAGCCGGGCATTCTGGTGTCCGTGCTCGTGCGCGACCGCCACAACATCATTCCGTTCGGCGGCGACCACATCGAAGCGGGCGACACGGTGATTCTGACGGCGAAGGCCGGAACGGTCGTCAATCTGGAAGACGCGTTTGATATTGAGGAGCCCAACGAATGAACAAGCGACTGACTTTTCGAACCATCGGCACGGTGCTGCTCGTGGAAAGCGCGCTGATGATGGCGCCGCTGGTGGTTTCGCTGATTTATGGAAGCGACGATTCGCTCGCCCTGCTCGTTTCCGCGCTGCTGACGGCGTGCGCGGGCGGCGGGCTTACGCTTCTGCACCCGCGCAGCGAAAACCTGCGCGCGCGCGAGGGCTTTGCAATCGTCGCGCTGAGCTGGATTTTCGTGTCGTTTTTCGGCGCGCTGCCGTTCGTAATTCACGGCTGCATTCCATCGCTGGTGGACGCGTTTTTTGAAATCGTCTCCGGCTTTACGACGACCGGCGCAACGATTTTAACGGACGTAGAGCGCCTGCCGCGCGGCCTTCTGTTCTGGCGCAGCTTTACGCACTGGGCGGGCGGCATGGGCGTTTTGGTGCTGACACTGGCGCTGATGCCGAAGCTGGGCGCGCGATCGATTCACCTGATGCGCGCCGAATCGCCGGGCCCGTCGGTGGACAAGCTCGTGCCGCGCGTCGGAAAATACGCGAAAATGCTGTATCAGCTGTATATCGCGCTGTCGGCGCTGATGCTGATCTGCCTTCTGCTGACCGGCATGAACCTCTACGACGCGCTGATCAACGTGTTCGGCACGGCGGGCACAGGCGGATTCTCGAATTACAATTTGAGCGTCGGCGCGTTCAATAATTGCGCGGTCGAGATCATCATCGGAGTGTTCATGGCGCTGTTCGGCGTCAACTTCTCGATTTACTATTTCCTGCTGCACAAGAACCTCGCCGCCGTATGGCACAACAGCGAGCTGAAGGTGTATCTAACGCTGCTGCTGGGCGCGAGCGCGATCATCGCGATCGACATCATGCCCGCCTACGGCCGCAATTTCTTCCACGCGCTGCGCTACAGCTTCTTCCAGGTTTCGTCGATTCTGACCTCGACGGGCTTTGCGACGGCGGATTTCAACCTCTGGCCGCAATTGAGCCGAACGCTGCTGGTCGGGCTGATGCTGATCGGCGCGTGCGCGGGCTCGACGGGCGGTGGAATCAAGGTCGTGCGCTTTGAATTGCTGTTCAAGGGCATGCTCAACGAGATCCGCCACACGATTCACCCCAAATCGGTCAGCACTGTCAAGCTCGACGGGCACACGGTGAACGAAAACGTGGTTTCCGGCGTGTATACGTTCTTCTTTGCGTATATGTTCGTGCTGATGATCTCGGTGTTCGTGCTGTCGTTCGACGGATTCAGCTTCGAAACGAACGTGACCAGCGTAATCACGACGCTGTCCAACATCGGCCCCGGTCTGGATATGGTCGGCCCGCGCGGCAATTTCTCGGCGTTTTCCAACCTGAGCAAGCTGGTGCTGTCGCTGGACATGCTGATCGGCCGACTGGAAATCTTCCCGATTTTGATGCTGATCTCCCCCAACGCCTGGCGACATGCGAATTAATCGCCGAAGGTTCTGATTTTTCCCAACAAAAAAACGGCGGCGAGGCCGGTTAAGCGCTTCGCCGCCGTTTTCTGCTCATTCCGCAGGAGCGATTCGAGGAGTATTGCCAATGGTGATCTCTTCCGGATGCATGCGCGTTCCACAGAACGGGCAGACGTATTCCGCCTTCGGATCATCGTCCACGGAAATCAGGAAGAGCCGTTTGCAGCCCGTGCAAAGGCGTCCGTCCAGCATCTCTTCGCCGCCGGGCGCGATATGCACAACGTGCACTCTGTCGCTCCGGGGATCGTCGTCGATTTCGAAATCATCGTCGTAATCCTCGTCGTCGAAATCGTCGTCCTCGCCGTCGAAGTCGCCGTCCTCCATTGCGCTCAGATCGTCGTCTATGCTTTCCACATAGTCGTTCAGATCCACCAGCTTGTCATCGAGAGCGTCCATGCCGTCGTCCAGATCGCCCAGCACCTCCAGAACGCCCTTCAGAATCTTCGCCTCCGGCGAATCCTCCATGGACTCCATCAGTCCCTTCAGGTATGCGATCTTTTTCGCCGTGTCCTTCATCGCGCACAACCTCCTAAAAACGCGCAGGGAGATTCCCTGCGCGATATTGATTCGCCCTTTTGCTTACGCGCGGCTCAGATATTCTCCGCCGTCGCGGGTATCGATCTTCAGCACGTCGCCCACTTCGATGAACAGCGGGACCTGCAGGGTCAGGCCGGTCTCGAAGGTCGCGGGCTTGGTGGTATTCGCAGCCGTGTCGCCGGCGAAACCGGGATCGGTTTCGGTAACGGTCAGCTCAACGAAGTTCGGCGCCTGAACGCTGAACGGAGCGCCCTTGAAGAAGCGAACGGTCACGTTGGTGTTCTCCTTGACGAACGGGATCGCGTCCTCAACCTGCTCATGGGTCAGCATCAGATCGTCGTAGGTCTCCAGATCCATGAAGTGATAGAACTCGCCGTCGTTGTAGGTGTACTGCATTTCCTTCGTCTCGATGTACGCGCGCGGGAACTTGTCGCTGGGGTTGAAGGTGCGCTCGAGAACCGCGCCGGTCACGACGTTCTTGATCTTGGTGCGAACGAACGCCGCGCCCTTGCCGGGCTTGACGTGCAGGAACGATACGATCGTCCAAACGCCGCCGTCCATTTCAAAGGTTACGCCGTTTCTGAAATCGCTTGCATTGACCATGGGGATATTGCCTCCTCAAAAATGTAGTCGTTTGTGGATAGAGTAGACGATTGATTACAGCTCGATCAACTGCTTCGGCGCGGTGATCGGGTCGATGTATCCGTCCGAAGTGATTATCGCCATGTCCTCGATTCGGCATCCGCCGAGGCCGGGGATATATACGCCGGGTTCGATCGTTACGACATGACCGGGAACGAGCACGGTCGTGCTGCCGCGGGCGACCCGGGGCTGTTCATGAATAAACAATCCGACGCCGTGGCCCAGGCTGTGCCCGAACGCACCGGGATACCGCGCGTCGAGATAATCGCGCGCGATTTTGTCCAGATCGCCGCAGACCACGCCGGGGCCGACCTTGTCCAGCGCCATCTTCTGCGCGGTCAGCACGCGCTCGTACAGCTCGCGCTTTTCGGAATCGATCTTGCCGAAGCCGATCGTGCGCGTCATATCGGCGGTATAGCCGTCCACCCGCGCGCCGAAATCCAGCGTGAGCAGATCGCCGTTCTGAATAACGTAGTCCGACGGAATCGCATGCGGAAGCGAGCCGTTCATGCCGGCCGCCGCAATCGTGTTAAAGCCGAGGCCGTCCGCGCCGAGAGAGAGCATTTCGTAGTCCAGCATGACCTGAACCTGCTTTTCGGTCATTCCGACATGCACCTTGTTCAGAAGGCTCTCGAACGCCTTGCAGGAAATCGCGGCCGCGCGGCGGATGCATTCGATCTCGCTCGCGTCCTTGATCATGCGCAGCGTCTGAGGAACGCCGCCGAGCGGAACCAGCTCCACGCCCGGAAGGAACGCCTCCAGCGCGTGATAGTCGTCGTAAATCAGATAATCCGTCTCGACGAACAGCTTCTTCACGCCATGCTTTTCGCACAGCGCCTTGACGTGCGCGCGCTCCGGAAGCCCGGCCTCCGTGCGCAGACACGCGCATTCGGGCGCTTGGCGCCCCGCCTGCTCGGTATAGCGGAAATCCGTGATAATTACCTGAGCATCCGCGCCGATGAAGGCGCAGCCCTCGCCGGTATAGCCGGTCAGCCAGCGGATGTTCTCAGGGCGGTGAATCAGCGCCGCCGCGCTCGCGCCCGGCTTCAGAGATTCGAGAAATGCCTTGCAGCGATTCATGCCTATTCCTCCCGCAGTATTTCACATTACGATTCATTATAACACACTGCGCGGTGAATTACCAGTTATTTGTTCGAAAATTCGCCGTTTCATGCAAAAAACCCGCGGGTTCGAACCGAGCTTCTCCCGCGGCGCGCGTCAAAATCCGCTTATTGCTGCTGCCTTTCGGCCCTGACAAGATTCACAGCATGACGCCGCACGGGACCCAGTTGTCATCACCCACGAGCCAGATTATTATACCACGTTTTTCCGCCGCTTACAACCCATATTCCGCCCTTCTCCCCCGCAAAATCGCGGGATTATCCAAAATTTAACGCGCGCTTATTGTCCGCGCGCCTCTGCGTCTGCTAAACTCAATCCGTATTGGAGGGATTTACCATGCGCTATGACCTTGCGATCTTTGATCTGGACGGCACGGTGCTGAACACGCTGGACGATCTGGCCGACGCGTGCAATCAGACGATGCGCCATTTTAACTGCCCCGTGCACACGACGGACGAGGTGCGCCGAATGGTCGGCGGCGGCGTTGGAAAGCTGATTCGCCGCGCGCTGCCCGCGGACAAAACCGAGGCGGAATGGAACGCCGCGCTTAAATGGTTCCGGGAATACTATGCGTCGCATGCGGAAATCAAAACCGCGCCGTATCCCGGGATTCCGGAAATGCTGTCGTCGCTGCGCGCGGCGGGCATGCATGTCGCGTGCAATTCCAACAAATTTGATTCGGCGGTGCGCACGCTGTGCGAAAAATACCTTTCGCCGCACATCGAGCTCGCGATGGGCGAACGGGACGGCGTTCCGCGCAAGCCTGCGCCGGACGCTGCAAACGCGATTCTCGCGCATTTCGGCGCGGATAAACCGCGCGCGATTTACATCGGCGACAGCGACGTCGATCTGCAAACCGCAAAAAATGCCGGCATCGACTGCGCGTGGGTTTCGTGGGGCTTTCGCCGGAAAAACGAGCTGGGCGAATGCGAGGTTTCGCACGCGTTCGACACGCCCGCGGCGCTCGGCGCGTTTTTGCTGGAGGAATAAATCTCGCCTGAATTTTCAAAAACAATTTTTTGCCGCCCTCGGGCGGCTTTTTTTCATCCGACAAAATCTACCGCGCTTCGTTTGCGCCCGCGCCGATCATAATAACGCGCACCGGGTAAACGCGAAGGGAGGCAGAGCGCATGCGCAGCATCCGATCGATGATCGGCATGCCGGTGGTCGTGGAAAACCGCAGGCTCGGGCGCGTGATTCAGATTGCGCTATCCGACGATCTGACGCGCGCGGAGGGCGTCTGGGTGGACGCGGGACTGCGCGGCACGCGGTATATTTCGACGGACAGCGTGCGCCTGATCGGCAGCGTCGCCATCACGGCCGACGACGCCGGCAAGCGCCGCGCCATGAAGACGCAGCCGCTGTTTCGCCGCGCCATTTCCACCGACGGCCAGCGCGTCGGCGCCATTACCGGCGCGGAAATCGACGCGCTGAGCTTTCAGGTGGAGGCGCTGGAGGTGTCCGTAAGCGTATGGAGCGACCTGCTCTATGGGCGGGCGCGCGCGCTTTCCTTCACGGCCGACCGGGAAAACGGCAGCGTGATCATCGATTGGCCGCTGCCAGAAAGGATGGGATCGCACGATGAAGAGCGGAATGATGAAGGGACTCGTGGCCGGCGCGCTGATCGGCTGCTCCGCCGCGACGGTCTACGGGATCATGAACTGGCAGACCGCGAAGCGGATGAACCGCCAGGTTCGCAGAACCGGTGAATGGCTCTCCGCAAAGGCGGAAAACCTGACCGGCAAGCTCGGAATCTGACCGGGCGCACGCTCCCGAACGGGAAATGCGCTTCCCAACCCCGCGCGCTTTCGGGACGATTTTTCCCGAAGGCGCGCCCATTTCATCGAAAGCGAGGGACGCTTCATGCAGCTTTCCACGGCGATTCCGGGCTGGAAACGATCGCTGCGCCTGCTGATTCCGATCGGCGCGGCGCTCCTGGCAGCGATCGCGTTTCGCGATATTCTGATTCCGACGCTCGGCATCCTCTTCGGCGCGTGCGCGCTCGCCTTTTTGCTGGAGCCGCTCGCGCGCGCGTTTGAAAAGCGGCTGCGCCCGTCGGTCGCGGCGCTCGCGGCGGTGCTGATTGCGCTGGGAATTGCCGCGCTGTTTTTGTACGCGCTGTTTCCGCCGATGATTCGCCAGGCGCTCGCGCTTGCAAAAACGCTGCCCTCCGCAATCGACGCGCTGCGGCAAACCCTCGAGCGCGCCTCCGTCTGGCTGAAGGCGCATGCGGCGATCGAGCTGCCCAGCCTGTCCTTCGGCGCGGCGCTGCCCGGACTGGCCACCGGCACGATGACGATCGCCGGCGGCGTTGCGGACGCCTTTTACAAAATTACGCTCGCGGTCATTCTCGCTTACTTCCTATTATGCGATCGCCGCCGGCTGATGATGCGCGCGGAGCTGCTCATTCCGCTGCGCGCGCGAAAAACCGCCGTGCGAATGGGCGCTGCAATCGCGCGGGAAATGCGCATGTATCTGCGCGGACAGGCGCTGATTGCGCTGGCGGTCGGCTCGGTCGCCTCGGTGGGACTGTATGCGGTCGGACTGCCGTCGCCGCTGGTGCTGGGCGCGATCGTGGGCGTTTTGAATATGATTCCGTATTTCGGGCCGGTGCTCGGCGGCATTCCCGCAGTGCTTTTCGCGCTCGGCTTCGGCTGGAAGCGCGCGCTGCTTACGGTGTTCGTGCTCTGGCTGGTGCAGCAGATCGATGAAACGCTGATCAGCCCGCGCATACTGGGCAACCTGTCCGGACTTTCCCCGGCAGCAGTGCTGATTGCGCTGTTCGCGGGCTCGTGTGCCGGCGGAATCGTGGGCATGCTGCTGGCGCTGCCGGCGGTAATGGCCGCGCGCACCGCGTTTCGCGTTTACGCGCAGCGAAACGAATGAAAAAAAGCACCTGCTTCAGGTGCTTTCGTTTTGCTTTTCGAAGGCGACGGTTTGCTCCTTCATGGAAATCTTCCGGACGCGATAGCCGTACTCCAACAATTCCTTTTTATAGGTCAGAAAGGAATGATCGATTGGAACGCCCGCGATCCGCTCGATTTCCGCGTAGGTCAGCTGAAATTCCTCCGCGCCGTTTTCACGAATCCAGTTCCAGAGGGGGCTGTATTTGCTCATTTCTTCGTCTCCGCGCCTACAGATCGAACAGGTCGCTCATCGTAATCTGGTCGAGCGTTTCCGCCTTCTTGGGCTTTTTCTTCGGGCCCTGCTCCGCCGCGAGCGCTTCCTTTTCCTCGCGGCAGATGCTGAATCGCTTTTCAAGGTCGCGATATTCGCGCTTGAGCTGATCGTATTGCCGCTCATAGAGCTGCGCCTTCAGCTGCGCGCCGGAAACCTCCTTCTCCGCGCGCACGCGCTGCGCCGTCATCTGCTCCAGCTTGCGCTTCGTTTCGTCCAGGCGACTGCGGCAATCGGCCAGATCAGCCTCGAGATCGCGCGAATAGACGCGCTCGTCCGCCAGGGACACGTTCATCGCGTTCAGCCTCCGCCGAAGCTGATAATCATCGGCGCGCAGGCGATCGAGCTCCAGCCGGAGCGACTGCATTTCCTCCAGCCGCGCCGCGTTCACGTCGCGCTCGCGCACCGCCCTGAGCCACGCCGCCGTCAGCATTGCGCACGCAATGGCGAGCAGCGCGGAAACAATCATCAATGGAATCAAGCCAAATACCATCCCGTTTATCTTTTGTCGCTCTATTATAGCGCATCGCCGCCGGTTTGTCCAGTGCTTGACAGGCGGCGCGAAATGAACTAAAATAGACTAAAATGGGATGAAAAGGAGTTTTTCAAGCATGCGCGCCATACGGACACTGGGCCTGATCGCAATCGCGCTGATTTTTGCGCTGGGCGGAATCGCTCTGCCTGCGCGCGCGGACGCGACGATTCTCCCGCAGCTGGACGTGCGCGTGACGGCCGAGCCGAGCGTCGTGACCGAGCTTGGGCCGGTCGAGCTGCAATTCACCTTCGAAAACAAGGGCCCCGGCACGCTCACCGGAGTCATTCTGACCAGCCCGGACGGCGTTTCCACCGAATCGCTCGGCGATATCGCCGAGGACTCCTATCTCACGCACTCGCTCACGCACACCGTGACCGACGCGGAGCTGAGCGCGGGCGTGGTATCGTATCTGGTTTCGCTGAACGCGGGCGACAAGCGCTACAATTTCCCCGTGGAGGCGACGATCGGGCGCGCAATTCCGGCCACGCCTGTAGAGTTTTTGCGAAACGTCTCCTCGCGCTTCGTGGCCTCGAGCGGGCAGCTCACCGTGGTCTATCAGGCGCGCAATCTGCTGTCCACGCCGATCACCGGCGTTCAGATTACCGACTCGCTGGACGGCTTTTCGCAATCGATCGACGTCGTCAATCCCGGCGAAACGGTCAATCTCGTTCACAGCGTCGCGGTAACCGACATCATGGTTTCCGCGCCGACGCTCTCCTACGACCGGGCGAACGGCACGCGCGCCGAAATTCATCTGGACGATCTTGCGTTCCGCGTGGCGCACCCGGCGCTGAATCTGGAATTCAATGTCGAAACCGATGAAACCGGCTGCGCGCAGGCGACGCTTCGGCTCACGAACGCGGGCGACGTGGATTTCAAATCTATTTCCATTTATGATGATCTTTACGGCGGCGTGGTGGCGGACAGTCTGCGCCTGCCGCTGAGCTCCGCGCCGGTGGAAATCGCGCGCGAATACCCGGTTCGCGAAAGCGCGGCGTATCGCTGGCGCGTCGTCGCCGTGGATGCGGCGGACGAAACGACCGAGCTGTTGACCGAAACGCGGCGCGTTTCCATTTCGCCGCTGAATGAAACCACGATTCTCGCCGTCTCTGCCGCGCCGAAATGGGAAAAAATCCGGCGCGCGGGCTATGTGCCGTTTGAGATTTCGATCGAAAACCGCGGCTCGAGCGTCGTGACCAACGTTTCGATTTCCGAAGCCTCTCTGGGAACGGTCTGCACGCTCGCGGCCGTCGGGCCGGGCGAACCGGTGGTCTGGACGGAGCGCGTGCGGGTCGCGGAATCGCGCGAATATCGCTTTTCCATTTCCTATTTGGACGCCGACGGCGCGGCGCAAACGATCGAGGCCGAGCCGGTCATGGTTCGAATCGGTTCCGGCGGCGCAACGCCCGAGGAAAGCGGCGCGAATGTGCTCGCGCCGTTTACCGGATCGTCGATGAAGGTCGCGCGGTCGGACTGGTTTATCGTGGTGCTGATTCTGGCGGTCGCGGTGCTGGTTGCGCTGACGGTCGTATTGCTGATCCTCTCCCGCCGCGCGAGGCGCGCGCAGAAGGAGCGCGATGCGGCGCGCCGGCAGCGTCTGCACGACGAGCTGGGCAAAACCGCGCCGTTTACGCCGCTGAAGCGCCTGGCGAACAAAGATCGGAGCAAAAAAGATGTTTCAGGGATACAATAACGAAACGTTTGAATTCTTCATGGCGATCGCGTTTAACAACAACGTGGATTTCTTCCATGCCAACCACGACTGGTATCTGCGCGGCGTGCGCGAGCCGAGTCTGCGCCTGGCCGAGGTGCTTTCGCCGGTGATCGAGGAAATCGACGACACGCTGGAACGCCGGCCGAACCGCGTGGTTTCGCGCATCAACCGCGATATTCGCTTTTCGAAGGACAAATCGCCGTATCGCGATTACCTGTGGCTGTCGTTTCATCGCCCGCGCGGCGAGGAAAGCTCGCCGGCGGAGCTGTTTTTCGATCTGTCCGCCAGCGGCGCGCGCGTCGGCATGGGCTTTTACAGCGAAAACCGCGGCATGATGAACGCGCTCCGGCAGCGGATTCGAACGGAACCGGAGCCGGTCGCCGCGCTGTTTGAATCGGTTTCCGGCGAATTCAACCTGCATGTGAACGCCTACAAGCGCATGGCGATTCCCGATATCGTTCCGGATTCGCTGCGGGGCGTTTACCCGGCGAAGGATTTTTACTTCGAAAAGCCGATTCGCGATTTTGGGCTGATTCAATCGCCCGCGCTGGCGGACGAGCTGGCGGCGGCGTTTCGCCGTCTCGCGCCGCTGTATCGCCTTCTTGCGGCGCTGGTTCCCATCGAGGAGCCGTGATTTTATCCATTCGGCGCAATTGCGCTTCAATAACGGAAAGGGGTTTTTATGAGTTCCGACAGTAACAGTACCCAGAACTGGCAGAAGCTGGCGAGCGGCGCGGAGATTCGCGCGGAGGAATCGCTGCTGACCGACGCGTTTGCGGCGCGAATTGGCTTTGCATTCGCGCAATGGCTGGCAGAAAGGCTCTCGACCACGCCCGATCGGCTGGCGATTTCCGTCGGCCGCGATTCGCGCGCCTCAGGGCCGCGGCTGAAATCCGCAGTAATTCGCGGGCTGACCGCGGCGGATTCGGACGTGTTTGACTGCGACCTGTGCACCACGCCCGCGCTGTTCATGACGACGGTTTCCGAGGAAACGAACGCGCACGGCGCAATCATGATCACGGCGAGCCATTTTTCCGGCGAAAAGAACGGCTTCAAGTTCATTCTGCGCGAGGGCCATGTGGACGCGGACGACGTGCGCGAGATCATCAATCGCGCCTCCCGCGCGCCGGTTCCCGACCGCCTGGTTCGGCGAATCGACTTTTTGAGCGTTTACACGGAGCATTTGAAGCAGATGGTGCGCAAGCGCCTGGACGATGACGCGTTGAAGCCGCTGCTTGGATTGCACGTGGTGGTCGACGCCAGCAGCGGTTCCGGCGGATTTTACGCCGATTTTCTGGAGGATCTGGGCGCGTATGTCGACGGCAGTCTGAATCTTTCGCCCGACGGCCGCTTCCCCAGCCACAGCCCGAATCCCGAAAGCCCTTCCGCGCTGGAGGCGATCGCGAAGGCGGTGGTGGAAAACGAGGCCGATCTGGGCGTCATCTTCGATCCGGACTGCGATCGCGCGGCCATCGTGGATCAGAACGGGCGCGTCATCAACCGCAATCGGCTGATCGCGCTGGTGGCGGCGATTCTGCTGGAAGAGCATCCGGGCGCGACGTTCGTGACCGACAGCGTGACCAGCTCCGGCCTTACGCAGTTCATTACCGAATGGGGCGGCACGCATTATCGCTACAAGCGCGGCTATCGCAACGTCATCGACGAGGCGATTCGCTTAAACGACGAAGGCATCGATTGCCCGCTCGCGATGGAAACCAGCGGCCACGCGGCGTTCCGCGAGAATTATTTCATCGACGACGGCATGTATCTGGTCACGCGTCTGATCTGCGAGGCGCTGAACCGCAAGCGCGAGGGGCAGACGCTGTCCTCCCTGATCGACGAATTGAGCGAGCCGATTGAATCGGTCGAAATTCGCATGGCGATTCATTACGACGACGTGCGCACCGCCAGCCAGGACATCATCGAACGCGTGCTTTCGCACACGCTGAACAATCCGGAATGGACGCTCGCGAACGACAACCGCGAGGGCGTGCGCATTACATTCAATCTGGACGGCGGCGTGGCGAACGCGTGGTTCCAGCTGCGCCTGTCGCTGCACGATCCCGTAATGCCGCTGAATGCCGAAAGCGACGTGCCCGGCGGCGTAAAGCGCATGCTCGGCCAGCTCTACGAGCTGCTCAAGGGCTGCGAAGAGCTCGATCTCGAGCCGCTGCGCAAGGCCGTTGAAGAAGCATAAACAAAGCTCCGCTTCGTGTTTTTCATGAAGCGGAGCTTTTATTTATCTTGAACGGATTTCGTTTTCGGCGTCGAGGCCGATTTCGTAGGTTCTCCCGTGGCCGAGCGCAATGGAATAGGCCTTCGCCGCGTCTTCGATGTAAACCGCGCGGGTGTAGGCGCGTTCGAGCGTATCACCCACGGCGAGCGCGCCGTGATTTGCCATCAGGCAGCCGTAGCGCTCCTTCAGCGCGGGCACGCAGTTTTCGCCGACCTCGGGCGTTCCCGGTATCGCGCCCTCGGCGACGGGAATATCGCCGCCCAGGAAAAACACCATTTCATACAGGACTGCGGGGATGCGCATTCGGTTGATCGCAAACGCCGTCGCATACGGCGAATGCGTGTGCACGATCGCGTTCACGCGCGCGTCGGCGCGGTAAATCGCCGCATGCATGCGCCACTCGGACGACGGACTGTGCCTGCCCCGCAGAATATTGCCGTCCAGATCGATCGCCATGATATCCTCTGGCGTCATTTCCTCATAGGGAAACGAGCCGGGCGTAATGTAGATTTTCCCATTTTCGCGATCAAAGACGGAGAGATTTCCGCTCGTAGCCGCAAAGAGCCTTTCGCGATAGGCCGTCTGCGCGGTCTGTACCAGTTTGCTTCGGATATCCATATCGCTTCTCCTTCAGATGCAAAGGTCTTTGTCCGTATACTCGCCGGAATTGCCGGAGGCGAAATAGCGCTTCAGATCATAGGGCGAATAAATTCCCTGATCGGTCACTACGCCGGACACCAGATGCGGCGGCGTAATATCAAACGCCGGGTAATAGCCCTTCACGCCCTCGCAGGCCGTGCGCACGCCCATCGCCTGGAGCGTAAATTCCGGATCGCGGAACTCGATTTCGACCGAATCGATCGTGTCGTGCCCCTTATCCGGCGCGCCGGTCACGAAATAGGGAACGCCCATATATTTGGCCACCAGCGCGATCTGGAACGTGCCGACCTTGTTCACGACATGGCCGTCCATGCAAATCGCGTCCGCCGCGGAGGTGAATACGTCGATCCGCTCGTTCTGCATCACGAATGCGGGCATGTTGTCGGTAATGACCGTGACGTCGAAGCCCATGTCGTGCGCGACCGTCGCGGTCAGGCGCGCGCCCTGGAAATACGGCCGCGTCTCCGGGCAATACAAATGAATCTTCTTCCTGCGCTCGCGCGCGACCTTCAGCATCTGCCCGACGATCGTCTCGCCGAAGCACTGCGTCATCACACCGCCGCCGTTCGGAAACATGTCCACCAGGTATTCCGCCATTCGGTGAATCTTGTCGTAGCGCAGATTATTGGCCGCCACCGCATGGCGAACGATCGCGTCCGGCGCGCTCTCCCCCGCCTCCAGCACGCGCTTCGCCGCATTCAGACAGCCGCCGGTCACGAGCTCCATGCGCGCCGCCGTGGTCGGGCGCGCGTGCGAAAGCGTATAGGCCGCGTCCTCGAGGTATTCAAGCTGCGCGTTGGCGGAAAGCGTTTCGCATTCGTGCGCCGCCAGCGCCATGCCCATCGCCGCGGCGGTATACGGCCCCGCGCTCTGCGTGACCATATCGGCAATCGCCTGCGCGACCTCGCCGTGCGTTTTGCAGCGCACGAATTCCACCTTCGTGGGATACGCGCGCCGATCGAGAATGCGCACCTCGCCCGCGTCGTACCAGGCGATGTTTTCGTATTGCAGCATGAAGGCAAGGCCCTGATCCGCTCTTTCCATTCGTCATTCCTCCCCGTACAGGCGGCGAACCGCCGCGCGCGCGTTCTGAATCACCTTTTCGGGATTCAGCGTCATGAATTTGCCGTCCTCATAGAGAATTTTGCCGTCGACCATCGTCATTGAAACGTCCGAGCCCTGCGCGGCGTAGACCAGCGTGGTCATCGGATCAAACGCCGGATACAGATGCGCCCTGCCGCGGAAATCGACGGCGACCACATCCGCCTTTTTGCCGACCTCGAGCGCGCCGGTATCGTCCCGGCCCTGCAGCCGCGCACCGTTGACGGTCGCCATTTTGAGCACCGTCTCCGGCTTCATCAGCAGCGGATCGCGGCGATAGCCGTTGTGCAGAATGGCCGCCAGGTGCATTTCCTCGAACATGTTGAGGTTGTTGTTGCTCGCCGCGCCATCGGTGCCGAGGGCGACGTTGATTCCCCGCTCGATCAATTGCGGAATCGGCGCAAAGCCGCTGCCGAGCTTCATGTTGCTGGTGGGGTTGTGCACGGCCGACACGCCGTGCTTTTTCAGGATTTCGATATCGCCGTCCGTGACCCACACGCAGTGCGCCGCGCCCGTCGGCACGTCCAGAACGCCCATGCGCTCAAACCATTCCGCCGGCGTGCAGCCGTGGCGCTCGATGCATTCGCGCTGCTCCTTTTCGGTTTCGGAAAGGTGAATGTGCATGCGCGCGCCGGAAACGGTCTTTACATAATCAGCATAGTATTTCGCCACCGCGTCGGTGCAGGTGTACTCGGCATGCACGCCGAAATCGATGCGCACGCGGCCGGACTGGACGTTGTGGTAATTCTGATGCAGGCGAATCGACCGTGCGATGCTGTCGCTCTGCGCGGGATCCTCACTTGCATCGAAGCTCTGCACCGCCGTGCAAAGGCTGACCTTCATACCGATTTCCTCGTTAGACTTTACCAGCGTCGCGGGCTCCATGTACATGTCGGAAAACGACGTGGTTCCCGTCGCGATCATTTCCATCATCGCCAGCTCGTTTCCGGCGGTGATGTCCTCCGCAGTCAGGCGATCCTCGATGGGAAACACCTTGTCAAACAGCCATTCCTGCAGCGGCAGATCGCTGCCCACGCCGCGCAGCAGCACCATCGCCGCATGGCAATGGCAGTTGATCAGCCCCGGAATCAGCAGCCGTCCCGAATAATCGCGAACGATATCGTATTGCGCATTCGGCTTCTCCGCGCCGATATAGTCGATCGTGTCGCCGTCAACGCCCAGATAGCCGTTCCGGATGGGGAAAAAGTCGCCGTCCTTCCAGGCGAGAATCGCGCAGTTTTCAAACAGTATGCTCATATCGCTTCTCCAATTCTCTGAATAATCGCGGTGAGATAGGCGCTGAATTCATGGGCGATCCTTTCGCCCGTGCGGTCGACCTCGTCGGTCGAAAGCGGCGCGTCCAGCACGCCCGCGGCCATATTGGTCATTACGCTCAGCGCCAGCAGCGGCATGCCGCAATGCGCGGCGGTCAGCGCCTCGGTCACGGTGGACATGCCCGCCGCGTCGCCGCCCAGAATGCGCGCCGCGCGAATTTCTGCGGGCGTTTCAAATTGCGGGCCGGTGAAATAGAAATACACGCCCTCGTGAACGGCGAGGCCCGAATTTTTCGCGCATTCACGGGCGATTTCGCGCAGCTCGGGCGTATACATCCGCGTGGTATCGAAAAAGCGCGGGCCGAATTCGGAAACGTTCGCGCCGCGAAGCGGGCTTGCACCGGTCATTTTGATGTGGTCGGCCACGATCATCACGTCGCCCGGGCGATAGGACGTATTGATTGCGCCGGCGGCGTTGGTGAGAATCGTCGCCTTCACGCCGAGCAGCTTGAATAGCCGCACCGGAATCGTGAGCTGCTCGAAATCATAGCCCTCATAATAATGAAAGCGGCCGGACATGCACACCACGCGGCGACCGCCGACGGTTCCGAAAATCAGCTTGCCCGCATGCGAGGGCGCGGTGGAAACCAGGAAATTCGGAATCTCGGCATAATCGATCGACATGGGATTTTCAATCGAATCGGCAAACGGGCCGAGGCACGAGCCGAGCACGATCGCGATCTCCGGCTGAAACGGCGCGCGCGAACGCACATATTCGGCACTCTTTTCAAAAAAGGCAAAATCAAAGGCCATAGAAACACCCTCCTATGGCCCTATTGTATCATTGAATGGTTTTTCCGTCAATCACGCATCGGAGCGCGCGAAGCCGTTTTTCATGCTGCAGGACGCGGTAAACAGCACGTCGGAAAGGAGTTTTTCGGTTCTCGCTTTCGCTTCGGCGACGATTTTCCCGTTGCATTCCGCGAGATATTCGGGCGCGTTTTTCTCGTTCGAATACTCCCGGTCGAACTGATTGAGCATCTGATGGCCGATGCACGCCATGCCGCTCTGATAGCGCTCGATATGGGCGATCGACTGCGCATAGTGCGCGTCCGCAAGCGCGCCGATGATGCGGTTCGTCCAGTAAAAGCTGTCCGTGGACGGGGTCTTTCCGGTGGTTGCGAGGTATTCCGGCGCGACGTCGACGTTCGTATACACCGGCACCAGCTCGTTAAACGCATTCGAGCCCATCGCAATCCATTCCACGGCCATGATTTCCTCGGGCACGTAGGGGCGAAGCTGCGTGACCGACACGAAATTGTTGCGGTTAATGCCGATCGGGCGATATTTGCCGCGCTCATTCGGATCGCCGTGCTGCGCGTAGGGGTTAAACGGCGTGCCCTGATAATAGGAAGAGAGCACGTACTTTACGTCCTCGACGGTGATTTTCCGGTCGGGCGAAAGCGACCACGGCAGATTGTCGGATTCCGGCGTGTAATCCGCCATGTTCCCCTGCCAGTCGTATGCATTGGGGCTGAGATAGCGCAGCATGAACCACGCGCGGGGCGTATTGTAGGAATGGTCGGAATCGCTGCGGCTGCCGAACGCGCCGCGCGCGTCGAAGCAGCTGTTTTCGGCGACGGAAGCGCCCTCCATCGATCGGTCGAGATGATTGCGAATCACGAAGTCCTTCAGATCCGGCGCGCAGAGATGATCGCGCTTTTCGCCGTAAGCGTCGACAAAATCAAACGAATCGATCGCCTGCTGATTCGGCGCGACGACATATTCGTCGTCCGGAACGCGCTTAGCCATCCAGTGCCGCCCGCCGATCGATTCCAGCCACCAGACCTCGTTTACATCCTGAAAGCCGATGCCGTTGATTTCGTAGGTACCGTACCGCTCAATCAGCGCGCCCAGCCGCTCCACGCCCTCGCGCGCGGAACGGATATACGGCAGCGTGATCGTCACCATATCCTCCTCGCCGATGCCGCCGGCCACCAGCGGATCCGCGCCGAGCACCCGCGGGTTCGACGTCAGCGTCTCGGTCGCCGTCATCGCGACGTTCGCCTCGTTGATTCCTGCCGCCGCCCAGACGCCCTCGTCCGACAGCGCGTTCGGCATTGCGGTATAGCGCATCGGATTGTCCGGAAGTTCGATTTCCACCTTTGAAATCACGCTTACATACTTCCGCGGCTGCTGCTCGGGCTTCACCACGCAAAAGCGCTTTTCGCAGAAGTGGCCCGCGCCGGAATCCTCGTTGCGCGCCATCAGGGTCGAACCGTCGTAGGTTGCGTTTTTGCCAACCAGAATTGTCGTGCATGCCATGTTGATTGCCTCCTTACTGATGATAGGTTTTCAGGAAATCGGCGAGCTTTCCGCAGGCTTCCTTGAGCACCTCGACCTCCGGGAGATACACGATTCTGAAATGATCCGGCTGATTCCAGTGGAAGCCGCCGCCATGGGTCACCAGGATGTGCTTGTCCTTCAGAAGGTCGAGCGCGAACTGCTCGTCGTCCAAAATGTTGAACTTTTTGGTATCGATTTTCGGGAAGATATAGAACGCCGCCTTCGGCTTCGTGGTGGAAATGCCGGGGATGCTGTTCAGGGCGTTGTAAATGTATTCGCGCTGCTCATAGATGCGCCCGCCGGGCACGAGCAGCTGATCGGCGCTCTGCGTGCCGCCCAGCGCGGTCTGAATGATGCTTTGGCCGGGCACGTTCGAGCACAGGCGCATCGTCGACAGCAGATTCAGCCCCTCGATATAGCCCTTGCAGCGCGATTTATCGCCGCTTAAACACATCCAGCCGCAGCGATAGCCCGCCACGCGATGCGATTTGGACAGGCCGTTGATGTTTACGCACATCAGATCCGGCGCGAGCGAGCCGAGCGCGACATGCTCCAGCCCGTCCATCACCAGCCGATCGTAAATTTCATCGGCGAACAGAATCAGATCGTGCTCGCGCGCCACCTGAACGATCTGCTCCAGCACCTCGCGCGGATAGAGCGCGCCGGTGGGGTTGTTCGGGTTGATGACAACGATGCCCTTCGTGCGGTCGGTGACCTTCGAGCGCATGTCCTCGATATCCGGATTCCAGTCCGACTGCTCGTCGCACAGATAATGCACCGCCTTGCCGCCCGCGAGCGTGACCGACGCGGTCCACAGCGGATAATCCGGCGACGGCACCAGAATTTCGTCGCCTGGATTCAAAAGGCCCTGCATGCACATCGTAATCAGCTCGCTCGCGCCGTTTCCGGTGTAGATATCGTTGATTCCGACGTTCGGGATATGCTTGTTCTGGCAATACTGCATGATCGCCTTGCGCGCGGAGAACAGGCCCTTGGAATCCGAATAACCCTCGGTATCGCGGAGATTGTAAATCATGTCCACCACGATTTCATCCGGCGCAAAGAGATGAAACGGCGCGGGATTGCCGATATTGAGCTTCAGAATATTCACGCCGTTCGCCGCCATCCGGTTCGCCTCGTCCATAATCGGGCCGCGGATATCATAGCAAACGTTGTTGAGTTTGACCGATTTTTCATAGGTGCGCATGTTTTTTCCTCCTTGCCTTCACGAAAAAAGCCCCGAGCGCTCAAACGCTCAGGGCGAATCGTACTGATCCGTGTTACCACCTGGATTCAGGCAAAAGCCTGCACTCCGCCGGCGCAATCGCGCCGCGACTCTGTAACGGGAGCGCCCGTCGAAGCCTACTTGATTCGGTTCGAAGCTCCGGAACCGCTTCGCCGCGCCGCACGAGGAACTTGCACCACCCGTTCCCTCTCTTTACGAGCCGCACGCGGTTACTCTTTTCCATCTCTGCCAATATGAGATTGCCGACACTATACCACTTTTCCCGGCCCTTGTCAATACGCGCCGCCGTTTTTTTACAAGTTTCCCAGCGCGAATTCCACCACGATGCAGATCGCCTCGCGCGTCATATAGTGAAACAGCGTGTGCCCCGTATACTTCGCCGCCAGGCCCGATACGTTTGCAAAGCCGGCCTTTTTCGCCAGATGCACGGCCCGCCAGACATGGAAATTGTTCGTGCAAATCGCGGCCGACGCATTCGGATCGCCGATCTTTTCAAGCGAATAGCGCAGGTTTTCCGCCGTCGTGGTCGATTGATCCTCGAGGATAATGCGCGATTCCTCGATTCCGGCCGCGACCAGCTCGCTGCGGATGCATTCGGCCTCGCTGACCGGCTCGTCCGCGCCCTGACCGCCGGAGGCGACGACCTTCGTTTCCGGATGCAGGTTCAAATATTCCAGCGCCGCGTTCAGCCGCCGCCGAAGCGCCGGGCTCGGGCCGTCCTGCTCCACGCGCGCGCCCAGAACGATCAGATAATCGACATTGCCCTCGGGCTGCGCGCGCATGCCGGAGAACACCATCGCCTCCAGCGCGATCAGCGCCGCAAGGCCGATTGCAAATATCTCGCGCATCGCAATGCGCAGCCATCTCGGCGTTTTTTTCCACGCGTTCAGCGCCGCCGCAAGGGCAAATACCGCCGAAAGCGCGAGCCAGATCGCGCTCATGCTGAGCCCGAATCGCGCCGAAACGCCGATCAAAACATAATATCCCGCGCAGGCAATCGCCAGCAGCGCATAGAGAATCGTAAGCGTCTTTCGCATGTAGACTCCTTTTTCCCGGATCGATTTGCCCTTATCATAGCATGCGCGCCGTTCGCCGTCAAGACGCGTGGAAGGTCAAAATTCGCGCGAAAATCGCGCAAATCCGACTATTTTCGTCAGATTTATATCCGAATTTTTACAAAAAAAGAGCAAACTTCTTTCGCTGACATTTCCTCCCCCGGGGGATTTGCCATTGACTTTAAAGCATTCATTTGATAAAATGATAGTATCCATGGGCATGGGGTTTTGCCGCGAGGGCTCCGTGTCTCCGGATCGAGCGTTTCCGCGCGATTCAGAGTCGCCCATGTCCATTCGCGGAAAGAACCGCAGCGTTCATCACAACAAGTTTGGGAGGAAGTAACATTGAGCGAAATGAATACCACCTTCATCACGATCGAACAGATGGAAGCGGCAACCGACGCTTTGCTTGAAAACGGCAAAAAAGTTGGCGCGGATTCCTGGCAGCAGCGCGTGAAAAATCAGACTCCGCATTGCAAATTCGGCGAAGAGGGCATTTGCTGCCGCATCTGCACGATGGGCCCCTGCCGCATCACCCCGAAATCCCCGCGCGGCATCTGCGGCTGCGATGCGGACGGCATCGTCGCGCGCAACTACCTGCGCTTTACCGCCGGCGGCGCCGCGACCCACTCCGACCACGGCCGCAGCATCGCGCATACGCTCTACCTCGCCAAGGAGGGCGGCAATTATCAGGTAAAGGATCCCGAGAAGCTGCTTCGCATCGCGAAGGAATGGGATATTCCGACCGAGGGCAGAGATATTTATGATATCGCCCACGAAGTCGCCGAGACCGGCCTGATGGAATACGGCAAGCCCTTCGGCGTGCAGCGCTTCCTGAAGCGCGCGCCGGAATCCCGCCAGGAGATCTGGCATCGCGAAGGCATCGAGCCCCGCGCGATCGACCGCGAGGTTTCTCAGTCTCTGCACATGACGCATATGGGCTGCTCCTCCCTGCCAGAGGCTCTGATTCGCCAGTCCCTGCGTGCCGGTCTGTCCGACGGCTGGGGCGGATCGATGATGGGCACCGAGATGTCCGATATCCTGTTCGGCACCCCGAAGCCAGTCGACACCACCGCGAACATCGGCGTTATGGAAAAGGACATGGTCAACATCATCGTCCACGGCCATGATCCGTCGCTGTCCGAAATGATCGTGCTCTACGCGCAGGATCCGGAAATGGTCGCTCTGGCCAAGGAAATGGGCGCGAAGGGCATCAACATCGCCGGCGTCTGCTGTACCGCAAACGAAGTCGCCATGCGCCACGGCATTCCGATGGCCGGCAACTTCCTGCAGCAGGAAAACGTGGTTCTCACCGGCGCGTGCGAAGCGATCGTCGTAGACGTACAGTGCATCTTCCCGGCGCTGGGCCCGCTCTCGAAGTGCTTCCACACCAAGTTCATCACCACCTCCCCGATCGCGCAGATGCCCGATTCCGATTTCATCGAGTTCCACGAGGAAACCGCGGGCGAAAACGCCAAGAAGATCGTTGAGATGGCGGTTCGCAACTTCAAGAACAGAAAGCCCGAGCTGGTCAACATCCCGCAGCTGAAGACGAACGCCACCGTCGGCTATTCCGTCGAGGCGATCAAGAAGTGCCTGGACGGCGTTACGAACTCCCACGTCGACGAGATCGGCACCACCAAGCCGCTGATCGAGTGCGTGAAGTCCGGCGTTCTCCGCGGTGCCGTCGCGATGGTCGGCTGCAACAACCCGAAGGTGCGCCCCGATACCGCGCATATCGAGCTGATGAAGAAGCTGATTGCAAACGATATCATCGTCATCGTTTCCGGCTGCTCCGCGCAGGCGGCGGCGAAGGCCGGCCTTCTGAGCAAGGAAGCCAAGGAGCTGTGCGGCGAGGGCCTCAAGCGCGTTTGCGAGCTGGTCGACATCCCGCCGATCCTGCACATGGGCTCCTGCGTTGATATTTCCCGAATGATGATTCTCGCTTCCGACATCGCCAAGGACTGGGGCATCGATATTGCTCAGGTTCCGGTCGTCGGCTGCGCTCCGGAGTACATGTCCGAAAAGGCGGTCTCCATCGGCAACTACGTTGTCGCCACCGGTATCGACACCTTCCTGGGCGTTGATCCCTACACCAAGGGCGGCCCCGGCGTCGTATCCCTCCTGCAGGGCAGCATCAAGGACTGGGTCGGCGCGAACTACACCGTCGAGCTGGACATTGAAAAGCTGGGCGACAAGATGATGGAGCGCATCGAAGAGAAGCGCGCCGCGCTGGGCATCTAATCCACAAACACTGAAAGGGATTCAATTATGAAAGTAGCCATCACCGGAAAGGGCGGCGTCGGAAAAACCACCCTCTCCTCCGTCCTCGCAAGGCTGTATGCCGACGAAGGGCGCACCGTACTCGCCGCAGACGTCGATCCGGACGCGAATCTGGGTCTGGCGCTGGGCTTTACCGAGGAAGAAGTCAATTCGATCGTGCCCATCTCCAAGATGCGCAAGCTGGTGGAGGAGCGCACCGGCGCGAACGCCGCCAACAAATTCTTCAAGCTGAATCCGCAGGTGAGCGATATCCCCGACGCCTATGCCAAGGAGATCAACGGCGTAAAGCTGCTGGTCATGGGCACGGTGGAAACCGGCGGCTCCGGCTGCGTATGCCCCGAGCACGTAATGCTCAAGGCGATCCTGTCCAGCCTCGTCTTCCGCAAGGACGACGTGGTGATCATGGACATGGAGGCCGGTCTCGAGCATCTCGGCCGCGGCACGGCGAGCATGATGGATCAGTTCATCGTGGTCATCGAGCCGGGCGCGCGCAGCATTCAGACCTATGAAAAGGTCAAGTCCCTCGCGAAGGATCTGGGCATCACCCGCGTCCGCGTCGTCGCCAACAAGGTGCGCGATGAAAAGGACGAGGAGTTCTTAAAGAGCCGCATCCCCGAGGACGCGCTGCTGGGCTTTATCCACTATAACCCCGACGTAATCGACGCCGACCGACGCGGCATGTCGCCCTACGACATCAGCCCCTCGGCGGTGGAAGAGATCCGGGCAATCAAGGCGCGCATGGACAACGAAAAAGAATGAATCATGAAAGGAATGGGAACATAGATGGGATTGTTTGATAGAGTATTCCGCGGTTCCGACGAAATGTACTTCAAGGCGGAAACCGAGCTGAACGCCGTCATCGCCGAGCTGGGCGAGGACGCCCCCATGACCATGCCCGACACCGCTTACTTCCTCGCGTGCATTTACGCCTATCTGGGCAAGAAGGTCACGAAGCTGGGCGAGCTGAAGGAAGCGCTCGGCGAGCTGCGCAATATGATGGGCCGCGAATACCGCACGAAGTCGATCTTCGATTCCGGTATCGCCACCGCGTGCTGCGCGGAGGTCATCGAAGCGTGCAAGTACGCCCGCACCCCCACCCCCTATGAGGGAACGCAGTATCACGGCCATTTCTCCGACGCCGAGGTGCGCGAGCTGGGCGTTCCGCTGGTTACGCGCGACATCCCGGGCTTCGTCGTCATGATCGGCCCCGCGCCGAGCGTTGAAGAAGCAGTGGAGACCGTCAAGGGCTATCAGTCCCGCGGTATCTTCGTATTCATGATCGGCGGCATCATCGATCAGGTA
This sequence comes from uncultured Clostridia bacterium, assembly GCA_934663595.1. Lineage (GTDB taxonomy): Bacteria > Bacillota > Clostridia > Christensenellales > Aristaeellaceae > Faecivicinus. The sequence goes on along the minus strand of CAKUKM010000003.1, from coordinate 116,487 downwards.
CACTCCGCCGGCATGAACACCGGCTTCGGCGTGCGCTGCGTGCCGGTTGGCGCGGACATCTGGTCCGTCGGCCACGTCATTTCGCTCGTTACCCGCGCGACGATGATCTTCGGCGCGACCGAGCCGGGCGATGCAAATGCGTTCCATCGCTATACCTTCGACCGCATTTTCGCGTTCGTCAACGCCTATGCGCCGGTCAACGACATCACCGTGGCCTGCGGCGCGGGCGCGATCAAGATGGGCTTCCCGGTCATCACCAACGATACCGACGACATGTGGGCGGTTCCGAAGTCCCTGATCATCAATACCGACACTAAGGACTGGATCGAGACCTCGCTCGAAGCGCGCGGCATCAAGATCAAGGTTACGAACATCGATATCCCCGTCGCGTTCTCCTCTGCGTATGAAGGCGAAATCATCCGCAAGAAGGACATGCGCATCGAAATGGACGGCTCCCGCGTGGACTGCGTCGAGCTGGTTCGCACCAAGGAGCCCCACGAGATCGAGGATCACCTGATCACGCTCGAGGGCCCGGATTTCGACGCGTTCGAGGTTGGCGCAAAGATCCCGATCGCCTACATCGTCGAGGTTGCCGGCAAGACCATGCAGACCGACTTCGAAGGCGTGTTCGAGCGTAAGTTCCACAGCTTCCTGAACTGCATCGAAGGCGTTATGCATACCGGCCAGCGCGACATGATCCGCATCCGCGTCAGCAACGCGGCGTTCGACGCGGGCTTCCGCGCCAGGCACCTGGGCGAGGTTTTGTACGCGAAGATCAAGAGCGAGTACGATACCGTCGTCGACAAGTGCCAGGTTAAGATTTACACCGATCCCGAAAAGGTGCACGAGCTGCGCATGGAAGCGAACGCGACGTTCGACCATCGCGACGAGCGCCTGAAGAGCATGACCGACGAATCCGTCGACGTGTTCTACACCTGCATTCTGTGCCAGGCCTTCTCGCCGTCGCACGTCTGCATCGTCACCCCCGAGCGCCTCGGTCTGTGCGGCGCGGTTTCCTGGCTGGACGCCAAGGCGACCAACGAGCTCGATCCGCAGGGCCCCTGCCAGATCGTTCCCAAGACCCGCCTGATCGACGAGCGCACCGGCCGTTACGAGGACGTCAACGAAGCGGTGCAGCAGTATTCGCACGGCGCGCTGGAGCAGGTCACGCTGTACTCCATCATGGAAGACCCGATGACCTCCTGCGGCTGCTTCGAGTGCATCTGCGGCATCGAGCCCCTGTCCAACGGCGTGGTCATCGTCAACCGCGAGCACGTGGGCATGACCCCCATGGGCATGAGCTTCTCCGAGCTGGCCTCCATGACCGGCGGCGGCGTGCAGACCCCGGGCTTCATGGGCCACGGCAAGCACTTCATCACCTCCAAGAAGTTCCTGAAGGCCGAGGGCGGTCTGGGCCGCATCGTCTGGCTGCCGAAGGCGCTGAAGGAGCAGATCAAGGACAAGCTCAACGAGTCCGCGCAGGAGCTGTACGGCATCGAGAACTTCTCCGACATGATCGCCGACGAGACGATCTGCACCGAGGATCCCGAGGAGCTGCTCAACTACCTGACCGAGGTTGGCCATCCGGTTCTCGGCATGGAGCCTCTGATGTAATTCAAATTTGTTGGGGAGAGGCGCAACCTCTCCCCAATCTTTCTGATGAGGAACAGTAATGGACAAAAAAGCAATGCGCCGCGCCATCGGCGAAAAGAAGCGCGCGATGACGCGGGAGGAAATCGAGCGCGCAAGCGAACGACTCGCGGAAAAGTTTCTGCAAACCAAATTCTATCGCGATTGCCGCTCGATCTACGCGTATCTTTCCTACAATCAGGAGGTGCGCACGGACGCGCTGATTCGCCGCGCCATTCAGGAGGGCAAGCGCGTCGCCGTGCCGAAGGTCTATGGCGACGAAATGCGCTTTCTCTGGCTGGACGATCCCGATCAGGTCGCGCCCGGCGCATATGGCATTCCCGAGCCGATCGCGGACGAGCCGATTGCGGACGACGATACTGCGCTCGTGCTGATGCCGGGACTCGCCTTTGACCCCGAGGGCCGCAGACTCGGCTATGGCGGCGGATTTTACGATCGATTTCTCGCGAAGGAGCCCAATCACCCGCTGGTCGCGCTGTGCTACGGCTTTCAGATGTTCGATCATCTGGAGACCGAGGCGCACGACATCCCGGTGGATCTCGTGATTGCAGATACCTGAATGGACATTACATTTTCCGCAGACGGCCTGCGCTTCAACTATCGCGCCGCGGCGATTCTCGTCTGCGAGGGGCGTTTGCTTGTGCTGCGCGATGATTTCTGCGCGTACGCGTATCTGCCCGGCGGACGCGTGCATGCCGGAGAAACTGCGGAGGCTGCCGTTTTGCGCGAATTGCGCGAGGAATTGGGGATTGACGCGCAAATTGAGCGCCCGCTTTGGATAAATCAGGCGTTTTTTACCGAGCAGGCCAGCGGAAAGCGGTATCACGAGCTGTGTTTTTACTATCTGATCGACTTTTCGAAAACGGATTTGCTCGCGCGCGGCGATTCCTTCGAGTATCTCGAGGGCGGAAATCAGCGCATGCGCTTTGAATGGCTGACCTTCGACGCGCTGGAGACCGCGAATTTCCAGCCGCGCTTTCTGAAAACGGCCGTTCGGCATTTGCCGGATTCGGTTCAAATGCTCACGAATTACGATTGACCCGCGCGCATTTTTTCGAAACGCGCGCGTCAAAATAGATACAAAGAAGCGAAAGGAGCTTAATTATGGCAGAAATTACGCTTACGCAGGAGAATTTCGAGCAGGAAGTGCTCAAATCCGATAAGCCCGTGCTGGTCGACTTCTGGGCGACGTGGTGCGGCCCGTGCAAAATGCTCGCGCCGATCGTCGCGGAAATCGCCGAGGAACGCGCGGATATCAAGGTTGGCAAGGTGAATATCGACGAGCAATACGATCTCGCGATGAAATACCACATCGCCAGCATTCCGACGCTGATGCTGTTCGACGGTGGTCAGGCGATGGGCACGCTGGTCGGCTATCGTCCGAAGGAATCCATTGAGGAATTCATCGGCTAAACAAAAACGAACTCCCTTCCGGCGCGACGGCGAACCAAACCGCCGCTTCGCCGGAAGGGAGTCTTTTTTTCACAGCTTTTTGCCCATCTCGATGCGCATTTCGTGGTTCTCGAGATCCTCGTTGCTGTAGCTAAACATGTCGAATCCGATGATCTGGAATCCGCTCCTTTCGTACAGATGCATCGCCGGGACGTTGCAGGATTGCACCTCCAGCACCGCCATTCGCGCACGCTGCGCAGCCGCTTCCTCGAGCATGCGCGCCATCAGCGCCGCGCCGATTCCCCGTTTCCGGTATTTGCTGTCCACCAGGAGATTGGAAATGCGAAAGCGATTGTTCCAGCTTTCGATGCTGCCCTCAATCAGCCCCGCGAGCTCGCCGCCTTCAAACGCGCCGAACAGCACGGGCTTTTCCAGCCATTCCTGCAGCAGTACATCCTCAAACATGTGCTCCTTCGGCTGCGGAAACGCCCTGTATTCGAATCGAAACGCGCGTTTTTCCGCAATCAGCTCCCAATAGCCGGGCGTTTGATACTCAAACCGCAGCTTTTTTCCGCGATATTGCTCGAGATCGAGCCTGCGAATCTCCATTTCTTCTCCCCCTCACCTTTTCAAAATCGTTCTCAGCCGGTTCATCACGAGTTCATATCTCTCCTGTATAATACAAACATCGAAGGCCTCCTCCTTCTTTACATAGATCACTGTCCCGCCTCGCGGCGCTCAAACGGGCGACGCGCACAGGCGGGACAGACTATTTCAGCTCGATCGATTTCAAATACCTGCCTTCGCCCGGATATTCGCGAGGTTTTTCGGCAAAACCGCTCTCGATCAGGCGCTCATTGAGCATTCCAAACGCAATATGATACATTTCATTCGCGATTTCTCCCGTCCCAACGCCGTGTGCCGCACAAATCAGCCCCGTTTTCTCCGAAATCGCCGAGCTCATTTGATCGTATAAGCATTCATCTGACAAAGCAGTCAGCTCTGCAACGCACGCTAAATCGGCGCTTCGATATACCGGCACAGCCAGTTTGCCGCCCGACGCATACTCGAATTGCTCCAGCAACCATTCGCGCTTCGAATCACATTCGCCAAAATTCGCCAGGCTCTCCGCCGCATCGAGCATTTTTTTTGCGAAATCCTGCTCCGGAAGCTCGTTCCATGCACGCAAAATCGCAGAATCCGTCAATCTTTTCGAAGCTCTAAGACTGTTAAATCGATAAAAATCCATTCGATCGCCGTCAGAATCGCCGAATGACTGGAGCGCTCGCACTCCATCGGTCATGCGATTATAAGAACAGAGCAGCTTGCGCGAAAAGCGCTCCAATTCGGTCGATTTTTCATAGACGATAATCAAATAATCCAAGCCCGATTCATGCATGCGCGAAGTCGAAACCACGCCGCGTTCGGAAAGCAGATCGAAAAACTGCCCGTCAAAGGTCGCCGCGCACAGCAAATGATAGAGATTTCTCTCGACAGAAAAGCCGTTTTGCAGCGTTTTCACCGCTTTTTCAAATGCCGAACGGCCGTTCAAAACGGACTGCGCCATGCGCGCAACACGCGCGGACATTCCTTTCTCAATCGCAGCAACGTCCTCCTCCAACAAAACCGGAGAATCGAGCCACAGCGCGCCATTTTCCCGCCGCAAAAGCCCAATTCGAATCAGGTTTTCGATTCTTTCCGTCGAAAAGCGCACTTCAACCGCGCCGCAATCGCATTTTCCCGGCTCTGATTTCACGATTTCCGTCAGAATCGCGTCCGTCTCCGCATCAAACCATGCGCGCGGATTGTCCGCGCAAATTCTTACCGGGCAATCGCCATAAAGAAAGTAATCGAACCGACGCATTTCACCGCTCCCCCGGTTTCACAAACTCGAGCGCAAAATGGGCGTCGCACTGCTTGCGCGCGCGTTCGATTAGCGATTGCTCGCCGCACAGCCGGACAAACGTGTCCGCGCACTGGCGCGCATCCGGATCGATGATCCCGTAGGTCACATTCAGCCGCTCGCCCGCGATGTCCAGCTCGAGCTCCGCGAGGTGCGGTTCCGGAAACGCGCGCTCGATTTCGCAATCCCAGATCGCCAATCGCCCGCCCGGCTTCAGCACGCGCGTCGCCTCCGCAATCGCGCGCGCCTGCGTATCGCGCGGCATGTACATCAATGTATAAAAAAACGTCGCGTTTTCGAAGGTGCAATCACCAAAATCCAGCGCTTCCGCATCCATCAATCGCTTTTCGCAAACGTTCGGAGCCTCGTCCAGCTCCTCGCGGGAATGATCGATGGCCGTAACGCGCGCGCCGTACAGCCGACCCATCACGCATTCGCCGCCGCCGCCAATATCCAGAATGCGCCCGGTCAGCGTTCTTTCAAGCCGCAGCTTCATCCGACCGGGTAAATCAGCACGCCGATCAGCCAGAATAGCAGCGCGCAGAGCGCAATCAGCACGCCTGCCGCCACCCTTCGCAGCATGCGCGAAACGATATGCCGCGGTCGTGCGGTCTGAACAGCCTCTTCTGCCAGCGCGCGGTAAATCGCTTCGGTTGCCGGCATGCTGGGCGACGGCGTCAGCATCTGTCGGCGAATGCGCCGGGTCAGCGCCGCCTCCGCCTGTCGTTCGGGAATCTGTTCCGCGCTGGCCCAACGCATCAAAAAGCGCGCGAGCTGGCGGCGCACTGCGGATGCGGATTGCTGAAACAGTCGGCCGATCAGCGCGCACGAAAGATTGCACCCGTAGCGCAGCACAATCATCCGCCGCATCCGCGCATTTTCGCGCCCCAGCAGCGGATCCAGCGCGAATTCCGCGCCCGTCCACGTGCACTCGCCGCCCGATTCCTCCAGCGCAACCTCGCGAATCTCATTGCGCAGCCCCTCCCGCAGGCCGGGATTTCCGCGCGATTCACTCATCCACAGCTCCATCAGCGCGTACATCAGCGCATATTCCGCGGCCTGCGCGTTGCCGCAAATCGCGTGCGCGATGTTAAACAGCTCGGGCAGCATCGGAATCGTCCGGTCAAAATAGTCGCGCAGCGAATCCAGATCGACCATTTTATTCTCCAACCTTGAACTTCGCAATGCGATCGTTCAGCGGCTTGATTTGTGCATAAATATCCGCATAAATGGGATAAAGCTGCGCATATGCATCGCGCCACTGCGGATTCGGCTGATGCGTAGAGCGCGCGCGAATCACCTCGCCCGCCTCCGAATAGCCCTTGAATACGCCCACGCCGACGCCCGCGGCAATCGCCGCGCCCAGCGAGGTCGTCTCGCCCGGCGCCTGATGCACGCGCGCCGTCATGTTAAACATCGAGGCGAGAATGTCCGGCCAGAGTCCGCTGCGCGCGCCGCCGCCGGTCAGCATCATCGACCGCACCGGCGCGCCGCATTCCTCCATGACCTCCACGCACGCATTCAGCGCAAACGCGATGCCCTCGTAAACCGCGCGCGCGATGTGCCGCCGATCGTGATACAGCGAAAAGCCCATCAGGCAGCCGCGCGTGTTCGCATCCCAATACGGCGTGCGCCAGCCCATCAGCGTCGGCAGGAACAAAACGCCCTCCGCGCCGGGTTGAATCTGGCGCGCCATGTTTTCCACGCTGGAAATGTCCGCCGGATGGCCGTTTCCGCCCAGCAAATTCTCCAGCGCCCAATCGAACGCCGCCGCGCCGCACTGCACCGTTCCGCACACGTGGCACGATTTTCCGTCCAGATCGATGTAATTGAACAGGCGCATTTTCGGGTCCATCAGCGGCATCGGCAGAATCTGCGACACCCACGCGCTCGATCCGATATAGCAATACGCGCTGCCCGGCTGCACCACGCCCGCGCCGCGTGCCGTGCACGCGCCGTCGCCGCCGCCGATCGCCACCGGCGTTCCGGGAATCAGGCCCGTCAGCTTATAGGTCGCGCGACTGATTTTGCCGCGAACGTCGTGGCCGACCAGTAGCTTCGGCATGCGCTCCGGATCGAGTCTGAGCTCCGTCAGCATCTCGCTCGCCCAGCGGCGGTTGTTGATGTCCAGCGCAATCGTCAGCGATGCGTCCGAATAATCGGTATAGCCAAACCGCCCGGTCAGGTTGCCGTAAAGGTAATCCTTAATGTTTAAAAACCAGCGCGCGCGTGCATAAATATCCGGTTCATGTTCCTTGAACCAGAGAATTTTCGGCAGCGTGTAGTGCGTATCCGCGCGATTGCCGGTCAGGCGATAGAAATCCTCCGGCGAAATCACCTTGCAGATTTCCTCCACCTGCTTCTCCGTGCGGCTGTCCGAATGAATGATGTTCGCGTGCAGCGCCTTGCCGTCCGCATCCGTCGGAATGCAGCCGTTCATCGTGCCGGAAAGGCCGACGCAGGCGATGCGCTGCGGACTGACCTGCTGCAGCAGCTCGCGCACGCCGTCGTAAACCGCATTCAGGATCAGATCGGGATCCTGCTCCGCCCAGTTCGGCTGCGGATAGTTGGTCGGATAGCTGCGGCGCACTGAGCTGACCGTCTCGCCGCTGAAGGAAATCAGCGCGCATTTGCAGCCCGTCGTGCCGGCGTCGCAGGTGAGAATCAGATCCTTTTCCATTGAATTTACGCCCCTTTGCTTTTGTCGTTGGTTTCGCGATTCAGAACCTCGCCCGCCGCCGCGCCAATCAGCGAAATCAGCGCGCAGAGCAACACCGGCCCCGGAGACGGAGGATATATCCAGATCAGGCTATGCGCCGCAATCGCGCAGAGCGGCGGCGCGAGCCAGGATAAATAATTATTCAGTCCGCGGCGCGTCGTCCGATAGGCGCTGACTGCACCCGCGAGCGGAAGTGCGCCCCACGAAATTGCGCCGTACACAATCGCGCCCAGCGGTTCCACAAGCGCCGCAATCGCGCCCAGCGCCAACATTTCCGCAATCTGCACCAGCCACGCGCGCCACCAATTCCATTTTTTGAACATGTTTTCGCCCTCTATTCCAGCAGCGCGACCACGATCGCGTCCTGAACCTCCATGCCGCGCTCGGTCAACTGCAGTCGTCCGTTCGCGATGCGCGCCAGTCCCGCCCGTTCAAAGCGCTTGAGCGTTTGCAAATAGCGCTCTTCAAGGCGAAATCCGAACGTTTGCGCCCATTTTTCCAGATCGACGCCCTCGCACAGGCGCGTTCCGAGCATCAGCGTTTCCTCGATCTCGTCCTCGCGCGTCAAACGTTCCTCATTCAGGCGACGCGCGCCGGACAGATACGCGTCCAATCCGCGCGGATTTTCAAATCGTCGCCCGCTGAACATCGAATGCGCCGCGCAGCCAAAGCCGAGATACTCCTGCCTGCGCCAATACGCGAGATTGTGCCGGCATTCAGCATTCGGGCGCGCGTAATTCGAAATTTCATACCGCGCATAGCCGTTCGCCGCCAAAATCCGGTTGGCCGTTCTTTGCATGTTTATGCATGCATCCTCATCTGGAACCGTGCATTCGCCGCGCGCCACGCGATCGAACATCGGCGTTTCCGGCTCCACAATCAGGCTGTACGCCGACAGATGCGCCGGCTGCAGAGCGATCGACGCCTCGAGCGTGCGACGCCAATCGTCGATCGTCTGGCCGGGCAGCGCGTAAATCAAATCCAGATTGAGGTTGTTAAAGCCCGAATCCTGCGCCATTTGCACCGCGAAAGCGACGTCCGCCGCCGTGTGAATTCGCCCAATGGACTTGAGCAGCCGATCGTCCAGCGCCTGCGCACCGAGCGACAGCCGATTCACGCCCGCGCTGCGATATTGCCTCAGCTTTTCGCGATCGAGCGTGCCCGGATTGCCCTCGAGCGTAATTTCCGCATTCTCGGCAAAACGCGCGCAGTGGCGCAGTGCATCGAGCGAGCGCAGGATATATTCCGCATTCACCAGAGTGGGCGTGCCGCCGCCGAAAAAGACGGTTTGAATCTCGCAGCGCTCGAGCTCTTCGCGCCATGAATTTATTTCCGCAATCAGTGCATCAAAATACGTTTTCCAATCGGCATTCCGACCGGGATAGGAGGCGAAATCACAATACGCGCACTTGGACGCGCAGAACGGCACGTGAATGTAAATTGAAATCGGCCGGTTCATCTGCGCGCCGTCCAAAGCCGTTTTCCGGTCTTTCGTTCGATCAGCGATTCCAGCTCGCTCGCTTGCTGCGGCGTAAGGCGTGCTCTTTCAATCGCAATCGGCGTGTGATTGTGAATGAGCATCACGTAGTGCCGCCGCTCCTCCATCCAGTCGGTGATATCCGAATAGGCGATTCGGCTCTCCTCCGCCTTCGTGCGCACGCAAAAGAAATCCTCGCAAAACAGGATTTTGGCCGTGCGCTCCGACTCGCCATGTGCGGAATAACGCCAAACGCCGGTCATCGGCAGGTGAAACGCCGTCTGCAGCAGCAGAATTGCGAGCAGCGCAGTGATCCAATAGGCGTGCACCGAGCCGACCGCCCACAGCGCGCCCGCGCCAATCGCAATCAGCGCGTTGGTCAGCCAGATCGTTCGGCAATGTCGATCCGTTTTTGCGCGCGCGACCGCCCTGCAGCTTTCCGGAGTAATGCGCGTTTCAATCTCAAACAGCGTTTTTTCCATGTTCGCCCCTTTCGATTTATCGAAATTTGCGTCAGTCCATTTTCAGAACCGCCATGAACGCCTCGCTCGGCACCGATACGCTGCCGACCTGGCGCATGCGCTTCTTGCCTTCCTTCTGCTTTTCCAGCAGCTTCTTCTTTCGGGAAATATCGCCGCCGTAGCACTTCGCAAGAACGTCCTTGCGCAGCGCCTTGACCGTCTCGCGCGCGATGATTTTGCCGCCGATCGCCGCCTGAATCGGAATTTCAAACAGCTGCCGCGGAATCACGTCCTTGAGCTTTTCGGCGATCGACCGCCCTCTGGGATACGCGCGATCGCGGTGCACGATGATCGACAGCGCGTCGCACTGCTCGCCGTTGAGCAGAATATCGAGCTTGACCAGATCGCTGCGCACATAGCCCTTCAATTCGTAATCGAACGAGGCATAGCCGCGCGTGCGGCTCTTGAGCTGGTCGAAGAAATCGAAGATGACCTCGTTGAGCGGCAGATCGTACAAGAGCATTACGCGGCCGCCTTCGATGTATTTCATGTCGCGGAAGGTGCCGCGCTTGTCCTGGCACAGCTCCATGATCGCGCCGGTATAATCCTGCGGCGTAATCACCTGCGCATCGACAAACGGCTCCTCCATCCAGTCGATCTCCTGCACCGGCGGCAAATTCGTCGGGTTGTCGATCGTGATTTCCGTTCCGTCGGTCTTGATCACGCGATAGACGACGCTCGGCGCGGTCGTAACCAGGTCGAGGTCGAATTCGCGTTCGAGGCGCTGCTGGATGATTTCCATATGCAGAAGGCCCAAAAATCCGCAGCGGAAGCCGTAGCCGAGCGCGACGGACGTTTCCGGCTCATACGAAAGCGCCGCGTCGTTCAGCTTCAGCTTTTCCAGTGCGTCGCGCAGGCTTTCATAGTCCGCGCCGTCCGCCGGGTAAATGCCGCAATACACCATCGGCAGCACCGGCTTATAGCCCGGCAGCGGCTCGGCCGCCGGATCGAGCGCCTGCGTGATCGTATCGCCGACGTGGATATCCGAGATATCCTTAATCGACGCGGCGATATAGCCGACCTCGCCCGCGCGCAGCTCATCCTTCGGCTGATAGCCGAGCGGCAGATATGCGCCGACCTCAGTCACATCGAATTCGCGGCCGCTGGACATCATGCGAATGCGATCGCCAACCTTGACGCGCCCGCTCTTCAGGCGCACCGACGAAATCGCGCCGCGATAATTATCGTAATACGAATCGAAAATCAGCGCGCGCATCGGGGCGTTTGCGTCGTCGTTCGGCGCGGGAATGCGGCTCACCACCGCCTCCAGCACGTCCTCGATGCCGATTCCCTGCTTGGCCGAAACCAGCGGGCAATTCTCGGTATCCAGGCCGATTTCGTCCTCGATCTGCTGCTTTACGCCCGCGGGGTCCGCGCTCGGAAGATCAATCTTGTTGATCACCGGCAGAATTTCCAGATCGTGGTCCAGCGCCATATACACGTTCGCCAGCGTCTGCGCCTCGATGCCCTGGCTCGCGTCCACGACCAGTATCGCGCCCTCGCACGCCGCCAGCGCGCGCGAAACCTCGTAAGTAAAGTCCACATGGCCGGGCGTGTCGATCAGATTCAGCTCGTATTCCGCGCCGTCTTTGGCCTTATACGGCATGCGCACCGCCTTGGATTTGATCGTAATGCCGCGCTCGCGCTCTAGCTCCATGGAATCGAGCACCTGTTCGGTCATGTCGCGCTGCTGCATCACGCCGGTCTTTTCCAAAATGCGGTCTGCCAGCGTGGACTTGCCGTGGTCGATATGCGCGATGATGCAGAAATTGCGAATTTTGCTCTGATCGTAATTGGACACGTTCGTTCCTCCATGCCTTATATTCCAATCTAATAATACCCTATTTTGCGCAAAAAATCAAGCCCGCTTCGCGCGTACAACGCGAAACGGGCCAAATTCATTTTTGCCTTCAGGCGCGCTTTTTCTGCATCAGCTGCCAGGCGACCGCAACGGCGACCAGCGCGATACCAGCGACGTCGGTCCACACGCCCGGGATAATCAGCAGCACGCCGCCCAGAATGGTCACGATGCGCTCAACAACGTTCATATCGCCCACGAGATAGCCGCTCAGGCCCGCCGCAACGCCGATCATGCCGATTACCGCCGTAATCACAATCAGCGCGACCTCGTACCAGAGGATGCTCTCGCCCACGAACAGGATCGCCGGCGAATACGCGAACACGAACGGAATGATGAACGCTGCAATCGCCAATCGCGTGGCGGTCACGCCGGTCTTCATCGGATTGCCCTGTGCAATCGCAGAACCGGCATACGCTGCCAGCGCCACCGGCGGCGTGATATCGGCGACGATGCCGAAATAGAACACGAAGAAGTGCGCCGCGATCATCGGAATGCCCATCTGAACCAGAATCGGCGCGCAGGTGGAGGCCATGATGCAGTAGTTCGCCGTCGTCGGAACGCCCATGCCGAGCACGATGCAGCACAGCATGGTCAGCACCAGCGCCAGCAGCGACGATGCGCCGGAAATGCCGACGATCGCATTGATCATCTTGGAAGCCAGACCCGTTACGGTCAGACAGCCCGCAATCACGCCCGCAACGCCGCACGCAACGCCCACGGTAATGCAGCCGCGGCCACCCGCATCGAGCGCATCGAAAATGCTCTTGGGTCCGAAACCGCCGCCAATGCCGACTGCGGCCTTGACCACGCTGCCGGACTTGTTGGTCATTTCGCCGCCGGCCTTCTTTTCGCGCACATAGCGCACCACATTATTGATAATGCCCACCAGAACCGCCATCACAATCGCAATGGCCGCCGAGAACTGCATCGTGCGGGTATTCGAGCTAACCAGATACACCAGAATGATCAGCGGCAGAAGCAGATACGAATCGCGAATCAGCTCGCCGACGCGCGGCAGCATCTCCTTCGGAACGCCGCGCAGGCCGAGCTTTTTCGCCTCGAGATGCACTGCGATGAAGATGCCCAGGAAATACAACACCGCCGGCAGAATCGCGCGAACGATGATGTTCGAATACGGAACGCCCACATATTCCGCCATCAGGAACGCCGCCGCGCCCATGATCGGAGGCATGATCTGGCCGCCCGTGGAGGCTGCCGCTTCCACTGCGCCCGCGAATTCGGGCTTGTAGCCGAGCTTTTTCATCATCGGGATGGTGATGGAACCGGAACCGACCGTATTGGCAACGGACGATCCGGAAACCATGCCCTCGAACGCGCTCGCGACAACCGCAACCTTGGCCGGGCCGCCCGCGAAGCGTCCGCAAAGGCCGTTCGCCAGATTGATGAAGAAATCCTCAATTCCCGTGCGCTCCAGGAACGCGCCGAAAATGATGAATACCACGATGTACTTCGAGCAGACGTTGACCGGCGTAGACAGCACGCCGCCGTCGCCATAGAACAGGCGGTAAATAATCAGCGGAATGCCGCCCTTGTTCCACTGGTTCACGATCGTATACGCCACAAACGCGCCCGCGACACACAGAATCGGAAGGCCGACGCTGCGGCGGCAAAGCTCCGCCAGCGAAAGCAGGCCGATCACGCCGACCACGGTATACAGCGTTTCCTTCGTAATGCGCATGTTCAGCTTTACGACGCGCTGCGCGTTGAATACATAAAAGAAGAATGCGCCCGCGCCCAGCACCATCAATACGATATCGTACCACGGCATGGAATTCACGCGCACCTTGCCCTTGCGCGCCGGATACGTCATATAGCCGATCACGATCAGCGCGCCCAGGAACGAAGAAAGGCGCACCTGTTCCATGAAGTTGGCAAACAGCGTAACATACAGGCAAAACAGCGAAAACAGCGCCGCCACGCAGGATACGACGATCTTCGGAGTGCCCTCCCAAATGCGGGTGTTGGATTCGCGATCGTATTTGCGCATGATCGCCTCGACGTCCGCGGCACTGCCGGAGGAAACGTCGATCTCCCGCTCCAGCTTCTCGTCCTTCTTCATGGATAGAACCCCTTTCCTCTCCGATGGTTTGAATCGGTATTTTTCAAATGCAGGGCTGCGGCGCCCAGCGCCGCAGCCCCGAGGAAGTCCGCCGATCGTTTATTCGGCCGTCTTAACCTCGATGCCCTTTTCGGCAAAGTACTTCGCCGCGCCCGGATGATAGGCAAGGCCGCATTCCGCCGCGTAGCTCAGATCCAGCTCCGCGCCCTTCGCATGCAGCGAGGCAATTTCCTCCGCATTGTCGAAGATGGTGGACACGATCGTGTACGCCTCGTCGTCGGTCACGTCGCCATTCGCGATGATGATCGCCTTGACCGCAACGGTCTTGGTATCGGTATCGACGCCGTCATAGGTGCCTGCCGGAATGGTGCACTCGGTGTACGCGCCATTGAGCTCCTTCAGCTTCGCGACATGCTCGTCGTCCAGGCTGACCAGATACGCGCTCTTGGTTGCACACAGATCGACAACCGCCGTCGTGGGAGCGCCCGCTACGACGAACGCCGCATCAATCTTGCCGTCGCGCAGCGCCTCCGCAGAATCGCCAAAGTTCAGATACTGGGGATTGATATCCGCCTCGGTCATATCATAGGCCGCCAGAAAGTCCATGGCGTTGAAGTAAACGCCGGAACCCGCCGCGCCGATCGAAACGTTCTTGCCGCGCAGATCATCCATCGATTTGATGTCCGGATTGCAGGTAACGAGCTGCACCGTTTCGTTGTAGAGCGCCGCCAGCGCGGTAAACGAGGTAATCGGCGCGCCTTCATACTGTTCGAAACGGATGCTGTTCGCCGCATAATAGGCGACGTCGCTCTGCACGAATCCCAACTGTGCATAATGCATGTCCAGCATATCGATATTCGCCGCGCTGCCCTCGCCCGCGACCGCCGTTATGTCTACGTCGCTATGATCAGAAATGTACTGAGCCAGCACGCCGCCGAACGCATAATACGTTCCGGCAGTACTGCCCGTCGTAAAGGTCAGCTCCGCCAGGGCGGAAGCGCAGGAAAATACCATCATCAGTGCAATTACCAGAGACAATACCTTTTTCATCGTTTTGACCTCCGTTTCTTTTATGGTTGACAGTATACATCATCTTCTTCCATTTGGCAAGTAAATTCTTCACCTTCAAATGTTAATTCTTGCATTTTTATCGCACATTCATCGATTTTAACGTATTTTTGCATTTTTTCAGAATTGTTAATGCGGGTTTGAGCGCCCGTTTTGCAAGTTTTGCGTATAAAAGCTGCAAAAACGCCCCGTTCAGCCGGAACGGGGCGCTTGGGATTCATTTTTTCAAATGGATCAATGGTACTTCGGCATCCAGTCGCCGTGGGCCTCGATCATCTCATCGCACATCGCGACGATATCGTCCATCGAAAGCTCGCTGGACGCATGCGGATCGAGCATGACGGCCTGATAGATGTAGTCCTTCTTCAGCGTGCGCGCGGCTTCGATCGCCAGCAGCTGCACGTTGATGTTCGTGCGGTTCAGCGCGGCGCACTGCTCCGGCAGATCGCCGACGACGGTCGGCTGCACGCCGTTGCGATCGACGAGGCACGGAACCTCGACGCACGCGTTGCTGGGCAGATTCGTGATCAGACCGCGATTGAGCACGTTGCCGCCGATCATGATCGGGTTGCCGGTCTCCATCGCCTCCATGATGTAGCTGGCGTATTCGCGGCTGCGGGTATGGCTGAGCAGCGGATTCTGCGTCAGCTCATGGCCGCGCTTCTTCCAGTCCTCAATCTGATGGATGCAGCGGCGCGGATATTCGTCGAGCGGGATATTGTACTTCTCGATGAACTGCGGATAGCGATCCTTGATGAAATAGGGCGTGTATTCGGCGTTGTGCTCGCTGGACTCGGTGATGTAATAGCCGAAGCGGCGCATCAGCTCGAGGCGCACCATGTCGCCATGCAGGCCCTTTTCCTTATAGAGGTCGTATTCCTTGCGCAGGCGGTCGAGGTGATACTGATCCGGCTGATGATCGCCGCAGAGCATCTTCACGCGCTCCTCAAACGTGCCGATATCGAGCTTGCCCTCGTTGTACAGAAGCGCGCGGCGCTTGATTTCCGGATAGAGATCCACGCCGTCGCGGGTGCACTCGAGCAGCCACGCCTGATGGTTGATGCCGGCGATCTTCCACTGCACCTTGTCGTCGTAGCCCATGCCGAGCTCATTGAGCAGCGTGGACGCGCAGACCTGAACGCTGTGGCAGAGGCCGACGGTCTTGATGTTGGTCAGGCGCAGCATCGCGCCGGTCAGCATCGCCATGGGGTTGGTGTAGTTCAGCAGCCACGCGTTCGGGCAAACCTCTTCCATGTCGCGCGCGAAATCGAGCATAACGGGGATGGTGCGCAGCGCGCGGAACACGCCGCCCACGCCCAGCGTATCGGCGATGGTCTGCTTCAGGCCGTACTTCTTCGGGATTTCAAAGTCGGTGATCGTGCAGGGATCATAGCCGCCGACCTGAATGGCGTTGACGACGTAATTCGCGCCGCGCAGCGCATCCTTGCGGTTCTCCACGCCCAGATACTTGACGATGTGCGCCTTGGAGCCGTTGTTGCGGTTGATCGCCTCGAGCATCATGGCGGACTCGTTCAGGCGGGTCGCGTCGATGTCGTAAATCGCAATGGTGCTCTCCTCGAGAGCGGGCGTCATCATGCTGTCGCCCAGAACATTTTTGGCAAACACGGTAGAACCGGCGCCCATAAAGGTAATTTTCGGCATGAGTGAATTCCTCCTTCATATCGATGCCTTATTTTAACATACTTTTCCGGGCTTCATCAAGCGCGAACTGTTGCATTCCATACGGAAAATGTTGTATCATTCTATCGGAGGGATGCCTATGAGCTTTCAGGCGTTCGAGCGCGAACTGTATATCAAGGATTGCGGGCGCGAGGCGTGCGAGCCGCTGCACCGCTATGGGCCGGTAATGCGCGGCTATCATCTGATGCACATCGCGGCGTCCGGCTGCGGCGTATTTGACAATGGCGCGAAGCGCTATGAGATTCATGCTTCGCAGGGCTTCATGATCTTTCCGGACGACGTCACCGTCTATACCGCCGACGCCGCCGCGCCGTGGGACTACGTGTGGGTGGGCTTTACCGGCGCGCAGGCAGGTGCGCTCGCGCGATCCGCAGGGCTTTCGCCGGAAAACCCGGTGTTTGATCTGGGCAAATATGCCGAAACAGCGCTGAAAATCGCCTATTCGATTTACGACGACATGTCTCTGCTTCAAAGCAGCCAGTCCGCGGCAATCGGCGGGCTGCTGCGGCTGATGGCCTATATCGCCCAGGGCCGGTTCGACGCGTCGCCGCAGCGCTCGTCCTCCGCGGGCACGGACAGCTATCAGCGCGCGCTCTGGGCGCTGAACGCCAATTATCAGCGCGCGGATTACCATATCGAAGATGTTGCATCGTTTGTAGGTTTGAGCCGATCGCAGCTGTTTCGCGTGTTCAAGGCGCACGCGGGCCGCTCGCCGCAATCGCTGCTTCAGGAGCTGCGCCTGTCGCACGCAAAGCGGCTTTTGAGCGGCACGGAGCTTTCGCTGACCGAAACGGCGCTGTCCTCGGGCTTTTCATCGGTTTCGCGGCTGTGCGAGGTCTTTCACGATTCCCTGCGCACCACGCCGAACGCCTATCGCGAGCGCGAGAGACGCAAAAAGGGCGAGTAAAACTCGCCCTCAGGATGTTGACAGGGTCAACATCCTGTCAGTCCCTGAAAAACGTCGCAAGACAAGGAAACAAGGACTGCAAAAGCGGGCGCATACACATAAACGTATGTAACCGATTTTGCAGTCCTTGTTGACGCAGTAAGCAGAAATTTCAACTTCGCCAGAAGTTGTTCGGGAAATTTCTGCGGTTGCGGCGTTTGGCAGCGGTCTGAAGGGCGAGTAAAACTCGCCCTTTTCTATTCGGCTCCTTCGAGCCTTTCGATCGCTTCTTCTTGCGTCGCGACAAAAAATACATCGCGCCCGCGATTGGATTCGCGCATGAAATCCTTCAGCGGTTTGCTGGTGTAATGGCTGTAATCGCCGAAAACAGCGATTTTGAAGCGATAATTGATCAGCTTCTGCAGCGCCTCGCCCGCAAATCGCGTGCTCAGAATGAAAAAATCGTTCGCGAGCATGCTCTTTTCGATCGCCAGCCGATCCGCGCCGGTTTCATAGCGCGCGCTCATCGCCAGATCCAGCAGCGCGTCCGCGTTCGCAATCGCATCGTTTCCGGTAATGACCGCTATATTCCGAATGCCTTCCATTTTCATTTTTTCCCGCAAATCGGCCTTCCGATTCGCATTTTCTTCCTCCATTCAGGTACTTCGCCGTCGTCGCCCCAATATTCGTCGATCTCAGCAATCCTATCGCCGTTCAGCCGGAGAAACGACGCGCAATGAAACGACGGCGCGCCGCCCGGCCCATGCACATGCACCGCGCAAACGATCACGTCCTCCGCGACTTCCGCGCGCTCCATCTTGCCCGACCAACGGCCGGGATATTCGCAATTCGCGCGAATGAATTCCTCGCGCGTGAATTCTTCATTCGTATTGTGCCAGCGAACAGAGGTGTCTTCACAGAGAAAGCCGCGCATCGCTTCCGCATCCTGATTCAACACGGCTCGCCAATAGGCGCTCAGATCGATCATGCGTCCTCCTCCGGAATTTCCCGCGCGAGGGCGACGTTTTTGTATTTCTTTTCGCTCGTTACCTCGCGGCGAACGCGCAGCCAGTCGGGAATCCGCGCCGCTTCCGCTTCGCTCTCCAGCTCGATTTCCAGCACCGCTTGGCGCTGCCAGAACGGGTAAACGTCGATCTCGAGGCAATGGCCGGCGAACGGAATGCGATAGCGCCGCTTCAGAATCGTCTGAAGCGACGGATCCCGCTGCGCGCGCAGGCGCTCGTACTCGTCCCGCTCGATCTGCGCTTCGCGTTCCTCGGCCGTCGCGGACGAAACCCTGCGCTTGGTCGTCTGATAATAGCGCGTTTGCCCGTTTTCGATCACGCGGCGAATGCGGCGCGTCTCACCCGGCGCGGAAAGCAGGTAAATCTGCTCGATCTCCCAGACCGCGCAGCCCGGCCGGCGCGCCAGTTTCCCCTCGTCCGGCCGGTCGATCAGGTATTTCCGCTCGGTTTCATAGTGCGCCATGCTTCGCCCTCACAGTCTGATTGCCGATACGTCCGGGTGCGGCGCGTTCAGGCGCATGTCCCATGTGAGCTTCGTCAGCGGCGCATAGCCCTCCTTCATGCGCAGCACGTCGCATTCCGGATCGTCAAACGGCACGTTAATGCCGTGGGTGTACATGTATTTGCCGTCCTCGGTCGGCTTATAGGCGGCGGTGTCCAGATAATTGGGCGCAAGCGGCGCAGCAATAACGCCGCGAATCTCTTCATACGGCAGCGCCGGAATGTTCAGATTGTAGAATTCCCCGCGCGCGAGCGGATGCTCCGTCATCCATTCGGCCACCTTGAGCGTGATCTTCGCCGCCGGAACATAGTCCGAATGGTCGAACGCGCCGATCGAGCTGGCCAACGCGGGCACGCCCGACATCGAAGCCTCCATCGCTGCGCCGACGGTTCCCGAATACACGCACGCGCCGCCGAGGTTCGAGCCGTTGTTGATTCCGGAAATGACCAGGTCGACGTCCGGAATCAGATACAATCCCAGCCGCGCGCAATCCGCGGGCGTACCGTCCGCCGCATAGGCAATCTCTGCGCCCGGAAATTCCACCTTTTCCACATTCAGCGCGCGCCTGAGCGTGATCGAATGGCTCGCTGCGCTGCGCTCGCGATCGGGCGCGCAGACGCTGACCCTGTGTCCCGCCTCCGAAAGCACGCGCGCAAGCGTGCGAATGCCGAGCGCGTGAACGCCGTCGTCATTGGTAAGCATGATATGCATGTGTTTTCTCCTTTACGCCCGCATTTTTTTCTCGGTTTCATTGTAGATTCGAACGATATCCTGCAAAATCTCCGCATGCTTGAACGTATGGTGATACAGTATATTCACCTCGCGGATCATGCTCAGGTTCTCGATCGGCAAAACGGTGATCTTGCCCTTTTTCAGCTCGTCCATGCACGCGCTGCGCGCCAGAATCGACACGCCGTAGTTGCGGCGCACGAGATCCTTGATCGTCGCGATATTGTCGACCTCGAGCGTGACATTGAAGTCCTCCAGCGACATATTGCGGCTCTCGAGGTGCGCGGCGAACAGGTTGCGCGTGCCCGAGCTCGGCAGGCGCAGGATCATCTTTTCCTTTTTCAGCTCGTCGATCGTCACCAGACTGCGCTTCGCCAGCGGATGCTCGTTCGACACGCACAGCACCAGGCTGTCCGTATCCAGCATGACCGAATTGATCGACGGATCCGCCACCGCGCCCTCGACGATAGCGATGTCGATCTTATACGTCTTCAGCATTTCATAAAGATTGTTGATCGTATCGGTCTGGATCGTAATCTTCATGTTCTCGAACTGCTCGGCGTACTGCGCGAGCACCTCGGTCACGATGTTGCTCTCGGACGTATGCGTAATGCCGACGCGCAGACGATCGATCGATTTGCGCTTGTCCTCCAGCGCGCGCTGCAGATTCTCATACAGCGAAACCACGCGCTCCGCATATTGAATTACGAGCTTTCCCTCGGGCGTCGGGCGGATTTTGCCGCCAGAGCGATCGAACACCACGGTTCCCAGCTCCCGCTCGATCTGCTTGATGTGCTGACTCACGGCCGGCTGCGTCAGCGAAAGCTTCTCCGCCGCGCGCGTGTAGTTGCCCGTCTCGTAGACCTTGAGCAGGGTAAAGAGCTTCACGTCTACCATGATTGCCTCCATAAAAAATATAAGCCGAAGCATTGTGTTTCAGCTTATATCATAACATATTCTTCTAAGAATTACAAGGGGCGATCAGGCCTTTTTCTCGATCATCTTTACCAGCCGGTTCATGCCGGGGATCAGGCTGATGACCAGCGCGATCGCCATTTCGGGCGCGAGATAGCTGATGTTGTACACTACGGAATAGACGAACGCATTCTGGTCGCCCGCGTACTCCGCGAAGAACACCACGCCGGAGATCACCGCCATCACGAGGCGCGCGAAATACCCGAGCAGCACTGCGACCGGCAGGCGGAAATAGCTCTTCTCCTCCGGAATCAGGCACGCGAGGCAGCACAGCGCCATCGCACCGTACGCGAGCGGGTAATCGCAAAGCAGCTGGATGGGATGAATCACATACGGATCCTCGATCAGCTGCAGCAGGCCGAACGCGCAGCCGACGGTCAGTCCCTGCACGGGGCCGCACGCGAGCGCGAACATGATCAGCGGCAGCATCGCTGCGGGCGTGACCGAGCCGCCCTGCGGCATGCGGAACAGCTTAATGCACGAGAGCACGAACGCAATCGCGATGCACATCGCGGCGTAGGACAGGCGGCGCGCCGTCCATTTGCTCTTCTTCGAAAGGCTGATGACCAGTCCCATCGCGAGCAGCACAACCACGATCGCCGCGGTGTACCAGTGCATGCCGGTCAGATCGCCGAACATGCGGCTCACGGTGCTTTCCTCTTCCTCTTCCGGGGCCTCTTCTTCAGCGGGGGCTTCCGTCTCTTCGGGAGCGGCGGTGGCTTCGAGCTCGTTAGCGGCTTCAACGGTCGCTTCGGGCGCGACGGGCGCGGTTTCGGCAACGGCCATCGGCAGCAGCGCCAGAACCAGCATCAGGACAAGGCAGACAACTTTCTTCATCGGACAAAACTCCCTTCGTTTTTGCCGCGTGGACGAAAATGTCCATAAAGAAACCCGCATGCGATGATTGCATGCGGGAAACGGAAGCCGAACGCACTCCTGCATCGGCGATCCGCTTCCCTCCGGTGGGATTATCCACTTCAGGTTCCAAGGGACCGGACGCGTGCGTCCATCTCAGCCTTTCGGCGCCCCCAGCGGTTGCTTTCATTGTAGGAGAATTATTCGCATTTGTCAAGGGTTTGCCGCAATAAGTTTTCATGATTTGCGATAGATTTCGTTCCATTGCGCGGTGGGCGTGCCGTCCTCGTTTTGCAGAAACAGCGGCGGCAGCCAGTCCAGCCCCGCGCCGCCGCCCTTGACCGCGTCGATCAATACCAGCTTCGGCCTTCTGCCGGCCACGCCGTGCACCGTCTGAATGCGCTTTGGCGAAAGCGAAGCCTCTTCCATCGCGCGCATCAGCTCCAGCGCCCGGCTCGCCGGGAAAACCGCGCAGAAGCGCCCGCCGGTTTTCAATAGCCGGGCGGCCGACTGCGCGACCTCTTCAATCGTGATTTCGCCCTCCTGCCGCGCAATGGCCGCCGACGCGTTCGCGCTCCGAAAGCCCGCGCCGCAGCGATGATACGGCGGATTGCACACTGCGCGCGCATATTTTCCCGCGCCCAGCGTTCGCCAGATCTCGCGCATATCGCCCTCCAGCACGTTCAGGCGATCGGAAATGCCGTTCAGAATCGCGCTTCGGCGCGCCATGTCCGCAATCTCCGGCTGAAGCTCCACCGCGTCGACGGACACATTCTCGCCGTGCGCAATCATCAATGTCGCAATCGCGCCGGTTCCGCAGCCGAGATCGACGACGCGCTCATTCCTGCGCGGCGCGGCGAAATGCGCCAGCAGCACCGAATCCGTGCCGAATCGAAATGCATCCGGACGCTGAATCAGCCGGAAGCCGTTGGTTTCCAGATCGTCCAGCCGCTCGCCCGGACGCAGCAGCGCGCGCTCCATTCAGCCCACCGCCAGCTTCCAACGGCAAAGCGTGCCGCCGTTTTCCGTAATATCGCATTCCAGCACCCATGGCTCGTCCTTCGTGGCGCAAATCATCCGCCGCGAGCCTGCGTATACGCCCATTTTGCGCGGCGCGTCGGTATCGCCGTCCGGGTAAAACGCGATAATTTCGCCCATTTGGAGGGCGTTTACATCCTCGACCGGCTCGGAAACCAGCGCGTCGAGCTCCTCCGCGTCCGTAACCGGCACGCCTGCCGCGACGCAGACATATTCCACAAACGCAAATCCATCGCACGATTCCGCGCCGAACGGCTCAAACTCCCGGCCGCGCAGCGCCATCGCGGCATCGGAAATGCCCTTCAGCGCAGCGTCGCTCTGCAGGCGCACCTGCTGCGAAAAGCTGTCGCGCACGCGATCCATGCCGATTGCCTGCGCGCTCTTCATGCGCGAAGCCGTTTCCGGATCGGCCTCGCCGGTGGTCGGCAGGCCGTTTGCCATCTGGAAAAGGCGCACGGCCGTCTCCGTGGCGTAATCATAATTCTCCGATTCGCCGTCCGCCGGATAGCCCAGCGCGTTCAGTTCCGCGTTCAGCTCCGCAATGCCCGCGCCGGTATCTCCCAGGCGCATCGCGCCCGGCGCGCACAGCGCAACCGCCGCGTCCGAATAGAGCTTTTCGCAGGTCGCGGAATCGACGTTTCCATTCTCCGGAAGCTCGTTTCTGCGCTGGAATTCATAAACCGCCTTCTGCGTCGCCTCGCCGTAGCTGCCGGTGCACGCGCCCTCAAAATAGCCGAGCGCGAGCAGGCGCTTCTGAATGCCGCGCACCGCAGAGCCGGAATCGCCGACCTCCGCCTGCGCCGATTCCAGAAACGCGCTGAAGCTGATCGAATCGGCGTCGTTCAGGCGCAAATAGGTCGACGCGTCCACCACGCCCGTTTCCTCCAGGCCGTTCGCCCTTTGAAAGCGAATCACCGCCGCGCGCGTGCCCTCGCCGAACTCGCCGTCGCTGCTGCCGGAATAGAAGCCGAGCTCCTTAAGTCTCCTCTGCACCGCCGACACGCTCGATCCGGAGCTGCCCTGCTGCAGCACGCGCTTGGCCTGGCTGTCCGCGGCGAGCTTTTCCAGATATTCCTTTTCCGTAACCGCCTTATCGGAGCTGACGCGCCGCAGCGTCCGGTCGTCCGGCTCGCCGGTCGGCTCCAGATCGTTTGCAATCTGGAAATTCCGAATCGCGCGCTTCGTCTCCTCGTCCAGGCGCCTATCGCATTCCGCGCTGTGATAGCCGAGCTTGTACAGCGCCTGCTCCAGCTGCCAGATCTGCTCGCCGGTCAGCTGCGATTCCGCAGCGCCGCCCGCGACGCACGCCGCAACCGCCATTGCCGCGCAAACGCGCTTCAGGATTCGTTTCATGCGTCCTCCCCCTGTTCATAGCACAATTCTGAGATACTTCAGCTCCACAAAGCCCCTGTATTCGCCCGCGCCGACATAGGCGAAGGCGTTGTTGTAGGCATAGACCGTCACGCGGTCCCCCTGCGAAAACCGGCCGATCGGCGCGGCGCTCGCGTTCGGTGCGGCATAGGCGTAGGCGGTCTGAATCGCCTGCGCGTAAAACTCCGCCTGAATCACATCCTGCGCCGAGGTCGATTGCGGCGAGCGCGCCATCAGCGCGTTTCGGCGCACAAAGCCGCAGCGGCCGTTTACCTTCACGCACGCCCAAACGCTGTTGTAAGCGCCGATCTGCACCCGCGTTCCATATACGAGCCGGTCGAGCGCGCGCGAGGACGCGCTGCAGGAGGCGTACAAATTCGCGGACGCCGCCGAAATATACGCGTATTGCGCGCCGCGCACGGTCGTGACCGCGCCGCCCTCGATCGCCGGCGCTTCCGCTTCCACCAGTTGAAGCGCGCCGATCGGCGCATAGCCCTTTACGCCGCCCGCCGTTTCGATCGCGACCCATTCCGACGTATACGCATATACGCGCACGAGATCGCCCTTTTCCAATCGCGCAATGAAGTCCGCGCTCGTGCTCGCGCCGGCATACACGCTCGCGCCGCCGGACGCAACGACCCGCGCATAGCGCTCGCCCTCGATCGCGTGAATCGTTTCCGCATTCTGCTTCGGCTCGCCCGTCAGCTTCAGCGCGCTCATCGGCGCAAAGCCACGCGCGCCGCCCTGCGTTTCCACCGCCGCCCATTCGCTCGTGTATGCGTAAATGCGCAGCACCGCATCCTTCTTCAGCCGCGCGATCGCATCCGATCCGGCCCGCGGCGCGCTTCTCAGGATCGTTCCCGATTCCTGCGCAACGCGGACATACCATTTGCCGTTCAGCGTCTGAACCGCATCCTGCGCGGGCGTGGGCGTGGGCGCAGGCTCGAACGTCACCCGATCCAGCGGCACGAAGCCGCGCGCGCCGTCCGCCGCTTCCACCGCCGCCCATTCGGAATTGTGCGCGTAAATGCGCAGCACCGTTCCCGCCGGAAGCGCGCAAATCGCCTCGGACTGCGCGCTCGCCTGCGCGTTCATCCAGGTAGCGGCCGTCACGCGGACATACCATTCGCCGTCCAGCGTCTGAATCGCATCCTGCGTGGGCGCGGGAGTAGGAGCCGGTGTTTGAGTCGGCGCGGGCGTGGGGTCCGCTATGCGCGAAAGCGCGTCCAAAAGCGCATAGCCGCGCAGCCCGCTTCCGGTTTCCACAGCCGCCCAGCGAGCCGTATAGGCAATTACATGCACCGTTTCGCCGCGGGAAAGCCGCGCGAGCTCGCCGGAGGATTCGATCGGCAATATGCGCAGCGGCGCGCCGGAATCGACCACCGTCGCGTATACGTTCTCCTCCTGAACCACGCTTTCCCCCGCGGGCACGCATTCGGAAATCGCGCTGGCGCGCATATATCCCGCCGTACTGCCGCAGGCGACCGCCGCCCATTCGCCGGAGGCCGCGTAAATCTGAATCGCCGCGCCGGCTTCGATCACGGCAATCACATTTGCCGTCTCTGCCGCCGCATCATACAGCGCGCATTTCGCGCCCGTCCGCGCCGCCGCAATGGCGTTGGGAACGTCCGCGTCCGCCGTCGAATCCGAAAGCGCAATCGCCCGAACGCTGCAGCCCGGATAGTAAAAATCGAGAATCTCGGCCGCCGACATGCCATAGTTTTTCGCCATGACCTGCGCGCCCGTCTGGCTCATGCCCACGCCGTGGCCGTTTCGGCCCATGGAAATCGTAAACGCGCTCTCGGACGCGTCCACCCGGACGGTTTCGTTGTTTCCCGAATTGATCGAAAGGCCGTACCACGTCTCGATTCCGCCATATACCGGCACGCGCACCGTGCAATTGCCCGTCGCCCGATTGCCCGCCGCATCGCGCACGGAGGCCGTCAGCGCAAAAATCGCGGTCTGATACAGCCGGCTCGGCGCGGCAAAGCGCGCGTCGGCGAGCTCGATCGATTCAATGGATTCGATTTTGGCCTCGACAATCGAAACGCCGTTCTTCTCCGACTGCGCGACCACGCCCGCCAGCAGGGCCTGTTCCAGCTGCGCATTCAGATTGGAGGCGTCCCGGCGAATCGTCGCGGTTTTGACCTTGCCGGTTCCGGCGAGATCGTAGGGATCGTCGACAACGACGCTGTAGGCCAGCGCGCCGCCCCACGCGTTTTTCGTCGATTCGGTCTGCCCGCCGTTGGATGCGCCGTAATAGCAATTCGCGAGGCTGTTTCCATAATACAGCGCCTGACCGCGCGTTTCGTCCACCGCGCGCAGCACGTTCGCATAGCTCGAGGACGTATTCAACCCCTTGAACGTCTGGTTCGACGCGTTATCGGTGAGATCGTAGGCGTATTTGCTGCGGTCGCGGCGCTTTTTCAGCGCGTAATTGCGCGCGACGATCGCCTGGGCCTTCAGCGCCTCCAGCGAATAGCCGGGCGACATCTCATAGCCCACCACGCCGTAGAGATAATCCTCGATATAGATATCCAGCACGAGCAGCAATTCCGCGCCATTCGCCGTCAGAATCAGATCGCCGCAATAGCGATTGCCGCTGCTCGGCGAAACGAACGCAATGCCCTCCCGGCCCGACCGGCTGCGGTTCAGCCGCGCCGTATTGCCGAGGCGGAGCGTCGCGTCGCCCATGGTCATCACAATCACGCCGTTATCGGCGACAAACGTCGCGCGTTCGCCCGCGGGGATGCGCCGAAGCGGCATGTCATACAAATAATAATCGCAGGTAGGTCGAATGGTGATCGAGGAATTCGAGCCGAGCTTCGTGAGCCACACGCGCACCATGCCGCTTTCCTCCGCGAGCGCGGGAACCTGCGCTTCAAACGCAAATAAAATCGCGATCGCCGCAATCCATGCCGCAACGCGCCTGCCGATTCCGCGCATACTCCCCCGCCCTTCGCCCGAAATTAGAGATACCTATTCTTATATAAATTTCGGTGAATATGATTTCTTTTCCTTCCGCGGGCGGGTTGTTTCAAACTATTGTCAAATTCCCGCCATAATAGGTGTCTTTCCGGCAAAACCGGCGGGCATTTGCGCGTTGGGTCATTGTGCAAAGGGATTGGCTGTGCTAAAATGGAAGGGAAAGCGCCATTGTGAAAGGCTTGGAGGTCGGAAACATGAAGGAAAACGCGGAAATTCTGAAGCTGCGGGTGCTGCTCTGCTTTTTGAAGCTCGCCCCGGCGGATTGCAGCGTAACGAGCGTCGCCAGAACCCTCAGCCGGGAAAAGTATTCGATCAGCCGGGCAATTTCCGCGCTGGAAAGCGACGGGCTCGTTCATCGCGAGACAGCGCGCACCCCGCGCCTGACCGAACGGGGACTGGCCGAGGCCCGCCGCTATTCCGAGCGCTTCGAAATCGCGCTGAATCACCTGCTTTACGAGGGCGTGGACATGGAAAGCGCCTGGCAGGACGCGCTCGTCTGGACGCTCTACTGCACCGACGGCACCATGGAGACGGTGCAGGCGACGGAGGAGCGCTATCGCGTGAAATACGAGCTGCGGGGCCAAAAGCAGTTCAGCGGCGCGACGCTCTGCAAAAAGCTCAAGGACGGCTGCTATTCCCTGCCGTTCCTGATCTTTCGCGAGCACATCAAGGACGGCAGCAATCTCTCCATGGCCAACGAGGGCTTCGAACATCCCTGCAGGCTGTACGTAAAGGACGGCGCGGGCGCGGTGCAGCTGCGGGCGATTCCGATATTCGCCAAATCCCCCGTCAGCGGGGAGGCGCTCCGCGGCTGCGTGGAAAGCATTCGATATTTCGACGCGGGGCGCTACGTCTGCGCCGAGCCCAGCGGCCAGCTCTTCGCCTTTCCCGCGGACGTGCTGCAATTCGTCAACGTCGGCGCGGACGTTGGGCAAATTCTGCACGGCAGCGTCTGTCTGAAAATGGAGAGCTCCGTGGGCGCGGGTCACATGCCCGAATCGACCGCGATCTTCACGCTGCTGCTCTGAAAAAAGTTGTTGCACATGTGCAATAATTAAAAAATCGGCGCAACCGCGGGAAAACCGGCGGAAGAAGCGCCCGGCGAGCGCGAGGTTGTTGCATCTGTGCTACAACTTCGCGCTTTTAAAATCGCCGTCTCCATGCTATGATGAATACACCCCGTCTGCGGAAGCAGACATTTCATTTGC
The DNA here is from genome assembly GCA_934663595.1 of uncultured Clostridia bacterium. Taxonomy (GTDB): domain Bacteria; phylum Bacillota; class Clostridia; order Christensenellales; family Aristaeellaceae; genus Faecivicinus. The sequence goes on along the minus strand of CAKUKM010000003.1, from coordinate 88,538 downwards.
AGACGAGTTAGTCTACACTAACTAAAACGCAGGAAACGGAGACAGCTCAGATGATGATTAACAAACGCCTGATCGGGACGGTTCCCGAGAGCAAAAAGTACATTGCGGGCAACGTGGCCTTCCAGTGGATCGCCCTCGCGGCCAACATCGTCCTGATGGCGAGCGTCACGCAGCTGCTGGCCGGGCTGTTTGAAAACGCCGTCGACCGCGCGGCCATGGTTCGAACGCTGCTCGCAGCAGCCGCGGCAGTGGCGGTGCGCTACGGCTGCGCGCGGCTGGCCAGCCGGATGAGCTATTGCTCCTCCCGTGCCGTGAAAAAAACGCTGCGCGGCATGATCTATCGCAAGCTGCTGCGCCTCGGGCCCGCTTATTCGGAGCAGACGAGCACCTCGGAGATCGTGCAGATCACCGTGGAGGGCGTAGACCAATTGCAAACCTATTTCGGCGCGTATCTGCCCCAGTTTTTCTATGCGATGCTCGCGCCACTGACGCTGTTCGCGGTGCTCAGCTTCGTCAATCTGCCCAGCGCCGCGGTACTGCTGGTGTGCGTGCCTCTCATTCCCGCGGCCATCGTGGCGGTGCAGCGCTGGGCGAAAAAGCTGCTGGCCAAATACTGGGGCCAGTACACGGCCATGGGCGACACCTTTCTCGAAAATCTGCAGGGGCTGACCACGCTGAAGATCTATCAGGCGGACGAATTTAAGCAGCGGGAGATGAACGAGCAGGCGGAGAAATTTCGCAAAATCACCATGAAGGTGCTGACCATGCAGCTCAACTCCGTGACGATCATGGATCTGATCGCCTATGGCGGCGCGGCGCTGGGCGTAATTCTGGCGGCGACGCAGTGTACGGCCGGGCGCGCGTCGCTGTCCGGCGCGCTGCTCATCATTCTGCTGTCCGCGGATTTCTTCATTCCCATGCGGCTGCTGGGTTCCTATTTCCACATCGCCATGAACGGCATGGCCGCCAGCGACAAGATCTTTCGCCTGCTAGATCTGCCCGAGCCGGAGGAAAAGACCGGCGCGGTTCCCGAGGACTGCACCATCGTCTGCAGAAATCTGCATTTTTCCTATGAGGAAAACCGGGAAATTCTCCACGGGCTCGACATGGAATTTCCCATGGGCGGTCTGACCGCCATCGTGGGCGAATCCGGCTGCGGAAAGTCCACGATCTCCGGCATTCTGATGGGCCGCAATCGGGGCTACACCGGTTCGATTGCGGTCGGCGGCGTGGAGCTGAAGGAGATCGGCTCCGACAGTCTGCTGCGCAGCTTCACCTATGTGGGCAGCCGGAGCGATCTGTTCCGGGGCAGCGTCCGGGAGAACCTTCGCATGGGCAATCCCGACGCGACGGACGCGCAGCTCTGGGCGGCGCTGGAGCAGGTAAACCTCGCGGCGTTTCTGAAGGGCGAGGCGGGACTGGACACGCCGCTGACCGAAGGCGCTTCCAACCTCTCGGGCGGGCAGCGCCAGCGCCTCGCGCTGGCCCGGGCGCTGCTGCACGACAGCCCCGTGTATCTCTTTGACGAGGCGACCTCCAACATCGATGTGGAGAGCGAAAACGACGTCATGCGGGAAATCTATCGCCTGGCGGAGCGCAAAACGGTAATTCTCATCTCCCATCGGCTGGCCAACGTGGCCGGTGCAAACCGAATCTACGTCGTCGACGGCGGCCGGATTGCCGAGCATGGCGACCATGCGTCTCTGCTGAAGCGCGGCGGCGTTTACGCGCAGCTGTGGAACGCCCAGCAGGCGCTGGAAAACTTCGGAAAGGACGGAAATCAGGCATGAAAAAGCGCAGCGGATTTCAGATTATGGCGCGGCTGATCGGGCTGGTTCGCCCGCTGGCCAGATATATGGTGCTGGCCATTGTCATGGGGCTCGCCGGGCATCTGGCGGCCACCTTTATTACCGTGTTCGGCGGCTATGCCGTCGTTCATCTGCTCGGCGTTTCCGCGCCGTTTTCCCTCTCGTTTCTCTTTGCTTCGGTGATCGTCTTTGCGCTGGCACGCGGCCTGCTGCGCTATGCCGAGCAGTCGTGCAACCACTTCATTGCCTTCAAGCTGCTGGCACTGATTCGCGACCGGGTATTTCGCGCGCTGCGCCGCCTTTCCCCGGCCAAGCTGGAGGGGCGCGACCGGGGCGATCTCATTGCCGTCATCACCTCGGACGTGGAGCTGCTGGAGGTGTTTTACGCCCACACGCTCTCCCCAATCGCCATCGCCGCGCTGTTTTCCATTCTTCTCTGCGCGTTCATCGGCAGCTTCCATCCGCTGCTGGGCGCGATTGCGCTGGCGGCCTATCTGACGGTGGGCGCGGTCATTCCGCTGTGGACTGCCCGGCGCGGCGGCGACGACGGGCTGAAGCTGCGCACCAAGTCGGGCGAGCTTTCGGGCTTCGTGCTGGAGAGCCTGCGCGGACTGTCTGAAATTCTGCAATACGGTCAGGGCGAAAAGCGGCTGGCGGACATGAACGCGCAGATCGACGCGCTGTCCGAGGACGAAGAGCGGATGAGCCGCACGACCGGTCAGAATCAGGCGACAACGAACGCGGTGATTCTGCTGTTCGATCTGATCATGCTCTTTTCCGCGGCGCTGCTGTATCGGCGCGGACTGGTGGCGTTCCCCGGCGTGCTGATTCCCACCATCGCGCTGATGAGCTCCTTCGGGCCGACGGTGGCGCTGGCCAATCTGGGCAGCACGTTGCAAAACACCTTCGCCGCCGGCAATCGAATTCTGGACATTCTGGACGAATCGCCGGTGGTCGAGGAGGTTCAAAATGGGCAGGACGTCGCCTTTTCCGGCGCGGCGGCGGAAAACGTCTGCTTTGCCTATGGCGACGAGACGATTCTGGACGACGTGTCGCTGGACGTGCCCGAGGGCGCGGTCATCGGCGTGGTTGGCCGAAGCGGCAGCGGCAAATCCACACTTCTGAAGCTGTTCATGCGCTTCTGGGATGCGCAGCGGGGCCAAATTACCCTGTCCGGCACGGACGTGCGCCGGATCAACACGTCAAGTCTGCGCGACGCTCAGAGCTTCGTAACACAGGAAACACATCTGTTTCACGACAGCATCCGCAACAATCTGCGCATCGCCAGACTGGACGCGACGGACGAGGAAATCGTGGCGGCCTGCAAAAAGGCCTCCATTCACGATTTCATCCTGACGCTGCCCCGGGGCTACGACACGCCCGTCGGCGAGCTGGGCGACACGCTCTCCGGCGGCGAGCGCCAGCGCATCGGCGTGGCCCGGGCGTTTCTGCACGACGCGCCCATGATGCTACTGGACGAGCCCACCAGCAATCTGGACAGCCTGAACGAGGCGATCATTCTCAAATCCCTGCGTCAGGAGAAACAGGGACGCACCGTCGTGCTGGTTTCTCACCGACCGTCCACCATGCGCATCGCCGACAGGGTCTATTCGGTGGAACACGGTCGAATGAGCTGAAAAAAACGGAGAAATAAAGATGAATTTGAAGCGAATGATTTTCCTGATCGTCGGCTGCGTCTGTCTGGCGCTGGGCTGCGTGGGCATCGTGCTGCCCATTCTGCCCACCGTGCCCTTCTTCCTCGCCACGGTGTTCTGCTTTTCCCAGTCCTCCAAGCGGCTGCACGACTGGTTTCTCGGCACAAAGCTGTACAAAAACAATCTGGAATCCTACGTCCGCGGCCAGGGCATGACCGCCCGAACCAAGGCGAAGATTCTGCTGACGGTCACGGCGCTGATGGCCTTTGGCTTTGCAATGATGCTGCGCAAGGCGCTGTACATCCCCTGCGCCATTCTGGCCTGCGTCTGGGCGGCGCACATCGTCTATTTCATTTTCGGCGTAAAGACAATTGAAAGAAAACGCAAAGCGTCGGCAGTATCGGACGCGCCGATCGATGAAGCGCGCACCGACTGAAGTTGCGCACGGCGGCTTCTCAATGTAAGCTGCAGCAGCGCTTTTCCACAAAGAATGAGATTAAAAGTTCGAGAGGGCCTTTCCCCTCTCGAACTCTCTTTTGGATTTTGGCAGTCTGCAATCGCTGTCTTTAATTACGCAAACGGATTTTCGGTTTTATAGAGCATTCCCGCCGGCTGATTGAAGCCGACCTTCTGAATGCCGAGCACCTGCATCAGCGCGAAGAACGCCTTGCCGACATGCCTGAACGCCACCGCGCCGTGGTGCGGATAGCCCTCCTGAATCAGCACATGGCGATAGAAGCGGTTCATCTCCGGAATTGCGAACACGCCGATGCCGCCGAACGACTTCGGATCGACCGGCAGAACTTCACCCTCCGCGACATACGCCTGAAGCTGGCCGTCCTTATTGCCCTGCAGGCGATAGAACGTGATCTCGCTCGGCGCGATCGCGCCCTCGAGCGTGCCGCGCGTGATGTCCGGCTCTCCGTCCGGCTCGAGGCTGCGCTTCATGATCAGCTGATAGCGCATCTCTCCCTTCACCAGCCGGCACATCGGCGTATTGCCGCAATGGAAGCCCATGAACGTCTCGTTCAGGCGATACGGGAACGCGCCCTGAATGCTCTGCTCGTACATTTCGCGGGGCACGGTATTGTTGATATCCAGCAGCGTCACCGGCTCGCCGGACAGGCAGGTTCCGATGTATTCGGACAGCGCGCCGTAGATATCCACCTCGCAGGCCACGCAATAGCCCATTGCGGTCAGGCGCGAATTGACATAGCACGGCACGAATCCGAACTCCGTCTGGAACGCCGGCCAGCACTTGTTCGCCATTACGACGTATTTCGCGCTGCCGCGGTTTTCCTCGATCCAGTCCAGGAGCGTCAGTTCATACTGCGCAAGCCTCGGCAGCACGCCCGGCATGCGATTGCCCGCTCCGAGCTCGGCCTCCATCTCGCGAATCTTTTCGGGAATGCGCTTGTCGCCGTCGTGCTTGCGATAGGCAACCAGCAGATCCAGCTCGGAATTCTCCTGAATGTTCACGCCCAGCTCAAACAGCGGCGCGATCGGCGCGTTGCAGGCATAGAAATCCGCCGGGCGCGGGCCGAACGTAATGATCTTCAGATCCCTCAGCCCCAGCATCGCGCGCGCAATCGGCAAAAAGTCCTGAATCATGCCCGCGCATTCCTCCGCCGTGCCGACGGGGTATTCGGGAATATACGCGCGCACGCCGTGGAGCTTCAGATTGTAGCCCGCGTTCAGCATGCCGCAGTACGCGTCGCCGCGATTGCTCGAAAGCACGTCGATCGTTTCCTCCGCGGCCGCAATGAACATCACAGGACCCGCGAACTTCTTCGCCAGCAGCACCTCCGGATGCTCCGGGCCAAAATTGCCCAGATATACCACCAGCGCGTTTACGCCGGCGCGATTTACATCGTTGAGCGCGTCCATGACGTTCGCATCGATGCCGCCCTCGACAATCACCGGGCATTCGTAAATCTCGCCGCCCGCGGCGCGCACGGCCTGAACCACCGCGCTGCGGCGCGTCTGAGACAGCGCGATCGGAAAGCAGTCGCGGCTGACCGCAACGATTCCCATTTTTACCTTCGGGATATTCAGCATGAAAATTCCTCCTTATTTCCTTTCGTAATGCAATTCCATCGGCGCGCGGCCCACGAGGCGCACGCTCACCGGGTCCGGCTGGCTGGAGCCGACATAGAAGACAAATCTCTTTCCGCCGCTCACGCGCTCGCCCGCCTCGTTGATTACTTCAAATGCCGTTTCCGGAATGGGAATAGCGATCTCCCTTTCCTCTCCCGGCGCGAGGAACATGCGCGTAAAGCCGCACAGGCTCGCGTTGCGCGCGTCAAACGGGCTGTCCGGGCGCTTTACATACAGCTCCGTGACCTCGCCGGCGGGCATGGCGCCCGCATTTTTGACTGTAACATGCACCGCGCCCTCGCGAATTTCCGCGTTCCGGTATTCAAATTCGGCATACGAAAGCCCGAATCCGAACGGATACAGCGCTTCGCCCTCGATATAGCGATACGTGCGGTTCTTCATCGAATAATCGGTAAACGCCGGAAGCTCGTCCGCCGAGCGCACGAACGTCACCGGCAGTCTGCCCGACGGCGAAACCCGGCCGAACAGTATTTCCGCAAGCGCCGTGCCGCCCGCCTGGCCGGGATACCACGCCTGCAGAATCGCGTTGCCCGCCTCGACGTGCAGCGCGCTGCCCGCGGTAATGACCGTCACAAACGGCTTCCCCGTCGATTCCACCGCGCGAATCAGCCTTCTCTGGCATTCCGGCAGCTCCAGATCGCGCTTGTCGCCGGAATCGGTATAGCTGCCGGACACGCCTTCCTCGCCCTCGATCGTCGAATCCAGGCCGACGCAGAGAATCACCAGATCGCAATTCTGCGCCAGATACTTCGCCTCGGCAATCCGGTCGCCCGGCAGCGCGAGATCCTCCACGCGCTCGCGATAGAGATGGCTGCCCTCGGAATAAAGCACGCGCACGCCGGCCTCCGCGCACGCGGCGCGAACGCCCTCCAGAAGGGTGACGTAGCGCGAGGAAGTGCCGTTGTAATTGCCCTCAAGCGCGACGATGCTGTTCGCATTCGGTCCGATGACCGCCACCGAGCGAAGCTGGTCGAGCCGCGCGGGAAGAATGCCGTCGTTTTTGAGCAGCACGATGCTCTCGCGCGCCGTTTCCAGCGCGAGCTGCGCGTGCGCATCGGTATCGTTTTCGGAATAGGGAATCGCATCGTATTCGCAATCCGAATCAAACAATCCCAGGCGCATTCGCGTGGTCATCAGCCGCACCGCCGCCCGCGTGATCTGATCCTCGGTCACGAGGCCGTCCTGATGCGCCTGCAGAATGTGCAGATAGGTGTTTCCGCAATTCACATCGCAGCCGGCCTCCATCGCCATCGCAGCGCTCTGCGGCGCGGTCGCGGTCACGTGATGGAACATATGGAAATCGCTCAGCGCGCCGCAATCGGACACGACATGCCCGTCGAAGCCCCATTCCTCGCGCAGAATTTTCTTCAGCAGCAGCTTTGAGCCGCAGCAGGGATCGCCGCGGAAGCGATTGTACGCGCCCATGACCGCCTCGACCTTCGCTTCCTTCACCAGCGCCTCGAACGCCGCCAGATACGTTTCGCGCAAATCCTTTTCCGGCACGTCCGCATCGAATTCATGCCGCACCTTCTCCGGGCCGGAATGCACCGCGAAATGCTTCGCGCACGCGGCGGCGCGCAGGTATTTGCCCTCGCCCTGAATGCCGCGCACATAGGAAACGCCCATTCGCGCCGTCAGATACGGATCCTCGCCGTAAGTTTCCTGTCCGCGGCCCCAGCGCGGATCGCGGAAGATATTCACATTCGGCGCCCAGAACGTGAGCCCCTTGTAGATATCGCGATCGCCCAGCGCGGACTGCATGTTGAATTTCGCGCGCGCCTCTATCGACACCGTCTCGCCGATCCTGTGGGCGAGCGGCGCATCGAACGTCGCGGAAATGCCGATGTTCTGTGGAAATACCGTGGCCGTGCCCGCGCGCGCAACGCCGTGGGCCGCCTCGTTCCACCAATTGTAGGCGGGAATTCCCAATCGGGGAATCGCCGGAGCGTCGTATCTGAGCTGCGAGGCCTTTTCCTCCAGCGTCATCTGCGCAACGAGCGCCTCCGCCCGCTTCTTGAAATCCTGTCCCATACGCACCCTCTCTCAACTTGAATCGATTCCTCTTCTATTTTAACCTGATTTGCGCGCAAAGGCAATACTTTTAAGCCCAAATCGGCATAAAAATAGCGGCGCCGGACAAGCCGAACGCCGTTATTCTGTATGCTCTTATTCTTCCGTGGGCGCGCCAACCGGGCAGTTCTCCGCGCAGGCACCGCAGGAAATGCAGGTATCCGCATCGATCACATACTTGCCTTCGCCTTCGCTGATCGCGTTGACCGGGCAGTTCTCCGCGCAAGCGCCGCAGGATACGCATTCATCGCTAATTACATATGCCATAGTAAATACACCTCCAACTTCTTTGTTTCTTCATTATACTCGAACGAAAGTAAAATTGCAAGAATTTCTTTCTTCCATTCGAAACGAAATTTGTTAAAAAACGGCTCGCGATGCTGTTCGCAAGCCGTTTTGCTCATTCGTCTTCCTCGACGATTTCGACGAACACGGGCTTTTCGTCCTTCGCGGTCGCCGCCTTGACGACCGTGCGGATCGCCTTGGCGATACGCCCTTGCTTGCCGATGACCTTGCCCATATCGTCCGGATCGACGCGCAGCTCGATGGTCACGCCCTCGTCGGTTTCCACCTCGCGAACGTCCACCGCATCCGGCTTCTCGACCAGCGACTTGGCAATATACCTTACCAATTCGACCATGATTACAGAACTCCGCCCTTCTTCAGAAGGCCGCGAACGGTATCGGTGGGCTGCGCGCCGGTGCCGATCCAGTACTTCGCGCGCTCTTCGTCGATCTTCAGCTCAACGGGCTCGGAAACGGGATTGTAGTAGCCGATTTCCTCGATAAAGCGGCCGTCGCGGGCATTGCGGCTGTCGGTAACAACGAGACGGTAGAAGGGCTTCTTCTTCATGCCCATTCTCTTCAGACGAATCTTAACCATTGTGGTATTCCTCCTTGATGATCACTGCTTGAAAAGTATAATTACGGCTTGCGCCATAGTTATCGGTTATTTGGGCATCCGGCCGAACGGCATGCGCATTCTGCGCTTTCCGCCGCCCATCATGCTCTTCATCATGTCGCGCGCCTGCTCGAACTGCTTGAGCAGAAGGTTGACCTCCTGCACCGTGCTTCCGCTGCCGGCGGCGATGCGGCGCTTGCGCGACGCGTTCAGGATATCGGGATTGCGGCGCTCCATCCGCGTCATCGAAAGGATGATCGCTTCGTTCTTCTTCTGCGCCTTGGCGACCTTGCCCTCGTCGATCTCCACGTCCTTCAGCTTGCTGCCGAGGCCGGGAATCATCTTCAGCATATCCGTAATCGAGCCCATTTTGCCGAGCTGGCGGATCTGATCGAGATAATCCTCGAGGGTGAAGCTGTTCGTGCGAACCTTGTTGACCAGCTTTCCGGCCTCCTGCTCGTCGAACGTGTCCTGCGCCTTTTCAATCAGGCTCAGCACGTCGCCCATGCCGAGGATGCGGCTGGCCATGCGGTCGGGATGGAACGGCTCGAGATCGGTCAGCTTTTCGCCCACGCCCGCGAATTTGATCGGCTTGCCAGTCACCGCGCGCACCGAAATGGCCGCGCCGCCGCGGGTATCGCCGTCGAGCTTGGTCAGAATCACGCCGTCCACGCCGAGATTGTCGTTGAACGTCTTTGCGACCGTGACCGCGTCCTGACCGGTCATCGCATCGACCACCAGCAGGATCTCCTGCGGATGCACCGTATCGCGCACGTCGCGCAGCTCCTGCATCAGCGCCTCGTCGATATGCAAACGGCCCGCGGTATCGATAATTACCGGATCGCGGCCGTAATACCGCGCGTACTCGACCGCTTCCTTCGCGATCTTCACCGGATCGCCCTGGCCGCGCTCAAAGACCTCCACGCCGACCTGGCCGCCGACCACCTGCAGCTGCTTGATCGCCGCCGGGCGGTACACGTCGCACGCGACCAGAAGCGGCTTTTTGCCGTTCTTCTTGATCATGTTGCCGAGCTTGCCGGCCATGGTGGTTTTGCCCGCGCCCTGAAGGCCGCAGAGCATATAGATCGTCGGCACCTGCGGCGAATACGTGAGCTTCGCATTCTGGCCGCCCATCAGCTCGGTCAGCTCTTCGTTAACGATTTTGATCACCTGCTGGCCGGGCGTCAGGCTCGCGAGAATGTCCGCGCCGATCGCGCGCTCGGTCACCTTTTTGACGAAATCCTTGACCACCAGGTAGTTGACGTCCGCTTCCAGAAGCGCCATGCGCACGTCCCGCATTGCGGTTTTGACGTCCGCCTCGGTGAGCTTGCCCTTGCTGGACAGCTTTCGGAATGCATTTTGGAGCTTATCGGTCAATCCCTCGAACGCCATGCGCTCACCTCTCGATCTGCAAAATGTTATTCAGCGCCAGCTTCGCCCGCTCGATCTCGGGGAGCCTCTCCCCCGCGCTCGAAACGGCGTTCAGCGCCTCCAGTCCGCTCCGGGCCTCTTCAATCAGCGCGCGATACCGCGCCACCAGCCCGAGCTTCCGCTCATAATCCTCCAGCTGCCTGCGCGCCTTATTCACCGCGTCGGACACGCCCTGCCGCGTAATCGCCAGCTGATCGGCGATTTCCTGAAGCGACATGTCCTCCTCGCAGTAAAGCCCGAGCAGCTCGCGCCGATGCTCCGTCAGCAGCGGGCCATAGAAATCCAGCAGGTAATTGAGCTGCACCCGCTCGTTCATATCCGCCACGCATCGCACCTCCGCAAGCATTTTCGCTTGACAGCTTATTCATTATACCGCCAAACGCATGCGATGTCAAGCAAAATCGCTTGACATCACGAAAAATCAACAGTTATCCGCCGTATCGCGGCGCGTCTATGGCAAACAGCTTCGCCTGCATCTCGACCGTCGCCACGCCGGTAACCTCGAGGCCCGCCGCCTTCTGGAAGCGCTCGACCGCCTTTACGGTGTTATCGCCAAAAATGCCGTCCGGATCGTCCCGAAGATAGCCGAGCTCGTTCAGGCGCGTCTGAATCTTGAATACGCCGTAGGCATGGCGCTTTTTCCGGTATTCAACGGGCACCTCGTCGTAGGGCTCGAGCGGCGGCACCTCCGGGATTCCGTAGGGGATTTCCTTCGGGGTGAACGCATTGTCCTCGTAGCCGAACATTTCGTTCATCGTCACCATCCGATAGCCCTGGCGCGCGACCTCCGGAATGAATTCGCGCAGGATGTTCAAATCGTCGTCCGTGCAGTGGAACAGGTAAATCGCGCCGGGCGTGATCTTCTGCAGGATTCCCTCTTCGCGGCCGGAATACGTCCAATGGGCGATGCCCGCGTAGCCCAGCTGTTTGCAATAGGCGTGAATGCGCTGATCCGCGCGCGCGTCGCCGCCGCGGGGGCGCAGGAAATGGCATTCGTATTCGCCGCCGAGAATGTAATTCAGCGCGTAATTCTGCACGTAGATCTCGTTGGCGAGCACCTCGTCCGAACAATTGTACAGGCCGTTGTGCGTAAAGGTATGGTTTTCCAGCTCCATGCCTGCCTCCCATGCGGCCTTCAGCACGGGCGCATGGCTTTCGCGCAGCACCTGCTCGCCGATCGGGAAGATGGTGATCTTGCCGCCGTTATCGATTGCGAGCTGAATAATCTCCTTCAGATTGCCGATCTGATAGCAGTCGTCGACCGTAATCGCGATGATTTTCTCCTCCGTCGCCGCTTCCCGGAAGATCGGAAGCCAGCCCTGTTCCGCCGTCGGGCGATTGCTCGCGCGCTCCGCGGCCGTCTTTTCAGTGTTGACCGGCGGAGGCGTGGGTTCCGGAGTCGTTTCCGGGGTCGTTTCCGGGGTCGGTTCCGGCGTAACGGCGCTCATGGCCGCGACTGCGGACGGCTCCGGCGTTTGGACGGGCGCGTTTTCCGTCGTTGCGTCCTTTCCGCTTGAGCAACGGCACAGGATCACGACCAGCACAACGAGCAGCACGGCCAGTGCCGCGATCAACGCAGCGCGCCTTTTCTTCAATGCGCGCGCATTTTTTCTTTTCCTTCGATAGTACGACGGCATGGCCGCGCCCTCCCTTTTGTTTAAAAGGCGGCTTCGCCCATCGGACGAAGCCGCTTGATTCACTCCTTATTATATGGAAGCGATTATGCCTTGCCGTCGCAGCCCAGAACGTCGACCAGCTTGTGCTCGACCATGTTCTTGATCGCGATGCGCGCGGGCTTGAGGTACTGACGGGGATCGAAATGATCCGGATGCTCGTTGAAGTACTGGCGGATGCAGGCCGTCATCGCAAGACGCAGGTCGGAGTCGATGTTGATCTTGCAGACCGCGCCCTTCGCCGCCTGGCGAAGCTGCTCCTCAGGGATGCCGACCGCGTCGGGCATCTTGCCGCCGTTTTCGTTGATGATCTTCACGAATTCCTGCGGAACGGAGGAAGAGCCGTGCAGAACGATCGGGAAGCCCGGCAGACGCTTGGCGACTTCGTCCAGAATGTCGAAGCGCAGCGGCGGCGGAACGAGGATACCCTTTTCATTGCGGGTGCACTGCTCGGCCTTGAACTTGTAAGCGCCGTGGGAGGTGCCGATCGCAATCGCGAGGGAGTCAACGCCGGTCTTGGAGACGAACTCCTCGACCTCTTCGGGACGGGTGTAGGAGGAATCCTCGTGGGAAACCTTCACTTCGTCCTCAACGCCGGCCAGGGTGCCCAGCTCGCCTTCGACCACAACGCCGTGATCGTGCGCGTACTCGACGACCTGCTTGGTCAGCGCGATGTTGTCCTTGAAGGACTTGGAGGAACCGTCGATCATAACGGAGGTGAAGCCGCCGTCGATGCAGCTCTTGCACAGTTCGAACGTATCGCCGTGGTCGAGGTGCACGCAGATCGGGAGGTCGAAGCCCGCGGTCTGTTCCGCGTCTTCAATCGCCGCTTCGATCAGCTTCATCAGATAGACGTGCTTCGCATACGCGCGCGCGCCCTTGGAAACCTGCAGGATCAGCGGAGCGCGCTTTTCGATCGCGGCTTCGGTGATGCCCTGGATGATCTCCATATTGTTTACGTTGAAAGCGCCGATGGCGTAGCCGCCATTGTAGGCCTTCTTAAACATCTCGGTAGAGGTTACGAGAGCCATAAACCCAACACTCCTTTATCTATGGTTTGGTTTCAGTATACCATTTCCGCGCCGCAAAATCAAGTCGCTGCTTCGCGTGCCGTCGGATTTAACCTAATTTGTGCTTTTCCGGGAAAAAATCGCGAAATTTGTTTTCAAAAACCGGAAATTAGCGGTTGCCTTTTTCCAGAAGGCGTGCTATAATACTTTAGCATATGGTGTGTTTGATACTTGAGGAGGATGGTCCATGAATACTTTGTCCATTATCATTGACGTTGTCTTGATCCTGATCTCCCTCGGCCTGATTCTCGTCGTTCTGATGCAGCAGGGCCAGCGCGAGGGACTCGGCGCCATTGCGGGCGGTGCGGAAACCTTCTTCGGCAAGAACGCATCCAATTCCGCTGAGGGCAAGCTCAAGAAGCTGACCAAGATTCTCGTCGTTGTGTTCGTCGTGCTGGCGATCGTTGCAACGATCTTTACCACCCGCATGAACGCCACTCCGGCGACCGATACGCCCGCTGATGCGACCGAAACGGTAGCGCCCGACGCGTCTGAAGAGCCCGCTGCAACCGCGGAAGCGACGGAGACTGCGGAAGCCACCGACGCGCCTGAGGTCACGGATGCGCCCGAGGTCACCGACGCTCCGGCCGAGACCGAAGCTCCCGCTGAGACCGATGCTCCGGCGGCTGCCAATCCGTAAGGAATGCGTTTGAAGCGAATCGCGGCGGATTCTCTCTTCCGCGATTCGCGCCATTGAATTTAAAGAACACACCATGAGAGATCGTATCGCATTCATATTCATGCTTTGATGGAAAGCAGTAGGCATATCGCGCGTCTACAGAGAGCTGCCGTTTGGTGCAAGGCAGCGTCGCAGCATGCCGAACTCGTTCCGGAGCATCTCGGCGAGAGTCGAGCGGGCCGTCCCGTTACAGGCGACGCGAGCGGGTTCCTTTGGAACCAACAAGAGTGGTACCGCGAAAGGCATGATCCTTCCGTCTCTTTGGCAGACGCGAGGGTTCTTTTTTTATTCTTGAATGGAGGAGTTTCAATCATGAGAGACATTCCCAGCTATAATCCGGCCGAAATCGAGGCCAAATGGCAAAAGCACTGGTACGAGGGCCACGCGTTTGCCGCCGAAAAATCGCATGACAAGCCGAAGTTTTACGGCCTGATCGAGTTCCCCTACCCCTCCGGCGCCGGCCTGCACGTCGGCCATCCGCGCTCGAACACCGCGATGGACATCATCGCCCGCAAGCGCCGCATGGAGGGCTACAACGTGCTGTTCCCGATCGGCTACGATTCGTTCGGCCTGCCGGCGGAGCGATACGCGATCAAGAACCACGTGCATCCGGCGATCGTCACGAAGCAGAATATCGAGCACTTCCACAATCAGCTGCAGCGCCTCGGCTTCTCGTTTGATTACGATCGCGAGATCGCCACGACCGACCCGAAATACTACAAATGGACGCAGTGGATCTTCCTGAAGCTGTTTGAAAAGGGCCTGGCCTACAAGCAGGAAATGCCGATCAACTGGTGCCCGACCTGCAAAATCGGCCTGGCCAATGAAGAGGTCGTCGGCGGCAAGTGCGAAAAGTGCGGCGGCGAGGTCATTCGCAAGGTCAAGTCCCAGTGGATGCTGGAGATCACCGCGTATGCGCAGAAGCTGCTCGACGGACTGGACGAGGTGGATTTCATCGATCGCGTCAAGGTGCAGCAGCGCAACTGGATCGGCCGCAGCGAGGGCGCGGAGGTCGATTTCACGCTGTCGACCGGCGATAAGCTCCGCATTTACACCACGCGTCCGGACACGCTGTTCGGCGCGACGTATATGGTCATTTCGCCGGAGCACCCGATCATCGAAAGCCGCAGGGAGCAGATTTCGAATTACGATGCCGTAGTCGCCTATCGCGAGGCCGCGGCGCGCAAATCCGATTTCGAGCGCACCGAGATGAACAAGGACAAGACCGGCGTTGTGCTCGAGGGCATTACGGCCACGAACCCCGTTACCGGCAAGCAGATTCCGATCTGGGTGTCCGACTATGTGCTGATGAGCTACGGCACCGGCGCGATCATGGCCGTTCCGGCGCACGACGAGCGCGACTGGGCGTTTGCGAAGAAGTTCGGCCTCCCGATCGTCGAGGTCGTTGCGGGCGGCGACGTGCAGGAAGCGGCCTACACGGACATCGTCGACGGCGTAATGGTCAATTCCGGCTTCCTGAACGGCATGAAGGTCGCCGAGGCGAAAAAGGCGATCATCGAATGGCTGGTCGAGCAGGGCGTCGGCGAGCGCAAGGTCAACTTCAAGCTCCGCGACTGGGTGTTCTCGCGCCAGCGCTATTGGGGCGAGCCGATCCCGCTGGTGAAATGCGAATGCTGCGGCTGGGTGCCGATTCCGGAAGATCAGCTGCCGCTGACGCTGCCGGACGTAAAGAGCTATGAGCCGACCGACAACGGCGAATCTCCGCTCGCACACATGACCGATTGGGTCAACACCACCTGCCCGAAGTGCGGCCGTCCCGCGAAGCGCGAAACCGACACGATGCCGCAGTGGGCTGGCTCTTCGTGGTATTTCCTGAGATATATCGATCCGTGGAACGACAAGTGCCTCGCCGATCCGGAGGAGCTGAAATACTGGCTGCCGGTCGACTGGTACAACGGCGGCATGGAGCACACGACGCTGCATCTGCTCTACAGCCGTTTCTGGCATCGCTTCCTGTATGATATCGGCGTGGTTCCGACGAAGGAGCCGTACATGAAGCGCACGTCGCACGGCATGATTCTCGGCACCGACGGCGAAAAGATGTCCAAATCCCGCGGCAACGTCATCAATCCGGACGACATCGTGGACGAAATCGGCGCGGACGCATTCCGCATGTACGAAATGTTCATGGGCGCGTTCGATCAGGCGATTCCGTGGTCGACCGAAGGCGCGCGCGGCTGCCGCCGCTTCCTCGACCGCGTATGGCGCATGCAGGAGATGATGACGGACGATCCCGCGATCTCGGACGACATGGCGTTCGACGTGCATTCGACGATCAAGAAGGTCTCCGAGGACTTCGAGCGCATGAAGTACAACACCGCGATCGCGGCGATGATGTCGCTGGTGAATCAGTTCTATTCCAAGGGCAGCATCACGAAGGGCGAAATGAGCGTGCTGATTCGTTTGCTCAATCCGGTCGCGCCGCACATTACCGAGGAAATCAACGCGCTGTCCGGCTGCGTTTCCGGAGAACTGCTGCACGCGGAATGGCCGAAGTGCGATGAGAGCAAGCTGGTCAAGTCCACGGTGGAGATCGCGATGCAGGTCAACGGCAAGATCCGCGGCAAGATCAGCGTGCCCGCCGATCTCACGCGCGAGAACGCCGAGGCGTATCTGAAGGCCCTGCCGGAGATTCAGGCGCTGATCGACGGAAAAACCGTGCGCAAGCTCGTGTATGTTCCGGGCAGACTGGTCAATCTCGTGGTTGGTTAAAAAAAGCGAACCGGGCTGTGCAAACAGTCCGGTTTTTGTTGGGAGGTTAAAATGGAGCAATCGGCAATTCAGGCGTCTCTTCTGGCGAATCAGGACCAAAAGTATCGCGCGCTGCAGCTTCGGCTGATGCCGGACGTCGCGCCCGAGCGGATAATCGGCGTGCGCACGCCGGTGCTGCGCGCCATGGCGAAGGAGCTGAACGAGGATTTTCTGTCCTCGCTCCCCCACTATTATTTCGAGGAAAACCAGCTGCACGGCTTCGCACTCGAGCGCATTCGCGATTTTGATTCGTGTCTGAAGCATGTTCAGGCGTTTCTTCCGCACGTGGACAATTGGGCGACCTGCGATCAGTTTTCGCCCCGGGCATTTGCGCGCGCGCCGGAGCGGCTGCTCGAGATTCTTCCAACCTGGCTTGCCGATCCGCATCCATATACCGCGCGTTTCGCAATGCGCATGCTGATGAGCCATTTCCTGAAGGAGCGCTTCCAGGGCGAATATCTCGAATGGGTGGCGAATGCGAACCGCGAGCATTATTACGTAAAGATGATGGTCGCCTGGTATTTCGCCACCGCGCTGGCCTTTCAATACGACGCGACGCTTCCATGGATTCAGCAGCGCCGCCTCGACCCCTGGACGCATCGAAAGGCCATTCAAAAGGCGCTGGAGAGCTTCCGCGTTTCCCCGGAGCACAAGGAAGCGCTGCGCGCGCTGCGATAATCGCCCGCAAAGCCAAAACCGCCCGAGGCACATGCCCCGGGCGGCGATTTTATTTACATTTCAGGCTGCAGGAGACCGTAGCTTCCGTCGTGACGGCGATAGAGCACGTTCATCGTTTCGCTGTCCTCGTTCAGGAACAGGAAGAAATCGTGGCCGAGCAGCTCCATCTGTGTGATCGCATCCTCGACCGACATCGGCTTTACGCTGAATTTCTTCGTGCGGACGACATCGTAAACCGCCTCTTCATATTCCGGCGCGGCCTCGGCGACCGGCTCCAGTTCGTTTGTGCGGATGCGCTTGTCGAGCTTCGTGCGATAGCGGCGCAGCTGGCTTTCGATCTTATCCACCGCATGATCGATGGAAAGATACATATCGTTCGAGCTTTCCTCCGCGCGGAGGATCATATCCTTCACGGCGAGCGTAATTTCCACGATATTCCGCGCGCCCTTCTGCTGCTTGAAGCGAACGCTGACTTCCGGTTCCTCCGGGAAATAGCGATCCAGCTTGCCGAGCTTCTTTTCCACGCGAGCCTTTAGCGACTCGGAAACCTCCATGCCCTTTCCGGTGTACGTATACTTCATTTGGGAGTCCTCCTTCACTTGTAATGGAGTCAACGTCTTTAACGTTGCAATAACTTTATTCGGCAATCAACCTGTTTTCTCCTGCTTAATTCACGAATTGTTCAAAATTTTTGTTTCTTTGCCCGGGGCGCGCGCTCCCGCGCGGGCTTTGCGGTCGCTTCGCTTTCAAAATGCACCGACGGCGAAGCCTGTTTGGCCGCGTCCACCAGAAAGATCGCGAACTTCCGAATGCCGGACATGAAGCGTTCCTCCTTCGCCGTGCGCGCGGGCAATTCCGAATTGGTCGCCATTTCCGAAAGCGCCTTTTCCCATTTGCCGGTCGTGACCGCCGAGGAAATCTGCACGGGCACCACGTCGATCAGCTGCCGTCCCTTCGGCGTGGACACGATATTTTTGCCGCTGCGGCGGGCGTAGCCGACCTGAATCAGCCGCTCGATGATCGCCGCGCGCGTCGCGGGCGTGCCCAGGCCGGACGATTTCATCTTTTCGCGCAGCGCCTCGTCCTCGATTTCCTGCCCGGCGTTCTCCATGAGGTTCAAAATCGACGCGTCCGTGTGCTGCGCGGGCGGCTTGGTCTTGCTTTGCTTGACGGTGGTCTTCTCTACCCTTCGCTCGTCTCCGACTTTGAGCGGCGGAATCGGCGGTTCCTCCTTTTTCTGCGCCTTGTCGTCGGCGTAAACAGCGTGCCAGCCCAGCACCACGGGCGTAGAGCCGGTGGATTTGAATCGGTGCTCGTCCACCGCCGTGATCACGCGCGCGCTGTCGCATTCGTAATCGGGATAATGCGCGGCGATCAGGCGGCGCGCGATCAGATCGTAGAGCTGTCGCTCATCCGCATTCAGGCTGGACAGATTCGGCCGGCGGTCGGTCGGCACGATCGCATGGTGATCGCTGATGCGCGCATTGTCGTAATAGCGCTTGGAATGCATGTTCAGATTCATCGAATCGGCCGCGACGAACGACGCATACGGCTCCGGCAGCATCGAAAGCACCTTTTTGATCTTCGGGCGCATGTCGTCCGGCAAATAGCGGCTGTCCGTGCGCGGATAAGTCACCAGCTTGTGCGTCTCATACAGCGCCTGTGCGAGCTTCAGCGTGCGATCGGCGGAATAGCCGAATTTGCGGTTCGCCTCGCGCTGCAGACTGGTCAGATCAAACAGCTGCGGCGGCGCAAAGCGCTTGCGCTCATTGCTCGCCTCCTGGACGCGCGCGGGCTTTCCCTTCACCTCACTCCGGACGCGCTCGGCGGTTTCGCGATCGAAAATGCGCGTCTCGTTGGCGCGCGCGTTTTCGTCCGATTTGGCCTCCGGGTTGATCCACAGGCCACTGTAATCGCCGAAATCGGCGCGCAGCTCCCAATAATCCTCCGGAACGAACGCCTCGATCTCGCGGTCGCGGCGCACGATCAGGCTCAGTGTCGGCGTTTGCACGCGCCCGATCGACAGATGCGCGTTGTATTTCAGCGAATACGCGCGCGAGGCGTTCATGCCCACCAGCCAGTCCGCCTCGCTGCGGCAGCGCGCGGAGGCGTAAAGCGCGTCGTATGCGCTCGCGGGCTTGAGATTGGCAAAGCCCTGCTGAATCGCCGCGTCGGTCATCGACGAAATCCACAGCCGCTCCACCGATTTCGTGCAGCCTGCCATCTGGTAAATGTATCGAAAGATCAGCTCGCCCTCGCGCGCGGAGTCCGTCGCGCAGATGATCGAATCGATCTTCGGGCTGTTCAGCAGCTTTTTAACGATTTTGAATTGATCCTCCGTGGCGGGCAGCACCTTGAGCGGTATGCGCTCCGGCAGCATCGGCAGCGTCGACATCATCCATTTCTGGTATTGCGGGTTCACCTCGCCCGGCTCGCACAGCGAAACGAGATGCCCGATCGCCCAGGTCACGACGTAATCGTCGCCATACAAAAAGCCCTCGCCGCGCTTCGAAACGCCCAGCACGCGCGCAATATCGCGCCCCACGGACGGCTTTTCGGCGACGATCAATTTCTTCATGAAATTCTTCTCCTTTGAATGCATTGCATCCAGTATACCACCGCTACCCCTCGGAATCAAGGCGGAAAATGTTGCGCGCCGGGCGGTTTTATGGTATCATAAATGCGGGCAATTTTGCGGATGGGAGCGCTGAAATGGACGTTCAATTGGCTTACTCAGAGGCCGGCGCAGGCGAAAATCTGATTCTTCTGCACGGAAACGGGGAGGATCGCACGTATTTCGAGCACCAGATTCCCGCCTTTTCCGAGCATTTTCACATATACGCAGTCGATACGCGCGGGCATGGTCAGTCGCCGCGCGGCGGCGCGCCGTTTACGCTGGAGCAGTTCGCGCTGGATCTGCGCGATTTTATGAACGAGCGGCGGATCGATCGCGCGCACCTGCTCGGCTTTTCGGACGGCGCGAACATCGCAATGCTGTTCGCCCTGCGCTTTCCGGAGCGGGTCGACCGGCTGATTCTGAACGGCGGCAATCTGCATCCCTGGGGCGTAAAGCTGCGGTATCAATTGCCGATCGTGCTGGGCTACGCGCTCTGCGCGCTGCTGGCGCGGTTCGATTCCAAAGCGATTCCCCATCGCGAACTGCTCGGCCTGATGGTTACGCAGCCGCACATCGCGCCCGAACAGCTCGGCGCGATTCAGGCGCAGACGCTGGTCGTTGCCGGAACGAACGACATGATTCGCCCTTCCGAAACGAAGCGCATCGCTTCTTCGCTCCCGCGCGGCGCGCTGGCCATTCTGCCGGGCGATCACTTTCTGGCAAACCGGCGGCCGGACGCGTTCAATCGCGCGGCGCTTGCATTTTTACGGAAGGGACGGAACGATCCATGAATGAATTTCTCCTGAAGGCGCGCGCGTGCATCGGCGCGCTCACGCCGCTAAATACCGATTGCGGCGCGCTCTGCGGCGGCGCATGCTGCGAAACCGATGCGGACGGCAAGGGCGGCGTGTATCTGTTTCCCGGCGAATCCGCGGACGAATTCGTCTGGGGCCATGTGGACGCGGACGATTTCGGCCAGATGCTGATTTGCGATGGGCCGTGTGATCGCGAGCACCGGCCGTTTGCCTGCCGGATTTTTCCGCTCACGCCGGTTCGAAATGTCGACGGCAAATGGACCGTGCGGCTCGACGCGCGCGCTCGGAGGATGTGCCCGCTCTATCGCAGCGGTCTGAAGGGCATGAATCCCGAATTCGTGCGCGCATGCGCAAAGGCGGTGCGCGCAATGGCGCAAACGCCGGAGGGAACCGCGTTTCTGGAGCGCTGGGCGGAGCTGGAGAGGCAATATCGCCTGCCGTTCTGATTCTTCACGGATTCTTCATTGACGAACCGCAGGGCATCGTGTATGATAGAATCAGAATATTGATCAAGTCCGGAGGATTGAATATGCTGCTTCCGCATGAAAAAAACGATATCGCCGTGGTCGGATTCGCGATCTCGGCCGTTTCCATTCCGCTGGTCGCGCTGGGCGTGCTGTGCCTGTTCGGCGTGATCTGCAATCCGGTGATCGGCTTTTTCTTCATCGCGCCCGCGATCATCGCGTCGATCAACGGAATCATCTATTCCGCCATCGGCCACCACCGCGTGTGCGAGCGCGCGTTCCATGGCGGCGCGTTCTCGGTGGCCGGACTGGTGATCGGCTCGTCGATGCTGTCGCTGTCGCTCGGCGCGCTGGTTCAGCTGATTTTAACGGTAATCCGATAAACGTTTAAGGGGCGCGACCGGGAATGTCGCGCCCTCATTTTGCGCCGAGCATCTTAAGCGCGTTATTCCTGCAGATGTTTTCGGCCTCTTCCCGGGAAAAATCCATGCCGCCGAGCATTTCAAAATACGCTTCATAGATCTCGTTCGGCTTCAAGCACCGGCTGTCCGGATAATCCGTCGCGAAAATCAATCTATCCACGCCGATGGAGCGCAGGATTTCGTTCGCGCGCCCCATTCCAAATCGACGGACGATATCGGGCAGCACCGCCGAAAAATTGAAATAGGCGTTCATTCCATAGAATTCTTCAAACTGCATGCCGCCCAGATGCGCTATCGACAATCGCAGCTTCGGATATTTTTCAATACATTTTTGATTCTGCGCGGCGCGCACACATCGTCCGACAAATGCGCGCGCGGATAGGAATGAATCTCGACCAGAGCGTTTCTGCCGGCCGCGTATTCCAGTATCCGGTCATAATAATTCCCGTCGATGGGATAGCCCGCATTGGAGGGATGCAGCTTGATTCCGACAAACGCATCCCCGGCCAGCGCGTCGTCCAGTTCCTTCAGCGTTTCGTCAATGTCGTTTCGAATATCCACATCGGCAAAGCATCGCAGCCGCGCGGGCAGCGCCGCCGCGATCTTCCGCAGATTGGAATGCACGGTTTGAACCCTAAAATCCATGGACAGCCTATACGGATCGTTGAAGGGCATGACAAACGCCGCCTCAATATGATAGCGATCCATTATCGCGGCATAGTCATAAACGCTGCCGTGCTCCACAAACGGATCTCCGTTTCCGCGATTCGCACAGATGACGTCCTCCGGTGCCAAATGGATATGCGCGTCTATTTTGGGAATGCTTTGCCAATCGATCATGCCGTTCTCCCTCATGCTCAAAATACAAGAGCAGCCACAGCGGCGCGAGCGGCTATGGCTGTCTTCAGCGATTTTCTTTTACATTTCATCCAGCAGGCCCATGACCACAATGCCGACTGCGGCGATGCCGATCGCGAGATAGTGCTTCCACGAGAGCTTTTCCTTCAGGAAGATGCGGCTCCAGAGCACGCTGACCAGGCAATAGCACGAGATGATCGGCGCGGCGGCGACGGTGGTGTTGATTGCGTAAATATACGCGAGCTGGCCGGCCGTTTCGCAGACCGCCGCAAGCAGCTTCGGCGTTTCGCGCGGAACCTTCAGCTTTTCGCGCTTCACGACCAGCACGTAGATCGCCGCGAGAATGCCGAGCACGAGGAACGTGAGCTCATAGGCGGTATTGGCGACCGTTTCATCGAGCGTTTCAAGAATGATACTGTCCGCGACCGTGCCCGCCGCGTCGATCAGGCAATACAGCACCGGCAGCAGCAGCGCGAGAATGCTGCGCGCATACTGCATATTTTCCGCCTTGCGGCGCTCGCGCTTGATTTCCTCGTCCTCGTTCGTTTCAACAATGCCGAGCATCAGCACGCCCGCCGCCATCAGAATCACCGCAATCAGACCAAGCGGCAGCGTCATTTCCCTTCCGAACAGCGTGACCGGCAGCTCCGGCAGCTTTTCGCCCAGGAAAATCAGGCAGAACAGCGCCGCCGCCGCGCCGGAGGTATTGCAAATCGGCGAGGAAATCGACAGCTCGATATAGCGCAATCCCACATAGCCCAGCACCATCGCGAGGATATACAGGAAGGATGCGGGCAGATAGGTAATCATGTCCGAAACGGTCACGCGCACGCCGCCGAGCATCGTGACGCCCGCGTGAATGCCCATCACCAGTCCGACCGCCATCACCATTTTCCAATGGCTCAATTTATCGTCGGGCTTGGAGCCCATTTTGCTGAACAGATCCGAACCGCTCCAGCAGAGCATGGCGATCAGCGCCAGAATAAACCACGACAATGGAATCTCCCCCTTTTTAATTACAGATTCACCAGGCCCGCTTCATACAGCTTCTGCAGGCTCATGAGAATGCCCAGTTTGGCGTGCACCCAGGTCAGTCCCCCCTGGAAATACACCGCATACGGCGGGCGAATCGGGCCGTCGGCGCTCAGCTCGATCGACGAGCCCTGCACAAACGCGCCCGCGGCCATGATCACGTCCGAATCATAGCCCGGCATCGGCGACGGCTCGGGGCGCACATAGCTGTCCACCGGCGCGGCGGCCTGAATGCCCAGACAGAACGCGATCATCCGCTCCGGAGAGCCGAGCTCCACCGCCTGAATGATATCGTGGCGCGATTCCGTGGAATTCGGCACCACGCGGAAGCCGAGCTTTTCATAGATATTCGCGGCGAAAATTGCGCCCTTCAGCGCGCCGGAAACCACCGTCGGCGCCATGAAGAAGCCCTGATAGAACGCCGGCAGAATGCCCAGATTCGCGCCGACCTCCTGCCCCAGTCCCGGCGCGCTCAGGCGATAGGAGCACCGATCCACGCATTTCTGCGTGCCCACGATATAGCCGCCGATCGGCGCAAGTCCGCCGCCCGGATTCTTGATCAGCGATCCCACCGTCATGTCCGCGCCCACGTCCGACGGCTCGATTTCCTCCACGAATTCGCCATAGCAATTGTCCACCATGCAAATGAGGCCGGGCTTGATCTTCTTCACAAACGCAATCAGCTCGCCGATTTGCTTTACGGAGAACGTCGGCCGCGTCTGATAGCCCTTCGAGCGCTGAATCGTGACCAGCTTCGTGCGCTCGTTGATCGCATTGCGAATGCCCTCCCAATCAAAGCCGCCGTCCGCGGTCAGATCCACCTGCCGATACGTCACGCCGTATTCCGCCAGCGAGCACGGCGACGGACGAATGCCGATCACCTCTTCGAGCGTGTCATACGGCTTGCCCACCGGCGAAAGCAGCTCGTCGCCCGGCAGGAGATTCGCCGACAGCGCGACCGTCAGCGCATGCGTTCCGCACACGATCTGCGGGCGCACCAGCGCGGCCTCGGTGTGAAAGGTATCGGCATATACGCGCTCAAGCGTGTCGCGGCCGATATCGTCATAGCCATAGCCGGTGGTGGCGGCAAAGCACTGCGCGCTCACGCGGTTTTTCTGCATCGCGTGCAGCACCTTCGCCTGATTGCATTCCGCCGTGCGGTCGATTTCCTCAAAACGGGCCTTCAGGTCGTTCAAAACCACCTCGCCGAATTCATAAACCTTCGGGCAAACCCCGAGCATGCCGTATGTTCTTTCAATTTCCATTGGAATCTACTCCTTACCCTCATTCAGATGATCGAATATGCGCTCCGCAACGTCCTCGATGACGTCCGGGCGCGTAATCACAATTCCGTGCCGGTCGTCGCCCAGCACCAGCAGCGTGTCCCCCGGGCGAATGCCAAATTGATCGCGCGCCTCTTTCGGAATCACGATCTGCCCCTTTTCGCCCACCTTCACCGTGCCGAAGATGTGCCGGCCGTTCACCTTTCCCAGCAAATGCTTGCCTCCCGCCATGGCGCGCCTCCCTTTCGCGGTCTAACGAGTATAACTTTTCCCACTTGTAGGAATATACCAGAAACAAATAGGTTTGTCAATACGAGCGGGTGTAAAATATAGAAGCGAAGCCGCAAACGCCCGTCCCGCAATTGAGCCACCCCTTCAGGATTGCGCGGCGCGTTCATTTTGTGGTATAATCAGGCCATCAAGGCATGGAGGGCGCTATGGCAAATCGAAATCAGTTTATGGAATGGATTGTGGAGCTGCAAAGTCTTGCGCAGGCGGGACTGACTTACGGGCGCGATTCCTATGATCTGGAGCGCTATGCGCGGATTCGCGAGCTCTCCGCTGAAATGCTGGCGAACCTCGCGGAGCTGCCGGTCGAGAAGGTGCAAAACCTGTTTTGCGGCGAAGCCGGCTATCAAACGCCGAAAATCGACACCCGCGCGGCCATTTTCGACGGCGACCGGATTCTGCTGGTGCGCGAAAGCAGCGGCGAATGGGCGCTGCCCGGCGGCTGGTGCGATGTGAATCAATCCATCGCCGAAAACACGATCAAGGAAGCGCGCGAGGAGGCGGGGCTGACCGTTACCGCCGATCGCCTGATCTCCGTGCAGGATCGCAATCGCCACAACGCGCCCGCGTACGCCTACGGCATCGTGAAGGTGTTCGTGCTCTGCAGCGCGACCGGCGGCGCGTTTCAGCCCAATATCGAAACCACGGAGAGCGGCTATTTTCCGCTGAACGCACTGCCCGAAAATCTGGCGCTGGAAAAAACCACGCGCGAACAGATCGAGCTTTGCTTCCGGGCAAAATCGGCGGAAAACTGGATCGTGCCGTTCGATTGACAGCATATACATTCAAGTGCTAACAATGTGGAATGTATCGCCATATTCCGCAGAATATTTTGTTTACCTATTGACAATACGTTCCATTTATAGTATTATATTATCAATTCATACAATAACAGGGAGGGAATTGCAGGCGTGTGCACCGTAGGCACGCCGCGATTGAAACGACATAGCTTGCAATCAGACCGTTTCATCGCGGCCTTTTCAACGTTATAGCGATACAATTCGGTTCAGAAGACATATTATTATGCTTTCATTAATTATAATGAATAAGGAGGATATACTTTATGGCATACAAACTCGGGGAGATCGGCGGCGCGATTTTTTCCGGCAGGGAAATGTACCTGGACCTCGAAACCGGGCACGTTCTATCGTGCTGGCTCGTGGAGCATGCGCTCATGACGCGGCCGGAAAAATGCGCCAAATTGCCGTTTCACAGCGCGACCTTCCTGCCGCATTGCTACATTCATTCGCTTTTGAAGTGCGATCCCGCGGCGCTCGAGTTTATGCAGAACTCGTATCCGGCGCTGGAAAAGCTGCAAAACGCCTATCCGCACTGCGACGAGCGCGTCTATGAAATGCTCTCCGACGAATTCTGCGACGCCTATTCGCGGATCATACTGCACGCGCGCGAGCATTCCTCCGATGGGCCGACCGCGAAACTCCCCACCTATAAGGAGTATTACGGCGTCGCCTGCAAGCGGACCGCCTTTGAATGGTGCAAAAAAGAGGGCTTGGAGTCCTCCAAATCCTCCGAGCACTGAGCAAGCATGGAGCCCGCCGGCGATGTCGGCGGGCTCCATAACGTTCTTTATGCAATTCTCTCGTCATCGCTCGGAAAACGACTGTCGATAGACGGGCAGCACCCGCCGCCAGAATACCAGCGCGTTTACAAGGAGCAGCGCGCCGAAAAGGCCCCTCGCCGCCCATTCCGGAAGGAGAAGCGCGATGCCGTTCATATCCCCGCCGCCGAAAAAGCCGCACAGTACGCTCAAATACAGCGGATCGAGCAGCAAAAAGGCAATCGTTATATAGTAAACCATCGCGCGGAGCAGCTTGCTTTGCGCGCGGCAGACGTTCTTTGCAAGCGCCGTCAGCAGATATCCCGCGCAGAAGGTCGCCAGCGCGCCCACAAGGCAGAAAACGCCAAGCTGCGCATTCGTCATGCGTTCCGCGTATACGTCGACCTGCACGCCCAGTCCCATAAAATGAATCTGCTTAAACACGCCCGCGAGCAGGGCATACAGCAGATGCGCGCCCTCGTGAACGAGATAGTAGGCGGCGAGCGCCGCCAGAATGCCGATGTATTGCCGAATTCGCTTTGACATACTCTGTCCTCCCGGTCATTTTCTCAAATGCTCCCAATACGACGCGCCGAAGCGTTTCTCCTGCAATTCGCCAAAATCTGGAACATTTAAGTACGTTCGCCGCTCGATCAGCACTGCTGCAGCCGCTTCAGGTTTTCCAAAACAAACGGGCTGTTTGCGGCGATGCTTCCCAGTGTCGGGCATCCGTCCATCCGCTCGCAGTCCGCGCAGGTATCCAGTTTCTTCTCCCGAACGCAGTTGTGAATGGGACAGAGCTTATCGCAGAAGGGCGTTTTCGCGCCTTCCATGCGGCAGCCGGTGCAATGAATCATGTCCGGCGTAATCGTTACTCCGTTGAGCTTCGTCCACAGGGCGGCGGTTTTCTCGCGCAGAGCGTCATCGTTTGTGAGCGTTGCGATTCTGGCGTCGCACGTCTCGCAGTCCAGTCCGCAGCAGCCGATCAGTTGGTTTGTGTATTGCATAGTTGCCTCCATTCGTCCAAATCAAAGCAATTCCTTTGTTCCTCATTTTTTCAAAAGCGTTCTCGTAAGGCTGTCCATATCGCCCGCCAGCAGTCAGGCGCCCACTCTTACGTTCTTTCCGTTCATGCAATTTCTGCGTCCGCATTGCCCTGCGGGCGCTTCGGAAGTGTTTTGGTGAGAATCAGGGTGTAGGCCGCCGTTATGGCAATCAGAGCGGCGATATGCAGCAGCTGCATTCCCGCGGTAAGCTCCGCATCGTTGGCAAACGTGCCGAGCGTATTGATGGCGGAATGAACGAGGATGCAGGGAATCAGGCTGCCGCCGCGATAAAAAATCGTCACCAGCAGGAAGCCGACCGCGATTGCAAATACGATCTGGCACAGGTTGTTGACCAAATCCATGCCGCTGCCATTGAACAGATTGATGATATGGCCAATGCCGAAGGTCACGCTGGAGATGACGATCGCCGATCGGGTATTGTCCCTTGCGATGGCTTTAAACAAGAGGCCCCGGAAGATTACTTCCTCCAAAAATCCAACGCAGAGCATGCATGCGATGCGGCAGACCGTTTCCGCCGGCGTGTAATTGACCGCCGCGCCATTCCAGAGGTTTCCCGACGCCAGAATCGCCAGCGGCACATAATAAAGGAACCGCCGCGCCGGAACGGGCGATTTGCAAAGCCCATACCGCCTCTGCAAACCGTTTCTTCGGATAAAGGCAAAGAGAACGATCGCCTGCAAAATGCAAAAGCCGGCGCTTGCGGCGTATTCGATCCCTATCGCCCGGTTCAGCGGATTCGCCAGAGACTGCAAAACGCAATAAACCGCGATCCACACGATCGCAAAGGTCAGCTCATTTTTCTCATACAGCTTCTTCATACTTCTATTTCCTCCGCAATTTTTGGATTGCCGCGGCATTTACGTCCGCATGGCCTCGGAAAGCTCCATGACGGAGCATCCCTTGCCTTCATAATAGGCGAGCATCTCCGGCAGCTTCTTTTTATCGTAGCTGGTAATGCAGTCCGACAGCACATGAACGGTATAGCCGCTTTTCGCCATATTGTAGCAGGTGGATTTGATGCAGGCCGCTGCGTCCGCGCCGGCGATATAGAACTCGGCAATGCCGCGCTCCCGAATGAAGGCGGCGAAAGCCTCGCTGGTCAGCGCGTTGCTCTTTGACTTTACAAAGATATCGCCGGATACGACCTTCATCTCCGGCACCAGCTCCGCGCCGTGCGTGCCGGGCTTGAACGTCCGCGTTCCCGCGGACAGGTTGTTGTGCTGAATGTAAACGACTTCCATTCCCGTTTCAACGGCCCAGTCGATCGCCGTATTGACCCTTTCGATGATTTCCCGGTAGTTTTTCGTAATGTCGTTTTGAAGGTCGATTACGACCAGCGCGCTGTTTTTCATTCCATGTTCCTCCATGAATTGCCTTATGCTCCCTGCGCGAAGCGCTCATTCCCGCTCTTCCGATTGCACCGCCAGTATCGCGCCTCTATACGCCTGCTCCAAATGCGCATTTATGAGCGTCTCGTCGTATTTCAGCGAATTGTTGGCGATGATGCTCGCGTACCCGTGCGCGAACAGAAAAACCGTCAGAAAGACCTTTTTCGTCCGCTCCCTATCGACTCCCAGCGCTCCCTGCATGGCCGAAAGAACCGGGGCAAGCTCTTCGGCGTCGATCAGCTCAAGCAGCGTGCTACCGCCGAAAAAATCCGACTGGAAGAGGAATCGAAACAAATGCGGCTCTTCGATGGCAAAGCGGATATAGTTCATCCCAATCCCCAGCATAACGCCCTTTGCGGGACTCTTCAGATGCATCAGGTATTCCGAATGATAAAGATCCGCCTTCGCATAGACCGTCCGCTTCAATTCCTCGATCGTCGCAAAATGATACATGACGGGCTGCGTGGAGCAATGCAGCCGTTCCGATACAGTCCTCGCGTTGATGTTTTCCGCGCCCGTTTCGCGGGCAACCGCAAAGGCCGCGTCAACGATCATTTCCCGGGTGACCTTCGCTTTCGCCGGCATGTTCGCGCCTCCATATATAATTTGAATTATGCATAATTAGTATTATATATCAACAAACCGGACTTGTCAATCCGGCCAAAGCAAAATTTACAAAGCATCGTTCCACTAAAATGCGATGCAAAATGAAAAGGGGACGCTCTTTCGAGCATCCCCGCAAACCCTTGATATTGCTTGCTTTTCTTACTTGCCGAAGTACCGCTTCAGCAGGCCCTCGAAGGCCTTGCCGTGACGGGCTTCGTCCTTCGCCATTTCGTGAACGGTGTCGTGGATGGCGTCGAGGTTCAGTTCCTTGGCCTTCTTCGCCAGCTCGTACTTGCCGGCGGTCGCGCCGTTTTCGGCTTCTACGCGAACTTCCAGGTTCTTCTTGGTGGAGTCGCTGACGACCTCGCCCAGGAGCTCCGCGAACTTCGCGGCGTGCTCGGCCTCTTCAAACGCGGCCTTTTCCCAGTACAGGCCGATCTCCGGATAGCCCTCGCGGTGCGCGACGCGCGCCATCGCCAGATACATGCCGACCTCGGTGCATTCGCCGGTGAAGTTCTCGCGCAGACCCTGCTTGATCTCTTCGGGAACGTCCTTCGCGACGCCGACGACGTGCTCCGCCGCCCAGGTCTTCTCGCCGGACTGCTCTACAAACTTGCTCGCGGGAGCCTTGCAAACCGGGCAGAACTCCGGAGCCGCTTCGCCTTCATAAACATAACCGCAAACGCTGCAAACAAACTTCTTCATGATGAAATCCTCCTTCAGATGCTCAAGTGTAGTGTTCCTTCCAACCATTTATAGTATAACCGTTCTTCCGGGCTCTGAAACATCTTTTTGAAAAAATATTTTCAGAGATTCGGATAAATCAGCGTCTTCTGCGACGCGTCCAGCTCCGCCAGCTCGCCGATCGGCAATATCGCGGCGTATTGGCCGTGGCCGTAGTCGTTGCAGGCGGCGACCGGGATGTTCCATTCCTCGCCCAGCCGCGCGAGGCGCTGATCGAGATAGGGCTTGTCCTCGTCCGAGTAATTGCCGAACAGCACGCCGCGCACCTGCTTCATGATCGGCGCGCGCGAAAGGCGGCCCAGCAGATCGCTGACATGCTCGATTCCGAAGAATTTCTCGTGGTCCTCCAGAAACAGCACGTAGTCCTTCCCCGCCTCCGGCTGAATCCAGCCGCTGAGCGCGAGATAGACGTAATTGTCCAGATAGCCGCCGGTCAGCTCGCCGCGCGCGGCGCCCGGGCGAATCGTGCGCCATTCGGTCGCGGGAACATGCTTTTTCATGCCGCCGCGAAACACGAATGCATCGAACATCTCGCGATTGTAGGCCGTATCCTCCAGCAGGCGCTTCGGAGCCTGGCCATACAGCACCGTCTGGCCCGTGCGCGCGTGAACGGCATTCAGGATGCTCGTTCCGTCCGAATAGGTCAGCCAGATTTTGGGATTTGCCCTGGCCGATTCATAATCGATCCGCGGAATCACCTCGTCCGCACCCTCGCCGCCGCCGAAGAAGATCATTTTGACCTCGGGATCGCGGATCAGCGCATTCAGATCGTCCGCGCGCTCGCGATCGCTGGCCGCATAGCCCCAGCTGCGCGCATAGAGATTCGGCGCAGGCTTGACCTTCAGACCAAGCGCGCGAATTTTTGTGAAGATCTTTTCGTAGGTTTCTCTCTCTGCCAGATGGCTGGGCGACGCGACGCCAACCGTGTCGCCAACATGTAATTTAAGCATTTTTGCCTCCGATTCATTTCGCCAGCGCGGGCGCGAACTTCTCCTGATGCAGTCGCCTTCCGATGTATTCGCGATACAGCCGCGCGGCCTCCTTCCATTCCGGATGGTCGATCAGCAGCGTGACCTGATCATACCGCGTGCGCGGCACCTTCAGCATCATGCGCCGCGCCATATTGCTCACCTTCGGCGCGCTCGACGGGCAATTCAGGCATACCGCGCCGCCCAGCGTCGCATCAAACCGCGCGTCGCCGTTCACCGGCCGGCCGCACTGCATGCACGCGTCCATTCGGGGCGCATAGCCGAGCTGCGCCAGCAGGTGCATCTCAAACGCCATCGTGAGCAGCTCCGGCGGCAAATCGGAATAATTCAGGTGCGCCAGCGCCCGCAGCGCGGTCAAAAACAAATTCGGATTGGCTTCCTCCGGCATCACCGCGCATTCGAGCAGCTTCAGCCAGTACACGCCGTGAATCAGCCGGTCGTAGTCCGTGCGCAATTCATAGAAGCTCTCCTTGATCTGGCATTGCTCGATCGTGTAGCGCTCCTTATTGGCATAGAGCTGGAATTCGCCGCTGACAAACGGCTCCACGCAATTGACCAGCGCGGATTTCGGCCTTCGGCAGCCGCGCGCAATCGCGTCGATCCGGCCGTATTCCGGCGTAAACAGCGTTACCATCCGGTCGTATTCCGAATAGTCCGCATGCCGAAGCACCAGCGCAGGGGTATTCAGCGCCGCCATCAGTCACGCTCATAGCCGAGCGTGCGCAGATCGCCTTCGCGATTGCGCCAGCCCTCGCGCACCTTGACCCAGAGCTTCAGCATCACCTTCGTGCCCATCAGGCGCTCGATGTCCGCGCGCGCCTCGCTGCCGATTTTCTTGAGCATTTCGCCGTTTTTGCCGATGATGATCGACTTGTGCGACGCGCGCTCGCAATAGATGTCGGCGGTGATCTCGGTCAGATCCTTGCCGACCTTCTTAATGCGCATCATTTCCACGCCCACGCCGTGCGGGATCTCGTCGCGCAGGTTGTTCAGCGCCTTTTCGCGAATGATCTCCGCGCACATCAGGCGCTCGGGCTGGTCGGTAATCATGTCGTCCGGAAAGTATTTCGGGCCCTCGGGCATGCAATCGATCAGCGCCTTCAGCAGCGCGTCCACATTGTCGCCGCGGCGCGCGGACACGGAAAACACCTGATCGAACTTACAATCGTTCAGCTCCGCCAGCTGCGGCATCAGCTTTTCCGGTGAAACGATATCGGTTTTATTCACCGCGAGGATCTTGGGGCAGTTCATCTGCGCGAGATCGGCCAGAATCGCCTTGTCGCCCGCGCCGATGCGCTGACCATCCACCACCGTGAGCACCGCGTCCACGCCCTCGCGCGCTTCCTTCGCGCTCTGCATCATGAATTCGCCCAGCTTCGTGCGCGGCGTATGCAGGCCGGGCGTATCGACGAACACGATCTGCCAGTCCTCGCCGGTCGCGACGCCGAGTAGCTTATTGCGCGTGGTCTGCGGATGATTGGATACGATCGCGACCTTTTCGCCGACGAAGCGGTTCATCAAACTGGATTTGCCGACGTTCGGTCGGCCCATGATCGCGACGAATCCGGAACGGAATTTCTGATTCATATGTAAATACCCTTCTTATTTAATCTCTTTGAATGCCCAGATCCTCCGGGCCGAACGATTCCGGCAGCAGCTCGCCCAGCGTCTTGACGGTGTACTCCGCGCCGGCCTTGCCGATGATCACCGGCATATTCAGATCGCACGCGAATTCGCGCAGCACCTGCCGGCAAATGCCGCACGGCCAGGCCGCCTGCTTTTCCGCCGCAATCGCAATCGCCATGAACTTGCGCTCGCCCGCCGCAACCGCGCAGGACGTCGCGCAGCGCTCGGCGCAAATCGCCGCGCCGTAGGACGCGTTTTCAAAATTGCAGCCCTTGAAGGTTCTGCCGCTCGAGGTCAGAATGCACGCGCCGACCTTGAAATGCGAATACGGCGAATACGAATTCTGCATCGCCTCGCACGCCTGTTCAAACAGCTCCTGATAAGACATATTCCACTCTCCTCTCTCTTCACGCCAAAGATGAATATCGCGCATCGCGCGCTTTTCCATTTCGCGCATCGCGCGCTTGTCCGGCTCGTTCATGTGATCGTAGCCCATCAGATGAAACGCCGAATGCGCGGTCAGATATCCCAGCTCGCGCCTGAGCGAATGCCCGAACTCGTCCGCCTGCTTTTTCGCGCGGTCGAGATTCAAAATGCAGTCGCCGAGGTTGACGTACCCGAGCTCCGGATCGTATTCGCGCCGCACGCGTTTGGGATTGTCCCTGGCCGTCGTGCCCTTCGGATAGCGGATCATCGGAAACGACAGAACGTCCGTCGGCGCGTCGATATTGCGCGTTTCGCGGTTGATCGCCTGAATCCGCGCATCGTCCACGATCGTGATCGAAAATCCGGCGTTCTCCACGCCCTCTGCCCGAAAGCACGCGTCGGCAACCTCATTCAAAAACGCCTCGAGCCCGTCTAGACACGGCTCGATTTCCCATTCCAGCTCAATCACCGCTCGCTTCCTCCTTCGAAGGCTCGGCTTCCGGATTTGCGGGCTTTGCTTCCGGATTTACCGGCTTCGCTTCCGGATTTGCGGGCTTCGCCTCCGGATTTACCGGTTTTACTTCCGGATTTGCCGGCTTGGCCTCCGGATTTGCAGGCTTCGCCTCCGGGTTTGCAGGCTTTACTTCCGGATTCGCAGGCTTCACTTCCGCCGCGGGCTTCGCTTCCTGCGTTGCCGACTTTTGGATGGATTCGCTTCTCGGCGGGATGGCGATGGTCGGGTATTCGATTCGCTCGTGGAACACGCCGGTCAGCACGGTCGAGAACGCGCTGCAGATCTTCTCCAGATCGTTGAACGTCAGGTTCGAGCAATCGAGCTGGCCGTCGTTCAGCTTTCCGCGCACGATTTTGCGAATCAACGCGTCGATCTTTTCGGGATCGGGATTCGGCAGCGCGCGCGTGGCCGCCTCGATGCTGTCGGCCATCATCACCACCGCCGCCTCGCGCGTCTGCGGGCGCGGGCCCTCGTAGCGGAACGCGGAGATGTCCACCTGATCGCCGTACAGCTTCAGCGCCTTGTCATAGAAGAACATGACCGGGCAATCGCCGTGGTGCTGGCGAATGATATCGATTACCGGCTCCGGAATGCGCGCCTTCTGCGCCATCGCCGCGCCGTCGCGCGGGTGCGCGGTCAGAATCGCGGTCGAAACGCGCGGATCTGTGCGGTCGTGCGGGTTATCGCCCATCTGGTTTTCCTTGAAATACATCGGCCGCTTGAGCTTGCCGATATCGTGGTAATACGCGCCGACGCGGGCGAGCAGGCCGTTTGCGCCGATCGCCGTGCACGCCGCCTCCGCGAGGTTCGCCACGATGATCGAATGATGATACGTGCCGGACGCCTCCAGAAGCAGTCGCCTCAGCAGCGGCTGATTCGGGTTCGACAGCTCGATCAGCTTCGACGCGGTCGCCAAATTGAACAGCCATTCCAGCACCGGCTGCACGCCGATGCAGATCACGGCGCCGACTGCGCCGCCGCCCGCCGCCCACAGCGCGTTGTTAAGCACCGTTCGAATTTCCACGCTGTTAAACAGGCCCACGCCCAGCGCGACCAGGAAGTTGTCCAATCCGATGATCACGCCCGCGAGCAGCGAGGTCGTGCGCAGCATGCTGCGGTTAAACAACATCACGATGAACGGCGCGCTCGCGCACGCCATCAGCACGATCGCAATCATGCCGCTGCCAGTGGTCATCATCGAGGCCAGCAGCGCGATCTGGAGATTGACGAACATCGCCAGCTGCGCGTCCAGCAGCATCGCCACCAGCAGAAGCGCCAGCGAAACCGGCATGAAATACACATTCACATACCGGAACACGAAGCACAGCCAGACCGCGAGCACCTGAATCAGGCTCAGCAGCATCATCTGCTTCGGGCTGGCGAGCAGCTCCTTCTGGAACCGGTACAGATAGGCCAGCAGCGACAGCTCCAGCGCGATCACCAGCAGCGCAATGCCAATCAGCGTTTGAATATCAAAGCTGTTGTCGGCCAGCAGGCCCAGCGACGAAATCATCGTGTACTGCGCAAGCGTCACGATTTCGCCCTTGCGCACGATGACCTGGCCTTTGACGCACGTCTTGGCCTCGACCGCGTCGCGCGCCTTTTCGCGATTCTGGTCGGTGATTTCCTCGTCGATCAGCATCGTGGGGCGAATGCAGCCGCGAATCAGCTCGGTCACAATGCCGACCAGCTGCGTCGGGTACTTGCGCGCGAGCTCCGCGCGAATGTTCTTTACCGCCGCCGATTCCTGGCCCTCCGGCAGCGTGGACATCAGCGTGTCCTTCACCTCGGTCAGCGCCGCATCAAACACGGCCTCCAGCGTCTCGCGATCGGTCGCCAGCAGCGTATTGAGCTGATCGCGCGTCAGCGAAAGCTCCAGAAACTCGTTCAGCCGCGTCAGCTCCTCGTCCGAAACCGAGCTCGTCTCGTCCGTTTCCATGCTCGCCCATTTGTCATAGGCCGAGCGGAGCACGTCGAACCGCGCCGAAAGGTCGGTCAATACGCCGTCCACGCCCGAAAAGTCCGCGCTCTTGTAGCTCGGCTCCACGGCCGCCGCCGCCGCGTTCTTCAATTGCTCGGTCGTTACCGAATCCACCACGTCCTTCGTGGCCAGAATCTCGATCGGCGCGGGCGCGCCCACCTGAATGTCGTATTGCTCCGGTGTCACGCCCGCATACAGCGGCGTGAACATCAGCGCGCACGTCGCCAGACAGATCAGAACGGTTTTCAGCACCGGCGCCAGCCGCGCGCGGCTGATTCTCAGGTTCCTCTTCATGATCCTTTCTCCTTTCGCCCTCGGGCGCGATCAGGAACGGGGCTTGTGCGTCTGCGGCTTCTGGGCGTATTTCTCGTAAGCGCGCACGATCGCCTGCACCAGCTCGTGGCGCACGACGTCGCGATGCGAAAGCTTCACAATCGCAATATCGTTTACGTTCTTCAGCACTTCCAGCGCCTCCACCAGACCGGATTTCTTGCCCAGCGGCAGGTCGATCTGCGTCACATCGCCGGTAATGACCATCTTCGAGCCCATGCCCATGCGTGTCAGGAACATCTTCATCTGCTCGGAGGTCGTGTTCTGCGCCTCGTCGAGAATGATGAACGCGTCGTTGAGCGTGCGGCCGCGCATGTACGCCAGCGGAGCCACCTCGACCGCGCCGCGCTCGACCAGGCGCTGATACGCATCCACGCCCACCATTTCATTCAGCGCGTCGTAAAGCGGCCGCAGATACGGATCCACCTTCTGCGCAAGGTCGCCCGGTAGGAAGCCGAGCTTCTCGCCCGCCTCCACCGCGGGGCGCGTCAGGATGATCTTTTCGATCTCCTTGTTCTTCAGCGCGACCACCGCCATTGCAATCGCGAGATAGGTCTTGCCCGTGCCCGCGGGGCCGACCGCGAAGGTGCAGGTGTTGTCGCGAATCGCGTCGACATACTGCTTCTGGCCCAGCGTTTTACACTTGACCGGGCGGCCGCGATACGTAATCGCAATCACGTCGCGCATGATTTCGCCGATCCGGTCAGCCTTGCCCTCCGCCGCCAGCGCGATTGCATAGCGAATGCGCGTGCGGTCGATGCTCTCGCCGCGGCGCAGGATGTCGCGCAGCGTGTTCAGCGTTACCTCCGCCAGCTCGACCTTCTCCGGCTCGCCCGAAAGCGACACCGAATCGCCGCGCGCGTAGATTTCCACGCCCAATTCATCCTTGAACAGCGCCAGATTCTCCTCGCGAATGCCAAAAAGCCCGATAAATTCCTCCGGGGAATCCAGCTGAATCGTTACGTTCCCCCGCTCAGTCGTTTCCAATCTGATTATCCTCCTTGTATTGCGAACGCCTCGCGCGGCACGGCGATATTGATTCTCGCCTCAATCACCGCGCGCGCGGTCAACTCCCCATTTTCCGCCTCGATCGATTCCATCCAGCTGTCGCCCGGCGCAATCGATCCCATTTTCGCGCGCGCCTCCGCCTGTGCGAGCGCCGACAGCGCGTATTGCAAAGCGTTTTTATCGCGCTCGACCGCCTTCGTCCGCGTTTCAATCGCGTGCGTCTTCACCAGCTCCAGCGGAAGAAACAGCCCTCCCACCGGCAAGCGCTCCACCGATCGCCATTCATTTTCAAACGGCTCGCTTTCCTCAATCGGCCAGCAATAGCTCCCCAGCCGCAGCTCGACCGCATCGCGAACCCGGCCCGTCGGCGTCTGAACGTGCTCCAGACGCGCGCAGCTCGCCTCTCCAGTCTCCCACGTGCGCGCAACGACCTCGCCCAGCGCGGCCACGCGGCGCTTTTCCTCCTTGCCCACGCGCTCCACGCCGCGAATCAGCGTCTGCCCCTTCACCACCGTGTCGCCCGCCTGCACGCACGCTTCGCCCGCGCGGACGTTGACCGACACGATCACGCCCGAACGGCTCGCAATCAGGTCGCGCGGATCGCTTATATCAAACGTCTCCGGCGCAGCATCCTCGCCCGCCGCCTCCAGAAGCAGCCGCACGCCCTGCAACCGCACGCCGATGAAGCTGTATTCCGGCGAAAGCGCGCTCATTTGCAGCTCCAGCGCGTCGGTATTCACGCCCGAGCGCGCCATTCCCTCGCGAACGCCCAGTTCCTCGAGGCGTGCGCGCAGCGCTCCCGCATCTATCGCCGCGTCGCCCACCGCGCGAATATCGATCATCCACACGCGCGAAAGGCAGATCAGCGTGCAGGCGATGCAGGCAATCGCGCCGGCCAGCGCGCTCATCCGGCCGCGCATTTTCATCCGCGCGCCGGTTCCGCCGCCGCGTTTCAGCACCTGAATCGGCATCGAGAATTTCGCGCACAATTCGCAAAGGATGCGCTCGCCCGCGGAATCGGTAGCCATTTCCATCGTATGCGCGCCGGTTCTGACCACGGTTCTGAATCGCGCGCCCTCCGAAAGCGCGCGTTCCATCAGCCGCTCGAGCATCAGCCCCTCGACGCGCAGCCGAACGTCGCCGTTCATTGTTCCTCCGGCAGCTCGACCGAGCGAATGCACCCGCGAACGATCAGCGCGTTCGGCCGCACCTCGCAGAGCGAAAGATGCGCGCCGCGCACCGAAACCGCGCCGCCCGGAGCGTTCAGGCGCACGCATTCCTCGGTGAAATCCAGGATGCCGGTATGGTTTTCAATCAGCACGCGGCTTCCGCCCACGAGCGTTGCGCGCACCGCGCGGCCGGAGACCTCGCTGATCCATTCCAGCGCCGGCGCGCCCGGCGGCGCATGGCGCTTCGGCTTGGGCATTTTCAGGATCTTCGCTTGATTTTTCATGGCAAATCTCCCTCCTGGCGCTATCGTGAAAAGCGCTTTCCCTCCACGATATGCGCACCTTGGCGGACTCTTGCCCGGATATAAAAATATCCAACTATATTATATACGAACGCGGGCAACAAATGCAAGTAAAAACGCGCTTTTCCATGCTTGACAATCCTGATTTTGGCGGCTATACTCGAGTTTATGGGGGGATTTTGGGGAATGGACGGTACGTTTGAACACGGCGGAGCGTATTCGCGCCTGGCCGAGGACATTATGCATCTTTCGCGGCTGCTGTTTCAGCGAAACGCGCACGCGCTGGAGAGGCTGAATATCGGCGTTGGGCAGATCCCGATTCTGCAGGTATTATACGATTGCGAGGTGCTCACGCAGCGCGAAATCGCGGATCGAATCCGCGTAACGCCCGCGACGATCAGCGCCACGATCAAGCGAATGGAGAAAGCGCAGCTCGTCGCGCGGTTCTCGGGCGAGGCCGACGCGCGCGTTTCCTTCGTTCGCCTGACCGGCGCGGGCCGCGCCTGCTTCGAGGAAGCGACGCGCGCGATGGATTTGCCCTACGGCGAAATGATGCAGGGCTTTTCTCAGGATGAAATCGAGCTGTTCCACGATTTTATTCGCCGCATGGACGACAATATGACGCGCTTTGCAGCAAAGACGAACGGAGAAGAATGATGCGAATCGGCAATATCGATTTGCCCGCGGGCGCGGGGCTTGCGCCCATGGCGGGCGTGACCGACGCGGCGATGCGGCTTTTGTGCCATGAATCGGGCGCGGCCTGGGCGGTCAGCGAGATGCTTTCGGCCAAGGGCTGGATCTATTCCGGCGGCAAAAATCAGGCGACGCGCGAGCTGTTGACGCGTTTGCCCGGCGAAGGCGTTGCGGGGCTGCAGTTGTTCGGCCGCGAGCCGGAGCTGATGGCGCAGGCGGCGCAGGAGCTGGAGAGCGCGGGATTTGAATTCATCGATCTGAATTTCGGCTGTCCCGCGCCGAAGATCACCGGAAACGGCGAGGGCAGCGCGCTGACGCGCGAGCCGGAGCGAATCGGCGAAATTGTTTCCGCCGTTGCAAAGGCGACGCGGCTTCCCGTGACCGCCAAAATCCGCGCGGGCTGGGATGAAACGTGCATCAACGCGCCGAATGTCGCGCGCATTTGCGAATCCTCCGGCGCGCAGGCGATCGCTGTTCACGCGCGCACGCGGATGCAGCAGTATTCCGGCCGCGCCGACTGGTCGATTATCGAAAAGGTGAAAAAGAGCGTTTCCGTTCCCGTGCTCGGAAACGGCGACGTGCGCTCGGGCGCGGACGCGGTAAATATGATTGCGCAAACCGGCTGCGACGGCGTGATCGTCGGCCGCGCGGCGCAGGGAAACCCGTGGATCTTTGCCGAAATCCGCGCCTTTCTGACCGGAGGGGCCTATG
The DNA here is from genome assembly GCA_934663595.1 of uncultured Clostridia bacterium. Lineage (GTDB taxonomy): Bacteria > Bacillota > Clostridia > Christensenellales > Aristaeellaceae > Faecivicinus. The sequence continues at coordinate 48,793 of CAKUKM010000003.1, read as the reverse complement.
CGCCGCCCACGCCGCGCGAGCGCGCGGAAATGGCGCTTCGGCATTTCGATCTGGAAACGCAGCTGCACGGTGAAAGGAAGGGTCTGCTCGAGATGCGCAAGCACATCGCGTGGTACGTCTCCGGCCTGCCCGGCGCGGCGAAATTCCGCGATTCGATCAACCTGCTCGTCGACGCGGATGCGGTAAAGGACGCGCTGCGCGCATTTGCACTGAAAGCAGAATAGAGAAAGGCTCCGCTTCTCGAATCCGGAAGCGGAGCCCTTTTATTTAGCCGATATACTCCTTGCCGCCCATGTACATGCGAAGCGGCTCGGGGATGCGGATTTTGCCGTCGGCCTGCAGGTTGTTCTCCAGGAACGCAATCAGCATTCTCGGCGGCGCGACGACGGTGTTGTTCAGCGTGTGCGCGAGGTACTTCTTGCCGTCCGCGCCCTTGACGCGAATCGCGAGCCGGCGCGCCTGCGCGTCGCCCAGGTTCGAGCAGGAGCCGACCTCGAAATACTTCTGCTGGCGCGGGGACCAGGCCTCGACGTCGCAGGACTTGACCTTCAAATCCGCGAGATCGCCGGAGCAGCATTCCAGCGTGCGCACCGGGATGTCCATCGAGCGGAAGAAATCGACGGTGTTCTGCCAGAGGCGGTTGTACCACATCATGCTGTCCTCGGGCTTGCAGACGACGATCATCTCCTGCTTCTCGAACTGGTGAATGCGGTAAACGCCGCGTTCCTCGATGCCGTGCGCGCCCACTTCCTTGCGGAAGCACGGCGAATAGCTCGTCAGCGTCTGCGGAAGCTCGCTCTCGTCCAGGATCGTATCGATGAATTTGCCGATCATCGAATGCTCGGACGTGCCGATCAGGTACAGATCCTCGCCCTCGATCTTGTACATCATGTTCTCCATCTCGGCAAAGGACATGACGCCGTTGACGACGTTCGAGCGGATCATGAACGGCGGAATATAATAGGTAAATCCGCGATCGATCATGAAATCGCGCGCATAGGACAGAATGGCCGAATGCAGGCGCGCGATGTCGCCCTTCAGGTAATAGAAGCCGTTTCCGCTGGTGCGGCGCGCGGAATCGAGGTCGATGCCGTTTAAGCGCTCCATGATGTCGACATGATACGGAATCTCCCATTCCGGCACGACCGGCTCGCCGAAGCGCTCGTTTTCAACGTTTTCGCTGTCGTCCTTGCCGATCGGAACGGACGGATCGATGATCTGCGGAATCACGAGCATGCGCTTGCGAATCTCCGCGGCGTATTCTTCCTCGTTCTTTTCCAGCTGCGCCAGCTCGTCCTGCATTTCCTTGACCTGCGCCTTGACCTGCTCGGCCTCTTCGCGCTGGCCCTTGGCCATCATGCCGCCGATCTGCTTGCTCAGCTTGTTGCGCTGGGAACGCAGATAGTCCGCGCGCTGAATCGCCTCGCGGTTCTTCTTGTCCAGCTCCAGCACCTCGTCCACCAGCGGAAGCTTCGCGTCCTGGAACTTCTTTTTGATGTTCTCGCGAACCAGTTCGGGATTCGTGCGGATCAGATTGATATCCAGCATGTTGATTCTCCTCCTTTATTTACGCGCAAAAAAGAAAAAAGCCCTTCGTCCCACCATATCCGGGACGGAGAACTCCGCGTTGCCACCCAGCTTGCCGCGCAAACGCGACCGCTCGAAGCGCTCTAAGGGGCGCGACGCCTCCGGCTCTTCGCCGGAATGCTCGGAAAGCGGAAACCATCGCGCCTGCCGCCGGGCTTTCACCTGTCCCCGGCTCTCTTTCAACGGCACAAACGCTTCAGGCCTTTTTCCTCAAACGCAATTCATGGATTTGTAAGTATTATATCGCAGCCGCGCGGCAAAATCAAGTTAAGAAACAGAATAGCATTTGACACATTTATCCCCCTATATTATAATATTCATAGTATTCTTATCAGAAAATCGGGAGGCCTTGCCCATGCAGCCGCGCATTACCGTGATCATTCCCGCCTACAACATGGAAGCTACGGTCGAAAAATCGATTCGCTCCGTGCTCGGGCAGACGTATAAGGATTTCGAGCTGATTTTAATCGACGACGGCTCCACCGACGCTACGCCCGCGATTCTGGACGCGTTTCCCCCGATCGACGGCCGCGTGCGCGTGATTCATCAGAAGAACAGGGGCCTTTCCGAATCGCGCAACGTGGGCGTGAAGAACGCGCGCGGCGAATACCTGTCGTGGCTCGACGCGGACGACTGGATGGAGGAAAACGCGCTGGAAAAGATGATCGGCGCGATTGATGAAACCGGCGCGGAGATGGCGCTGTGCAATTACGTCAACATCGATCTTGCCGGAAAGCGCGAGCGGCGGTATCCCGAAACCGAAAACACGGTCGTCACCGGCCGCGAGGCGCTCAATTATCTTCTAATCCGGAAAATCACGCAGGCGCTGTGGGCAAACGTCGCGAAAACCGCGTTTTATCGCACGTTCACCTTCCCCGCCGGCAAGCCGTTTGAGGATGTTTACACCTCGTATCACCTCTACGAGCAGGCGAAAAAGGTCGCGCTCGTATACGATTCCGAGCTGCTCGGGCGGCTGGTGCGCCCGGATTCGATTTCGCACGTTCGCAAAATCGCGCAGCGCGTCGCCTCGTGCACGGCGTATCTGACCCGGCAGGAGGATCTGTCCGCGCGCATTCCGGAGACGGAGCCTGTGTTCGTGCGCGCCAATTTCGCCTCCCTTCTGCTGGAGCTGCGCGTGGCCGTATTCCGCGATACGCGCGCGGCGTTTTCGGCGCACAGGGGCGAAATCCGCAAAATCTGCCGCTATTTCCGCGCGCGCAGGAAAATGGCGCTGCCGGACGCGGGCTGGCAGGCGAAGCTCGAATACTTCTTCCTGACCAGCGGAAGCCGAATCGGCTTTTACCTTTCTCGGCTGACGAGTCTTCCGCGGAAAAACGGAACCTGGCTGCGCGGCTGACGCATCGCCCTCTGAAAATAGAGGGCAATTTTTTTGAAAAAGATGGGTTGTTTTGGATTCGGAATGTGTCTAATGGGCATGGGAGGTGGAAGGATGATCGCCATACCGGCAACCGACGGGCAATTCCTGTCGGAGGCGGAATTGGAGCGGCTGATTGCGCAGTACGGCGACGGGCTGCTGCGCGTGTGCCTGCTGTATCTGAAGGATTACGCCTCCGCGGAGGACGCCGTACAGGAAACCTTCCTGCGCGCGTACAAGAGCTATTCGTCCTTTGAGGGCAGAAGCAGCGAAAAGACCTGGCTGACCACGATTGCGGTCAACGTCTGCAAAAACATGCTGCGCAGTCCCTGGCGCAAGCGCAATATGGGCGAAGCGGCGCTGGAAACGATGCGCACGGAGGATCCCTCGCTTCCCGACCCGGCCGTATCGCGCGCCGTGATGCATTTGCCCAGCGAGCAGCGCGCCGCGGTGATATTGTACTATGTGCAGGGCATGAAAATTCGCGAAATCGCCGCGGCGCTGAAGGTGCCGACGCAGACGATTTCCTCCCGGCTGAGCCGGGCGAGAGAAAAATTGCGCGCGGAGCTGAAGGGGTGGTATTTTGATGAAGAAGAATAGAATAACCGATTCGCTGAATCAGGAGCTCCGCGGCGTTCGCGTAAGCCCCGAGCTGCGCAGGCGCATTCTCGCAAACGCGCGCAGCGAGCGCTTCCGCCGGCGCAGAAGAAACGCATCGGCGCTTTCCGCCATCGCAGCCGTGCTGGTCGTGGCGCTGATGGTGGTCGGCGGGCTGAAAGTACTGCGCAAACCCGCGCCCGATCGCAAATACGCGCAGGGCGACACCGCCGCCGTATGGATCGACGAAGTCGACCGCACGTATCACTCCAAGCGCGGCTGCTCGGAGCACAACATGCGCATCGTGCCGGCCTCGGAGGCCCGGGCGCGCGGCTTTACGGCATGCCGCAAATGCATTCCCGTTCTGAAAACGCCGGAGCCGACTCCCGCTGAAACTGAAGCGCCGGTCGAAATCACTCCGGAACCGACTCCCGCCGCGACTGAAACGCCGGTCGAAATCACGCCTGAGACGACCCCCGCCGCGACTGAAGCGCCGGTCGAAGCCACGCCGAAACCGACTTCCATCCCGAACGCTGCGTCGCTGGAGCTTGCGCCGACGGTTTCGGTCACGATTGAACCGGAATCCACGCCGGCTCCCGATAACGAGGAAATGGACGCGGAAACGGTTGCCTCGAGCACGGTCACGGCCGCTTCGGCCAATACGTCCGCGGACGATACGGTGTACACCTCCGTTATCGATACGAAATACCATCTGGATCCCTCGCACGTTAGCGGAAATCGCGTCGCCATGCTGCGGTCGGAGGCGCTGCAGAAGGGATATCTCCCGTGCACGGAATGCGGCGCGAACGACGAGGGCTACTGGATGACCGACAACGGCTACTGGTTCCATTCGGCGCAGAATTGCCAGAATATGTCGGGCGCGTATGCCACGAGCGCGCTGTATGCGATTGAAAACGGCAAGGAGCCCTGCAAGCTGTGCATCGGCCAGGAGGCCGTATGGATGACCAACGGCGGCGTCTGGTACCACGCGGCCGAGCATTGCCAGAATATGTCGGGCGCGGTTCAGGTGGCCCGCTCGGTCGCCGAGAATCTCGGCAAGGCGCGCTGCCCGTATTGCTTCGTCGAGCCGGACGATCCGTCGTGGATGGATCAGCTGGACGGGGGCGTTGCCGCGCAGCTGGAGGCCTTTGAATCCGACGGGCGGCTGATGCTGTATCTGCAGGCAGATTCCCGCGCCATGCCGCTGTATGGAGACGATAATCCCTCCTCGACTCCCGCGCCCGACCGACCCGACCGGACGGAGGCGGCGCTCGCGCTTTCCTCGCTCTCGGGCAATCTGCTGAGTCCCATTCTGTACGACGACGTGGCGGAGTCGATCGCAAGCGGCGAACAGATCGGCCTGCGCGCCATTCGCTATGAGGTGCGGCAGATTCACGCCTACGACGAAAGCGGCGAAATTCCGATTCTGAGTTTGCGCTCGTATGTTCCCGATTTTACGGATACGGGCGTATTGTACGTTGCGGAGACGGACGCTTCGCGCGCGCCGACGCGCGTATCGATCGAGCTGGCGGCCATCGGCTGTTCGTATTATCTGAACGAATACAACGAATGGGAAGCGCTGGAAACGCCGTATGCATTCAACATGGAATCGACCGATGTGGACGGCTTCTACCGCCTCTGCATGTCGGCAAACGGCGAAACGCCCGAGCCCGGCGAGCTGCAGGTTGCGGTTTCCAGTCTTTCGCACGCGTCGTATACGCCGGTGGAGGGCTGCACGCTCGACGCATATGGCACGCTCGACGCGGATGAATTCTCGATCGCGCTTCTGACCGACAGCGGCGCGGAAGGCCGGATCACGCTCAATTTCGATGAATTTGATTCCGCCCTTCTCGATTCCGTCGGCGCATATGCGCAGCGCTTCGAATCCACCGACGGCGATTTGCCGAGCAGCGCGGTGATCCTGATCGAGCCTTCGATTTCGCGCAGCGAGCTCAGGCTGCTGTCGAGCCAGTTGGGCCAGCGCTCCGGCGCGTATTCGGCGCAGCAGTCCGCGCTGAGCGCAGATCGCGCGGCGCTGAAGAACGCCCCCACCGATTTCACGGAATATCCTGCCTCCGGTTCCAATTAAGCAAAAAGGCGAGGAATCCTCGCCCTTGTCCAAACAGACCGCGGCGCGCATGCCTTTTACGCATGCGCGCCGATTTTTCAGATTTCAAACGTCCCGTCCTCCAGGGCGCGGATATCGGTTTCATAAAACGCCTTCAGCGCCTGAATCATGAAATCCAGATCCCGGCAGCCCGCGGTTTCATAGCAGGAATGCATCGCCAGCTGCGCAAGGCCGATGTCCACCGTGTTCATCGAGGTGTGCGCGTTTGCGATATTGCCGAGTGTCGAGCCGCCGAGCACGTCCGACCGGTTCGCGAAATGCTGCACCGGAACGCCCGCGCGCGCGCAAATGCTCTCGAAAATCGCGCTGGACACGCCGTCGGTCGTGTATTTCTGATTGGCGTTGAATTTGACCACCACGCCGCCGTTCATGAACGTGCGATTGCCCACGTCGTATTTCTCCGGATGATTCGGATGCACGGCGTGCGCATTGTCGGCCGAAACCATGAAGCTGGCCGCAATCGCCGCGCGGCGCTCGGAATCCGTCTTCCCCATCGCGGAGGCGATTCGCGAAAGCACGTCCTCCAGGAAAGTGGAATCCGCGCCCTGCTTGGTGCCGCTGCCGACCTCTTCATTGTCCATAACGGCCAGAACGTTGATATGCTTTGCCGGGCTCGCCGCGGCGAACGCGCGCGCGGACGTATAGGCGCATTCCAGATCGTCGATTCTGCCGCACGAGAAGAATTCGCCGTTCGCGCCCCAGACGCTTCCGGGCGTGCGGCTGTAGAGGAACAGGTCGCTTCCGACGATTTCTTCCTCCGAAACGCCGGCGATTTTCGCCAGCTCGCCCGCCAGCGCGCCCTTCGCGGTTTCATCGCCGTAAACGGGCAGCAGATCGACCTGCGCGTTGTATTTGTAGCCGTCGTTGACCTCGCGATTGAAGTGAATGGGCATGTTCGGAATCAGCACCGCATCGCGATCCAGATCGACCAGCCGCGTTTCAATGCCGCGCGGCGTGCGCACGAGCAGCCGGCCCGCGATCGAAAGCGGGCGATCGAACCAGCTCGCCATCAGCATGCCGCCGTATTTTTCGGTGTTCAGGCGAATGTAATGGCCGGCGGCCTCGTCCTCGCACGCGGGCTTCAGCTTAAACGAGGGCGAATCGCTGTGGCTGGCGACGATCTGAAACGGCGCAAAGCCGCTTTCCGGCACCTGAAACGCGATCAGCGCTGAGCGGTTGCGGGTGACATAGTACCTTCCGCCGGGCGCAATCTGCCAGGGCGCAAACTCGTTCAGCTTCTGATAGCCGTCCGCCTCGAGCGTGCGGCCGAGAACGTCGATCGCGTGAAACGCGGTCGGCGATTGGTTTACGAAATCGATAAAAGCGCTTGCTGAATGCATCTTTCTTTCCTCCTGCCGTGGTGAATACGCATTCATTATACACGCGTTCGCGCTCCCGCGCAAGGGGAAACTATTGACGCGGCGCGGCTTGTGGTCTATAATAATATTAGCAAATAATGGCATTCGGAGGCGTTTGATCGATGAAAAAGAGCGAGCTGCGCGAGCTGCGCAAGCGCTGCGGCGACCCGACCGCGCTGTGCGGAATCAAGGATTATCTGTTCAACGACGGCCCGTCCCGCGGCGTGCGCGCGCTGGATTTGAACAATGGCCGCGGACTGGAAATGACTGTGCTGGCCGATCGCGGGCTGGACATTCCGTATCTGAAATTCAAGGGAATCAATATTGGATTGCTGAACAAGCCCGGCATTCGCTCGCCCTATCTGTATCAGCGCGAAAAGAACACCGGCTTCCTGCGCCAGTTCTTTGGCGGCATGCTCACGACCTGCGGCCTGACCCACGCGGGCGCGTCGGGCTTCGACGGCGAGACGGAGCTTTCGCTGCACGGCCCGTATGACAACACGCCCGCCGCCTGCGTCAATGCGTTTTGCGATTTCGAGGGCGACGACATGGTGCTGCGCGTGACCGGCTCCGTGCGCGAAGCGGAGCTGTTCGGCGGCAATCTCGCGCTTTATCGAACGCTCACGCTGGAAACGGAGCGCAACATCGTGCGCATTTGCGATCGCGTGGAAAACCAGGGCTTTGAAACCATGCCGCTGATGCTGGTTTACCACATCAATTTCGGCTATCCGATGCTGGCCGCCGGCGCGCGCGTCTACGCCTCCGCCCGCAAGGTCGAGCCGCGCAACGAGTTTGCGCGCGAGGGGCTCGCCAAATTCGATCAGATCGAGGAGCCGGAAATCGGCCGCGACGAGCAGTGCTATTTCCTGACCGATCAGCCGGAGGGCGGCGCGTACGCAATGCTGCACAATCCGGCGCTCGGCGTTGCGGGCGTCGTGCGCTTCGATGAAAAGGTTCTTCCGCTGATGTGCGTATGGAAATGCATGCGCGCGGGCGATTACGCGCTCGGCCTGGAGCCGACGACCTCCGGTGTGCTCAGCCGCGCCGAGGCGCGCGCAAACGGCACGCTCGCCCATCTCGAGCCGGGCGAGACGCGCGAATTCAACGTTTCTCTGGAGCTGACCGACGATGCGAGCGCGATTCGCGCGCTGATGAGGTGAACATGAGCAGTGCGCCGCTGATTCTGTTTTACAATCTGGAAAATAAAAAGGGTTCCGCGCTGCGTTTGCTGTGCCTGAAGCTGCGCATTCGCGTGCGCGCGGTCAAAAAAGAGGAATATCTGGAGCCGGTCGGCGCGCTCGCCGGGCTGACGCCGCTGACAAACGCAGTCTGCGATCAGGATTTCTCGGACGAAATGGTGATCATGGTCAATTTTGGCGGCAAGCTGCTCGGGCAATTGCTCAATGAAATGCGCGCGATGCACCAGCCGGGCGTTGCGCTCAAGGCGGTGCTCACGCCGACGAACATGAACTGGAATTCGCTTCAATTGCACGAGGAGCTGCTGCGCGAGCATCAGGCGGCGCAGCAAAACTGGGTCGCCCAGCACCGGCGCGATTCCTGAAGCCGCTCTTTTGCACGAGAAAAGGCGCTTTCCCGGAAAGGGGAAGCGCCTTTGGCTGTCGAAAAGCCTAGGAGAGCTCGAGAGGGCCGAAGCCCTCTCGAACTTTCAATCGAGCCCAGCGACATGCGCGGTGGGCGCGGGTGCTGATTTTATCGGAGGGAAATCCCATTTCCCGGAGAGAAAATAGCTACCTTGCAAATCCCGCGCCCGGGGATTTCGTCAGAAATCCTAGCGGGATTTGGTGGGGGTGGTAGTGGCGGGGGAGCTTGCTCCCCCGTCCACCAGCTTGTCAAAAAGACTTTTTTGACAAGCTGAAGGCGCTTTCCCCAAAAAGGGGAAGCGCCTTCTGCTTTGTTTATCAGATTTCGGGAGCCGCGTCGTTCTCCAGCGGAGCATCCTCGACCGAGCGGATCGCCCAGCGCGCGATCACCACGGTGTTCTGCTGCGCGCCCAGCGTGATCGTCACGTCCTGATCCTTGATGGAGGAAACGGTGCCGTACAGGCCGCCGATGGTGCAGATGCGGTCGCCGGGCTTCAGCGCGTCGAGCATCTTCTTGACCGCCTTGTCCTTCTTGCGCTGCGGACGGATCAGCAGGAAATAGAAGATCGCGACCATCGCCACCATCATCACGATCATTTCAATAATGCCGCCGCTCTGCGCAACCGCCGTATCGCTCGCGCCGCTCGCGGCCACTTCTCCACTCGTCTCCGCCAGGGCGGCCATCCAATTCATCATCATTACACTTACTCCCCTTCAATTTGTTGGTTTCCTTACCATTATAACCGAACATACGCGAAAAAACAACGCGGCCGCCCGATTTTTTATCGTTCAATCCAAAAATTAACGTTATTTACCAGTTACCGCGGCCGTGGCGCGCGTAAAACGCGTTCGCCCAATCCAGCAGCGCGTCCGCCTCGATCGCCTCGCGAATTTCCGTCATCATGTGGGTGAGGAAATAGATGTTGTGAATCGAGTTCAGCCGAAGCGCCAGAATCTCGCCCGCCTTGAACAGATGGCGAATGTAACCGCGCGTGAAATTGCGGCAGGCATAGCAATCGCAATCCGGATCCAGGGGCGTGAAATCCTCGGCGTATTTCGCATTGCGAACCACGAGGCGGCCGTCGTGCGTAAACACCGTGCCGTTTCTCGCCACGCGCGTCGCGAGCACGCAATCGAACATGTCCACGCCGCGCAGCACGCCCTCGATCAGGCAATCCGGAGAGCCCACGCCCATCAGATACCGCGGCTTGTTTTCGGGCATATACGGCATCATTTTTTCCAGCATGTCGTACATGACCTCCTTCGGCTCGCCGACGGAAAGGCCGCCGATGCCGAAGCCGGGCAGGTCGAGCTTGGCCATTTCCTTCGCGCATTCAATTCTCAAATCCGAATAGAACGCGCCCTGAACGATGCCGAACAGCGCCTGATTTTCGCTGGTTTTCGCCTTCATGCAACGGTCGAGCCAGCGCAGCGTGCGGTGCATCGCGCCCTTCGCGCGCTCGTAATCGCACGGATACGGCGAGCATTCGTCGAACTGCATCATGATGTCCGAGCCGAGCGCCTGCTGAATCGCAATCGACTCCTCCGGGCCGATGAACATCTTGCTGCCGTCGAGATGCGACCGGAATTCCACGCCGCGCTCCTCGACCTTGCGCAGACTCGCCAGCGAAAACACCTGGAATCCGCCGCTGTCGGTCAGAATCGGGCGATCCCAATTCATGAACCGGTGCAGGCCGCCGGCGCGCTGAATCAGATCCTCGCCGGGGCGCACGTGCAAGTGATACGTATTGGAAAGAATAATCTGCGCGCCGCAATCCTTCAATTCGTCCGGCGACATGGTTTTTACGCTCGCCTGCGTGCCGACCGGCATGAAAATTGGCGTTTCGATCACGCCGTGCGGCGTGTGCAGCCGGCCCCGGCGCGCACCGGTCTGCTTGCAGACGTGCAGAAGCTCAAACTCAAAGGGCTTTTCCATATTGCTCTCCTTTATTCTGGTTCATAAAAACGGCGACCTGCCTGGTCAGCCGGTCGCCATGAACATTTGTTTATCTCATTCAGGCCTCTTTGCGCTTCAGGAGCACAATTCCGCCCGCCGCCGCGCACACAGCGCCCATCGCAACGCTCACCGGCAGCGATTCATCGCCCGATTTCGGCACCTTCGGATCGATCACGCGCGCGGCGATATCCATGCTCACCACCAGGCGGCCCGCATCGTCAAACGCATCCAGGCGATAGGTTCCGGCGTCCTCCAGGCACGCGTTCACGATCGTGAACACCTTCTGCGTCGCGCCCTCGACGGGAGTATCGTTGAAATACCACTGATAACGCGCCGGAGAAACGCCGTCGATATTGACCTCCATCGACAGATCCTCGCCCGTATTCACAACAGCGCTCTGCGTCATCCGCGATACGCGCATTACCACCGTCGTGGAAATCGTATTTTCCGCAACGGCGCAGCCCGCGATCAACAGCGCCGCCAGCACTGCGAGCACACTCAAAACGCGTCTCCTCACGCCGATTCCTCCACTCCCGCGCCCATTCCAATCGAAATGCGCGCACTCTATCTGTAGTCCTATTCATTATAACCGACGCCCGTTCCGAATTCAACAATATGCGGCATTTGTGCATAATATCGTATTCAATTCGCAATATTATATTTCTATTCGAAATATTTGGAAACATTTTTGTATCAGCTTGTTCGGCGCAAATTTCCATTGGAAGGGCTTTTACAATTCGCGCGCGTCTGGTATAATAGAATAGAAGGATCTTGTTTTTCTTGGAGGCGTTATGGGCGGATATTTATTGCTGGCGGCCTTTCTGGCCTGCGGCGTTGTTTTTTCAGAGGCGCTGCTGCGCTCGCGGTGCGGACTGATCCGGCTCTGGTTCGGGCTGGTGATCGGGCTGATCATGATGATGTGGTCGCCGATTCCGTTTGCGTTTGCGATGCGTTTCACGCGCGCGGCGCAGCTTTGCGGACTGGCGCTTTCGGCGGCGATCGCGGCCGGTTCTGCGCTGACGATGCGCGGAAAGGCGCGCTATCGCGGGACGTTTCAGGGGGACATGCCGGTCTGGATGCTGCTGTGCCTGCTGGTTCCGCTGGCGCTATTGTCCGGCTATCTGCAATACACGCACACGCTGCGCGAAATCGACGGCGCTCTGCACGTGGGCCAGTCGACCTATGGCGACATCAACATGCACACCGGCATCGCGACGCATCTGCGCAACGCGGCCTTCCCGCCGGATTACCCGATTTTAAAGGGCGCGCGGCTGGGCTATCCCTTCCTGGGCGACAGCATGATCACCTCGATGCTGCTGTTCGGCGCGGACATGGCGGTTTCCTTCCGCATCACGGGCACGCTGATGATGGTTCTGGTGGGCTTCGGGTTTATCGCGTTCGCGTGGGAAATGACGAAAAAGCCGCTGGCGGTGGTCATTGCGTTTCTGCTGCTGTTTGTAAACGGCGGGCTCGGCTTTATCTACACGATGGACGGCGAATCGTTCCGCGAGATCTTCACCGGTTTTTACAAAACGCCGACCAACATGCCCGAATACAATCTGCGCTGGGTAAACGTGATCTGCGACATGTTCATTCCGCAGCGGACGTTCCTGACCGGCTGGACGGTACTGCTGCCGGCGGTCTATCTGCTGCTGCTCGCGGTGCGCGAGAAAAACCGGCGGCTGTTTATCGGCCTCGGCCTGTGGGCGGGACTAATGCCGATGATTCACACGCATTCGTTCCTCGGCCTCGGGCTGGTGAGCGCGGGCGTGATGCTGCAGGCGCTGATTGGCAGCTCCGATCGGCGCAAAACGCTGATTAGCTTCCTGCTTTACGGCGCCGTCGCGGTGCTGATGGCGATTCCGCAATTGCTGATCTGGACGGTTCCGCAAACGGTGGAGGGCAGCACGATGCTGCTCCGGTTCAACTGGGTCAACAACAATGGCGACGGAACGCTGATCGACAACTACTTCTGGTTCTGGATCAAGAACGTCGGGCCGGTGTATCTGCTGCTGATTCCGGCGGCGCTTTATCAGAAGCGGCGCTCGCCCGCGCGCGGATTCATGCTCGGCGCGCTGCTGCTGTACGCCGTGGCCGAATGCGTGGTATTCCAGAAGAATATTTACGACAACAACAAGCTGTTCTATGTCGCGTTCATGGTCTGTCTCCCGGCGGTGGGCGCGCTTCTGGCGGACGCAATCGACGCGATTGGCCGCATTCGTTCTCTCGGCGCAAAGCCGGCGTGCGCGGCGGTCGCGGGCGTGTTCTGCGCGATCTGTCTGCTCTCGGGCTCGCTGTCGATCGGGCGCGAAATCGTATCGGACTATGTGCTGTTCAGCGAAAGCGAAGCGGCGGCCGGGCGATTTATCGATACCGAAACCGCGCAGGACGCGGTGTTCCTCACGGGCGAGCAGCACAACTGCGTGCCGAGCGCGCTCGCGGGGCGCGACCTCGTGTGCGGCAGCCCGACGTTTCTGTATTATCACGGGCTGAATTACGCCGTTCAGCATGCCGACCGGCGCGCAATGCTGGAAAATCCCGCCGAAAACGCGGCGCTTTTCGAGCAGTACGGCGTGGATTACGCGTATATTTCGAATTACGAACGCGGGAAATATGCGGTGGACGAGACCTGGTTTGCCGAGCACGGAACGCTCGTATTTGAATCGGGCGGCGTTCGCATTTACGCGCTTTCCTGAAAAGACACATTCGCGTCCTTGCGTTTTGGCCCGGCTGCGATTACAATGATAAAGTGCGGAACATTTTTCCGTTTCCGCGCGTCTAAAGATCAGAAAGAATTCTCAGGAGGAATCGGCCTATGCGCAGACTGAAGGCATGCGGGCTCGCGCTTCTCGCAACGGCGGGAGCGTGTCTGCTGTGCGGCTGCAGCCAGATGGATACCGACGCGCTGGGCGGCAAAATCGATACCAGCGTGAATATCGAGATGCCCTACGCCACCTCCACGCCGGTGCCGGAATATATGAACGTTCCCGATTCGGTGGTCATCGACGCAAACGGCGCCGTCACCGTAAACGATAAAACGCTTCTGACCAACGAACTGCCGCTGGAAAAAAAGGAAACGGACGAAAGCGCCTACCCCACGCTGAGTCTGGGCGACACGGGACTGGCGGTGCAGTCGCTGCAGCAGCGGCTGGCGGATCTGGGCTATTACACCGAGGGCGTATCCAGCATTTACGACGCGGCCACCGAGGCGGCGGTGCGCCGGTTTGAAAAGACCTACGGCATCATGCAGACCGGCATCGCCACGCCGGTATTCCAGACGAAGCTCTTCTCCGCCGACGCGGTGGCCTACGGCACCAAGGAATACGATTCGGCCGTCGTTTCGCAATACACGACGCTTCAGCGCGGCGCGGTCGGCAGCAGCGTCTACGCGCTGCAGCAGCGGCTGAAGGAGCTGGGCTATCCGATCACGGAGCTGACCGCGGTTTACGATACCGCGACCGAAAACGCCGTGCGCCTGTTCTATCAGGCCTATGGTCTGGAGCCGCAGAACGTCGCCTACATCTCCGTTCAGAAGGAGCTGTATTCCGAGGATGCGCGCCCCTATTCCATCGACGGCGAGGTGCAGACGGCGGAGGCGGACGAAACGACGCAGTATCTCGGCAAGGTGGGCACGCTGGTCATGCAGATTCAGACGCGCCTGCGCCAGCTGGGCTATACCGACGCCAACCCCTCCGGCATTTTCGACGCGGCCACCGAGGAAGCCGTCAAACTCTTTGAGCAGGCGTGCGGCTACGAGGCGACCGGACGAATGACCTACGACCTGCAATCGATTCTCTTTTCCGATCAGGCGCCGAAATACGGCACGGTTTACACCTTCGAGGAAACCGTTTATCCGCAGCTCAAGCAGGGCGATTCGGGCAATATGGTGCTCACGCTTCAAACGCGGCTGATCGAGCTGGGTTATGCGGCCGGCGCCGGCAACGGCAGTTTCGGCGAGGAAACGGTGCAGGCGCTGAAGCTGTTCCAGAAATACAACGATCTGGAGGAAACCGGCGTCGCGTCGTCGAAGGATCAGAACGTGCTGTATTCGCCGACGGCGCTGTCCTATCAGGACGTGCTGAACGGCATTACGCGCGCGACTCCCGCGCCGGCAACCACCGCGAAGACCACCGTCGCCTTCGCGCCCGACGGCATCGACGGCCTGCGCACGCTGAAGCTGGGCCTTTCCGGCGACGACGTATCCGCGGTGCAGGCGCGGCTGAACGCGCTGGAATATGCCTGCGCGACCGACGGCTATTTCGACGATACCACGCAATCGGCCGTGCGCGCGTTCCAGAGCGCGATCGGTATGCCGCAGACGGGCGAGGTTACGCCGGAGCTGAAGCTGTATCTCGCCAGCAACGCCGCCCCGATGAACGGAATCACCATTTACAATTCCACGCAGACCTATCAGCTGCTTCAGGAGGGCGACACCGGCGATTCGGTCACGCTGCTCCAGCAGCGGCTGTGGACGCTGGGCTATCTGCTGACCGAGGACGTGGAAAACAGCATCGGCACCTATCACGATAAAACCGCCGACGCCGTTCGCGCCGCGCAGCAGGCCATGGGCTATACCGAGCCGAGCGGCACCGCCAGCGCGGAATTCCAGTGCTTCCTGTTCTCCGATTACGGCGAATTCATCAAACGGTAAATCAAATCCGCCTTTCTCCACGCGAGGAAGGCGGATTCTAGACTGTAAAAAACCGGGAGAGCTCGAGAGGGCCGCAGCCCTCTCGAACTTCCAATCGAGCCCAGCGGTGTGTACGGTGGCAAGGTTGCTTGCCTGAAGGCAAGCAAGTCGCTGCGCGACCGGCAAAGCTAAATCAAAGATTTAGGTTTGCCGCCTCGCGGGGCTATTTTATCGCAGGGAAATCCCATTTCCCGGAGAGAAAATAGCTACCTTGCAGATTTTGCGCCCGGGGATTTCGAAGAAATCCTAGCAAAATCTGGTGGGGGTGGTAGTGGCGGGGGAGCTTGCTCCCTCGTCCACCAGCTTGTCAATATTTGACAAGCTGAAATCCGCCTTTCTCCACGCGAGGAAGGCGGATTCTTTTATTCCACTTTGAATTCCGTCCATTCGGCGCGGCAGTATTCCATCACGTCCGCAGACCTCTTCATGCCGAGCTTTTCATAAAACGGAATCGCCGCGTCGTTTGCGACGAGATAAACATTGATCTCCCTTTCGCCGCCGGCGACCTCGTGGGCCCTGCGCATCAGGCGCGCGCCGAGACCCATTCGCTCGCAATCGCGCCGCACGCCCAAATCGGTCACGAACAGCCAGTAGGCGAAATCGGTAAGGCCGAACAGCGCGCCGGCGATCGCGCCGGCTTCGTCGCGGGCAATCAGACTGATTGAAGCGTTCTGAACGAGTTTTTCCATGCGCGCTTCGAAGCGTTCGCGCGGGTATTGCGCGCCGAGATCGGTCTGTTTCAGAAAATCGATGTATTCGCGCGCGGAAACGCGCTCTTCCCGAATGGTGAATGTCATTCTCCTCGCCTCCCGCTTCTATTATAGAGGGAAGCTTTCCGTTTGAAAAGCCCGTTTCGAAATTTATCCGTATTGTGATTGTTCGCGCGCGGCAAATGTGCTATTCTGAATGGGATTACATTTCAAAGGAGAATCCGCATGCCTGCAAGCTCCCCCTTTTGGCAACGCGCGCGCCGAACGCTGAT
The DNA here is from genome assembly GCA_934663595.1 of uncultured Clostridia bacterium. Taxonomy (GTDB): domain Bacteria; phylum Bacillota; class Clostridia; order Christensenellales; family Aristaeellaceae; genus Faecivicinus. The sequence continues at coordinate 32,518 of CAKUKM010000003.1, read as the reverse complement.
CGGCGATCGCGCTTTTTATCGCATGGTTCTGGCGATCGTGGTTCCGATCATCATTCAGAACGCCATCACGAATTTCGTCAATCTGCTCGACAACGTAATGGTCGGCCGCATCGGCACCGACGAGATGACCGGCGTTTCGATCGTGAATCAGCTTCTGTTCGTGTTCAACCTCTGCATATTCGGCGGCGTGTCCGGCGCGGGCATCTTCGCCGCGCAGTATCACGGCGCGGGCGATCACGAGGGCGTGCGCAACTGCTTCCGGTTCAAGCTCTATCTGGGGCTCTGCCTTTCGGCAATTGCAATCGCGCTGTTCGCATTCGCGTCCGAGCCGCTGATCCGGCTGTATCTGAACGAGGAAAACGCCGAGGCACGCATCGCGACCACGCTCGGCCACGGCCAGGACTATCTGCGCATCATGCTGCTGGGTCTTCCGCCGTTCGCGCTTTCGCAGGCGTATGCGAGCACGCTGCGCGAAACGGGCGAAACGGCGCTGCCGATGCGCGCGGGCATTCTGGCCGTGCTGGTCAATCTTTCGCTGAACTACGTTCTGATTTACGGCCATTTCGGCTTTCCGAGAATGGGCGTGCGCGGCGCGGCGCTGGCGACGATCATTTCGCGCTATGCCGAGCTGTTTGTAATTGCCCTCGCCACGCACCGCCGCCCGGAGCGCTTCCGGTTCATCCGCGGCGCATATCGCTCCGGCCGCGTGCCGATGAAGCTGGTCCGGCAAATCGCCGTCAAGGGCTCTCCCCTGCTGGTCAACGAGGCGCTCTGGTCGCTCGGCATCGCGATGATCGCGCGCTGCTATTCGATGCGCGGGCTGGACGTGGTTTCGGCGCTGAACATTTCCAATACTGTCAGCAATCTGTTCAACACCGTGTTTCTCTCGATGGGCAGCGCGACCGCGATCATCATCGGCCAGGCGCTGGGCGCAAACGAAATCGATCGCGCGCGCGACCACGTCTGGAAGCTCGCCGCGTTCAGCGTCGCCTGCTGCCTGATGATGGGCACGCTGCTGTGCATCGCGTCGCCGTTCGTTCCGCTGCTTTACAACACGGAGGATCACATTCGCCATCTCGCGACGCTTCTGATGATTGTGAACGCCGTGTATTCCCCGCTGTCCGGCTTTGCGAACATCAGCTATTTCACGCTTCGCTCCGGCGGCAAAACGATCATCACCTTCCTGTTCGACAGCGTATTTACCTGGGTCGTCAGCTATCCGACCGCGTATCTGCTGGTCACGCTGACGAGTCTGCCGATCGTGTGGGTGGTGCTGATGGTGCAGTTCATGGACATCATCAAATGCGTTCTCGGCTTCATCCTGCTGAAAAAGGGCGTCTGGATTCACAACATGGTCGTAAAATAGGGAGCGGCGAACCGCTCCCCGTCGAATCATTTGCCGAACAGCTGCACCCAGTAGCGCACGCCGCCGACGTCGATTACGCATACGCCGATGCTGCCGAAGCTCTCGCGCAGAATGTTCGCGCGATGCCCCTCCGAGCTCATCCACGCCGCCATTACGCGCGCGACGCTGGAAGGGCCCTTCGCGATGTTCTCGCCGCGCGTCGCGCTGGAAACGGTGCTCCAGCTTTCTCCATTCGGGCGCGTATGGCTGAAGGACTGGACGATCTCATTGGCCCGGACGCACGCCGCGCGCGTCAGCTCTGCATCCGTTTTCAGGGCACTCAGGCCGTATTTCGCGCGCTCGGCATTGACCTCGTCGATCACCTGCGCCGCCAGATCCGAGCTCGCCGGCTTCGCAGTCGGTTCCGCAGTGGGCGCTACGGTCGGTTTCGCCGTCGGTTGAACGGTCGGTTTCGCCGTCGGTTGGATTGTCGGCTGAGCGGTGGGTTTGCTTGTAGCGTCCTCCGCCTTGGCGGTCAGGCAGCCGTTCGGCGTGCGCAGGCGCACGGAATAGCTTCCGCCGTCGATCGGAACGCGCGCGCCGCCGTCCGAGCCGCGCACGGCGCACACCCGCACCGGCCAGTTGTTTTTGTAAACGGTCAGCGTGCATTCGCCCTCCGCCGTCCAGGTGATGTTCAGTTCATTGCCCTCGCGGGTCGCGCTCAGGCTCTCCGCATATGCCGGAGCCACCAGCAGCAGGATGGCCAGCGCCGCACACAGGATTCGATGTTTCATATCAGTCGCTCCTTTGTAATCAATTTGAAATATATTTCACTATTATTTTATATCTAACTTCCAAATCTGTCAACAAAAGCTTGACAATTTCCAACAATTTCCAAAGGAGGCAGCCCATGGAATCGATGCGAGCGGACGTAGCGCTGGTGGCGCGGGGACTGGCGAACAGCCGGGAGCGGGCGCAATCGCTGATTCGCGCCGGGTTGGTGCGCATAAACGGCGCGGCGCTGGAAAAGTGTTCGGCAAAGGTGCTCGAGAGCGACCAAATCGAGGTCGCCGGTTCGGATTGCCCATATGTAAGCCGCGGCGGGCTGAAGCTGGAAAAGGCGCTGGATGCGTTTGGCGTTTCGCCGGACGGCTGCATCTGCATGGACGTCGGCGCGTCCACCGGCGGATTTACCGACGTGCTGCTGCGCCGGAATGCGCGGCGGGTCTATGCGATCGACGTCGGAACCGGCCAGCTCGTTCCGGAAATCGCCGAGGATCCGCGCGTGGTGTCGATGGAGCACACGAATGCGCGCGCGCTGGAGGCGGCGATGTTTCCGGAGAGGCCGGTTTTGGCGGTCATGGACGTATCGTTCATTTCCATTAAGCTGATTTTGCCGGCGCTGAAGCGCGTTATGGGCACGGAAGGGCGGCTGGTTGCGCTGATCAAGCCGCAATTCGAGGCCGGCCCGGCGGCGCTGAACAAAAAAGGCGTGATCACCAGCGCGCGCGTGCACGAGCGCGTGCTTTCCGAAATCGCCGCGTTTGCGCCGAACGCCGGCTGGCAGCTGCGCGCGCTGGAGTTTTCGCCGATTGCGGGCGGCTCAGGCAATCTGGAATTCCTGGGCGATTTTCTGCCGATTGAGCGCTGCGCAGCGCTTCCGCCGGACGAAAAAGCCATTCACGCGCTGGTGGAACGCGCGCACAAAATGCTCTGATTGAGGCAAAAAAGGGATCGCGGTTTTCAAAAATGAACCGCGATCCCTTTTTCTATTCGCTTCCCCGCGCAAGCTGCAGCCGATCCACCGTCATGCGCAGCAGCGCGCCGCGCTCCGCCTCGCCCTCGACGCGATACACGCCGTTCGTCCATGAAAATCGCCCGTCGAGCGCGCTCTCCGGCCCCGCCGACCAGAGATTTACGCACACGCACGCAAACGAAACCATGCAAAACGCCGCCGCAAGCGCCACCAACGCCACCAATGCCCGATACCATCCCCGCATTCGCCCGTCACCTCCACGATCTCATTCTTTACTTATGAATGCCGTCGCGGGTTCATGCGGCGCGCGGGAAATGTCACATTCGCGCCTATTTATAAAAGATCAGCGAAAACCACGTGACCAGATTGCCGCCCGCCTGGAAGTCGATATCGTGCTTCTCCGCCAGCGCCGTGACCAATATGCCGTGGCTCTCGACGCACGGATACATCTTTTCCGGAAAGCGGCACGGCGCGTCCGGATAGGTGCACTTTTTGCAATGCGCGCACGCCTCCGTGGACAAAACCATCGTCTCCGCCGCCTCCTCGCGCACCATCGCGTGCACCCGGCGCGTGATTTCCTCGTGCGGCTCTCGCGTCGCGAGCGTCGCCTGAATGTCCGCGATATCGCTGACTTCTGTGATCGTCGCAATCAGAAGCGCCTCCGGAAACGCGCGACACCGCGCCTCGCAGGCGTCGACCGTGCCCACCGCCGGCGGACATGCCCAGGATTTTCCATACATCGGGCATTCCGTTTCGCAGATATAGCGCACGCGCGGGCTGAATGTCAGCTCGTCGGTGGAAATAAACGCATACTGATACAGCGGCAGCTCGCTCAGCTTTTCCTCCAGTCGCGCCCGATTCATGCTCTCTCCCCCTCGATGCGCGGAAAATGCGTTCGTCGATAGCGCCGATAATAGAATACGAACGTCACCGAGCACAGCACCCACGAAATCGGATAGCTGCACATGATGGCCGCCTCCGTGTGCCACACCGGCACCACCGCAAACACCCACACCGCGCGCAGCGCGCAAATGCCGATTACGGTAATCGCCGTCGGAATCAGCGCATCGCCCATGCCGCGCAGCGTGCCGCTGATCATTTCAATCGGGATATACAGCCAATAGCAGAAGCCCATGAAGCGCACCATCTCGACCGCCTTTTCCAGCACGATCGCATCGCGCGTAAACAGCCGGAACAACGGCCGCGCAAAGATCATGAAGCTCGCGCCCATCACAATCGCCGTGCCCATGGACATCGCCATGCACACATACATGCTCTTTTCCACGCGATCATAGCGCCGCGCGCCAAAATTCTGGCCGGCAAACGTCATGACCGCCACGCCGAACGCATTCACGATCATCCAGTTCATGCCGTCGAGCTTGCCGAGCACGACCCACGCCGCCGCAACGCTCGTGCCGAAGCCGTTGATCGCGGTGGTGATGATCATATTCGAAAGCGTGTACATCATCGATTGCAGGCCCGTCGGAAGGCCGATGCGGATCGTATCTCGCATCACCTGCCGCTGAATCCGCAGCTTCTTAAGCTCCAGCCGGTAGCATTCCTTCGACCGCATCAGCGACCAGCAGACCAGCATTCCGCTCGCCAGCTGCGCCAGCGACGTCGCAATCGCAACGCCCGCAACGCCCATCTTGAACGCGATCACGAATAGCAGATCCAGCGCCACGTTGAGCAGGCAGCATACGATCAGGAAAATCAGCGGGCTCTTCGAATCGCCCACCGCGCGCAGTATGCTGGAGCCGACGTTGTACAGCATCGACGGAATCATCGACAGAAACACGATTCGCAGATACATCGCGGAATCCTCCAGCGTATCCGCCGGCGTGTCCATCCAGTTCAGCAGCGTCGGCGCGCAGACAAGGCCGAGCACCGTCATGATCGCGCCGCCGAGAATCGCCAGCATCAGGCCCGTATGCACCGCGTCCGACACGCCCTTTTCGTCCCTGCAGCCAAAATACTGCGAGACGATGACCGTCGCGCCCGACGATACGCCCACGAAAAAGCCCAGAATCAGGCTCAATATCTGCGCCGACGATCCGCCGACCGCCGCCACCGCCGCGGAGCCCACGAACTGGCCGACCACGACCGTATCCACCGTATTGTAAAGCTGCTGAAACAGCGTGCCGAGCATGATCGGGAAAAAGAATTTCAGCAATTCCTTCCAGATTACGCCCTCGACAATGCCGTTTCGCAGCTGCTTTTGCTCGTCCATCTCTCTTCGCCTCCGCCTCCTATTTTAATCCCAAATCGGATTCAAATGCAAGCCCCTGCGCGTTAAGGAATGCGCGCTTGCGCCGGTTGCGCGGAATATGCTATACTGAAGGAAGAAAACAGGAGGTTTTGCCCATGCATCTGTTCATCGACGCCGACGGCTGCCCGTCCGTGCGCAGCGCGGTGGAATGCGCGCGCAGGCACGGCGTTTCTGCAACGCTGGTCTGCGATACGGCGCACCGATTTGATCTGCCGGGCGCGGAGGTCGTTTATGTCGACCGCGGGCCGGACAGCGCGGATCTTTGCCTCGCCAATCGGCTCTCGCCCGGAGACGTCGCCATTACGCAGGACTACGGCCTTGCGGCGCTGTGCCTTGCGCGCGGCGCGCGCGCCGTGCACCCGAGCAGCATGGAATACACCTCCGGAAACATCGATTCATTGCTGCTCGCCCGCCATACGGCGCGAAAGCTGCGCAATGCGGGCGAACGCCTGAAAGGCCCGTCCAAGCGCACGCGTGAGCAGGAGCAGGCGCTGCTTCGCAAGCTGGACGAGCTGCTTTCGCCATAAATACGCCGCATGTTTCCGCCGAAAACGCTTTTGCGATCCATCTGATTCCTTAGATGGCATGCTTTCTCAGTGTGTTCGCGATGTATTGCGCCGCCTGATTCGCATGCTTTTTCCGGCGTTTTCGCATAATCCGCATGCGCTGCGAGCGCCGGGAATCGCCGCAAATCTCAATTCTCCATTCCCGCGCAGAACTCGCGAATGGCGGCGGCGAACGCGCGCGGCTTTTCTATATGAATGCCGTGGCCGGTATCAAAGCGCATCGCCGCGCAATTCGGAATCGTCGCCACAACGCGCCGCGCATCTTCCTCGCTGAGCGCCGCCATCAAAAGGCCGTCGTCGCCCGTCTGCGTGCGTGCCTTCATAAACAGCGTCTGCGCGCGAACATCCTTCAGCAGCGCCTCGTGCGGAATGCCCGCGTGAAAGGAATCGTCGTAAAACGCCTCGCTGAAGCGCGGATCGTATTGATTCATGCCCTGAAAGCCCGCGAGCGCCGCCTTCGGCCAGAACGGAACCTTCAAATCGCCGTCCGGATGCTTTTGGCGGTTCTTTTTTGCCGCGCCGGTCAGCTTTGCGCGAATTTTCTCCCGCGATTTTTCCGGGAAAAAGCGCCACGCGCGCTGATTTTCAAAGTAATACAGCGGGAAATCCGCCTCCGCGGTCTGATTCAGGAATTCATGGCAGATCGTGGAAAGGTCGATGTAATTAAACGTATGCTTCCGCCGCTCGCCCTGCGACGCAAAAAACGGAGGATCCTCCAATATCAGCCGCGCGCAGAGCTCGCTGCGCGCCGCGATGTACGCCGCAATCAGGCCGCCGGAGGAATGCCCTGCGATCGCAACCGGCCCGCCGATCTCATCGGCAATCCAATGGATCATCGCATCGCCAATCGCGGCGATGTTGTATTGTGACGCATCGTGCGAACTGCCGCCATGGCCGTAGCAATCCACGGAATACACATGAAAATCCCTTTTCAAAAGCCCCGCCACGCCATCGAAATTGCGCGCGTCCACGCCCTGCGCGTGAATCAGCACCAGCTTCGGTCGCGCATTCGGGATTTCGCAATAGCTCAAATCCGCGCCGTTTTTCTCATAGCGCTTCGCCGCACCCAGATTGTTTCTCATTCTAACGCCCCATTTCCGGCGGAACGATTTCCGCCTCCTCCCAGCGCTTCATGAACGCGCATTCCTCCTCCGTGTGCAGCCTATGCTGGCCGCCCGGATACAGCGTCACCCGGCACGCAAAGCGCTCCGCGAACCGATCGATCGTCGCGCGCGGAATCAGCTCGTCGCCGGTGGCATACAGAATCGCCGTGCAATCGCAAATCGCCTGCGTCGGATGCTCGCGCGCCCAGGTCAGGTACCGCCACGACAGCGCTGCGCCCTCCGGAACCGCGATTTCGCCCTTCTCCTTCAGCTGCGCCTCGGTGACGCTCAGCGCGCGCATGCGGGCAAAGATCATGTCCTCCATATCCAAAAGCGGCGAGGACAGCAGGCAGCGCTCCAATTTCTCCCCCGCAAACGCCTGCAGCGAAAGCCACGCGCCGATGCTGATCGCCCGCAGCCCAATCCGATTCCATCTCGCCTTCGCAAATTGCAGCATTTCCTGCAATTCCGGAACCGCGTCCCACGGCGTGAGCGTCGCGCCGTCCCTGCGTCCGCCGTGCTCCGGTAAATCCATCGCCAGCACCTGCCAGCCGTGCGGCGCGGCGATTTCCGCAAATCGCGCCGCTTCCTCCTTGCAGCCGCACTGGCCGTGCACGAACAGAAACACGCCCTCCGCCGGCTCGCCATACAGCGCCGCCGGCGCCGCGCCGATATTCATATTCCACATTTTCATTTCTTTCTGCGCTCCTTGCTCGCTTCCGCAGCGGCGATGACCGCCACGATTCCCATCAAAATCCACGGCAGCGCCGTCACAAAAATTCTTTCCATCTTCCTCCGTTTATGCGTTTGCCTCGCCGTTCGCAATGCGCGCGTACATGTCCTCCGGAATCATCGGCTCGGCGATCGCCGCCAAAAGCGCCCGATCAATTTCGCCGTTTTGTGCGTATTGCCGGCCCGCCTCGCGTATCTGCTCAAGGCGCGGCTGCGTCACGATCGCGGCCTCCGGGGCGTTGAACATCGGGCTTTCCGGAACGGTCAGTATCGTGCGATTGCTCGGGAACATCAATTCAAACTGCGCGATGGCCGGCTCAAAATTGTGTTTGCTGTTCGGAAAACCGCAGCCGCAGATCATTACATAGCGCAAATGCGCGTAATCCGCCTGGCCCACGTGCTCGTATCGCTCGCCGACCTTCTCCATCGCCATGCTCGAAAGCGGCATCGTGCGATCCATCAGATTCTTCAGCGGCGCAGGCATGCCATAGCAATACAGCGGAAAATTCAGCAGCAGCACGTCGCTTTCGAGTATTTTTTGAAGGATTTCCGCCATATCGTCGCTATGGATGCACTTTCCGCCATTTCTCTTGCAGGTAAAGCACCCGCGGCAGAACTCGATATGCCGGTCGATCACGTGAATGACCTCCGCCTCCACCGCCGCGCCCTTCCGCATTCCGTCCAGAAATGCGCGCGTCATATGCATCGTATCGCTCTTCTCCCGCTTCGGCGAGCCGTTTAAAACCAGTACCTTCATTCGCGTTTCCTCCTTCGCGCAATAAATAGCGCATGTTCCGCATCGTTCGTTCTAAATCAACTGATTTAGTATAATACAGAATCGCGCGCATGTCAAGCGAATAAAGGCGCATTTCGCCCTGCGGTTGCCGAATTCTACGATAAATCGAGTTCCCGCACGGACGCAAAAAACGGCACGACCATATTGATCGTACCGTTTTCGCAAAACCGCGGGCAAAGCCCGACGGAAGCGCAATTATCTCTTCGAGAACTGGGGCGCGCGACGGGCAGCCTTCAGGCCGTATTTCTTGCGCTCCTTCATGCGCGGATCGCGGGTCAGGAAACCAGCCTTCTTGATGGCGGGCTTCAGATCGGCGTCGGCCTTAACCAGCGCGCGCGCGATGCCGTGACGGATAGCACCCGCCTGGCCGGTGAAGCCGCCGCCCTTGCAGTTGACGAGCACGTCATACTTGCCGAGGGTATCGGTCAGCGTCAGGGGCTGGCGAACGACGGTCTTCAGCGTTTCATAGCCGAAGTAGGAATCGAGGTCGCGCTTATTGATGAGGATCTTGCCCTCGCCGGGGATCAGACGAACGCGGGCGATCGCCTTTTTTCTTCTGCCAACGGCATGGATGTTTGCACTATTCATGTTTTCGTCCTCCTCCCAGATTACAATTTGAGCTCAACGGGCTTCTGCGCCTGCTGATTGTGCTCCGCACCGGCGTACACGAACAGCTTCTTGGCCATCGCGTAACCGAGGGGTCCCTTGGGCAGCATTCTGCGAACCGCTTCCTGGAACGCGAACTCGCTCTTCTTTTCCATCAGCTTGCGATAGGAGATCTCCTTCAGACCGCCTGCATAGCCGGTGTGATGACGATACATTTTCTGGTCCAGCTTCTTGCCGGTGAAAACCAGCTTGTCCGCATTCACGACGATGATGTAGTCGCCGCAATCGCAATGCGGGGTGAAGGTGGGCTTATGCTTGCCGCGGAGCATGGATGCGACCTGAGAGGCCAGACGTCCGAATACCATACCCTCTGCGTCGATCACGTACCACTGACGCTCGACGTTCTGGGGATTCGCCATATAAGTACTCACGAGTAAATTCCCTCCAAATTAGATCGATGCTTTGTGCGACCGGCTTGGTCAGGGCCATCGCAATCATGTCCATGCTCGGGGCTAATGAGCGTACTGACACAATCGTTATTGTAACCGATTTGCCCCGATTCGTCAACCTTTGCGCGCAATCTTTTCAACATTTAACATTTCCTTCCGCGGCCGAACAGCGCGTTCACCGCCGCGGCGAGCGTCATGCACGCGCAAAGAGCCATCATGATCAGCGTAATTGCATAACCGGCGCTTCCCCACCGCGCGGCCAGACAGGCAAACGGCGCCTCCTGCGACAGAATCCGCGTGCCGCCGCGCGCGAGCGCCGCCATTGCGGAGGCGTTGATCGCCGCCATGCCGAGCGCGCAGAACAGTCCGTATCGCGCAATCGATCGAACGCCTCCCGAAAAGCGCACCGCCGCGGCCGACGCGGAAAGCGCATTCATCGCCGCATACGCGCTCGCGAGCAGCATCGCCGCCGGAATCGCGCCGTCGAGCGCGGCCTCCGTGCCGTATTGGCGATAGAAATTCACCTCCCGCGCGTCGCACGCGAGGGCGATATAATAGGAAAGGATCGCCAGCAGCGCAATTCCGCCCGCAAGCGGGAGCGCGCGCTTCATTCCCGCGCTCAGGCCAATCGCAATCAGCATGGCGGCGGCGATTCCAATCCAGAACGCGCCCTGAACCGGCAATGCGCGCGCCGCGGTCAGCCCCGCAAGCACGAGCATCCACCCGCCCGCGAGCAGCATATACGCCGCGTGCACGCCGCCCAGCCACGCGCCGCCGCGCAGTCCGGGATCGCTCAGATACGCGCTTCGAAGGCTCTCCGCCCCGGCGCGGCGCGCCATTTTGCACGCGCACGCGCAGAAAAGGCCGAAGAGAATCGCGCTGAACGCAATGCCAATCGGCGCGGCGGAGCCGGTCTGCGCAAAAAAGGTGCAGGCGAGCCGGCCCGGATAAAACGCCGTTCCCGCCGCCGCAGCCAGCGTTGCAATCGCCGCAGACAGGTCTTTTTTCAAGCGAACACCCCCGTTCTGCAATGAATTTATGCAAAACAGGGGTGGATTCATGCGCGCGGGCGTTACTGCTTTTCCCTTTCGGCCGCCTCCAGCTCCGCCGCGCTCTGGTCGACGGGCGTATGGTTTTCCTGGTTCCAGTTTGCGGAATTGTCCTGCCAGACCGCCGGCTCCTCCGATTCCTCCGGGGGCGCGAGCGTCGGCTCCTCCACGGCGAACATCGGATCCGGTTCGCCCGGCGCTTCGCCCGTTTTAAGCACGCTCAACGTAAGCGCGCCCATGCGAACGACCAGAAACGCCAGAAGCGCAATTACAATCAGGCCGAAAATCAGCTTTATCCACCAACGCATTTTATCTTACAGCGCGTATTTGCGGATGAACTCCGGAACGTCGCCCTCCGCGCTGCTGACGGAAATTACAAAATTGCACTGATGCGCTGCGGACAGCTTTTCCAGCTGCTCGAAAAACTGGCGCATTTCCTCGGCGTCCAGATCGGTCTTCACGATCTTCTTAAACGCGTCGATCGCAACCAGCGAAAGATCGAAATCCGCCGACAGCATGCCGCTCAGGAAAGCGAGAAACTCGTGCGCCGCGCGCTTATAGGCCGCCGGATATTCGCTGGCGTCCACAAAGCGGATTTCATGCCGCAGATCGTACATATAACGCTTGTCATCGTCGATGAAAATGATATTGCCATGCTCCTGCTTGAGCGCTTCATTGGTCAGGTCGATCAAACGCTTGGTCTTGCCGCTGCCCTTGTCGCCGAGAATTACCTGTATCATGGGGGGATCCACTCCTTTCGAAAGTCCCGGAAGCGGGTTATGATCATTATACACCAGATTCGCCCGAACTGCAAGCCCCGTTTTTGCGCGGAACGTTTTTTCCGCATTGCAGCAGGATTTTTCCACATGCGCGGCGAAATGAATAGCGTTTACTTTGATGTTTCGGAGGCATGCTGAATGAACGCCTACAACGACGAATCCATTCTGGAACAAAATCTCTCGTCCGAGCGCGTATTCGACGGGCTGATTCTGCATATTGACCACCTGACCAACCGTCTGCCGAACGGCAAAACCGCGCCGCGCGAGGTGGCCCGGCATATCGGCGCTTCGGCGGTGCTGCCGGTCGACGATCGCGGAAACGTGCTGCTGGTGCGCCAGTATCGCGCACCGATCGACCGCGTGACGCTCGAAATCCCGGCCGGCAAGCTCGATTTCAAGGGCGAGGATCGCCTTGAGGCCGCCAAACGCGAGCTGCGCGAGGAAACCGGCGCGTCGGCGGAAAAATGGACGCACCTGACCGATCTGCTCTCGAGCGTCGGATTCTGCGACGAATGCATTTCGGTATTTCTGGCCGAATCGCTCTCCTATGGCGACGCAGACCCGGACGACGACGAATTTCTGAATCTGGTGCGCATTCCGTTTGCCGAGGCGCTCGATATGGTGATGCGCAATCAGCTGCGCGACGCAAAGACCATCGCGTCTCTGCTGATGGCGAACGCGATTTTCTCCGCCCGAAAGGATGGCCCCGATGCTGCGGTATGACGCGCTGGGCTATATGCCGGAGCTGGAAACCGGGCGGCTGATTCTGCGCAAGCTTACCATGCACGACGCGGAGGACATTTACGCCTACAGCCGCGATCCCGAGGTCGCGCGCCACGTGCTGTGGGACGCGCATCGCTCGATCGGCGAATCGCGCGCGTATCTGCGCTACATGCTGCGCAAATACCGCATGAACGAGGCGGCGAGCTGGGGCATCGAGCTGAAGGAAACCGGCCGGATTATCGGCACGATCGGCTTTATGTGGGTGCAGGACGACAATCGCGCCGCGGAGGTCGGCTATTCGCTCGCCCGCGCGCAGTGGGGCAAGGGCATCATGACCGAGGCGCTCGCGGCGGTGATTGAATACGGCTTTCTGACGCTTCGGCTGAATCGCATTGAGGCGATCCACGAGCTGTCGAACCCCGCTTCCGGCGCGGTAATGCGCAAATGCGGCATGATCCGCGAGGGCACGATGCGCGAAAAGCTGTTTAACAAGGGAAAATACGTGGATGTGGATCTCTATGCGATTCTTCGTAAAGATTTTTCTTTACGAAGCGCGCAAAATCATGTATAATAAAGGATATCAATGAAGGATTGCGGGCGATTACGCGCCCGAGGAAGGAAGGACAACGATGGCAAGAGGCGGATTCCCGGGAATGATGGGCGGCGGCAACATGCAGCAGCTCCAGCGTCAGGCAATGAAGCTCCAGCAGCAGATGACCAAGATGCAGGAGGAGCTCGAGGCGCGCGAATACGAGGCGTCGGCCGGCGGCGGAATGGTCTCGGTAAAGGTAAACGGCAAGAAGGAAGTGCTCGCGATCGAAATCAAGCCCGAAGCGGTTGATCCGGACGATGTGGAAATGCTTCAGGACATGGTGCTGGCGGCCGTCAACGAGGCGCTGCGCACCGCGAGCGAGACCTCTGAACGCGAAATGAGCAAGCTCACCGGCGGCATCAGCATGCCCGGCCTGTTCTGATTCAAAAGCCATTTGGAAAAAGCGCGCCGGAAAATCCAGGCGCGCCTTTTTCAGGAAAACACATCCACAGGAGGCGCAATCATGGCGGAAGTCGAGGCCATCGCAAAGCTCGTCAACGAGCTCTCCAAGCTGCCCGGAATCGGCAGAAAGACCGCGCAGCGGCTGGCGTATCACATTCTGTCGCTGCCGGAGGATCAGGTGCGCGAGCTCGCCGTTTCCATCTTTAACGGCAAAAAGCAGGTGCATTTCTGCCCCGTATGCGGCAATTTCACCGATACCGATCCCTGCGCGATCTGCTCCGACCCGAGCCGGCGGCACGACATCATCTGCGTCGTTCGCGATCCGCGCGACGTCAACGCCATGGAGCGCATGCGCGATTACAACGGGCTGTACCACGTGCTGCACGGCGTGATTTCGCCGATGAACGGCGTGGGCCCCGACGATATCCGCATTCGCGAGCTGATGAGCCGCCTCGCGTCCGGCGAGGTCAAGGAGGTCGTGCTCGCGACGAATCCGGACGTGGAGGGCGAGGCGACGGCGGCGTATATTTCGCGCCTGATTAAGCCGCTGGGCATTCGCGTTACGCGCATTGCGCACGGCGTGCCCGTCGGCGGCGAGCTGGAATATACCGACGAAATCACGCTCATGCGCGCGTTTCAGGGCCGAAGAGAGGTCTGATTGGGCGGGAACTGCATTTTGCAGCTCCCGTTTTTTCATGAAAATTCCCATTTATGTTCGCTTCCCCGCGCGGCGCTTTGCGGGTATAATAGAGGCGGAAGGAGGAATGGCCATGGAGCGCAAAACGTATATCGCCATCGACCTGAAGTCGTTTTACGCGTCGGTCGAGTGCGTCGCGCGCCATCTAGATCCGCTGGACGCCTATCTGGTGGTCGCGGATGAATCGCGCACGGAAAAGACGATCTGCCTCGCCGTTTCTCCCGCGCTGAAGGCGCACGGCCTTCCGGGACGCGCGCGGCTGTTCGAGGTCAACGAGCGTCTGCGCGACGTAAACGCCGAGCGCCGCCTGCGCGCGCCGGGCCGCCGCCTTTCGGGATTTACGCACCTGCAATCCGAGGCGCAGAAAAATCCGCTTCTCGCCATTCAGCCGGTGATCGCGCCGCCGCGCATGGCGCACTACATCGCCTGCAGCGCGCGCATCTATTCCATCTATTTAAAATACGTGTCCGAAAAGGACGTTCACGTCTATTCGATCGACGAGGTTTTTATCGATGCGACCGAATATCTCGCCGCGTCCGGCCTGTCCGCGCACGATTTTGCGATGCTGCTGATTTTAAACGTGCTGCGCGAAACCGGAATCACCGCGACGGCCGGAATCGGCGAAAACCTGTATCTGGCCAAAATTGCAATGGACATCGGCGCGAAGCGCATCCCGCCGGACGAAAACGGCGTGCGCATCGCGGAGCTGACCGAGCGCAGCTATCGCGAAAAGCTGTGGGAGCATCGGCCGCTTACGGATTTCTGGCGCGTGGGCCGCGGCATTGCGCGCAAGCTGGAGGCGCGCGGGCTGTTCACCATGGGCGATATCGCGCGGCAATCCATTCAGGACGAGGACGCGCTGTACGACCTGTTCGGCGTAAACGCGGAATTGCTGATCGACCACGCGTGGGGCGTTGAGCCGTGCACGATCGAGGCGATCAAATCCTATCGCCCGGATGCGAACAGCTTCGGCTCCGGCCAGGTGCTGCCCTGCCCCTATTCCGCGGAAAAGGCGCGGCTGATCGTGATCGAAATGGCGGACGCGCTCGCGCTTTCGCTTTTGGAAAAGCATGCCGCGGCGGATTCGATTCTGCTGAACATCGGCTATGAGCGCGCGGAATCGGAGAGCGCTCATCTGGATCGCTACGGCCGCAGCGTGCCCAAGCCCGCGCACGGAACACTGCGCTTCGATCGCCCGACCTCGTCGGCCCGGCATCTGACCGAGGGCGCGACCCGGCTGTTTGACCGGATTGTCGATTCGCGATTGGGCGTGCGCCGCATCAATCTCACGGCGCTGAACGTCGTCGACGAATCCAGCGCCGCCGTTCAGCTCGACATGTTTTCGGATTTTTCGGAGGACGAAACGCTCGAGCAGGAGAAAAAGCGCCAGCAGGCGGTGCTGGCCATCAAAAAGAAATTCGGCAAAAACGCGATTCTGCGCGGCACGAGCCTCGTCAACGGCGCGACCGCCCGCGAGCGCAACAGCCAGATCGGTGGCCACAAGGCCTGAATCAGGGAGGAAACCATGTCCGGACGCTACGACGAGCTTCTCCATCTCCCCCGCCCCGTTTCCCAAAGACACCCGCCGATGCCGATGCGCAATCGCGCGGCGCAGTTTCTTCCGTTCGCCGCGTTGGCCGGATACGACGATGCGCTGAGCGAAACCGCGCGCGAAACGCTTCCGCGCATTGAATTGAGCGACGATGAAAAGGCCGCGCTCGACGCGCGTCTGCGCGCGCTGGCGGCGATGGAGCGCCCGGAGGCGACGCTGACCGTATTCATCCCGGACGCGGCCAAGGATGGCGGCGCGTATGTTCCGATCGTCTGCGCGATCAAACGCATCGATTCCGCCCTGCGCAGCGTGCGCCTGACCGACGGCCGCAGCATCGCCATCGACGATATTTACGCCGTGGAATCGCCGGCGCTATAGCCGCAATTCATAATCGATCCGCGCGCCGGAAAACGCGTCGAAATCGCGATTTTCCCGCGCTCCGATGCGGCGAAAGCCCGCGCTTTCATACATATGCTGCGCGGGAATACAGATTTCGCTGGTCCATACCGCGATTCTGCCCGGCTTCAGGCGTGCAATGCGGCGCACCGCTTCGCGCATCTGCGCGTTTCCCAGTCCCCGCCCCTTGAATTCGGCCAGAATTCCATTGTGACCGATTTCCACGCGCTCGGGAAGAAACGTCGGGTTCCACGACACGAATCCGACCGGCCGGCCGTTCAGCACGGTCATCAGCCCGCAGCTCTCCGCGATTTGCGGCCGATCATAAAAGAACGCGTCGAATTCCGCCCAGCTTTCTCCCCAGCACGCCTCGCAGCGCGCGTCAAAGGAATAGGCTCTTTTCAGAATCGCGAGCAGCGTGCCGCGCGGATAATTCGCAATGCTCTCAAACGTCATGCATTCGCCCCCTTTCCCCATTGTATCACAAAAAAAGCCGCGAATCGCGGCCTTTTTGGAAAATTACAGCTTCAGCAGAATCGGTTTGCCCGGCTCGATTGCGCCTTCGCTTCCGGCGACTGCGCCGGTCGGTATCGCGTATTTCTTGCCGATGTCCCATGCCGTTTCGCCCGTTTCCGGCCAGAGCAGCACCATTCCCGGCCTCCGCGCAACGGGCGCGCCCTCCGCCGCATCCAGCACCACCCTGACTGTTTCGCGCTCGCGCGTTTCGCAGCACACGCGCAGCATCGTTTTCATCTCCAGACGATCGCTCATCAGCGCGTTCGCCTCGGCGCTCAATACGTGAATCGCAATCCAGCTGTCATCGGTCAGATTCACGGGCGCGTCGATGGAAAACGGCAGCTCCGCCTGCGCGGCCGTGGGCAAATCGCTGCCGCCGGGCATATAGAGCACCGTGGCCTCCAGCACGCCCTCGAGCCGGTTTTTGCCGTCCTCATGCGCAATTCCGCTCAGCTCCGGCCGCACGCGCACCGCAACCACCGTTCCAACGCCCGGCGCGTTTTCGCCCAGCAGCACCGTTCCGCGCACGCTTTCGGTAAATTCCGCGCGGTCGATGTTTTTGCACACCGTCAGATCGCTGGCCGTGATCTCGAGCGCGTTTCCCTCGGTGGTGTACGCGTCCCGGAGCGCGCGCACGCAATCGCGGGCGTTTGCCTGCACTGCGATATGCACCTCCGCCTCGATGGTAAGCGTCGCGTCCTCGCCCTCGGCCTCGTGCTCCACCTGCGATTGCACGCGCTTCAGCGAGGCGCACGCAAACGCGTCGCGAACCAGCCAGTCCGGAAGCTCGATCAGCCGGTCGAATTCCATCGGATACTTCACCAGCGCCGCCGGCCGCCCGGCCACGCCGCTCGCAATCAGCGTTTCAATCAGCACCCTGCCCTTTACGCGCAGGCCGCCGAGATCCGCCTCCGCGCTCTCGATCACCGCCTCGCCCCAATCCATCAGCGATGTGCGCGCGTCCAGCGCCACCGGCAGCGCGACCTCGCCCTTGACCAGCACGTCCGCGTCCGTATCCGCCGCCAGCTTGCACGAGCACAGCTCCTCGTATACGGTCTGTAGGCCGTCCACGCCCGAGATTTCGTCGATGATTTCCGTCTGGCGCAGCTGCAGAATCTGCGCGCGCAGGCCGCAGGTAATCAGAAATACCATGTGGCCGTTTTCATATTTGGATTCGACATGCTCCACCTGCGCGTTCACGCGCGCGAGCATGCCCGGCGCCGCGCCGGGAATCTCAATCACCTGACTGAGCGTCGCCTGCGCCGTCAGCGCGCGCAGCGTCGTCTCCTCGCCCTGGCGATAGACCGACTGGCAATACGCCGTGCCGTCCAGCACCACGCGATCAGTCTGCACATCCGTTCCCGTCACCGAAAGACTCGCCTCGGAAAGCAGCGGCTCGATCGCTTCGCGACCCGCGCCCGGCACCAGCGTCTCCGCGCGAATCAGCGCCTGCGAATAGCGCGCGCCAATCAGCGTCTCCACCTCGATGGTCTTTTTGCTCGTTTCCAGCGCCATATAAACAATCCCTCCCGTCGCACTCGCTGGTCTATGCTATGCGCTCCCGGGAGGGATTAGACGTTCTATGCGTTTCTCACCTGCGCGCCGGTGCGATCGGGCTTCAGCGCGAGCACGCGCCATTCGCATTCCGATTCCGCCAGCGCCTCGCGGATTTTTCCGGCGATTTGCTCCGCGCGCGCCGCCTCGGCAATTGCGAGGCAGGTCGAGCCCGAGCCGCTGATGCAAAACGCCGCCGCGCCGGAAGCAAGCGCCGCCGCCCGCGCGCGATCGCATTCCCGGATCAGCCCCGCGCGATACGGCTGATGCAGGCGATCCTGCATGGCCCGGCCGATCAGCTCCATTTCGCCCGTCTCCATGGCGCGCAGCAGCACCGCCACGCGGCTTAAATTGAAGATCGCGTCCTTCATCGGCACGCTCTCGGGCAGCGCGCGGCGCATGTCGCTCGTCCTCGTTTCAAAATTCGGAATCATTGCGATAAAGCCAACGTTTTCGGCAATCGGCACCTCGGCCGCAACCGGTTTCCCCGAATCCATAAACGAAGCGCGCATGCCGCCGAGCAGCGCCGGCGCGGCGTTGTCGGGATGCCCCTCCAGCTCCACGGCCAGCGCGAGGCACGCCTCTTCATTCAGCGGATTTCCATGCAGCGCGTTCGCCGCGAGCACGCCGCCCACCGCGAGCGTCGCGCTGGAGCCGAGGCCGCGGGACGCGGGAACGTCCGTATCGATTCGCACGCGAATCGGCATTGCAGCTGCGTTCATTTCGCGCTCGGCGCGGCGAAACGCGCGCACGAACAGATTGTTTTCATTCCGGTATTCCGCCGCGCAGCCCTCGATCTGAAGGCCGGATGCGATTGGCTCGCATTCAAACCGCGCGTACAGCGAAAGCGCGCAGCCCAGCGAATCAAAGCCCGGGCCGAGATTGGCGGTCGTCGCCGGCACGATTGCGCGAATCATACCTGCACCGCCTTCTGGACGTAGGAGAGCATTTCGTCCTTTTCGACGCAATCGGTAAACCGCGGCTTCCGATCGCGCAGCGCCTCGAGATTTTTCGGAACCGGCACGCCCGTGCGCGCCGCCAGCGCGTCCATCGCCTCAAAGCCGTTTGCAATCTCCGTTCCGGAAATCGATTTCAGCACGTCGCGCGAGAATTTATACGGCGAGGCCGTGGCCAGAACGACCGTGGCCAGTCCGTTATCGGCCTCGGCGCGGAACTGTTCCATCGCCGACCACGCGACCGCGGTATGCGGATCGAGCAGATAGCGCTGCTCGTCCCACACGCGGCGAATTACCTGCGCGCACATCGCGTCGCTCGCGCAATACGCGCCGAAGCGCCGGTGCATTGCGTCCACGAGCATTTCCGGCGCCTGATACGCGCCCTCGTCCTTCAGCGCGCCCATCAGCCGCGCCACCAGCTTCGTATCGCCACCGGACGCGAGATAGAGATACCGCTCCAGATTGCTCGATACCAGAATGTCCATCGACGGCGAAATCGTCTTGTGGAACGGCCGGCGGCGATCGTAGCGGCCGGTGCGGATGAAATCGGTCAGCACGTTGTTCGCATTCGACGCGCAGATCAGCTTCGCAACCGGAAGGCCCATTCTGCGCGCAAATTCGCCGGCGAGGATATCGCCGAAATTGCCGGTCGGCACCACGAAATTCACCTCGTCGCCCAGCGCGATCGAGCCGGTCAGCACCAGATCGGCATATGCCTTATAATAGTAAGCGACCTGCGGCGCGAGGCGGCCCAGATTGATCGAATTCGCGCTCGAAAGGCGCACGCCGCCCTTTTCCGCCCAGCCCTCGCGGCGATTGGAGGCGAAAATTTCCTTCACGCCCGTCTGCGCGTCATCAAAATTGCCCTTGATTGCGCAAACGCGGACGTTGCTTCCCTGCTGCGTGACCATCTGCGCGCGCTGCACGTCGCTGACGCCGCCGTCCGGATAAAACACGATGATGCGCGTGCCCGGCACGTCGTGAAAGCCCTCGAGCGCGGCCTTGCCGGTATCGCCGCTGGTCGCGGCCAGGATCGCGATCTCGTCCGTCACGCCCAGCTTCTCTCTGGACGCGCAAATCAGATGCGGCAGCACCGAAAGCGCCACATCCTTAAACGCCGAGGTCGGCCCGCGGAACAGCTCCAGCACATATGCGTCGCCCACATTGACCACCGGCGTCAGGTCGTCCGTTTCAAATTTTCCTCGATAGGCGCGCTCAATCAGCGCATGCATCGAATCAAAGCCCGGGAGCAGCCGCCCCACCACCGCGGCGGAAATATCGACGGCGGACATCACCAGCGCATCCGCGGGATTTAAGTGCAGCTCGGAGAAATCGTCCGGCACATACAGCCCGCCGTCCGGCGCGATGCCCGCAAGCACCGCCTCGGGCGCGGTTACGGCGTGATTCTCCGATCGCGTGGAACAAATTCTCATAATTCTCTCCCCTTTGCCTTTGACTTTTTTCTGATTCTATGATATATTGTATTCACCAAAGAAACAAGTGTTTTCTATGGAAATACACATTAATTCCTGATGACAGGTTTGCGCAGGAAACCGCGAAGGCTGGGGATACAATGAAAATCGGTCTGTTGGGCATGGGCGTCGTGGGGAGCGGCGTAATGGAGCAGCTCGCCGGAAGGCAGGACATTCAGGTAAAGCGCGTGCTGACGCGCCGGCCGCGCCCGGAGCTGGGCGCGCTGTGGACCGGATCGTTCGACGAAATTCTGTCCGATCCGGAGATTGATACGATTGTGGAAGTCATGGGCGGCATGGATCCGGCATATGATGACGTGCTGCGCGCGCTTCAGGCGGGCAAAAATGTGGTAACGGCGAACAAATGGATGCTCTCCTACCATTTGGAGGAACTGCGGACGATCGCGCAGCTGCGCGGCGTGCAGCTGAAATTTTCCGCAAGCGTCGGCGGCGGCATCCCGTATCTTTATAATCTCGCGCGGCTGCGGCACGTGGATACGATCGACGCGGTTTACGGCATCGTCAACGGCACCACGAATCTGATTCTGGACACGATGCAGACCGGCGGGGCGGATTTTGCTGAGGTGCTCGCGCAGGCACAGCGCGCCGGCTATGCCGAGGCGGACCCGAGCGCGGATATCGACGGGCTGGACGCGCGGTCGAAGCTGTGCATTGCCTCGTCGCTCGCATTCGGAAAATACGTCGATCCTGAAACGATCAACGTCGAGGGCATTCGCCGCATCACCCGGCAGGACGTATCGGCGTTTCGCAAGCTCGGGCTGGTCTGCCGCCTCATCGCCCATGCCGAGCGCGTCTCGATGGGCCGAATCTGCGCGTTCGTGGAGCCGACGCTGGTGCATTTCAACGAGGTGGAGGCCTCCGTTCACCGCAACGACAATCTGATCAGCCTGATTGGCCGGCGCGTGGGGCTGCAATCGTTCTTCGGCCAGGGCGCGGGCAAGAATCCCACGGCGGCGAACGTCGTTCTCGATCTGGACGCGATTCTCTCCGGCTCGTCGCCGCTCGCGGGCGCGCCGATCGCCGGACACGCCGAAATCGACAATTCGCAGCGCGAGCACCGCTATTACGTGCGCACCACGTCGCGCCTGAGCGTGCCGGCCGAAAAGCTGCGCGGCAACGGCGACGCGAATCTGTATCTGACCTATCCGATGTCGATCGACCGCATGCACGCGCTGGCCGCGTCGATTCGAATGCGCGATCAATCGCTGTTTTTCGCGGGCGTGCGCGCCCTGGAGGAATAAGGAGGAATCTTCATGAAGCAATATCATATCGCCGTTCTCGGCGCAACCGGCGCGGTCGGGCGCGAGATGCTGAAAATACTGTTTGAGCGCCGCTTCCCGATCGCGAGCCTGCGCGCGCTCGCCAGCGCCCGCAGCGCGGGAACCCGCATTCCGTTTGGAAGCGATGAAATCCTAGTTGAAGAGGCAACGGACGCGTCCTTTGCCGGGGCCGACATCGTGCTCGGCGCGGCGCAGGCGGATCTCGCGCGCAAATTCGCGCCGGCAATCGTGCGCTCCGGCGCGGTATTCATCGACAATTCCAGCGCGTTTCGCATGAACGACGAGGTTCCGCTGGTCGTTCCCGAAATCAACCCGGACGACGCGCGGAAGCATCGCGGCATCATTGCGAACCCGAATTGCTCCACGATCATTACGCTCACGGCGATCGCGGCGCTGAACCGCATTTCGCCGATTCGCACGCTGGTGGCCTCGACGTATCAGGCGGTTTCCGGCGCGGGCGCGGCGGGCCTGATGGAACTGGAGGAACAGGTGCGCGATTACGCCGCCGGAAAGCCGCTTTCGGCAAATGCGTTTCCGTATCAGATCGCGTTCAACGCGCTTCCCCAGATCGGCTCCGATTCCGGAAACGGCTACACGACCGAGGAAATGAAAATGCAGAACGAGGGCCGCAAGATACTGCACCTGCCCGAGCTGCGCGCGACATGCACCTGCGTGCGCGTTCCGGTGCTGCGCTCGCATTCCATCAGCGCCACGATCGTGACCGAAAGGAAGATTTCCGTTGCCGAGGCGCGCGCGGCTATCGCGAGCGCTCCCGGCTGCAAGCTCGTGGACGATCTGGACGCAAAGCAGTATCCCATGCCGCTCGCGACCAGCGATCAGGATCTGGTGCAGGTCGGCCGCATTCGCGAGGATTTGACGAACGAAAACGGCCTTGCGCTGTTCTGCTGCGGCGATCAGATTCGCAAGGGCGCGGCGACGAACGCGGTTCAGATCGCCGAGCTGCTCATTTAACGCAAAGGAGACCGACATGCGCGAAAATACTTATGCGCCGCGCTATCACATTTACGCCGGGCGCGGCTGGATCAACGACCCGAACGGCCTGATTTATGCCGGCGGGCGATATCATGCATTCTATCAGTTTTATCCCGACGCGCCCGAATGGGGGCCGATGCACTGGGGCCACGTCTCCAGCGCCGATCTCGCCCACTGGACGCGCGAGCCGGTGGCGCTTCGCCCCGATCAGCCCTACGAGCAGGGCTGCTTTTCCGGCAGCGCCGTGGACGACGGCGGCGTTCTTACGCTGATTTACACCGCGCACGACGAGCGCCGCGCGCACAAGGAATCGCAATGCATTGCGCGCAGCTTCGACGGCGGACGCACATTTGTCAAATCGGAACACAATCCCGTGATCGCCGCTTCGCCGGACGGCTTCGGCGCGGATTTTCGCGATCCGAAGGTCTTCCGGCAGGGCGACGAATGGCGAATGGTCGTCGGCTGCACGAAGGACGGCCGCGGCTGCGCGCTTCTGTACGGCAGTCGCGATCTGATTGCATGGCGATATCTCGGCGTGCTCGCCGAATCGGACGGCGCGCTCGGCAGCATGTGGGAATGCCCGAATTACTGCCGCGTGGACGGCCAGGATCTGCTGATTCTGTCGCCCATGGAAATGCCGGGGCACAAGAATATCGCGCTGTTCGGGACGTATCAGGCCGACAAAATGGCGCTCGAATGCGCGCAGGAGCTCGATTGGGGCGAGGATTTTTATGCCGCGCAGGTATTTTCCGCGGGCGGGCGCATGATGCTGATGGCATGGATGGACATGTGGGGAAAGCCGTATCCGAGCCAGAGCGAGGGCTGGGCCGGCGCGCTCACGATTCCGCGCGTGCTGAGCGTGCAAAACGGCGTACTTCTGCAGCAGCCGGCGCCGGAGCTTCAATTGCTGCGCGAAAGAGAGCTGCTGAACGGCGGTGCGATCGATTCACTGACCGGCGATTGCCTCGAGCTGCGCGTTCGCGCGAAGGGCGCGTTTGCCTTCACCGTATCCGATCCGGACGGCGCGCTTTTGACGCTCTCTTCTGAAAACGGCCGCGCGCGGCTGGTTCTGCCGTCCGGGCGCGTTACTGACTCGCCGATTCCCGAATCGGACGAAACGGAGCTGATCGCCTATGTCGATTGCAGCTCGATCGAATGCTTCGTAAACGGAATCGCGTTTTCCCAGCGCATCTATCCGCGCAATCACAGCCTGCGCTATCATTTTGAGGGCGAATGCGCGAGCGCGGCGGCCTGGTCGCTCGCGGACGCGTTTGCATCGGAGGAATAAATGCTGCACATCGGTTGTCATTTGAGCGCGTCGAAGGGCTATCTCGCGATGGGGCGGGAGGCGCTCGCCCTCGGCGCGGACACGTTTCAATATTTCTCGCGCAATCCCCGCGGCGGCAATGCGAAGGCGTTTGACGAAAGCGACGCGGGCGCGCTGATTGCCCTGATGCAGGAGCACGCCTTCGCCCCGATCGTGACGCACGCGCCATACACGCTGAATCCCTGCGCGGCGCGGCCGGAGGTGCTGGATTTTGCGCGGCGCGCGCTGAGCGAGGATCTGGCGCGGCTGGAATTCTTTCCCGGCGCGCTCTACAATCTGCATCCCGGCAGCCATGTCGGCCAGGGCGCGGCAAAGGGCATTGCATTGATTGCCGAAACGCTGAATCTGGCGATGCCGAAAAATCTGCGCGCGACGGTGCTGCTGGAAACGATGGCCGGCAAGGGCAGCGAAATCGGCGGAATCTTCGAGGAAATTCGCGCGATCATCGATTTGCTTGATCAGCGCGAGCGCGCGGGCGTCTGTCTGGACACCTGCCATGTCAGCGACGCGGGCTACGACCTTTCGGGCGATCTCGACGGCGTGCTCACGCGATTCGACAAGATTATCGGCCTTTCGCGCCTGAAGGCGATTCACCTGAACGACAGCATGAATCCGCCCGGTAGCCGCAAGGATCGCCACCAGAAAATCGGTCTGGGCACGCTGGGCGCGGAGACGTTTCGGCGCATCGTCCGGCATCCCGCGCTGCGGAATTTGCCGTTTATTCTGGAAACGCCGAACGATCTGCCCGGCTACGCCGCGGAAATCCGCATGCTGCGCGAATGGGCATAGGAAAAGCGCTGCACGCTTTCATTGCGTGCAGCGCTTTGCTTTATCTTGTTTGGAGAATGGTTTCCATCGTCCATTCCGCGTATTGGGTGGGAATGCGGATCACCTCCGTGTGCGCTTCCCCGTTCATCTGCTTCAGCAGCGATTGCGCGACGACCTCGCCGATTTGTTGAATGGCCTGGGTAATGATTCCCATCGGGCGGCGCGCAATGCGCGGCAGGCGTTCGTAGTCAAAGCCGACCACGCGGATCTCGCGCCCGAACTCCAGCCCCAGATCCATCAGCGCGCAGGTCGCGCCGAGCGTGGTATAGAAATTGCAGACCAGAATCGCCGTCGGACGATCTTTGCTGCGCATCAGTCGCATCGCGCTCTGATAGCCGCCCTTTTCCGAAAAATCCGGAACCATCTCGATCAGCGATTCCTCTACCGCAACTCCGCGCTGCAAAAGCGCCTCGCGATAGCCCTGCAGGCGCTCCATCGCCGTGGCGTTTTCCGCGTTTCCGGTGATGATTCCGATGTGGGTATGGCCCTCGTCCAGCAGCATTTCCGTCGCCGCGCGCGTTGCGCCGGCATTTTCGCTGAGCACCTGCACGCAGGGCAAATCGCTCATGCGCGTGTCCACCAGGCACATCGGCACGCCTGAATCGAGAATGCGCCGATAATTTCTTCCGTCCTGATCGATCGGGAACACGACGAAGCCGTCCACGCGGCGATCCAGCATCATTTCGATCTTTCTGCCCTCCAGCTCGTGGTCGCCGTGGGTGTCCATGATCATGACCGTATAGCCGAATTCCGACAGCGTCGCCTCGATTTGCGAAATGATGCGCGGCGAATACGCGCTGGTGATGCTCGGCAGCATGATCGCGACGCTGCGGGTGCGATTCGTCTTCAGCGCCTGCGCTGTCGGATTGATGCGATAGCCGAGCGCCTCGATCGCCTTTTCAATGGAGGCGCGATTCTTTTCCCGAATGTGAATGCCGTTGATGTATTTTGAAACTGTGCCTATCGAAACCTGCGCCGCTTCCGCGACGTCCTTGATGGTCGCCATGTCTTTCCTTCGCCTTTCTGATTAAAACGCCTATTCGGCCACGAACGTCAGCGCGCCGTTGCTCATATAGCCGCGGTTGCCGTTCAGGTCGATCAGGCTCCAGCCGCCGGAGGTGGAAATCAGCTTCAGCTCGAGATCGACCGGCAGATAGCCGATCTGATTGCCCGCGCCGTTCGATTCGCTGTAAACCGGCGCGCCGTCCTCCGCCGTCACGATCGCGCACACGCCGGAAATGCAGCCGTACTGGAACATTTCGAGGTATTCGTCCGCCGTCGCGTCCTCGGGCAGCGTGTCACCCAGATAATCCTTCGGCCCGCGGAAGAATTCCAGATAATCATTCAGCGCATAGCCGCGCTGGCCGTCCGCCGAAATCAGGCTCCAGCCGATTCCCTGCACGATCACATGCACGCGCGCGCCGTCCTGCATGCGCGCGAGCACCGCGCCGGCCGAATCCGGAACCGCGCGCAGATTCAGCTCCGCGCCGCCGGTCTGGACGGTCGCATAGCTCTCGACCGATTCAAACTCCGTCAGCGCGCCGCGGCCCGAAAGGTAATTGGCGAATTCCACATACGGATACGCCGCCCCCGCCGCATACTGCTCGGGCGTTTTGCCGATGGTATAGCGCGTTCCGGCCGCGTCGGTATAGGTCAGCGTGGCCGTCTCCTGTGTGAGCGTAATTAAATTGTTGGTATGCAGATAGCCGGTGTTTCCGCCGCTGCCGACCAGCGCCCAACCGTTTCTTTCGCCGAGCACCATCACCTCGTAGCCCTTCGGAACGAGGCAGAGCGCGGTGCTGTCGGAGCTCGGTTCGGAGCGGAGCTTCACGCGATCGCTGGATTTTACCGTAACCAGCGCGCGCACGATCGTGCCCTGCGCCTGCTCCAGAGAATAATCCTCCGAATCGACAAACAGGCCCTTGACCGTTTCGGCCTCATAGAAGATCGCCTTCTGCGCCTCGGCCGTCGCCACGCCGTCTACAAAGTAAATATACGCGCGCTGAAACGCCTTGATCGCCTCCGTAAGCTCCGGGGAGCATATGCCGTCGATCGCGCCCGCATACAGCTTCAGCGCCGCGAGATTCTCCTGCAGCGCGCGCACGTTCTCGCCGCTCATGCCCTCGGAAATCGGCGCGTTCATCGAAGTCGGCGCATCGGGATCGTTCATTGCCTCGATAAACGCGGGATCGGCCTGGCCGGTCTGCGCGAGGCCCATCATCTGCTGCGCCTCCGTCACGGCGTTGACCGTCGTCGTGCGATAAAAGCCGTCGATCTCGCCGGAATAGAAGCCGAGCTCCTTCAGGCGCGTCTGCAGCGCGCCGACCTTTTCGCCGCTGGTAAAGCGGCCGAGCGTATCCGGATCGGTCGGCTTGCCGAGCCATTCCTCATAGCTGATTCCGCTGTCGATGGTATATGTAGAAGAAATTACGAGATCGCGCAGATCCTCGTCGAACGCCTCGCTCTTGTAAATGCGGCATTTCGTACCCTTCAGGCAGTTCAGCGCAATCCATTTGGCGTTTTCCGGGAGCAGGCGAATGCAGCCGTGGCTCGCGGGATAGCCGAGCATGTCGATATCCTCCTGAAAGACCGTGCTTTCATCCTGGGAGGCATATTCGCAGGAATGGAACAGAAATTTGTTCTTTACGCGCGTGGCGTATTTGACATAGCACTTGAATTCCGGCAGGTAGTACCATTCGGTGCGCTCGCTGTCGCGCCGCTTCGCGGGCAGATCGAACACGCCCAGCGGCGTATTGTCCTCAATGCCGGTCGAACACGCCATCTGGCGCACGATCGCGCCGTCCGCCGTGCGATAGATCGTCACGATCTGGTTGGTGATATCCACGCCGATGTAATACGGCATATCGTAATCGGCCAGCGCCGAAAGCGGCGAAAGAACCAACAGCAGCGTCAGGGCAGCGACCAGCCATCTCTTCATGCGCATTCTCCTTAAAATCAACATCGTTATAAATTATAACATAGCTTGCATTGAATTGCAATATCTTGACCGAATCGGGATTTGGACGTATAATTATCATTGTGTTGGAATGCCTATTGCCTGGCGGGAGGATTTTTGTCGAATGAAAACGACTTTCAATAAACTGGTGGCGTGGGCCGCGGCGGTTCTGGCGGCGGCGCTTCTGTTCGTGCCGATGCGTGCGGGAAAGGAGCCGCGGCTGATTCCCGGCGTGAGCGAGCTTACCCTGAAGCCCGGCGAGCGCTTCGTAATGAATTACGCCTTTGAATCCGCGCAGGAGCAAGCGGTTTCCTTCGCCTCCGAAGCGCCGGGGATTGCGTCCGTGGACGAAAGCGGCATGATCACCGCCGTATCGCCCGGGAAGACGCGCGTATGGCTGAATGCGGAGGACGGTCTGCGCGCACAGGCGCTGATTACGGTCTCCGGCGTGCCGGTCACGAGCTTCCGGCTGAGCGTGGATTCGCTTTCGCTGAATAAGGGCGACGTCAGCGGCCTTTCGTGCGTCTACAACGAGGGCGCGTCCGGCCGCGGCGTGGAATGGTATTCGGCAAACGAGGCGGTTGCGCGCGTGGACGGCGCGGGCCGCGTGACGGCGATCGGCGCGGGCGAAACCTATATCGTGGCCACCACCGACGAGGGCTATGCCGCCGCCGCGAAGGTCACGGTCAACGTCCGCGGCACGGCGGTGGCGATCATTCCGGGCGACATGACGCT
Source organism: uncultured Clostridia bacterium (assembly GCA_934663595.1). Classification (GTDB taxonomy): domain Bacteria; phylum Bacillota; class Clostridia; order Christensenellales; family Aristaeellaceae; genus Faecivicinus. The sequence continues at coordinate 4,068 of CAKUKM010000003.1, read as the reverse complement.
CGGCGTGGGCGCGAAGCTGCAATTGCGCACCTCGCTGCTGCCGGAGGACTCCACCGACACGCCGCTGAGCTGGACGAGCAGTGCGACCGACGTGCTCTCCGTGGGCGAATCGGGCATCGTGCACGCGATCGCGCCCGGCGTGGCCATCGTGACGCTGCACACGAAGGGCGGCCTTGCCAATTCCGCGACGATTACCGTAGAGCCCGCGGCGCGGGATTTCCAATTGAATCCGACCAGCGTGGTCATCGAACGAGGAACGGCGCTCGCGCTGGACGCGCAGCTGATCGGCGACGCCTCGAGCGCGCGCCATCACATCGACTGGACGAGCGACAACCCGTCGGTTGCGACGGTGGAAAACGGCGCGCTGAATGCAATTGCCTCGGGCAATGCGACCATCACCGCCTCCGCGGACGGCTTCACCGCCGTCTGCCGCGTGCAGGTGAAGACCACGGTGCACAAAATCGAGCTGGACAAGACGGAAATTACGCTGCTGCGCGAAGAGGCCAAAGAGCCGATTGCGCTGAACGCGGTGGTTACGCCGGCGGACGCGGACGATCCGCGTGTGAAATTCATTTCGGACAACGAGCTGGTCGCGACGGTCACGGACGACGGTATCGTTCAGCCGACCGGCGGCTATGGAACGGCCACGATCATCGCAACGGCCGCCGGCGGCGCGGAGGCGCGATTCACGATCAACGTCGTGACCGCCCCGGCGACGCCCGAGCCCACTGAGGGCGCGGAGAATTAAAAGCGCGCCGGATCGCGGGGCGCTCTAGCGGAGTTTACAAGCAAATTCTATAATAGAGGAAAACGCCCGAAGGGATGAAGCGCATGAGCAAAATCAAGGAAATTTTCGGCAGCATGGTGTTTAACGATTCCGTCATGAAGGACCGCCTCCCCCACGCGGATTACCGGGCATTGCAGCGCGCGATTCAGAGCGGGCGCGAGCTCGATCGCGATATCGCGGACGTGGTCGCCAACGCAATGAAGGACTGGGCCATCGAAAAGGGCGCGACGCACTTCACCCACTGGTTCCAGCCGATGACCGGAATCACCGCCGAAAAGCACGAGGCGTTCCTGACGCCGGTCAGCAACAGCGAAGTCATCATGGAATTCTCCGGAAAGGAACTCGTGCGCGGCGAATCCGACGCGTCGTCGTTCCCGTCCGGCGGTCTGCGCGCCACATTTGAAGCGCGCGGCTATACCGCGTGGGATCCGACCTCGTATGCCTTCATCAAGGACCGCACGCTCTGCATTCCGACGGCGTACTGCTCGTTTACCGGGCAGGTGCTGGACAAGAAAACGCCGCTGCTGCGCTCCATGCAGGCGATCAACATTCAGGCCCGGCGCATTCTCCGGCTCTTCGGCGAGGAAGGCGTTTCCCGCGTGTTCCCGACCGCCGGCCCGGAGCAGGAGTATTTCCTGATTGATCAGGAGATGTTTTTAAAGCGCCCGGATCTGCGCTATACGGGCCGCACGCTGTTCGGCGCGCGCCCGGTCAAGGGCCAGGAAATGGACGACCAGTTCTACGGCGCGCTGAAGGCCCGCGTGTCCGATTTCATGCGCGATCTGGACGAGGAGCTGTGGAAAATCGGCGTGTTCGCGCGCACGGAGCACAATGAGGTCGCGCCCGCGCAGCACGAGCTCGCGCCGGTATTTACCGACGTAAACGTCGCCGCCGACCACAATCAGCTGGCGATGGAGCTGATGCAGAAGCTCGCGCGGAAGCACGGGCTCGCCTGTCTGCTGGGCGAAAAGCCGTTCGACGGCGTAAACGGCAGCGGCAAGCACAACAACTGGTCGCTTTCGACCGACACGGGCAAAAATCTGCTGAATCCCGGCAAGAATCCGGCCAGGAACACGCAGTTTCTTCTGTTCATGTGCGCTGTGATCCGCGCGGTGGACGAGCATCAGGATCTGCTGCGCATCGCGGCCTCGTCCGCGGGAAACGATCATCGTCTGGGCGGCAACGAAGCGCCGCCGGCGATCATTTCGATGTTCGTGGGCGACGACATCGCGGCCATTCTCGAGGCCATCGAGCACAAGGCGGACTTCAATCCCGACGAAATGGACGTTATGGACGTGGGCATCGGCACGATTCCGAAGTTCAAGCGCGATGCGACTGACCGCAACCGCACCTCGCCGTTTGCATTTACGGGAAACAAGTTTGAATTCCGCATGCCGGGCTCGTCGTTTTCAATTTCGGGGCCGAACACGGTGCTGAATACGATCGTGGCCGACGTTCTGAAGGACTTCGCCGACGAGCTGGAGGGCGCGGAGAGCTTTGATTACGCGGTGATGCATCTGATTCGCCGCACGATTCGCGAGCACAAGCGCATTCTGTTCAACGGCAACAACTATACTTCCGAATGGGTGGAGGAGGCGCGCCGCCGCGGACTTTTGAACTTCACCAACGCCGTGGACGCGATTTCGCATCTGGCGGACGAAAAGAACGTGCAGCTCTTCGCCCGGCACGGCATTTACACGGAAACCGAGCTGCGCTCCCGGCAGGAGATCCTGCTGGAGGAATATGGAAAGGTGCTGCATATCGAAGCGCTGACGATGCTGGACATGGCCCGGCGCGGCATTCTTCCCGCCCTCGCCGCATTCACCCGCAATCTGGCCGGCGGCGCGCGCGAGAAGGCCGAGCTGAACATTCCGGCGGATTATGAAATCGATACGCTGCGCGCGCTTTCCAGACACATGGCGAAAATGCACGAAAGCGCCGAAGCGCTGGACGCGGCGATCGCCGCCACGCCCGCTTCCTCCGCCCTCGAGGCCGCGCGCTATTGCCGCGACCGGCTGCTGCCGCTGATGCGCGCGCTGCGCACGGCCGCGGACGAGGCGGAGCTGCTGACCGGCGCGAAGGACTGGCCGTATCCGACCTACGGCGAAATGCTGTTCAGCGTAATGTAAGCAGACAGAGAGGAAAATGTGAATCATGATTACGACGATATCGCTCAATCCCAGCATTGACCGCACGGTCAACGTTGAAAAATTCGTTCCCGGCGGCCTGAACCGCGTGATCAGCGCGCACAGCGTCGCCGCGGGCAAGGGCATCAACGTGGCGCTGACCGCCGCCGCGCTGGGCGTGGCCAGCGAATGCATCGGATTTATGTACCGCGAGGGCTCGAAGCTGTTTGAAAAGCGGCTGATGGTCAACGGCACGGAATACAATTTCGTCTGGTGCGATGGCAGCGTGCGCACGAACGTCAAGGTGTTCGATCAGTCCGCCGGCGTAATCACGGAAATCAACGAATCCGGCGCGCAGGTGACGGAGGAACAGCTCAAGCGCATGACCGATCTGGTCTGTCTGCATGCGGAAAACACGGATTACCTCGTGCTGGCCGGCTCGCTGCCGCCCGGATGCCCGCCGGATTACTACAAGACGCTGATTCAGGCGGTGGACGGCCTCGGCTGCCGGTGCGTGCTGGACGCGGACGGCGAGCGGATGCGCTACGGCCTGGAGGCGCGCCCGTTCATGATCAAGCCGAATCGCTACGAGCTGGAGCTGATGACCGGCGAAAAACTCAATTCGCTGTCCGAAATTCGCGATGCGGCGCTGAAATACGTCGATCGGGGCGTCGCGGTGGTCACGGTTTCGCTGGGCAGCGACGGCGCAATGATTACCGACGGCGAAAAGACGCTGTATGCGCCGAAGCTGGCGCTGGACGTAAAGTCCACCGTGGGCGCGGGCGACGCGATGGTCGCGGGCCTCACCTGCGGCTTCATCGGCGACAACGAGCTGGAGGACGCGTTCCGGATGGGCGTTGCCTGCGCCTCCGCGCGCTGCATGACCGACAGCTATCGCGTGATCGACAAGGCGGAATACAAGCGCCTGCTGGATCAGGTTCAGATCGAGCGAGTCTAATTGCATCAAGAGCCGGCAAATGCTGCCGGATCCACTTGTCAAAAATTTTGACAAGCTGGTGGACGGGGGAGCAAGCTCCCCCGCCACTGCCACCCCCACGCAAGTTTTGCTTGAGTCCTACGGACTCCGGCCGCAAAACTTGTAAGGTAGCTATTTTCTCTCCGGGAAATGGGATTTCCCTGCGATAAAATAGCCCC